>NZ_BMOY01000012.1 GCF_014647315.1 Paenalicyclobacillus cellulosilyticus
GAACGGCGAAAAAACCGCGCCGTAGCGCGGTTCGTACCCTCGACCCAGGGGGTCTAACTGTCAAACTTGAGTTCGAGGTCTTGCACCAAGGTTTGCACGTCGATCCCGATGGCTTGCGCAGCCAGCTGCAGGATGCCGCGGGCTTGCTTTTCATGGAATCCGAGTGGCAGCTTGCCTTCGATGAACTGCTGCACACGGGTTGCAAACTTTTGCAGAAGCGCTTGTTCGTTCGCTGCGTTCAGTTTGCCGCTTTGTACAGCTTGGTCCAAGGTCTGCTTCATCCAAGCTTCGAGATCGGTGATGAGCGTCTGCTCGGAGATGCCTTTCGACTGTGCGATTTGGGCGATGGTTTGGCCTGCCGCAAGGTCGGACCGCAGCGTGGCTCGGTCGATGCCGAGAATGTTTGCAATCTCGTCGCCGACATCGCCCATATCCAACCCTGGTCCATGGTGTGCGAACGTGCGTTGTGAAGATGGCGCAGCCGTCTCAGATACAGCTTGCTGCGCAGCCGCATGATGGTTTCCCTTCGTGTGCGCCATCGAGGTGACCGTGCCCCATGTGCCGACGGTGAGCACGGCTGCGGCAAACAACGCGTGTGTCTTCCACCGCATCATCGTAACCTCCTTTCATTTCCTCACACCCACCGTTCCACCGGCCGGGTGCGTCCCACAATCTCAACATAGGCGACACAAATTGAATTTGGCTTGAAACGAGGTTTCGAGGATTTTTTGAGCTTGTTTCGACGGACATGGCGGTGTGTACATCGGGGGGCTACGAGCGGCCAAGCCCCAACACCCCAAGGGTTAAGAACTGCTCCTTAAATGATGGACAATGATGCACAATTGGTGTATTTTGTCTCCATGAAACTCGGTGATTGGGCAAGAAAGAATGGGATCTCGTACGAGACCGCCTGGCGTTGCCTCAGGTGGGGCTTGCGAGCGCACTCATCTACCTTGTCTTTCCGGCGGAATTGTCGTATCTGTTCCTAGGCTTGCTCAGCGGCAATTTGATTCATTTTGCAGCATTTGCGAAGAGGCGCTTGCGCGCAGGCCGGCGGCCGAGCCCTGCTTGGGGATATCAGAATCTGGACGCCGAATGAGGCGGGCGGTATACTACGGCTGGGTCGCTGCGGCGGGCTTGGCATGCTGTGGCGACGGAGGGGGAGAAAGATAAGCCGGGACCGCGCGGATGAAAGACGTCTGGCGGCTTTTTCGCTCGCCGGCCTTTGCGGCCGCGTGGTCAGGTACTGTGGGGGGAAACGCATGGAGAGGCCTTTGTACCATCGCAACAGCCCGCTGTGGCCCCGGAACGCCGGGCGCATATTGATAGGTTTCGGCATCTTGATCGCCATGGTGGAATTGGTGCTTGGTATCATATCCCTGGTCGGGTGACCGGGGATGTTTTTTGTTTTGATGAATGGTTATTGAAGATTACGTGTATCGCGTGGCTTTTGCATTGACAAACATGCGCTTCTCGACTAACCTTTCTATCAGGAGAATATATCCGTCTTATTGATATCAAAAGGAGATAAATTTCTCCTTGATTCGACGAGGAGGGGGAACAAATGATGGCGAATCGTAAGAAGCGTGCCACATGGGCGGTTGGCTTGGCTGCAGTTTCGTCCATGACCGGCGCGGTGTTTGCCCTGCCTGTGACAGCAGCCGCGAGCGCAGACGACAAAACGAGTTTCGCCATGTACATCATCGATGATGGACACGGATTTGATCCGGGCATCATTTCTTGGGAAGCGTACCAGGATTCGATTGGCATCTTCGAGGGCTTGGTCAAACCTGGCCCAAAGGGGCCAAGGCCGGGGATCGCAGTCAGTTGGACGCACAGCAAAGACTATAAGACGTGGACATTTCACCTACGGAAAAACGCCAAGTTTTCCAACGGGGATCCGGTCACCGCGCAATGCTTTGTCTACAGTTGGCAACGCGCGTACAGTCCGTCGACGGCTGTACGTGACGGTGGATCGTCCGCATTGACCAATGAAGTGCCCGTAGTCAACGGGGCAGCCATCCGTGCAGGGGAAAAACTTCCTCAATCGCTCGGCGTGAAAGCGCTGGACGACTATACGTTCCAGGTCAAGCTTGAGCGTCCTGATCCCAACCTGATCCGAGACCTCACGCTACCTACGGAAATTTGGTCGGCGCCGCTCGATCCAAAAGTCCACATGTTCAAAAACGACTGGATGCAGGCCGACAAGATCGTCTCGGACGGTCCGTATATGCTCAAGAGCTATACGCCCAAAACACAGGCCGTCCTTGTGCCAAATCCGTATTATTACGGTAAAGTGAATCTGAAGCAAATTGTATTCCTTTATTCTGCCAGCCAAAATGCGCTCCTTGCTTATAAGAGCGGGCAACTCGACGCAGCGTTGCTGCAGTCCACCGATATCCCGGCGGTAAAGGCCGATCCTTCGCTGAGCAAAGACTTGCATTTCTTCCCGACATCGGTGCAATACACCCTGCAAATCGCGCCGTCCCAGAACACCACCTTGCAGAATCCACTCGTGCGTAAAGCGCTGATGATGGCCATTGATCGTAAGACCATCGCGGAGAAGGTATTGCAAGGTGCAGCAGTACCGGCTTATGAGTATTTTTGTCCCACGTGGCTTGATCCCTGGATCACGCAGGGGGCGGTACCGTACGACCCGGCTCAGGCACGTAAACTGCTGGCTCAGGCAGGGTTTCCGAACGGCAAAGGATTTCCGACGCTCGTCATCCGTGTGCCGCAAGTTGGCCAACCCGACGTTGTGGCGCAGGCCGTCCAGCAGATGTGGGAGAACAACCTCCATATCAACGTGAAGTATGATGGGGAAGAAGCGGGACAGTTCTACAGCACGATTGGTCAACAGCTTCCTGCCAACGAGGTCGGGGTGGTGCAGTCTTCAGGCAATTTCAAGTATCCACAATTGCTTCTGCCGCAATCCCTCGATCAGTACCTGGGCACCCAGTATCATTCGCTGTATTGGGGTTATCTGCCGCCCGACGTATATCAACAGGTGCATCAACTCGATACGAATCAAAGCCTCGATCCCACGGTGCGGGCAAAGAAGGAGGCGGCGTTGTACAAGAAGTATTTACCAAAGAACGTACTTGATTGGATCAACACCGGCGTCAAGGCGTATCAAACGAATGACGACAACTTGATGAAGGAATTCTATTTGAAACATGAACAGAACGTGTTCGAGTTTCCCATCTACACCCCGTTGGAGCCAGTGCTCATTCGGTCTGACGTGAAGGGTTACACCCCGAATGATTTCCTGCTGACGGTACCTCCGATTTGGTTGAACGACATTACGCGTCAGTGAGGTGACAAGGGCGGAGGTTCGGAGGAACGTCCTCCGCCCTTCGCGCCAGGAGGTGCGAGCCGCATTGCTTCGCTTCGTCGCTCAGCGTGTCGGTTACATGATCATCTCCTTTTTCTTGGTGAGTATCATCACATTCTGGCTGATGAAAGCCGCGCCGGGAAGTTTCTTGGAGTTGAACCTCACGGTGGGCGGCGTGAATGCAGCCGCGCAGTCTATCAATGTTTCACCGGAATTGATGCGCGCCCTTGTTGCTCAATACCACTTGGATGCGCCTTGGTACGTGCAGTATTGGAGCTATGTGTGGGGGTTCCTGACCCTGCATTTTGGATACTCCATGGAGTTTCCGACGACCCCGACGCTGCAGCTCATCGCGCGTACGTTTCCTGTCTCCTTCAGCATCGCCATCCTTTCTGTCGCACTTGCGGTTGTGGTTTCCATCGCGGCGGGCGTCATGGCGGCCATCCGCGAGCACTCGTGGTTGGACGCGAGCACCATGTTTGTCGCCACGTTGGGGACGGCCATTCCGGCGTACGTGGTGGCCGTGTTGCTTGCGCTCGTGTTCGGTGTCTGGCTGCACTGGTTGCCGGTCATCGGCTTTCAGGGTCCTCGCTATTACGTCCTTCCCGTCTTATCTTTGGCGATCCCGATGATAGGTTCCCTTTCTCGCTACATGCGCAACAGCATCATCCAGTCATTGCACGCTGAATACATCGTGGCCGTGTACGCAAAAGGCGGGGGACTGCGCGACGCCATCTTACGCCACGCACTGAAAAACTCGCTCATCCCGTTGGTGACGGTGGTGGGACCGCACATCGCCGGGTTGATGATGGGAACCGTGTTGATTGAAAGTATGTTCGGATTGCCCGGTATGGGTCAGGTGTTTGCCACCGCGGCCTCAAGGCGTGATTATCCGTTGATAATGGACTCGACGCTGCTCTATTCGGTCGTGATCATGTTGATGAACCTGTTGGTCGACCTGTTGTACGGCATTCTCGACCCGCGGATCCGCAAGCGCGGATACGCAGAGGGACGGTGAACCGCTTCATGGCTGCGCGCATCGAGACCGTTGCCAACGTCCGCATACCACGTCGTTCGCCTTGGCTGCGCATGTGGTTCAGGTTGCGTCATAACCGCACGGCCGTCGTCGGAGGCACGATGGTGGCCGTGGTCGTCTTGGTGGCGTTATGCGCGGGTTGGCTTGCACCTTATGATTATCAGCAATCCGATTTTATGGCGACATACCAAGGTCCGAGTTGGCGTCATTGGCTGGGCACAGACGGACTGGGCCGCGACATGCTCTCGCGCATCATCTGGGCGCTGCGCAGCGCCTGCATCGTGGGTTTTGGAGCGGAAGTTGTGGAACTGACCGTCGGCGTATTGATCGGTGCATGGGCGGGGTACAAAGGCGGTTGGATAGACAACCTGCTGATGCGGTTTGTGGACAGTGTGTACGCGCTGCCCAGTCTTCTCTTCAGCATCATCCTGGTGGTGATCCTGGGGCATGGGTTATGGGTTATCCTGATTGCGGTCTCCGCGACCAGTTGGGTCGGGATGGCGCGCATCGTGCGCAGTCAGGCGTTGACGATCCGGCAGATGGGATACATCGACGCAGCGCGCAGTATGGGGGCTTCCACCTTCACCATCATCCGCCGGTACATCTTGCCGAACGCGATGGGACCTGTCGTGGTCGCCATCACGTTCGGCATTCCTGGAAACATGATGACGGAAGCTGGCTTGAGTTTGATTGGCCTGGGTATCGAACCCCCCACGCCCGATCTCGGTACCCTCATTTCTGAAGGACAACAAGCGATGTTCTCTTATCCCTATCTATTGCTCGGACCGGCGGTGGTGTTCGCATTGACGCTGCTCGGCTTTACCTTTCTAGGTGACGGTATCCGGGACGCGTTCGACACGAAAGCGAGATCGTAATCCGCCAGTTGATCTGCGAAAGGGGGGATGAAGCGACATGGCGCCGTTGCTCAACATCTCTGACCTGAAGGTGACCTTCCACGCAGACCGCACCGTGGTGCACGCCGTCAATGGAGTGGATTTATGTGTGGATGCCGGTCGTGCCGTCGCCATCGTAGGCGAGAGCGGTAGTGGCAAGAGCACCGTGATGATGGCGGTGATGCGTCTGTTGGGAAGACGGGCCCACGTCAGCGGTCGCATCGAATGGGACGGACAAGACCTGCTTGCGCTTCCGGAAAGGGCAATGCGTCAGATCCGGGGCAGGGCTATGGGCATGATCTTTCAGAATCCGTCGTCGTACTTGAACCCGACAAAGACCATCGGTGAACAGATGATTGAGCCGGTGCTCTTCCACCGCATCGCTTCTGCAAGCGCGGCACGCCGACAGGCTGTTCAGCTCCTGGAGCAAGTGGGCATCCCGGATCCCGAACAACGTCTTCGTCTCTATCCGTTCGAGTTGAGCGGAGGTCAATTGCAGCGCGTGATGATCGCGATGGCGTTGATGACGCGTCCGAAACTGTTGATCGCAGATGAGCCGACAACAGCGCTCGATGTGACCGTCCAGGCGGAAGTCTTGGTGTTGTTGAAGCGTTTGCAGAGGGAACTGGGGATGGCGCTCGTGTTTATCACCCACGACCTGGCCGTCGCTGCACAAGTGGCGGAAGAGATTTATGTGATGTATGGTGGTTTCATCTTAGAACATCTCCCGGCTGCCGAATTGACCCAGCGGAAGGCGCATCCATACTTGCGTGGTTTGCTGGGTTCCATCCCGAGGCTCGATGGCCCGAGAACCCCCTTGCCATTCATCCCTGGGCAGCCGCTTGACACGGCGCGCGGTCTTCCCGAAGGCTGTGTGTTTGCAGACCGCTGTGCGCATCGGATGTCAAGGTGTGCGCAAAGGCCCCCCATGATCCATGTAGGGTCCGGTCACCGCGCCGCCTGCTGGCTTGCTGAGGAGGAGGTGACGCAGGTATGGCCATGACGAGACCGCGGCAGGCCACGGAGTTGGCGCGGATGGAAAACTTGGTCAAAGTCTTTCGGACCCCAAAAGGATCATTGGTTGCGTGCGACCATATCTCGTTGCGATTGGAACAAGGTACAAGCTTAGGATTGGTCGGGGAAAGCGGGAGCGGAAAAACGACGTTGGTACGCATCCTCCTCATGTTGGAGCGGCCCACGAGCGGACGCGTGTGGTTAAACGGGGTCGAGGTCACAAGATTGTCGGAGCGCCGCTTGAAACCGCACCGCAGGCTGATTCAATTCGTTGCCCAAGACCCTTACAGTTCCCTCTTTCCCAACCTCACGGTCGGACAAAACATCATGGAACCTTTGCGGGTTCACAAGGTTGGGCGCGCGCAGGAACGGATGCAACGTGCGATGGAATTGATGGAACGTGTTGGGTTGTCGACATACCATTTTTACGCTTACCCTCATGAATTGAGCGGCGGCCAACAACAGCGGGTGGCCATCGCGAGGGCGCTCGCGTTGTCTCCGCAGGCTGTCGTACTGGACGAAGCGGTGTCGAGTCTCGATGTGTCGGTGCAGGCCCAAATTTTAAACTTATTGCAGCAGTTGAAAGACGAGATGGGTCTGACCTACTTGTTCATCTCGCACAACCTGGCGGTCATTCGCTTGCTGTGTGAGATGACCGCGGTCATGTACATGGGACGGATTGTGGAATATGGGAAGACGGACGATGTGTTGCACTCGCCGTCACACCCATACACGCGTTCGCTCATCGCTTCGATCCCTTCCTTCACGGATCGCGGTGTGACACCGTTGCCAGACTTATCGTCTTTGGCTGGTGAACGGCCGTCTCCACTGCGGTTGCCACCAGGGTGTGCATATCAGACGCGTTGTCCTCTGGTGTCGGAGCGGTGTCGTGCCGAGCGGCCCGAATTGCGTGAGGTGGCATCCGGGCAATGTGTTGCCTGCCACCATGCCTAACCCATGATGGTGGATACCGCCGCAGCGTGAAACCGGTGTCACGCTTGCGGAGAGAAGCGGGGGCTTGATTGTGGCCAAAGCCATCCATGAGTCCAATCCTTTGCTGACCATCAACACGCTTTACCCTTCGTTTTCGAAGGCGGAGCAGAAGGTGGCCGACGCGGTGTTGGCCAATACGGAGGCCGTGATGTACTCCTCCATCACGGATCTGGCGGAGATGGCAGGGGTCGGGGAGACCACCATCATCCGCTTTTGCCGCAAGCTTGGGTTTCGCGGTTTTCAGGAGTTCAAGTTGGCGGTGGCGCAAGACCTGGTCAGCCCACGGCAACAGGTGATGGGCAAGATTGAGCCGTCTGACGGGGTGGATCTGATTGTGCAGAAAGTCACCGCCCATAACACGCAGGCGCTCGACGACTCCATTCGCCTGCTGCAACCGGAAGCCTTGGCGCGGGCGAGTGATGCCTTGATGCGCGGTCGCAGGCTGTACTTTTTTGGCGTTGGGTCTTCCGGGATCACCGCCTGTGACGCACAGTACCGGTTCATGCGGCTCGGGTTCGATGCCCACGTCGCGACGGACGCGCATGTCATCGCGATGCAGTGTGCGTTGGTGACGCCGGAAGACGTGGTGTTTGGCATCTCGACCTCCGGGAGCACGAAGGATCTGGTGGACGCGGTGCGCATCGCCAAAAGCCAGGGTGCCTGCATCATCTGCCTGACCAGCCATGCGCGCGCACCCATCACCAGCCTGGCTGACGTGGTGTTGTTGGCGGCTGCGAAAGAGTCTCCCCTGCAGGGCGGGGCGTTTGCATCGAAACTTGTCCAGATCCACGTCCTCGACATCCTGTCCACCATCGTTTCCACCCGTCTTGGTGATCGCGCGGTGCAGGCGATGGAACAGACTGCCAAGGCCGTGCTGGACAAGCTGTACTGAAACCTGGACGAACCATTGACCGTACCACACGGTGCTCCCTCCCCGCAGAGAAAGCCACAGAGGTTCGAGGAGGGGGCAGGATGGCGTACGCTGTCATACCACGTGCCAGCGCCCGTTTTCCCAACGCGCAATCTTTGTCCATGGGGCAAGCCACGAACGGGAGGCGTGATCGCGAATGCGAAAGGTGAGGGTGCCATCGGCGATCTCGATCCAGCGCGACTGCGGTGCGTCGCCAAACGCGCAGCCGCCGCCGACGAACAGCGTCGTGCCGTCGACGATGAATTGGTCGTCTCGGTCCATGGGGCAATGGGTGTGGCCGCTGATGAACACCGTTCCGGGCCGGCGTGCAAGGATGGTGCGCAATGCTTCGGAAACCAGGCAGGTATGTTCTGACTTGGCGACCGTACCGTCGATGGGTTGATGAAACCAAACCAGCACCGGTCCAGGGGAGGATGCATGCAACTGCGCTTCGAACCAGGCCAGCGTCTGTTGGGTGAGGAATCCGGCGTCGTGCCAATCCGGCTGGTATCCTTCGGTCGACAGGAAGATCAGGGTCAGGCCGAAGCGCTGCTGCACTTGATGGAGTCCGGGCATGCCGGTGTACTGCAAAAACCGGTGTTGGGCCAGGTCCCAATCGAACGGAACGTCCTCGTAGTATCCATAGTATTCGTGATTGCCCATGGTGAAGACGCATGGGGTATGGGGAAGGTGACGGCGAATGGTCCGCATCGCGAGCTCGTAGTCGCGTGCCTTGCCGTTGGTGAGATCGCCGTTGCAGACGAAAAGTTGGGGTACAAGGGCGGCCGTGTCGGCGAGGTCGGCTTCCAGTTGTTCCACCCATTCTACCGGGGCAAGCGTATCCTGCCAAGCCATGAAGTGCATGTCGGAAAACACGGCGATGCGCGCATGGGAATGACGCATGGGTGATCATCCTTTCTTGCCAGCATGCATGCGGTTCGTTCCGGATCCCGGGCGGCTGACCGATCTTGGTCGGGGATTTGTTGTGACGTCGATGAAAAAAGAATTCCATCAACACGAACATTATAAAGGATATTTCTATTCGCGTGCGAAGAGGATGCGTGGGACGACACCTTTGGGAAGGCGATGAGGGTTGGTGCATGATGCATGCCATGTGCTCGAGCGAATTCATCGCGGTCTGATTGTCTCCTGTCAAGCGTCGGAGGGCGATCCCCTCTACGGTCCGGACATGATGACGCGCATGGCGATGGCCGCGAAACTCGGCGGTGCGGTGGGTATCCGCGCCAACGGCGGGGAAGACATCCGGCGCATCAAGGAGGCGACCGGGCTGCCGGTCATCGGGATCGTGAAACGACGCTATGAGGGCTCGGACGTGTACATCACGGCGACCATGCGCGAGGTGGTGGAGGTGGTCGCGGCGGGCGCGGACGTGGTGGCTGTGGACGCCACAAGCCGCATGCGCCCGGAAGGTCTTACGGCAGCGGAGTTCCTCCGCCGTGTGAAGCAAGCGTTTCCACATGTGCTGCTCATGGCGGACGTCGCCACCGTGGATGAGGGTGTCGCTGCGGCGGCTGCAGGTGCAGATCTGGTTGCATCGACCATGGCGGGTTACACCCCGTACAGCCCGTCCGGAGACGGCCCGGACTTCGCGCTCTTGCGCGGGCTGGTGGAGGCGGTGCCTGTCCCCGTGATTGCGGAAGGGCGCATTCAGCGGCCGGAGCAGGCGCGGACCTGCATCGAACTGGGGTGTTGGGCCGTGGTGGTGGGGTCGGCCATCACCCGTCCGCAGGAGATCACCCGCATGTATGCCGCCGCCTTGGCACAAGCGGGGACGGCTGCGCCATGTGCCATCGGGATCGACATCGGCGGGACCAAAATTGCGGCGGGATTGGTCGACGCGACGGGGTGCATCCAGGCGCGTCGGGTCATCCCGACACCTGCCGCGGGCAAGGAAGCCATCCTGGCGGCGCTGCCGCCGCTGGTGGAGGAACTTCGGGCCGAAGCGCTGGCACGCGGGCTCGGCCTGCCTGCCGGCGTGGGGGTTGGCGCGGCGGGCCAGGTCGACGTCCGGCGCGGCACCATCCGGTCGGGCACACCCAATATCCCGAACTGGTCGGATGTGCCGATTGTGGAATACCTGGAACAGGCTTGCGGCTTGCCGGCGTGGGTGGACAACGACGTCAACGCCATGGCCCTTGCAGAAGGATGGTTTGGCGCGGCGCGTGGTCACGAGAATTTCGTCTGCCTGGCGCTCGGCACGGGCATCGGCGGGGGAGTGGTCACCGGTGGCCGGCTGCTGCACGGCGCGTGGGGAGGCGCGGCCGAACTCGGACACATGTCGGTCCATCTCGCCGGTCCTTCGTGCAACTGCGGGCACCGCGGTTGCTTGGAGGCGTACGCGTCGGGCAGGGGGCTCGTCGAGCGCATGCGGGAGGCGCTCGCAGCCGCGCCGGGCTCGGTTCGTCATGGCGCACCGTCCCTGCACCCGTCTGCGCGAAATCCTGCCTCGCTCTCGGCGGAGATGGTGTTTCGCTGGTACCGGTCGGGCGATCCGGTGGCGGTCGCGGTCGTCGACCGAATGGTGCAGGCACTCGCGGTCGCTGTGATCAATATCGCCCACATCTTCAACCCGACCATCGTGGTGCTGGGCGGGGGCATCGTCGCGCATGAGCCGTGGCTCTGTGCCGCAGTGGCGGCGCGCATCCGCGGCGCCGGCATCCGTTCGCTGGTCGATCCGGTGGCGGTTGTGCCGGCGGCGTTGCGCGAAGAGGCTGGCGTGGTCGGAGCGGCTGCGCTCTGTTGGACGATGATGGAACAGGGGGGAGCGAAGTAACGTGAACTTGTGTTTGAGTATGTGGAGCTTTCACCGCCGGTTTTTCCAGGGCGAGATGAGCGTGATCGAATTTCTGGGAGAAAGTTCGGCGCGCGGGATCCGGGTCGTGGAACTGCTCGACGTGTTTTGGCGCGATAAGGCAAGCGAACTGCCGCAGGTGCAGCACCGGTTGGCTGAACTTGGCCTTAAGGTCGGCGCGTACGCGGTGAGCAACGACTTTGCCGCTCCGGATGCACAGGCCAGGCGGCAGGCGCTGCAAGCTGTTCTGGACGGCATCGAGACCGCACAGGCGCTGAAGGCACCGGTGGTGCGGGTGTTTTCGGGGGATCTCAAAGCGGGCATCGAGTTTGCGACTGCGTTCGCGTGGGTCGTCGAGGGACTGCGGGAAGCCGCAGGTGTCGCCGAACGATGCGGCATACGCCTCGCGCTGGAGAATCACGGCCTGCTCGCGGGTCAAGCGGAACAGGTGCGACAGATCCTCGAGGCGGTGGCGAGTCCGGCACTCGGGTCCACCTTTGATTGCGGCAACTTCCTGTTGGTTGGCCAGTCGCCGTATTCGGCTTGGGAAGCGCTCGCTCCGTACGTGGTGCACGTGCACGTGAAGGACGTGCGGGAGGTGACGGACGGGCAAGGTTGGCCAGGTCTCGATGGCCGGCGTTACATCGGAACGGCCTGCGGTGAAGGTCAGGTGCCGCTCAAGGAACTTTTGCACGAGAAGGCACGCGCAGGATATCGCGGCGCAGTATCCTTGGAGTACGAGGGGCCAGGCGACGAAGGCGCGGGTGTCGACCAGAGCGTCGCGTACCTGCGCTCGGCGTGCGGCTGGCCAAGCGGCGGCTTTGCCGTCTGACGTTCCGTGGTCTCGGGACACCGCGTCACCACGGCCGTGCATCTTCTCTCCGGCCGCGCTCTTCCGCGGGCGCGAAATCTCTGCAAAAAAGGATGTTCCTCCCGCCCCAATCGGTGTATTATGTACGTGTGTGGTGCGCACAATGCCGAAAAGGGGTGGTTTCCGTGTCAGACATGAAAGACGCAAGGTACTCGGACGTGCACACAACGCACGCGTCGGGTCGGGAAGACCTGCGTGATCGCGCGGTGCCTGGCGCTTCCTTGGATGACTGGAACCACGAGGACGGGCAGTTGACCGCGGAGAAAACGCACCCACGCCAGAGCCGGCAGGAGTGGAACGTCCGGCACGACAGGCTGAACGAAACCGGGACAAACCGGCGCCCGCGCCTTACGCTCGACGAGGTGTTGCGCTGGTACGGCGACGAGTATTGACCCTCCGGGCCCGTCCGGTCCCCTGATGGCGATAGACGGAAGGCGCGGTGCGGGGGAAGGCGAGGTCTCCCCGGTCCCGCGCAGAGGCGCGTCCCGCCTGTGGCAGCGGGGCGCGCTTATTTATGGCGGGATGCACCCGGGGCCGCCCCGGGCACTCCCCGCACTGGACCGAAGGAGCGGATGCGGATTGGCGTGGTTGCCCGAGGCGTTTCTCGCGCGCATGGAGCGCCAGTTGGGTCCGGACTTTCCTGCGTTTCTCGCCTCCTACCATGCGCCGCGTGCCACAGGTTTATACGTGCTTCCGCAGCGGATGGCGGCCGAGGAGCTTGCCGCCCGTCTGCCCGGCATCGGTCCACCGGTGCCGTGGGCTCGCCATGGCCTGTACTACGATGAGCAGGTGGTGCGTCCGGCGAAACACCCGTACTATTTTGCGGGCGCATACTACATTCAGGAGCCGTCGGCGATGTTGCCGGCAGAATGGTTGCCGGTTCGCCATGGAGAGCGGGTGCTCGACCTGTGCGCCGCACCGGGAGGCAAGTCCGTCCAGTTGGGCAGCAGGCTGGCGGGGACCGGCCTGTTGGTGGTCAACGATCCTCACCCGGAGCGGGCGCGGGCGTTGCTGAAAAACGTGGAACGGTACGGCCTCATCCAGGCGGTGGTCCTTTGCGAGACACCGGATCGCATCGCGCGTGCATTTCCGGAGTTCTTCGATCACGTCCTTGTCGATGCGCCTTGTTCCGGTGAGGGGATGTTCCGGAAGTTGCCGGAGATGGCGCGGTCATGGCGGCCGGAGTGGGTGAGCGCGTACGCGCGGCAACAGGCGGAGATTTTGGCGGGTGCGGCGTTGTGCCTGCGCCGGGGCGGTCACTTGGTGTACAGCACATGTACGTTTGCGGAGGAAGAAAATGAACTCCAAGTGGCGCAATTTGCGGACAAGCATTCGGATTTCACGGTCCTCGCCACCCGTCGCTTGTGGCCGCACCAGGTGGCGGGCGAGGGGCACTTCGCCGCTCTGCTTCGCCGCGGTGGTGCGCGCGGCGATGCGGATCAAATCACCACGCGTCCGGGCCCTGAATCTGCCAGCCATGACGTACGGCTGCGCCGGGAGGTTGCGTCCGCTGTCGCGGCTTGGAGCAGCCAGGTTTTCGGGGCAGCGGACGCTTGGTTGCGTGCGTTGCCGCCGGGCGGCCGCGTCGTCGAACGGTCCGGCCACATCCTCTGGGAGCACGGTGAGTTGCCCCATCTGCAAGGCTTGCGCGTGCTGCGATCCGGTTGGTTGCTTGGCACCATCACCGCCCGTCGCTTCCGTCCGAGCCAGGCGTTGGCCATGGGTCTGCCGAAGGCGATGGTGGCTGACGCATCGCGCCTTGACCTGACCGCCATGGCGCATGAGGGGTGGGAGACGTCGGTGCGCTACCTGCGCGGAGAGACGATTCCCGCTCCGGCTGGGTGCAGCCGGGGATGGGTGCTGGTGTGCGTGGACGGGCTGGCGCTCGGCTGGGCGCAGGCGGCGGGCACATGGTTGAAAAACGGCTATCCACCCGGATGGCGATGGGTGGACGGATAGGGGCGTAAGGAAACATGTCATCCGGCGGCGAGCGGTTGGACAAAGTCTTGGCACACATGGGCATCGGTTCGCGCAAAGACATCAAGAAGCTGGTCCGGGCCGGCCGGGTGGTCGTCGACGGTCGCGTAGTGACCGACGCCGGAATGCGCGTCGTACCATGGGAAGTCTCCATTCTCGTCGACGGCGAGCCGGTCGATTATCGGCGCTTCATCTATTTGATGATGAACAAACCGCCTGGTGTCATCACCGCCACGGCGGATGCGCGTCATCCGGTGGTTACGGACCTTTTGGCGGAGGAACACAGGGTGCTGCGGCCGTTTCCGGTGGGGCGGTTGGACAAGGACACCGAAGGACTGCTCATCCTCACCAACGACGGGCAGTTGGCGCACCGGCTGTTATCGCCGCACCGTCACGTGCCGAAGGTGTATTACGCGCGTGTCGAAGGTCAGGTCGGCGACCGCGACGTGGCGGTGTTTGCCCGCGGCGTGACGCTGGACGACGGGTACGTGACGCAGCCTGGCGAACTGCGCATCCTGCATGCAGGCGACGTGTCGGAAGTGGAATTGACCATCTACGAAGGCAAGTACCATCAGGTCAAGCGCATGTTCGCCGCGGTGGGGAAGCGGGTGGTCTACCTGAAGCGGATGGCGATGGGGCCGCTCTGGCTCGACGAACGCTTGGCGCCAGGGGAATACCGGCCGTTGACGGAAGAGGAGTGGCGCACGCTGATGGCGGCCGTGGGCCAGGATCCCGACGACACGGACGAGCTGTGACAGAGCGCGTCCGGTGCGTTCGCGCGCGCCGGGTGAACCCCTCGTGTTGTCTGTGCGAACGTGTACTCCTTTCGCTATAATAAAAATGATACCGTTTTCATAGCGGTGGCTGCGGCCGCGACGGCGGCGGACGCATGCGGCAAGGGGGAATGGGTCTTTTGGCGATGAAACCGGTTTGGTGGCGAAATGCGGCCGCATGGGCTGGGTTGGCGGCGTGGATGTCCGGCGTGTTGGGTGCGGGTGCGGCGGACGCGCGGGCACCGGTTCCGGCGCATGGGATGAAAGCCGCGCTGCATGCTGCCACGCGGCAAAAGAAAGCGATCCCTGCGGCGACCGTCACGGTGTGGACGAAGCGAACCATCGGCGTCCTCCCGGCCACCGCGTGGGGGATGAACACCGCGGTGTGGGACGGGGACCTTCTCGATTCTGCCGTGCCCGGGCTGCTCAAAAACATGGGCGTGCGGATGCTGCGTTTCCCGGGCGGATCGGAGGCGGACGCGTATCACTGGCAGGACGGCAGCATCTCGCTGGGCGGCGGCAACTTCGCCGTGTATCCGGAGGATACGTTTGACAACTTCATGACCGTGGCGCGCAAAGCGGGGGCGCAGCCCATCATCACGGTGAACTACGGATCGAACCGAGACGGTTCGGACGGCGGCGACCCCAAGGAAGCTGCCGCATGGGTCAAGTACGCGAATGTGACCAAGAAGTACCATGTTCAATACTGGGAGATTGGGAACGAGAACTACGGCAGCTGGGAGGTCGACCGCCACAAGGAGAAGGGCCCGGCCGCGTATGCGAAAAACGCGCTGACATTCATCCAGGACATGAAAGCGGTGGATCCGACCATTCGCGTCGGCGTGGTGTTGACCTGTCCGGGCGACGGTCAGGATCCGAATTGGAACCCGACCGTGCTCAAGATTGCGGGCGGCAAAGCGGATTTCGTCATTGTGCACTGGTACCCGTTTGCACTGCCGGGATCGGCTTCCGACATCTTGGCGGCGACGGACAGGATCCCGTGGATCGTGTCCCAGCTGAAACAACAGATCCGCGACTACGCGGGTCCGGCTGGGAAGCATTTGCAGATCCTGGTCACGGAAACGAACTCGGTGGCCAACAGTCCGAACGAGCTGTCTGTCGGGATGGTCAATGCCGTGTTTCTGGCCAACGACTTCACCGGTTGGTTGGAGGGTGGCGTTGCCAACGTGGATTGGTGGGACCTGCACAACTACGGCAGCTCGAGCGGAGACTACGGGGTATTGGCCAACGTCACGGAGGAGCCGTATCCGACTTACTACGCCTTGGTGCTGCTCAACCGGTTTGAGCGGCCAGGGGACACGATGGTCAGGGCGCAGAGCACGCAGCCGGCAGATATCACAGCACACGCGGTGGTGCGCAAAGACGGCAAGACCGCCGTGCTCTTCACCAACCGCAGCGCGACACGCACATATCAGGTGAAGGTGCGCCTCGATGCGGGTGGGTTTCAAGGCGCCGCCACCGTGGATCAATACGGTGGGCAGGCTTCGACCATCACGACGAGATCGCAGGCGGTCGCCAAAGACGGCACCATCACGATCACGTTGCCCCCGTACACCATCGCGGTCGTCGCCGCACCCGTGCACGCTTCCTCTTGAGGCACGGCCTGGGTGTGTCTCATGATGGGCTCCACGAAATCCCCGCTTGCCTGCCAAGCCGGGCGGTCCACGTGACCGCCCGCTTTGGCTTCCGCGGGGCAGGAAAAATTCCTGCGAAAGCCTGTACAGGCCCCTTGCAAATTCGCCGCAGGCGTTGTATTATCATACTCGTCTCCCGCAGGAAATCAGAGAACCGGAGGCAGCCCTGGCAAGGCCTGGGTCCGCCATGAAGAATGGATGGGTGAATGTGGCGGACGAATCGGCGGGTCAATGGGGCTTGCAATCGAACAAAAAACGAGATATAATCAAGGGTGCCGCCCGGAAGGGCGAGGACGTAACGATACGATGCGTGCCCGTAGCTCAGTTGGATAGAGTGCTTGACTACGAATCAAGAGGTCGGGAGTTCGAATCTCTCCGGGCACGCCATGCCGAAGTGGCGGAATTGGCAGACGCACACGACTCAAAATCGTGCGGGAAACCGTGCCGGTTCGAGTCCGGCCTTCGGCATCAAACGTGGGGCTATAGCTCAGTTGGGAGAGCGCTAGAATCGCACTCTAGAGGTCAGCGGTTCGAATCCGCTTAGCTCCACCAAATCCCTTCCCCGGGGGCAATACCCCCGGGGCACGGTCCTCGATAGCTCAGCGGTAGAGCATCCGGCTGTTAACCGGAGGGTCGTAGGTTCGAATCCTACTCGGGGAGCCAATTTTTTGTGCCGTGCCAAGGTGTACGCCTCCTGTGTGGCGGGCCGGGACGCCGGGTACGGTGCTGCGGCCCCATGGTCAAGTGGTTAAGACACCGCCCTTTCACGGCGGTAACGGGGGTTCGAGTCCCCCTGGGGTCATCACCAGGGCGGTTAGCTCAGCGGGAGAGCACTCGCCTCACACGCGAGGGGTCGGCAGTTCGATCCTGCCACCGCCCACCAGCATCGGTTCGGCGTTAAGGCCGCTTGGTTCACGGATACCGAGGGTATCTTTCAGGGTGCCATTTGTTGCAATGCCGTAACTCAATTGAACTTTTGACGCGGGGTGGAGCAGTTGGCAGCTCGTCGGGCTCATAACCCGAAGGTCGCAGGTTCGAGTCCTGCCCCCGCAACCATGGAGCTGTGGTGTAGAGGCCTAACATGCCTGCCTGTCACGCAGGAGAACGCGGGTTCGAATCCCGTCAGCTCCGCCACAAGGGCCTATAGCTCAGCCGGCTAGAGCGCACGACTGATAATCGTGAGGTCAGAGGTTCGAGTCCTCTTAGGCCCACCATACGAATCCCGGTAATCCTCCAAAACCCTTGTGAATCAAGGGGTTTTTTCATTTTTAGTTTGCTCGGAGTTACAAGAGAGTCACAAGGCACTCACATGGATTCGCACGTTGCCTCAACATGGCATCGAGTTGCTCCACAGCTTTTCGTTTCATCGCGTCTCTGACGTGGGACTATATGTAAGCCGTGACGGTGATTTACGTTTGGCCCAGTCGCTTACCGGTTTCTTTTTTTTTTCTCGCCATGTAAACACAGAAAAGATGAATAATTCCGTTGTGGTCTCTGGTTGATTGCATTGTAGAATATCGTCACCGTCATTGTTCCATCCGTTTTATATTCCGCAAGAGATGAACTGAATGCCACATCCGGTTTCTCTCCCCATCTTCGCTGTAACGCCCGAGACCATTTTTCGTCGACATAGATGACCATGTTCATAAAAAAGGAGATCCTCGGATGAAGAAATCGCTCAGTTCAAGCGTCACGGCCGTCTCCCTCGTCTGGATGGGGCTCGTTTTCCCGTGTACCGCATCCGCAGCGGTCAGGCAGGTCCCTCAAGTTGCGCAAGCCACGCCACAAGTCGCGCAAATCGTTGTGAATGGCCATGTCTGGTCGGACAATGTACCGTTCGTGGTCAGGAACGGAACCGATTGGCTCCCTTTGGACGTGCTGATGCAAGCCCTCACGGCCAGCGGCCTGCAGGCCGAGTATGATGGAAGATCGCTCCTCATCAAAAATTTGGCGAATCTGGCGCTCGAGAGCCTGAGTACGCCCCAGGCGAACACCATCCACATGGCCATGGACGCATACGTGCTCACCAACGTGCCCGTGCTCACATGGACTTCAAACTCAGGAAAACAGACATACGTTCCCGTTCCATCTGTGATCCAGGTTCTTACGCACAGTGAGTCAGGGTATTTTGTGACCTGGAAGGATCACCGTTTGACGCTCACCAACGACATGACGGGCGCACCGAGTCTCAGCGAGATTGAACGAGTGATGAGCCAGACGACGGAGATTGGAGATCCGACGGAACATTTCATGCTCATCGGAAAGCCGGTCAGCATCACCATCGGCAACGGAGATACGGTTACTGCGGCGGTTGGCATGCGCTGGCCGACGGCCGATGGGTACGGGCAGGTTGTGTTCTTCTTTCACAACCATCAGTTCGTGGGTCTTGATTCCGACGTAGAGAAGACGGAAATTCAATCGTTGCGAGCAACCCAAAGCGGTATGGCATTCGAGGTCACATATGCCGATTACGCCCCGGATGACCCGATGTACAATCCATCTTTGCCACCGGTCACCGTCACGTTTGGATGGGACGGGAGCACATTTGTGCCGAGCGGTCGGGAATCGATTCCTCGTGGCGCACTGAACCAGTTGAAGGTTCGTGTTCACCGCGATATACAGCCCATCTCCTACAGCGGAGTCCCCGACGAAGTTCGGACGGCCATTCGGCAAGCCTTGCCCAAAGGGGGAGCTCTGGTGAATCGCCCTGGTTCATCTTCCCCCTACCTCGCGGTCGACCTCAATGCAGATGGCCAGGATGAATATGTGGTCGCCTACCGAAATGGTTTCACCATGGGTCTGTTGGTGATGGGTGAGTCGAACGGAAAGTGGAAGGTTCTCTGGAACAAGGCCTTGGCGGGAACACAACTGAGCGAACTCAATGCCGGTCCGATGACAGGGGATGGCACGGAAGAAATTGCGTTTCAAAGCTACCTTGGCGATGGCGCGAACAACGTGTTGATTCTCAAATGGGTGAACGGAGTTGTGAAGCCCGTTCTGCAAGTCACCGGCGTTGCGGATATCGGGGATTTCAATCAAGACGGCGTCATGGAAGTTGCCAATTGGGTGCACGACACAGGACCACTTGAAAAGATTCAGTTGTATGCGTGGGACGCTGCAAAAGGGATGTACGAAAGGGCCAACAACGATGACTTTCCGCGGTATTTCGGCGGCGCTCCGCTTGCGTATGACCAGTGGGTAAGAAATTCGGGAGAGAAAAACCAGGTTCCGCCCAAGATGCTGGACTATGCATTGGCTTCCACGTATGAAGAAATGGGCTTGTACAATCAGGCCGTGATGTATGCCAAGTTGGGTCTGCAACAGCCCGCGCGCGCTTATCCGGAGAACCGAGCCTTCCAATCGATACTGAATCAAGCCATGGCTCGCCAAAAACAAGCCGCGGCGTACGTCCATTTGCCCGCATCGGTCAGACGAACCGTGGACAGGGTCTTGCTGAAATACAGCAATTTTTACAATCCCCCTTTTGCGTCCACCCCCATGGTGGCGATGAACAAAGATGGGTCCTGGCGGGTACGTGTAATAGGCGGCATGTTTCACAATCTGGTGGATGGGCGCTACGTCTTGGCATCGGAGCTGGCGTTCACCGTATCCCGGGACGGCTCCAGCGCAACTTCGCTGGTGGCCAGGAATGCCCTCGGTCAGCGCGTATGGCTAGTGAACGCGGTGCAATGAGATTGACGAAGGAACACAGGCCGAGTAAGCTGAAAGCAGATGAGCGGAGCCAAGTTGAGCCGAGCGAGGCGTGGAACCGGACACGTCAGCCGCAGCTTGCCGCTGCGGCTTTTCTGATCGCCGGTTCGCGCCGCAGAGGAGAGGTGAGCGAGCGTGTTGCTTGTCCTGGATAACTTCGATTCCTTCACCTACAATCTCGTGCAGTATTGTCTGGAACTCGGCGCCGATGTGGTCGTGCGCCGCAATGATGTGTCGATCGAGGCGTTAAAATCGCTGCGTCCGGATGCCCTGCTGGTGTCTCCTGGACCGTGCACGCCAGATGAAGCCGGGTGTTCCGTCGCGGCGATTCAATATTTTTCCGGCCGAATCCCGGTGTTGGGCGTCTGCCTGGGCCATCAGGCACTTGGGCAGGCGTTCGGCGGCCGGGTGGTGCGTGCCCCGGAGTTGTTTCACGGCCGCACGTCCCTGATTGCGCATGACGGCGATCCGCTGTTCCGCGACGTACCATCGCCGTTTGTCGCGACGCGGTACCATTCGCTCATCGTGGATCGGGAATCGTTGCCGAGCGAGTTCACCATCATCGCCACTTGCGGTGACCTCATCATGGGCTTGCGCCATCGCCCGACCGGAGCGCTTGGCATTCAATTCCATCCGGAATCCATTCTGACGGAGCACGGCAAAACCATATTGCGCAACTTCCTGGCCATGGCGCCGGTGCGGGTTTGAAGGGGGAATCACCGATGCAACGCATCCATTGCGAAGTTGTCGCCGGTGTCCCTGTCGACCCGTTCCATCTGTATATCGATCTCGTCGCTCGTTTGGCCGAAGGACAGGTGTTCTTGCTCGATGCCGCACGGGACGAAGGGGACCCTGCTTACAGACGCAGCATCCTCGGCGTGTGCCCGGTCCTCGAGGTGCAGGTGAAGGATGGTTGGGTGCGCTTGGCGGCGGAACCTGGATTGGGAGACGCGCTGGAATCCGCGTTGACGCAGGAGTTCGGCACGCCTTCTGCGGAGCCTGCCGCACTGCCGCCGTTCGCGAGCGTGGTTCGCGGTGCACGCTGCGCATGGTTTGCCGCCGACCCCATGGCCATGTTGGAGTCCATCCGGCGTATCATCCGTGACTTGACGGGGGATCTTCCCGTGCCGTTCTCGGCCGGTTTTCTCGGTTACATCGGGTACGACGCCGTGCACTATTTGGAGTCGCTCCCCAAGACGACGCTGGACGATCGCGGTTTGCCCGACATTCGGTTGCAATGGCATGCGGGCTTGATCCACGTCCTGGGCGAGGACTTGACGCTGTACGACGCCCTGCCCGCATTGGCTCGCGTCGTTTCGCGCGATGGCGTGGAAGATCTGTCGACCGCCCTCGACACGGTGCGGGATGCGTTGCGCGGTGACGGATGGCGGCGCGCAGCCAAGGCACTGCGCGAACTGGAAGAGGCGTACGGGGATTCGCCGGGGGACATCGTTCATGATGTAAGCCAAGCGGAGTACGAGGAAAATGTTCGTCGGGCCAAGGAGTATATCCGCGCCGGCGACATCTTTCAGGTCGTGCTCTCCCGCCGGATCCGGGTCAAGAAAACCGTTCACCCGTACGTGGCGTACGATCGTCTGCGCAAGCTCAATCCTTCGCCGTATATGTTCATGGCGGAGTACCCGGATATGCGCTTGTTCGGGGCGAGCCCGGAGGTCCAATTTCGCGCGGTCGGCGGCGTTGCGGAGATGAAGCCCATCGCCGGGACGTCTCCGGGACGGGGTAAGACACCGGAAGAAGACGCACAGCTCGTCCAACGCTTGCTGGCGAGTGAGAAAGACCGGGCGGAGCATGTCATGTTGGTCGATCTGTGCCGCAACGACCTCGGACGGGTGTGCACCGCGGGCAGCGTACGTGTGCCTGAGTTGATGGTGGTGGAAACGTACTCGCATGTCTTCCACCTCGTCTCCCGTGTGGTCGGGAGGCTGCGGCCCGACGTGAGCGTGTTCCATGCCTTGTTGGCCACGTTTCCGGCCGGTACGCTGTCCGGGGCACCGAAGATCCGCGCCATGGAAATCATCGACGAACTCGAACATTGGCGGCGCGGACCGTACGGCGGACTCATCGGCATGGTCGATTTTGCGGCCAATGCCAACACCGCCATCATCATCCGCAGCGTGATCGAATACCGCGACACGTATTACGTCCAGGCGGGGGCCGGGATTGTCGCCGACAGCGATCCGACGTTGGAATGGCAGGAGTGCGGCCATAAGGCGGGGGCTCCGCTCGTCGCGCTGTGCGGCCGGCATGCCTCCATCCGTGTATAATGAACGTGAAGGGGAAGGAGGTCATGCGGGCATGGGTTGGATGAAGCGTGCGGCGAGCATCGTGGAGGCGAAGGTCAATCGCTTGTTGGACCGCTTGGAGGACCCGAACGAGACGCTCGACTTGAGCTACGAAAAGCTGATGGACGGCTTGGCGGAGGTTCGGCGCAGCCTGGCCGACGTCGTCACGGAGCAAAAACAGCTGGAGTTGCAGATGCAACAGGTGGAGGCGGAGGTCCGCAGGCGCGAGGAGGAGGCGCGGGCGGCGGTCCGTGCCGGGCGGGACGACCTGGCGGCGGCCGCGTTGGACCAGAAGCATCGGCTGTTGGAGCAATTGGAGCAGATGAAGCAGGGTCATGAACGGATTGCTGCACAGGCAGAGCGGCTCAAGGCGGCGGAGCGGCGCTTCCAGGACCGGGTCCAGGCGTTCAGGACGCAAAAAGAGGTCACCAAGGCGACGTACAACGCGGCTGCGGCCGAGGTACGGATGAGCGAGTCGCTCAGCGGGATCCGCCGGGAGTTGGGGGATGTCGGCGAGGCTCTGCGGCGCGCCAATGAGAAGGCGGAACAGATGACCGCTCGCGCCATGGCGATGGAGCAGTTGCACGAGGAAGGCATCCTTGAAGATCCGCTGGACCAGCGCGATCGCGTCGCGCGGGAGTTGGAGGATCTGCGGCGGCAGTCCGCGGTGGAGGAGGAACTTGCGGCGCTCAAACGGGAACTAGGCGTTTGATGCGCCGCACCCCGCAACTTTCGCCCCGCAGCCGCGGGATGAGTACCGTGTGAGCGCCGAGACCGTCATCTCGTCTTGCATGACGCCATTTACCGTGTTATACTATCCACTGTCGCTTGCGCCTATAGCTCAGCGGATAGAGCACCGGTCTCCGGAACCGGGTGCGGGGGTTCGATTCCCTCTAGGCGCACCAGGGAAAGCAAAAACCCTTGTGTATCAAGGGTTGGCGCACTGTCGATGGAAAATCGGCGGTGCGCTTTTTCATTCAGCGACAACGGTTTTCGCCATACTCTATACCACGAAACAGAACCACTGGCAATGGTATAATAGGCCCCGAACGGGAACGCGTGTTCGCGGGAGTGGCACGATGGTGGCTAAGAAGCGCAATGGGCCGCGCGTCATGGACAGACCACGAGTAATAGGTCTGGGAGCCATGGACGGAGGCTATTCGAAGACTGAAGCTAGGCGTGAGTTTCTTCAAGCTGTAGACCGGGTTGAACCTAGAGTTCGGCAGGAGCTTCTCGAACTTGCCCCGTTGGTCGGGAGCGTCTGCCAGAGCGAATTCGCAGATGGACAAAAAAGCGTAGCATGTGAAACTGCCTCGCTGGCTCCCCGGTGGGGTTATTTGTCTTTTATGAGTTTGGTGCAGCCGTGGAGGGAATACATGGTGGGCGGGATTTGATGCTCACCCCTATATTATGTGCCTAAAGGGAGGGGACGGAATATGGCGAAGGGGACGGAGAAGCGATACGCCACACCGGAAGTCGAGGCGTGGAAGCATCGAGTTAAGTTGTTTGGTCTCATTGAAGAATTAGAGGCAGAGGATGAGACATTTCGGCCATTGCGTGACTTGAGGGATATGGTACTTCCTCACGCTAAAGAGGTGCTAAAAGGAATAGCTACATACGATGACATAAATGAATGGTGGATGTACTTTTATGAAGTATTTGTTAATTCGGATTTGATTATCAATTTAACACCATGTTCTCAAGCCCTTTTACAATGGGAGAAGAAATGGAACTTCCCTCTGTGGGCCCGAGGACAAGTGCTATCCACGTTAGCGCACTGGTCTACCTATCCGGATATAGTTGGGAGGAATCCGTTGCGCTGGGACGGATTTGTAGTGCCCTTGATGAGTGAAGAAGACATGCTGTATGCAACCGACCTTTTGGACTTCGGGTTCCTTGTGGATAAAGGTGATAGCGATGACAACGAGGGAGAAGACGTTGATGCCATCTACTATGCTGCACAAATCCGTAGGGAGACTTTTTTTAAGTTACTTGCGGATTTGAAATACAATGACGACTCGGAGCTCGATTGGTATCCACTCTTTGAATCCAGAAAACATGTTAAGCAGAGAATTATGAGTCTGCTTGAAAAAGCCGTCGATATATATCTCGATAAAATCGAGTCCCAATGCGAATCTCTCGGTCTGAAGCCAGAAACTAAAAAGTACCAGAAGGGCGAGCGTCACTATCGATGGTTTGCGCGTTATGTGTTTCACGGGTGGACATACGAGAAGATTGCCGATGAAGAAAACGTGCCAGACTCCGACACTATCCGCAAGGCAGTGACTGACCTCGGAAAACTCATGAACACACCCGTTGAGAGAAACACTCACTTTGAATCCCACTCCAAAAAGGCATGAGACGCCGCATTCCAGGATTTTTTGCTCGTCATCCAAAATTCCTTCCGGGCCGCTTTTCGTTCCTCTACGATGGAGGCGGGAAG
Source organism: Paenalicyclobacillus cellulosilyticus (assembly GCF_014647315.1). Lineage (GTDB taxonomy): Bacteria > Bacillota > Bacilli > Alicyclobacillales > Alicyclobacillaceae > Alicyclobacillus_J > Alicyclobacillus_J cellulosilyticus. The sequence continues at coordinate 24,726 of NZ_BMOY01000012.1, forward strand.
CGGCCCTTCTCGTGGAGGTGAAGGATAGTGACACGGATTGAACTCATCCGGCGTATGAAAGGACTCACGCAAACGCAGGTGGCAAAGGAGCTCGGTATTTCCCCGTCCATCGTCTCGCACGTGGAAAGGCGGCGCAGGTACCCCTATCCAAAGATTCGTCAGGCAATGGCAACAATCTACGGAGTCCCCGAAGCAGCGCTGTTTGACCAAGACGGGTGGCCCCTGTTGGCGGCGGTGCCTGAACTTCCGAAAGCCGAATAAAAACGACCCCGGCGCTGGCCGGGGTGAAAGAAGGAGTTGACGCAATGAAAAAGCGCAACGCACGCCCTGTCCGCTGGCAGGGCAAGACGGTAGGACGTGTTGCGGGGCAAACGTTTGTGAAGAACGTTGTCCGGGCGCGTCATCTACTCAGGGCCGTCGGCGGCTACGCCATTCAAGCCCCAATCCTCGAGGACTTACATGCACGTGGTGTCCGAGAAGTCCGGGTGCATGAAATGGATACTGGAAACGTTTACTGGACTACGTTAGAGACCTTTCGGACGAAGGGCAAGCGAGTCAACTTCGGACACGGCCCACAGGTGGCTTTGCCACTCGAGCACTGGCAGTGCGAAAGGTCTGCCCAACTGTCGCTGCTATGACAAAGTCGACCCTAGCCTGGGCTCGAAAGGAGGCCGCTTCGTGAAGCATGATACCACATTCCTCCCCGCCGTCCAATACGCGCAGCGGGGGCTGTCCGTGATTCCTGTGGAGCCACGCGGGAAACGCCCGCTTCTGCAATGGCGGCCATTTCAAACGCACGCGCCAACACCCGAGCAGGTGGAGCGTTGGGCGCGCCAGTGGCCCGAATGCAATTGGGCCATCGTGACGGGCGCTGTCAGTGGTGTCGTCGTTTTGGACCTGGACAGTCCCGAAGCGGTTCATGAAGCCAAGCGGCGGGGGCTCCCCCGCGCCCCGGTGGTTTTTACAGGCAAGGGGTATCACCTGTACTTCGCCCATCCTGGCTACAACGTTGCCAACACCGTCCGCGTCCTCCCTGGCGCGGACATTCGCGCGGACGGCGGCTATGTTGTCGTCCCCCCGAGCGTTCATCCGTCCGGCCATGTGTACGCATGGATACGGGGGCGGTCCATCCTGGACCTTAACCCCCCGCCCATGCCCGAGTGGCTTCATGCGCTGCTGTCGGCTCCCGTATCCGCTCTCCACACCCCGCAGCACGATACCATGACAGACCTGGAGCGGATAGCGCTGGGTGTGGACGAGGGAGAGCGGAACCAAGCGGCGGCCCGTTTAGCCGGGTATCTGCTCAAATACCTGCCCCATCCGAGGGTAGCAGTCGCATTGATGGAGGCTTGGAACTTGACAAACCGCCCCCCGCTGCCCTGGCAAGAACTTCAGCGGACCATAAACAGCATCGCCCGTCGTGAAGCACGAAAGGAGGCGAGCGCATGAACATGACAGGCATCACCGAACTTGAGGCCATTCGGAGAGCACGGATGATGCGTCGTTCATTGTCGGACCTTCCCGAGAAGTTGACTGTCCCGTTCAAAACAGAGGCGGTAGAGCCGTTCCCGGTGGAAGTGTTCCCGGAGCCACTGGCGCGATTCGCTGCGGAAGGGGCCGCGTCACTATGCTGCCCTGTGGATTTCCTCGCCATGCCTATGCTATCCGTGGCGGGGGTTCTCATCGGCAACAGCACTATCATCCGCGCCAAAGCGGACTGGGAAGAATACGCGCGTATCTGGACCCTCATCGTAGGCGACCCTGGTTCCGGGAAGACCCCCGCCCTCGAGTTGGTCCTTGAGCCACTTCATGTGATTCAGCGGGAACTGGCAGACCGTTTCGAGGCTGCACAGGCAGCTTACGAAGAGGACGTCAAACGCTGGGCTGAGGACAAAAGCAAGCCCAAACCGGTTCCGCCCGTAATGGAGCAGGTTTATACCACGGACACCACCATCGAAGCCTTGGCGGAGGTCTTGGCACGGACTGAGCGCGGATTGCTCATCTATCAGGAAGAGGCCGCAGGTTGGGTGCTGAGCCTCAACCAGTACAAGGGCGGGCGCGGTTCGGACAAGCAGCATGCGCTGAGTCTGTGGAACGGAGCCCCCATCATGGTCAACCGGAGGGGACGGCAGCCCACATACATCCCCAGGCCGTTCGTTGGCTTCACCGGGGGCATTCAGCCCGAAATCCTAGGCCAACTGCGGAATGAAATGTCCGAGTCGGACGGGTTCATTCATCGTTTCCTCATTGTGAGCCCTGACCCTGTTCCGAAGAAACGGACTGAAGCGGTGGTTTCAGAGGCGGCTAAATGGGCGTGGGACAAAGCGTGCCGCTCCCTCATGGCGCTGGAACCTGCCGAAGACGGACCATACCCGCTTGGATTCACTGCAGACGGGCTAGAAGCCTGGCATGACTGGATTGATGCCCACTACGAGGAACAGAACGCGGTGGACTTCCCGGACCACTTGCGCGGTCCATGGGCCAAGCTGGAGAGCTATTCACTCCGCCTGGCGTTGGTGCTTCATATGCTGCGGGTTGTGTGCAGGGAAATTCCCGATGACGCGGACGTGGACGCTGAAACCATGGTGCGGACGACCAGGCTCCTTTCTTACCTGAAGTCTCACACCAGGCGTGTGTATGCGGAACTAAGGGAAACTCCCGAAGACCGAAAGGTGCGTTTGGCGGTCGCATGGTTGCAAAAACGCGGGGGCGAGGCCACGTTAAGGGACTTTCTGACCTACAAGGTGGCCGGAACGAAGACGGCTTCCGACGCCTGCAACTTGGCAGACCTGCTGACTGAGCGCGGACATGCCTACATGCAGAAAGCTGGCCGAACTTATGTGGTGAAACTGGTAACGGAACTGGAAACTGAGGGACGTGATTCTGATTCGTAATTCATTGTACCACTCTGCACTCTGCATATGGTCGATTTTCTCAGTCGTGATGCTGGTTTTCGAGCTTTTTTCTACTCTGCATCGTACTCTGCACTACTCTGCACTTCGCAGCAAACTGCAGAGTCCTGCAGAGTCGTTTGCAGAGTACAAAAATAACCCGAAAAGCCTTGTGGCATAAGGGATTTCGAGCAAACTGCAGAGCGCAGAGTGAGTATATGAAATAGAACTCAGCAACTGACTTGAGAACTGGAAATTCCGCTGGAAGGCAGTGGTCAAGGTGGACAAGCCAAAGCGAAAAAAACCGGCCATGACCATCTATGACGTCGAACTCCCGCAACAACCCCAGGGTAAGCCCAGGCGGAGAGGGAGCACTGCCCCCGCGCCCCTGCCAATAGAAGAGCCAAAGGAGCGAACCTTGGAACGACAGGAGCCGAACAACGCCCCCGCCTATGTCGTTGCGGTAGACGGTTCTCCTGTGGCTTCTCTCACAAGCCTGGCAGAGGCGTTAGAAGCCCTGGCAGAATCCGTCCGCTCCATGCGCCCGACTCCTGGACATACGGCGAAGGTGGAGTTGCTGGATGGTCAGGGTAAGGCGCTTCGCGTGTGCTATCTTCCGCCTTGGCCGAAGGGGGTGGGAGCATGACCAACGAACAGGTGGAAGCCACCAAGTCCGCCCAAGGCCGCCGCGCCCGCCGCCGTGGGCGAGACTTCGAACGCGCCGTGGCGAAATACCTTGGCGGCGAATTGGTTCCCCTCAGCGGCGCGCTGGGTGGCAAATGGAGCGGGGACGTGACGCTGACCATTGGTGGCCAGACGTATCAGATTCAGACGAAGCGAACGAAGGCCCTGACCACTCAACGGCGGTGGCTGCAGCACGACGGCAGCGACATCCTGGTGCAAGCCAACCCCAGAGAACCCGTCCGAAAGGCGTTGGTGGTGATGGAGTTGGAGACATTCCGGCGATTGATAAACTGCATCCAGCCTGAAATGCCCCTAGAAGCCCCATAGAGGCGCGGAAGGGGCGTCGGGCTATGGAAGGGACCCCCGCCGCATAACAAACCCTTAGAATGGCTGCTAGAGGCCTCAGAGGGCGAGCATAATGACGGAGGTGGTGGAGATGACGAAAGCCGTCAAAACCCGGCAATTGAGCATTGAACAGGAGAACGCCATAGACCTGCTGCTGATGGGCAAGAGTGACCGCGAAGTGGCGGAGGCCGTGGGCGTGACACGGCAGACCGTGTGGGAATGGCGCAATCGCAACCCTGACTTCATCGCAGCACTCAACGCCCGGCGGCAAGAGTTGTGGGGCGCGCAGGTGGAACGTCTGCGGCAGCTTGTGGCCAAGGCGGTGGACGTACTGGAAGAGGACTTGCATCAAAACGCGGACGCCAAGCTGCGCCAAGCGGCGGCGGTGCATATTCTGCGCGCTGTCGGGCTGTATGGCACAGACCTGCGTCCCACTGGCCACACCGACCCGGAAGAAATCGAAGCCGAGCGGAAGAACGACGAACTGTTCAAGGAACTCATGTTGCAACTCAGCTGAGGCTTGCTATACGGGCGGCAGTGCCCGTACCGCATGGTGGTTCCCCGCGTCCCCCGCGCTTCCCCACGGGGGTTCGCGGGGGTGTCGTGGCGAACGCGAACATTGCCAAGGCTGACAAAGGCGTATTCATCCGTGACACCGTAGACCGTACAACAAGAATTGAGTTGGTTTCTGTGATTGGTAACGATGAGCGTGCAACGACACGCCCGCCGACTATCCAACGGACATCCTGCGGACATCCGATGGACATCCAGTGGACGTCTGAGGGACGCCGCAATGCGGGCGTAGCGGCAGTGGTCCCGCATCGCAAAAACAAACCCCATGAAAGAAACAACCCCATGCAAGCGGGGGTGCTCGCATGAGACTGGCGAAGGAGACACGCCGGGAGGTGATTGGGGCGTTGAGGTTGTGCAGGCTGTATGAACAGCTTGGATTTCATCCCGGCTATGAGCCGCGCATCACGCCATCCTATTCCCTGGCCAAGAGCCAACAGACCAACTGGGAGTATTCGACGACCGAGGACACCGCCCGGAAGAACGTGGACACCGAATGCGAACGGCGGCAGCACGTGGAATGGGTGCGGGGGGCCATGCGGGTGCTCAGTCCCGTCGAACGGGACATCATCGAGAGGCGCTACTTCCAGGACATGAGCGTGGCGCGCATTGCGGCGGAATTGTTCATGGGCGAGCGTACATGCCAGGCGCACTGCAACCGGGCGATGATAAAGCTGGCCATGGCCATGGGATTGCTCACGCCGGAAGAGGAACGGGAGGCAGCAGCGGTGCTGTAGGCCCCCGCGTATCGTAACGCGTTACGTAACGCTGGCATGACGCGTTATGCTGCAAGAATCCATAGAGCAATTGCAGGAAGGGGACGCGAAGGAATGAACAGCATGACGCTACTTTGGATGCTGGCTGGCATGATAACGGGCACGACCGCCGGGCACGTACTGGTCATGGTATGGACACGCTGGCGAGTCCGGCGAGCAAGGGGCGACTTGGGCTGACATCCTGTTCCGCTTGTCTTACACCCGCCTGACGTACCACTTACGGCTTTCTTCATGCAGCGGACAAGCGTAACAAGCGAGACGAAACGCGCCCAAGCGAAACAGACGGGTTGCCAAAGGGCAATTCCCTAACGCCGCAAAAAGAAAGTGGCCCACCCCTTCCCGGAAATTCCGGGAGTTTCCCGGAAAGTCCCGCAGGCGCGGGGGCGTCCGTATGGCTGGACACCCCCGCCACGATGTTGATTCCAAAGAAACGTGGTGTCTATGTGGGTGAACACCGTGTTTGGAGAGTGCATCAAAGGTGGAGCACTCTCTTGGCCTCTTGCTCCAACAATTCTGCAACCCATGCGTTCATCGACTTGCCAGTTCGCTTTGCCGCAAGTGCAATTTCGCGATGGACTTCCGGGCGCACGCGAACGACGAATTGTCCGGAATACGGTTTATCAGGTTCTTCACCACGTTCACGGCATAAATCGAGATAATCGTCAACAGAATCACGGAAGGCTTGCTCAAGCTCATCGACAGAGCGGCCTTGAAACGTGATAACATCGCGGGTGTAAATGACTTCACCGTGAAATACCTTGGCTTCGTCGTCGTATTCCACCTGTGCCATGTACCCCTTATACGTCATCATCCGGTGTCACCCCGCTTCGATGAGAAAACGACGCACAGACTTAAGCGCACCTTTGTCTGTGACATCCGTTGGGTGAGGCCGATGAAAGACAGCGCGAACCCCGTTTAACACAACACGTACACGTGACCCGCGTCCCTCTGTGACTTCTGCGCCACAAGCGAGCAACAGGGATTCAACGTCACTCCATCGCACATCCGAACGAACAGGGTCTTCGAAGATGGCCGCTAACACGCCCCAATGGGCCGCATTCATAAGTATCACCGCTTAGTATCATGATATGCGAAGCGCAATAGCAGTCACAACAGCCGCATGACCCGCGCCAATGGCTGCAAGTCCTTTTTGTGCGGTGCATGGCGCCACAGTTCCACGCTGCCATGCGGCCCTTCCACGCGCACAGCCACGCAATAGGGTTTCTCCGCGAATTGGGCGGCCTTCAGCACGCGGTCCATGGCATAGCGGCGGTGTTCCACAAACAGCACAGGCTGCCCCCGCTCCATGCGGATGGTCACGCTGCCGCTGTCCACTGACCAACGCATCAGCCCAACGTTGCGGCATGTCAGCGCCGCCTTGGTAAAGTCCGCCCGTATCAGCGCGTCCACGTCCATGACGCTTGCAGGCTGCCAGTTCATGTTCATGAGCGGCCCACCTTCCGTGCCCGCGTCCGTTGCGGCAGAAGTTGATTCACGGGTGACGCCATGGCGTGCTGTTCATGCAGGTCGGATTCCGCAAGATGGACATAGCGTTTGGTCATGGTCAGGGAAGTGTGCCCAAGCTGGCGCTGGAGGGCGAACACATGCCCCCCGCCGCGCAGGAACATGATGGCGCTGGTGTGGCGGAGCATGTAGGGTGTAATCCGAACGCCCAGTTTACGTGCGTAATCGGCAATACGACGCGCCCATGCGTTCCTGTCTAACTGCCGCCCGCTGGCACTTGCGAACACAGGCACATCATCGCCCCAATCCGCCGGGCGAGCGGCAAGTAGTTTGCGAATGGCTTTCGCGGTTTGCGGCGACATGACCACAGTGCGGGCTGTACGGGTTTTGGCTGTCGTTGCGGGTATGGTCACTTCCAGCGCGGACAGGCGGAAGTGTTCAGGGAGCAGTTGGAATGCCTCGCCTGGTCGGATGCCAGTATCCAATTGCAGGAGCATCAAGGCATAGTCCCGCAAGCCCGCGTATGTGCGTTGGTCAGGGAGTTCAAGCAGCCGCTTGAGCGTGTCGGCGTCCACATTGCGGCAGTTGCCTTCGTTCCGGCGCTTGGGGATGCCATTCAAAGGATTCGACGGCAAGTACCCTTCCTCGACGCACCATGCGAAGAAGGCCTTCAGGTATTCACGGCGCAGGTTGAAGTACGTCGCGGACTTGTCGCGGAGACTGGCAAAATGGGCAGCCACAGCCCGCTTCAGGGTATGAACGTCGGGCCAAGCGTCGGGGTGTTCTTGAAAAAACACAGGGACATGTCTCCGATAGTCGTCCAATGTGCGCGGCGAACGCCCGGCTGCCTGCTTGATGAGCAGAAATTCCTCAAACGTGGCTTGCCAGTTGGTCTGTGTCGTCATACAACAGCGGCTCCCCTTTCGCGAGACAGGGTTCCGCTGTCGCTGAATCAGGTGCACCGGTCTTACCACTTGAGGGAACCACTCTGCGGGGGAAAACTCCGCGCCAATTCGGCATATCACCCGCATGGTTCAAGCCAGATTCCTTTTGGGTCTCCGGAACCGGGTGCGGGGGTTCGATTCCCTCTAGGCGCACCAGGGAAACATGGCCTGTCGTGTCGCGACGTGCGCGCACGGCAGGCCATGTTCTTATGTCGAATGTCCTCTGCTGCCGGTGCGCCACACGGGGATGAGACCTCGTTCGGTGCGCAGGCGCACCCAATACCGTCCATCGGCGTGATCGAGGCGGATGGGCACGGAGAAGGCGTGGCTCAACACCGCTTCGGTGATGGTGTCACGGATGGGGCCTTGTGCCAGGACGCTGCCGTCTTTCAACACCAGGGCATGGGTGATGGCAGGCACAATCTCCTCTACATGATGGGTTACATAGATGATGGTCGGACCGTCCGGCTGGCTGGCCAGGGTTTGGATGGCACCGAGCAGGGTCTCGCGCGCCAAGAGGTCGAGCCCGTTGCACGGCTCATCCAGAATGAGCAGTTCGGGTTCCGCCATCCAGGCGCGTGCCAACAAGACCCGCTGTCGCTCTCCTTGCGACAGGGTGGCGAGCGGGGCGTCCGCCAGGTGTTCACATTGAAACGCCTTAAGCAGCGCCCGCGCTCGCGCCTCGTCTTCCGCGCTTGGCTGCTCATAGAGGCTGATGGACGCGAAGCGGCCGCTTTCGACGACACGCACTGCCGGTTCATCTGGATAGCGTTGCTCGAACTGTTCCCCGAACGCCGCGTTCACCCAACCGATACGGCGGCGGACCTGGCGCAGATCACAGCGACCGAACTGGCAGCCGAGGACTTCCACCTTGCCTTGCGTCGGCCAGACGTATCCGTTGAGGATGTTGAGCAGGCTCGTCTTGCCCGATCCGTTGGCTCCGATGAGCGCCCAGTGTTGTCCGCGCTCGATGACCCAGTCGATTCCGCGCAGCACCTCACGCTGTTCCCGGCGCCACCTGATACCTGTCAAACGCGCAACCGCCAAGATCCATCCCTCCCGCTGGCTGGTGCACTGCGCATGCCCGTCATCTCGGTTGCACACGACCCCCATCTCGTTCGACGCCTGTCTGTGATTCCCTGCTTCAGGCGGGCGAGCGACGCTTCCCCCATGCCTTGCGGGTGTCTTGCAAGCGCATTCATCCGGCAGTCCGCTTGTGATAAAATTCTTAGTATCCGAACGAACATACTAGTATGCATAGGAGGATGCTCATGAACCGCGAGGTGTCACAGGGCACAGGCGGGATGCGGCTTTCCCGGCGGCGGTTGCGCTGGTGGACTGCAACCGCGGCATTGTGGGCGGGTGTGGCGGCAGGATGCACGCCGTGGGTGTCCGCACACACGCTGAAGCAAACCGTGAAACATGACGCTGCGCCGGCCAAGGGGGCGTTTGCGACCGGACAATACCCGAATTTGTTTGCCCAAATTGGCAAATCGCCTCAACAAATTCAGGCCAAAATCAATGCCGCGTGGCAGCAGTTGTTTCACGGCGATCCAAACAACGAGACCGTGTACTACCCGTTCAAGAACGGGACTGCGTACATCTATGACACCGGCAACCAGGACGTGCGCACCGAGGGCATCGGCTACGGGATGATGATTGCGGTTCAATTGAACCACAAAAAGGAATTTGACGCGCTGTGGAAGTTTGCGAAGACGTACATGCAGAACAAGGACGGGCCGGAGAAAGGATACTTCGCGTGGCATACCGACAATCAGGGCAACGTCCTCGATCCCGGTCCCGCACCGGACGGCGATTCATGGATCGCCACAGCGCTTTTGTTTGCCGCCGGACGCTGGGGCAACGGCACCGGGATATACAACTACACGGCGCAGGCGCAGCAGATCCTGCACGCGATGCTTCACCAGACGGACAACGGGGGCATCAACATGTTCGACGCCACGGCGCACCTGCCGGTATTTGCACCTTCCGGCAACGCGGCGACGTTCACGGACCCGTCGTATAACCTGCCTGCGTTCTACCGTATCTGGGCGCTCGCCGACAAACAGGATGCGGCGTTCTGGAATCAAGCCGCACGGGCGAGCGAGGCGTTTTTCCACAAGGCGGTCAATCCGAAGACAGGTTTGACACCCGATTACGCGACGTTCGACGGCATCCCCACCGGACCGGAGGACCACACGAACTTTGAATACGACGCGTGGCGGACCATCGCCAACGCCGCCGTCGATTACACATGGTTCGCGGCGGATCCTTGGCAGCGGACATACGCCAATACCTTGGAGTCGTTCTTTTTGCGCCAAGGTATCGATACGTACGTGAGCTTGTATACCGTCGACGGCAAACCGCTCGGCCAGTATCATTCGACAGGTTTGGTGGCGATGAACGCGGCGTCCGCCCTGGCGGCAACGCTTCCGAACCGGCTGAAGTTCGTCCAAGCGCTGTGGAACGCACCCATCCCGACGGGCCAGTACCGGTATTATGACGGGATGCTCTACATGCTCGGCCTGTTGTACTGCAGCGGGGAATTCAAGGCCTGGGGGTACGGCCATGGCTTGACGGGACATGTGAAATGACATCAAGGCGCGGATGGGCGCGCACGTCGCGAGGCAACATACGGGTATGCTTGGGATGCCGCATCATTTCATATCCGTCACCACGAACCATCCGGTGAACTCCGGCGTCTCCGTGCCGCTTGGATCGGAGATCATGTCAAACGTGCCCGCTTCATCCGGCGTGAAGCGGATAGTGGAGACTTCACCCGGACCGAGATTGCGGGTGAAAATGTAATAGTGCGGGATCGACAGTTGGTGCACGCGTGTCCCTTGATTCACGACGCGGATGAACACCGGTTCGTTGACCACGGCCGTCACGCGTGACGGGCGAAACCCTTGGTCGGTGATGGCAATCTCGATCCGCCGTTCCACCGGCTGGGCGTATGCCGAAGCGGGGGCGATTGCGGCAAGCGCGGCGGCAGCGGCGAACGTGACGAAGGCAGCGGCGGCGGCAAAGCGGGCGACTGCACTGCGCATGGGGAACCCTCCTGGAACTGCCATCAGCGTTGCATCTACGGATAATATGCGCAACGCAGGCGCCCCAGTATGCGCAACGCAGGCGACCCGCTTGCCACCGCGCGGCTGTGCGGCCTTACGGGCTGCTCGGGCTTTCGTATCCGTGCATCATCATCCCGCCGCCCATGGGCGGAGTCCCAGGGTAGTGCATCACACCGTAGTGCGGTGCCGGATGGGTGTAGGCAGCCATCGCCGGTCCCGACGGGGCGGCGGTGAACACCGCATGGCCGGGGCAGAGCAGGAAGAACAACACGAAGATGATGAGAAAGACGACAGCCCAGCGCGTATAGGGTCCAAATTGGCCTGCATACATCATTCATACGCTCCTTTCCGGTGTACTTTTCATGCCGCGTTTCGTGCCGCGGCCAGCCTTGGGTTACGGGTTGCTCTCGGCACCGGAGATGAATGCCCCCGGATAGCCGTACGCGGCGACGACGGCACCGTCCGCCGCTCCGGCTGGTCCGTAAGCCGGCACGAACAGGAAGAAGAGCACGAAAATGATGAGGAACACCACCGCCCACCTTGTGTAGCCCCCAAATACACCATGCATTCCACCTGACCTCCTTTGTTCACCCGGACGGCCGCCATGCGGCCTTGGCCCAGGCTGAAGATACCTCATATGATGATGGGACATCGCCCTTCGGGCACGGACACGCGCGGAGAATATACAGCGAGGGATTCTCAAAGCTGTCGCCGGTCGTTATAATGGAGCACATAGATTGCATTAAAATTCACATTCGGGGATGTTTATACGATATGGCTGATACCAAAGTCAGGGTGGGCGTCGTCGGGGCGAGCGGCTACGCGGGCATGGAGTTGTTGCGGCTGTTGGCCCATCATCCTGGCGTGGAACTGACGTACGTCGCAGGCAACCACGACGAGTCCAACCCGCTCCCAGAGACGTTTCCCTTTCTGCACGGTTGGGATGAACTCCGCATCGAAGCGTTCGATGCGGAGTTGTGCGCGCGCCGTTGCGACGCGGTGTTTGTGGCGCTCCCGTCCGGGGTGTCGGGCGGGATTGCGGTCCAGCTATGGCGGATGGGTAAGCGCGTCATCGACTTGTCCGGGGACCTGCGCCTGCCTCCGGATCAGTACGAAGCATGGTACCAAAAGCCGGCGGTGGATGCGGAGGCGTTGGCGGCCGCGGTGTACGGACTGACGGAATGGAACCGGCCTCTTGTCCGCTCCGCTCAACTCGTCGCGAATCCAGGCTGTTACGCCACGGCGGTCCTGTTGGCGCTGTTGCCCGCGGTGGTGGCAGGTTGGATGGCTGACGGCCAACCGGTGGTGGTGGACGCGAAGTCCGGTGTATCGGGTGCCGGCCGGCATCCCAAACTCCCGTATCAATTCGGGGAGCTGGCCGACAACTTTTATGCCTACCGGGTGGGCCGCCACCAGCATACGCCGGAGATTGAGCAGCAACTGGCGCGAACCGGGGGCGGCCAGCGCGTCCTGCTGACGACCCACCTCATCCCGGCGGTGCGCGGCATCTACGCCACCTGCTACATCCCGCTGGCGCGTCCGGTGCCTCTCGCCGAGGCGTTTGAACACTACCGTTCGGTGTACGCAGGAGAACCGTTCATGCACGTGCATCCGCCGGGTCAGGTTCCGGAGATGAAGCACGTGCGGGCCTCGAACCGTTGTCACCTCGGATTGGCGGCAGACGGTCGCAGCCAGGTGCTCATTGTGATGTCGGTCATCGACAACCTGCAGAAAGGGGCCGCGGGTCAGGCGTTGCAGAACTTCAATCTGATGCACGGCTTTCCCGAGACGACCGCGCTCCATGCTTGGCCGGTGTATCCGTGAGGCAAGGGAGGGTCCCTGATGGCCGTGACCGTCTTGAAGATTGGCGGCGCGTTGCGGGATGACGCGTTGCAGGCCGTGGTCCGGGCTGTGCACGCAGCGCGCAGGGCAGGAGACGACGTCGCCGTCGTCCACGGCGGCGGGCCGCGGATTACGGCCGCGCTCGCAGAGGCAGGCATCGAGCTGCCGTTCGTCGATGGATTGCGCCTGACGACGCCGGAAGCGGTGACGGTCGTCGAGCGCGTGCTCGCCCGCGAGGTCAACGGCGAACTCGTGGCACAGCTGTGCGCAGCCGGCCTTCCGGCCTGCGGCTTGTCGGGTGCGGACGGCATCCTGTGGGCGCGCGGCCTGCCGGGGATGCAGCGCACCGGCGAGGTGGCAAGGGTCGAGGTGCAACCTGTCCGTGCGGCGTGGTCGGCTGGACACGTGCCTGTCCTGGCACCGGTGGGCGTGGACGAACATGGGCGGCGCTACAACGTGAACGCCGATCTCGCCGCCGCCGCGGTGGCGGGCCGTCTCGGCGCGCGGCGGGTGGTCTTTCTGACCGATGTACCGGGGATCTATGAGGACTTCGCCGCCAAACGCCTGTTGACGGACGTGCGGGCGGAACGGCTGCGGGCGTTGCGGTCCGCGGGGTGTTTCACCGCCGGGATGATCCCGAAGGTGGAAGCGGTGCTTGCCGCCATCGACGCGGGGGTGAAACAGGTGTACGTCGTGGATGGACGCGATGAGGCGGCGGTCACCTGGGCCGCCACCGATGCGGGCGAGGCGGAGCCGCGGCCGGGCGCCTTTCCTGGCACGCGCGTGACCAAAGAGGAGGTGGCGTGATGACGACGCCGGTGGATCAGGTCTCTGCGTTGGCAGGGGCCCAAGGGTCGGCCGATTGGCCGTTGATGGACAATTACGGGGCGCGATCGCGGACGATGGTGCGGGGCGAAGGGGTCTACCTGTTCGACGCCGAGGGGAAGCAGTACCTTGATTTTACGGCCGGGATCGCGGTGTGTGCCCTCGGGCACAGCCACCCGGAACTGGCCCGCGCGGTGGCTGAACAAGCGCATACCCTCATCCATTGTTCCAACCTGTACCTCATTCCGCAGCAGGTGGAGCTGGCGCGCAAACTGACCGCGTTGAGCGGGTTGGACAAAGCGTTTTTCTGCAATTCGGGTGCCGAGGCGAACGAAGCGGCCATCAAGTTGGCGCGACGGTACGCCTGGTCGCGCGGGGAGACAAAGCGCACCCGCATCGTCTCGTTGCCGGGCGGCTTCCACGGGCGGACGCTCGGGGCGTTGTCCATCACGCCGAAACCCGCCTATCAAGAAGGATTTCACCCGCTCATTCCGGATTGTTTCACGCCGGAATCCCTGTCGGCGGTGGTGGATGCCATCGACGAGCGCACGGCGGCGTGCGTCGTGGAAGTGATCCAGGGCGAGGGCGGCGTCCGGCCCGTGCCACAGGACTTGCTGCGAGACATCGCCGCCCGTTGCCGCGAGCAAGGTGCACTCCTCATCGTCGATGAGGTGCAGACCGGTGTCGGGCGGACCGGAACGTTCTTTGCGTTCGAACAGGTCGGGCTCAAGCCCGACATTGTGGCTTTGGCCAAAGGCCTGGCGGGCGGTGTCCCGGCGGGTGCGGTGTTGGCGCGTGCCGAGATCGCGCAAGCTTTGACACCCGGCAGCCATGGCAGCACGTTCGGCGGCAATCCGTTGGCGATGGCGGCCGGCAACGTCGTCGTCGACATCGTCCGCCAGCCCGCGTTTTTGGCGCACGTGCGGCAGGTCGGGGCGTATCTGGCATCCAGGTTGCGCCCGCTGGTGGCCGAGTTGACCGGGGCCGGGCTGATGTGGGGATTCAGCGTCCCGGACGCGCGTGCGTTTGTCGCGCGTGCCGCGGAGGCGGGCGTGTTGCTGACGGCGATTGGAGAACACCGGGTCCGGATGGTGCCGCCGCTCATCTTGGAGGAGGCGCATGTCGACGAAATGGTGGCGCGCCTGCAGCGGGCTGGGTTGTTGTGATGCGCGGGGCTGGCACCGCCAGCCCTCTTGTTTCATCCTGTGCTTGTGTGGGAAGATATCCACGCGCGTCAACGCAAGGGGCCGGGTCCACGGGACGGACGGACCCGCACAAAGGGCGATAGAATAAGGAAGATGTCAGGCGTGAACCGGAACGGGGGCTGTGGTATAATATATCATAGCCACTTCGTCACAGTGGGCGAATTTCCGGCAGTGGATGCAATCTTTCCATATCTTATGCGGGAGTGTTTCCTTTTGCACAACTTGAAATCCTAGCTTTGCGAAGAACGCGGTCTGGTAGGTCAGCGAGAGTACCTGCGGGACGCCGAGCGCGGCGGCCTCTTCAATCAGGCGCTCCACCAGTTGCCGGCCGATGCCTTGCCCCTGCACGTCGGGGTGGACCGCCAGCGACCGGATCTCGGCGAGGTCCTTCCACAGGATATGCAGTCCCGCGGTACCGACGATGCGTCCGTCCAGTTCGGCGACGAAGAAGCACTGCAGGTGCTCGCACAGAGATTGAACGGTGCGGGGCAACAGCAACCCCTGTTCGGCGTACATCTGAATGAGCTGGTGCATCTCCTCGACGTCCCGGATGCACGCTTTGCGAACCAACATGGGCCATGCCCCCTCAGAGTGCGCATCCTGAAGATGCACATCCGGCTCATGAATTATTTATAACACGATCTAGCATTTATATTCAACATGTCGTATATTTTTTCGTGTACGGATACGGGATGGCTCGTGCCCACCGCTGCGACGACATCGAAAGAAAGGAAGTGACGTAGTTGGACTTGAACGCCTTCACGACGCAGTTCGTCCGCGAACACGACGCTTGCGGGATCTTCTCCCGCATCGAAAAGACGGGGGTGCCGAGTCACAAAACGGTTCGGGCGGGTGTCGAAGCGCTCAAGGCCCTGCGTCACCGGGCCGGGTACGTCCTGAACGAGGGTGACGGGTGCGGCCTGTTGCTCGACATCCCGCGGCCGTTGTGGCGGCGATGGCTCGCGGAGCCGGGGCGTGCGGACGCGGTGGACGATGCGCGGTTTTTCGTCGCCCATCTGCTCGTCCAGCGCGCGTCGTTTGACGACGCGATGGCTGCCGTGCGCCAGCAACTGGCCGATGCAGGATGCAACATCTTGATGGAACGGATCGACCAAGTGGACGGGGACGCCCTGGGGCCGCTGGCGCGCCGGGAGAATCCGGTGTTCGTCCAGGTGGCCGGTTTGGCGCCGGAGCCGTCCGATGCGCCGCTGTACCGCTTGGCGGTGGCGCTGGAGAAGCGCGCCGGGGTGCACGTGGCGTCCATCAGCCGCACGGTCGTCGTATATAAGGTGGTCGGCGACGGGGACACGCTGTGGCGGTTTTACCCGGACTTGCGGGATCCTGATTGCGTGTCGGTCTTCGTCTTGGCGCATACGCGCTATTCGACGAACACGGCGACGTCGTTCTCGCGCGTGCAGCCGTTCAACCTCCTCGGCCACAACGGAGAGATCAACACCATCACGCGCTTCTTCGCCGAGGCAGGGATGATAGGTGTCGATCTCGACCCTGGCTTCAGCGATTCGCAGATGGTCAACGGGGCCCTGCACGCGCTGACGGCGGAGCGTGGCTGGACGCTGTTTGAAGCGGCGGAGCTGTTCTTCCCGCCCATCATCAACGAGATCAAGCAGATGGCGCCCGAGTTGTCGGACATGTACATGTTCCTGCGCTCGCTGTGGGGTCCTTTCAGCCAGGGCCCGGCGGCCATCATGATGCGGTTCGGCAACGAGGCGGTGTACTCGGTCGACGCGCTCGGGTTGCGCCCGATGTGGCTGGTGGAGACCAAGGACGCGTACTGCTTCAGCTCTGAGCAGGGCATCGTGCCGGCCGACCTGTGGGTGGCTGATCCCAAGCCGCTGTCGCCGGGTGAGAAAATCGGCGTCGTCATGGAGCCAAACGGCGTGCGCCTTTACAGCTACCCGGAGCTGCAGCGCGTGGTGCTGGAGCGGATCAGCCAGCGGTTCCAGTTCGCCGGCGAGGGCAAGAACATCCACTTCGCGGGGCCGTTCTCCGAACAGCGCGAGGTCGTGGCACACCCGGAGCGGGACCACAAGCCGCTCGCCATCCGGGCAGCCGCGTTCGGATGGCGGGAAGACGACTACAAGATGCTCGAGTTCGAGGCGCAGACGGGCGCCGAGCCCATCCGTTCGCTCGGGTACGACGGCCCGTTGGCGGCGCTCGATCCGTCGCTGCGCCTTTTGTCGGACTTCTTGCAGGAGACGGTTGCCGTCGTGACCAACCCGGCCATCGACCGGGAGCGCGAGATTGAGCACTTCAGCACACGCACGGTGCTCGGGCGGCGCCCGTCCATCTCGGGGTTGTACAAGGAAGCGCCGCGCATCGAATTGCAGTCGCCGCTGCTCTTTGAGGAGTTGCCGGAGGAGACCGGGATCTCGCGCGAGGACATCCAGGCGCTTGCGCACCGCCACGGCACGCTCTGCCTGGAGGACGCGCTGGCGGCGTTGCACACCAGCCCGTACGGCACGGTGGAGATCCTCATCCATCGCGAAGGCGGGGAGTCGGTGGAGCATGCGCTCGAGCGGTTCCGCCGCGAGGCGCTCGAGGCGGTGCAAGCCGGGGCGAACGTCATCGTGCTCGACGACCGCCTGACGTTCATCCGCGGTGCGCACGTCGATCCGTTCCTCGCCGTGGCCGCGGTGCACAAGGCCCTGCAGCGGCCGGCCTCGAGCCAGGGCGGCGAGCACCTGCGCCGGCGCACGAGCCTGGTGCTGCGCAGCGGCGGCCTGCGCAACCTGCATGACATCATGGTGGCCATCGGCCTTGGTGCCGACGCCGTCGTGCCATACCTCATGTGGGAGGTGGCGGCGAGCAAGGGCAGCATCCAGGCGGTGGAGAACCTCTACAGCGCGCTGTGCAAGGGGATCGAGAAGGTCATCTCGACCATCGGCATCCATGAACTGCGCGGATACGAGCGGCTTTTCTCCGCCATCGGCCTTGCCAATCCGATAGCGGACATCTTGGGCGTGCCCAACTTCTGCGGCGCGGACCAGGTCGGGTACGGCTTTTCCGACATGGAGCGCGAGGCGCACGAGCGGCAGGAGATCTACGACACGCCGGAGGAGCGCAAGCTCAAGCGCCAGCGCAGCTACCATCTGTATCCGCGCATCTGGAAGGTTGCGGGCGATGTGGCGCAAGGTACGGCGGCGTACGACACCTTCGCCCAAAAGCTGCATGAGCTGGAGCGGGAGAACCCCATCAACCTGCGCCACTTGCTCGACATCCGGTTCCCGGATCAGAGCCGTGTCGAGCCGGAGGCGGTGGATACGTCGGTGGACATCCACCAGTACCCCATCGTCATCAGTTCGATGTCGTTCGGGTCGCAGAACGAGATCGCGTACCGCGCGTACGCGGAGGCAGCGTACCGCTTGAACATCGTCGGCCTCAACGGCGAGGGCGGCGAGATCAAGGACCTGTTGACCCGCTATCCGCGCAACCGCGGCCGGCAGGTGGCGTCCGGGCGCTTTGGCGTCAATGCGGAGCTGTGCAACGGCGCGTATGTGCTCGAAATCAAGATTGGCCAAGGGGCGAAGCCGGGCGAGGGCGGACACCTCCCGGGTTCCAAGGTGACGGTCAAGGTGGCGCAGGCGCGCAACGCGACGCCCGGCACCGACCTCATCTCGCCGTCGAACAACCACGACATCTACTCGATTGAGGACTTGGCGCAGGTGATCTACGAGCTGCGGGAAATCAACCCGTTGGCCAAGATCGCCGTCAAGGTGCCGGTGGTGCCCAACATCGGAACCATTTCCGTCGGCATCGTGAAGGCGGGCGCCGACATCGTCAACCTGAGCGGATTCGACGGCGGCACGGGCGCGGCGCGCGCGCACGCCCTGCGCCACGTCGGCCTGCCGATGGAAATCGGCGTGAAGTTGGCGCACGACGCCCTTTGCGAGGCGGGCCTGCGCGACTATGCCGAGATCTGGGCGGACGGCGGCATGAAGTCGGGCCTCGACGTGATGAAGGCCATCCTGCTCGGCGCCAACCGCGTCGGTTTCGGGACCATGGCGATGGTGGCCATCGGCTGCACGTCGTGCCGCGCCTGCCACAAGGACACGTGCCACGTCGGGATCGCGACCCAGATGGAGCACAAGGAGGAGGCCATCGCGAAGGGCCTCAAGGTGTTCGAGCTGCGCGAGTTCGATCTCGCCGTGGAGCACCTGGTCCGCTTCTTCGGCAGCATCGGGGAGGACGTCCGCCGCTTGACCGCGCGCCTTGGCGCGACCCGCACGCAGGATTTGGTCGGCCGGCGCGACCTGCTCGAGCAACTGCTCGGGCTCGACCGGGTGGACCTCTCCTGGTTGACGCAGTACGAGCAGCGGTACATCGGTCGCGGGACGCGCATCGTATACCGCACGTTCGAAGAGGAGCAGGCGGCCGAAACCGCGGTGGCGGCCACCCTGGCCATGGCGGTCGGCACCGATGTCGCCGGCCCGGTGGCGGTCGATCCCGGCCTGCAATTGGTGCAGGGTGCTGCGGGTGTGACCGGGGAGCCGGTCGAAGTGCGGGGTGTGCCGCGGGCACTCGGCACGCGCGACAGCGGCGAGCGGGTTCGCAAGGGCGTGCAGGGTGACGAGCGCGTGGTGCACGTCTACCGCCATGTGGCGGGCAACGGCTTTGCCGCGTACCACACCGCGGGCATGTACTCCATCGCCCACGGGGGTGCGCAGGACGGCGTCGGCAAGGGCGCGTTCGGCGGCAAGATTGTGGTGCTCAAGCACAAGGGACCGGACGGCATCTGGCGCGGCGGTTCGGTCGGCAAGGGTTTGGCGTACGGCGCACAGCGCGGCCTGTTCATCATCCAGGGCAACGCGGACGCCCGCGCCGGCATCCGCCTCTCGGGTGCGGACGTGGTCATCGGCGGCGAGGTGGAGGGCCACCTCGACGACAGCCTCGGCTGGATTGGCGCCCGGTCCAATGTGAAGGGCTTCGCATTCGAGTACATGACCGCCGGCCGGGCTGTGGTGCTGGGCGACCCGGGCCCCTGGATCTGCTCCGGCATGACGGGCGGTTCCGTCTACCTGCGCCATGACCCGTCGGTCGGCCTGACCGAGAAGGCGCTGCGGCGCCGGATTGCCAAGGGTGCCAAGGTGTCGCTGACGATGCTCGATGAGCAAGGGGTGCGCGATGTGCAGGAGCTGCTCGACGCGTACCAGAAGGAGCTGCGCCGCAGCGGCCAGAACGAGGCGGCCGACAAGCTCCAGCCGCTCATCGACGACCCGGCTCAGCACTTCCTGATGGTCCGTCCGGGCGAAGGCATCACGGATCAGGACATCGCCACCGAGTGAGTCCGGCGTGTTGCGGCAGGGCGAGCCTGTGCGGCTCGCCCCTTTCCATGCTTGGCTGCCAGCGTTTGGCCGTAGCCGTGATCTTGATAAATATACATATCGATGTATAATCATTCGAGAAGGAGCCTGATTCGGTCACGCAGTCTGGCAGCGGCCGGAACTTGGATGCGGAGACACGCCGGAGAGGAGAATGTACGGTGACGGTGTGCAGCACGGTCGGTTACGTCGGGCGGGGCAACGCCGTGATTGTGCCGTTGGGAGAGGGCTACCTCTCCGTCCGCCTGCAGAACGCCCTGATGGCGGCGCATCAGACGATGCGGGGCAAGGACTTCCTCGATTTTACGGACTACACGGGTGAGCAGTTGGAGGCGCTGCTCCGTCTGGCGGCGGTGATGAAGGAAGCGCAGAAGAGCGGCTTTGCCCACGCGGTGTTGGCCGGGAAGACGCTCGGCATGATTTTTGAGAAGGCGTCGACCCGCACCCGGGTATCGTTCGAGGTCGGGATGCTGCAGTTGGGCGGGCACGCGCTCTACCTGCCGAGCGGCTCCACCCAGATGGGCCGTGGCGAACCCATCGCCGATACGGCGAAGGTGCTCTCTCGTTACGTGGACGCGGTGATGATCCGCACCTTCGGCCACCATATTGTCCAGGAGTTCGCGGAACACGCGACGGTGCCGGTCATCAACGGGCTGACGGATGAGCACCATCCGTGCCAGGTGATGGCGGACGCGCTCACGATTTGGGAGAAGAAGGGAACCCTCAAAGGCATCACGGTGGCTTACATCGGCGACGGCAACAACATGGCCAACTCGTGGTTGCAACTGGCGCCCAAGCTCGGGATGAACATCCGCGTCGCGTCGCCTGCCGGCTACCTGCCCGCACCGGACATCGTGGAGCAGGCGAAGAAGTGGGCGGTCCAGAACCGGACGCAGGTGCTCGTCACGACCGATCCGGTGCGCGCCATCGAAGGGGCGGACGTGGTCTACACGGACGTGTGGGCGAGCATGGGCGACGAGGCGGAAGCGGAGGAGCGCAAACGGGTGTTTGCGCCGTACCAAGTCAACGAGGCGCTGTGCGCGTATGCGAAAGCGGACTACATCTTCATGCACTGCCTGCCCGCCCACCGCGGTGAAGAGGTGGCGGCGGAGATCATCGACGGCCCGCACTCGGTCGTGTTCGACGAGGCGGAGAATCGCCTGCACGCGCAGAAGGCCATCCTGGCCGCGCTGATGGCGGATGCGGGCGCGTTTGGAGAGGAGAGCTGAATATGGCGGAAAAGCTCGTCTTGGCGTACTCGGGGGGCCTCGACACGTCGGTGGCCATCGCGTGGCTGAAGGAGAGGTACGGGTACGACGTGATCGCGATGTGCGTCGACGTCGGCGAGGGGAAGGACCTCGACTTCGTGCAGAAGAAGGCCATCCAGGTCGGGGCCGTGAAATCGTACCGGATTGACGCGGTGGAGCGGTTCGCGCGCGACTTCATCCTGCCGGCGCTCAAGGCCAACGCGTTGTACGAAGGCAAGTACCCGCTTGCCTCGGCCTTGTCGCGTCCGCTCATCTCGCAGCTGCTGGTCGATGTGGCGGCGGCGGAAGGCGCGGTGGCGGTGGCGCACGGCTGCACCGGCAAGGGCAACGACCAGGTGCGGTTTGACGTCTCGGTCAAGGCGCTGAATCCGTCGCTCAAGGTCATCGCGCCGGTGCGGGAATGGGGCTTCACGCGGGATGAGGAGATCGCCTATGCGAAGGAACACCGCATCCCGGTGCCGGTGACGGCCGACAGCCCGTACAGCATCGACGCGAACCTGTGGGGCCGCGCCATCGAGGCGGGCGTGCTCGAGGACCCGTGGGCGGAGGCGCCGGAGGACGCGTTCGAGTGGACGAAGAACCCCGAGAAGGCGCCGGATGAGCCGGAGTACGTGGAGATTGAGTTTATCTCCGGGGTACCGGTCGCGTTGAACGGCGAGCAGATGCCGCTGTCGCAGCTCATCGCGCAGCTCAACCGGATCGCCGGGGCGCACGGCGTCGGGCGGATCGATCACGTCGAGAACCGCCTCGTCGGCATCAAGTCGCGCGAAGTGTACGAGGCGCCGGCGGCGGTGGTGTTGGTCCACGCCCACAAGGAGCTGGAGGCGCTCACCCTCACGCGGGAAGTGGCGCAGTTCAAGATGGGCATCGAGCTCGAATACAGCAAGCTCATCTACAACGGCCTGTGGTTTTCGCCGCTCAAGCAGGCGCTCGACGCGTTCATCGAGGAGACGCAGCGATATGTCACCGGCAAGGTGCGCGTGAAGCTGTTCAAAGGCCACTTCCAGGTGGTGGGCCGCCGCTCCGAGAACTCCCTCTATCGTCACGATCTCGCCACGTATTCGGCGGGCGATGCGTTCGATCACCAGGCGGCGGTGGGATTCATCACGTTGTGGGGCATGCCGACGACCGTCCACGCGGGCTTGCACGGTGCTGCGGGTGTCCGAAGCGAGCCGTTGTCAGGGCAGCACGTGTCGGTTCTGTCTGCAGACGCAGCTGTGGCGAGCGGTGGGGATGCGAAGGCATGAAGCTGTGGGGCGGACGTTTTCAACAGGACACAGACAAGCTGGTGGAGGAGTACACCTCCTCCATTCGTTTTGATCAGCGCTTGGCGGCGGTCGACATCCGGGGCTCCATCGCCCATGCCCGCATGCTCGGCCGCCAGGGCATCCTCGATGCGGCGGAAGCGGACGCCCTCGTCTCCGGGTTGCAGGCGTTGCTCCAAGACATCGAGGCGGGCCGGGTGTCGTTCCGCGTCGAGGACGAGGACATCCATATGAACGTCGAGCGGCTGCTCCACGAGCGGATCGGACCGGTCGCGGGCAAGCTGCACACCGCGCGCAGCCGCAACGACCAGGTCGCGCTCGACATGCACCTGTACATGAAGCAGGCCATCGCCGAGGTCATGGCCAAGGTCCGGGAACTGCAGGCGGCGCTCGTCGAAGCGGCGGAACGGCACCTTGACGTCATCATCCCGGGGTACACCCATCTGCAACGCGCGCAGCCGGTGCGCTTGGCCCACCACCTGTTGGCATACTTTTGGATGCTCGAGCGCGATCACGCCCGCTTCGCGGACACGTTGCGCCGGACGGACATGATGCCGCTCGGCGCCGGTGCGCTGGCGGGGACGACGTTTCCCATCGACCGGGTGCAGGTGGCGGAGGAACTGGGCTTCGCCTCGCTGTACGAGAACTCGCTCGATGCGGTCTCCGACCGCGATTATCTGATCGAATTCCTCGCCGCGGCGAGCATCCTGATGATGCATTTGTCACGGTTGGCGGAGGAGTTCATCCTCTGGACGAGCGAGGAGTTTTCGTTCATCGAACTGGCGGACGCGTACTGCACCGGATCGAGCATGATGCCGCAGAAGAAAAACCCGGACGTGGCGGAGTTGGTGCGCGGCAAGACGGGGCGCGTGTACGGGCATCTCATCGGCCTGCTGACGGTGCTCAAGGGCCTGCCGCTCGCGTACAACAAGGACCTGCAGGAAGATAAGGAAGGGGTGTTCGACACCATCGACACCCTGTTGCCGGCGCTCACGCTGTTCGCCGGGATGGTGCGGACGATGCGGGTGCGGGAGGACCGGTTGGCGGAGGCGTTCGCGCGCGACTTCTCCAACGCCACCGACGTGGCCGATTACCTGGCGCGCAAAGGGGTGCCGTTCCGGGAGGCGCACGCGGTGGTCGGGCGGCTGGTGCTCGAGGCCATCCGGCGCGGGACAAACCTGGCGGGGTTACCGTTTGAGGTCTATCAGGCGGCGTCGGATCGGTTCGCACCCGACATCTACGAGGCCGTCGCGTTGGAGCGGGTGGTGGACGCGCGGACATCCCGCGGCGGCACGGGCCGCGAGGCGGTGCTGGCGCAGTTGAACATGGCGAAGGCTGTGTTGGGCGAGTAAATCCCGTCCCTGCGGGCGGACGGAGCAAGCCGCGCCCCTTGGGTCTTTTCACACTCCGGGAACTCCGCTATCATAGATGCGTTGGACAACGGGGCTCGTGTCCCTCGTACGGCTGTGCGGAGCGTGGATAGAGAGACCGAACTCGATAGAGAGATCAAACCATATGGAAGAGAGCAGGAGAGAAGCGACGTGCTGGTTGTGCAGAAGTTTGGTGGAACGTCGGTCGGCAGCATCGAACGGATAGAGGCGGTGGCCGACATCATCAGCCGCACGCTGCGGGCGGGCCACCAGTGCGCCGTCGTGGTCTCGGCGATGGGGCACTCGACCGACGAATTGCTCGCGCTGGCGCACGCCATCGACCGCCTGCCGGACCCGCGGGAGCTGGACGCGCTGTTGTCGACCGGAGAACAGGTATCGGCGGCGCTCTTGGCCATGGCGTTGCAGAAACGGGGGGTAAAGGCGCGCTCATTCACCGGTTGGCAGGCGCGCATTTACACCGAGCCGGTGCACGGAGCGGCCCGTTTGGTGCGCATCGAGCCGGACGGGCTCAGGGAGGCCATTGCGCAGGGGGTCGTCCCGGTCATCACCGGATTTCAGGGCATCGCCGGCGAGGATGTGACGACCCTGGGCCGGGGTGGGTCGGACACCTCGGCCGTGGCGGTCGCGGCGGCGCTCGGCGCGGATTTGTGCGAGATCTACACCGATGTCACCGGTGTCTTCACCACTGACCCGCGTGTGGTGCCTCATGCGCGCAAGCTCAGCGAGATCTCGTACGACGAGATGCTCGAACTGGCGAACCTCGGCGCGCAAGTGCTCCATCCGCGCGCGGTGGAGGCGGCGAAGCAGTTCAACGTCCGGTTGGTGGTCAAATCGAGTTTTGTGGAAGAAGAGGGGACATGGGTCGTGGCTACGGCGACAGGCTTTGAGCAGCGGCAGGTGGTGACCGGCATCGCGTTCGAGCGGGAGGTGGCCCGCATCGCGTTGATTGGCGTACCGCTCCATCGGCACGGATTGGCGTGCGTGTTCGGCGAACTGGCGCAAGCGGGCATCAACGTCGACGTGATTGTCCAGAGCGTGGTGCAGTCGAGCGATGTCGACGTGTCGTTCACGGTCAAGGAGGCGGACTGCGAGCGCGCGGTGGAGATCCTGGGCGGCCTCAAGGACCAGTTGGCGTACCAAGGTCTGGTGCGGGAAGCAGGTTTGGCCAAGGTGTCCATCGTCGGTGCGGGGATGATCAGCAATCCGGGCGTGGCGGCGGAGATGTTCCGCGTCCTGGCGGAAGCCGACATTCCGGTCAAGATGGTCAGCACCTCCGAGATCAAGGTCTCGTGCATCATCCCGGCGGATCGCGTCGAACAGGCGGTCCAGCGTCTGCACGCGGCGTTCCTCGAGCCATAACGCCATCACCCACTCGCCGGACCCGTCCCCTCCCCGCCGGATCGCGTGTACGGGCGTGAATGGGCACACCGGTGCCAGCGCAGGCGGCGGTGAGGCTCGCGCAACGGATACGCGCAACGGACAGGTTGGATGAATACCCCAGGCGGCGCGTGCCATACTACAACCGGTGCGCAGCCGGGCACGGCTGCCACGGAAAGGTGCCCTGGCCCCGCCGCCCCGACGCGGTGCAAGGGAAGGGCGCGGGAGGAGGTTCGACGGTGCGCAGAGGGACCGTCAAATGGTTCAATCCGGACAAAGGGTATGGTTTTATCACGCCGCACGACGGCGGACAGGACGTGTTCGTCCACTTCTCGGCCATCAACATGGCGGGCTTTCGTTCGTTGAACGAGGGCGATGAGGTCGAGTTCGACGTCGAACAAGGCCAACGCGGTCCGCAGGCTGTGAATGTAACGAAGATCTGAGCGACGGCACGAAACGGCACCCCGGGGAGCGTCTCCGGGGTGCCGTCGCTTGGGGTGGTTCGGCACGGTCGGTCACGGTGTGACCGCGGGGCGGGTGGCGGTCGGCGAGACGGTGAACGTCACCAGCACTTCGCCGCGGTGATGGGGTGTCGTGCACACGATGGCGTATTGGCCAGGTGTGCGCGCGTGCCAAGTGAAGCGCTGCACGTCACCGACTGCACCGCGCCCCACCACATAGGCCGGCAAGCGACCGGCGCGTACGGCGGGTGTGTTCGGGACCACCATCAGGCTGTGGCCTGCAGCCCGGTTCCCGGTGAGGGTGGCATGCAACGTCCACCCTTGCGGCAGGACGATGTTGCGCCGGCCAATCTGCGGCGTCAGCGCACCTCCCGGCGTGACCTGGTGCACGGTGGTGCCGGCGGCGTTCGTGTTGGCGACCATGTGGACAAACACGGTCTGGGTCGCCGGGTGGGTGCGCACGCTGACCGACGACACAGGTCCTGCGGCCCAGGACCACGCTCCGAGCACCGTGCCGACTGCCCGTTGTGCCACATCGCCCGCCGGGCGGGCCGCGTTTTCCAGTGCATTCCCTGCCCGTTGCATGGCGTTTCCTGCCGCGCGCGTGACGTCCCCCGCCGCATCGGCCGCGCCGCGCACCACATCACCCGCTGCCCGGGCGGTGTGGCCGGCCGCGTTCTGCACGTCGGACGCTGCCCGGTTGGCGTTGGCGCAACCAGCGGTCAGTCCGGCCATCACGGCGGCTGTCCATGCGAGTTTCCACCATTTCATCGCTTGCATCCCCTCCTCGCCACCTTGGTGGATGGTGTCGCACGCAGACAGGGGTTAGTGTGTCCCCGCACGCGGCCTGTATCCGCCGTGCCCGGAAGAAGTCCCGCGCCCGGAAGAAGGCTCCGGAAGAAGGCAAGGCCGAACACGGCCGCGGCGTATTGACGCGGCCGCGTTCGTTCGGTATTTTAGGAAGGAACAAGCTGATATCGCGTGTGCACCGCATGACTGGCGGAAGTGGGTCACCACAGGGGAGTGCGGTGTGTCTTCGTGCCGACCGCCTGGGCCTCTTGCGTGTGAGAGCGTTCAGGCGTTCTTTTGTTATCATCACGTGCGAGGAGGTCGCAGGCCATGAAGATCTTGGTCACGGACGACATTTCTCCGCTCGGCCTCGCGCAGCTCGAGGCGTTGCCCGGGGCTTCGCTCGTCGTGCGGACAGGCTTGTCGGAACCCGAACTTATGGAAGAGATCCGGGACGCCGACGCACTGCTCGTCCGCTCGCAGACACAGGTGACCGAACGTGTCATCGAGGCGGCACAGCGCCTGCGTGTGATTGGGCGGGCCGGGGTCGGCGTGGACAACATCGATCTCGCCGCGGCCACGCGCAAAGGTGTCGTGGTGGTCAATGCACCGGACGGCAACACCATTGCCGCCGCGGAGCACACGTTTGCGATGCTGATCGCCTCCGCGCGCTATATCCCCCAGGCGGATGCGTCCATTCGCCGCGGCAAGTGGGACCGCAAGTCGTTTGTGGGGGTCGAGTTGCGCGGCAAGACCATCGCCGTACTCGGCATGGGCCGCATCGGCACCGAGGTGGCGAAGCGGGCAATGGCGTTTGGCATGCGGGTCCTTGGCTACGACCCGTTCCTCACGGAGGAGCGGGCGCGGGAATTGGGTGTCATCCGCAAGTCGCTCGAGGAGGCCATCGCGGAGGCGGACTTCATCACCGTGCACACGCCGCTCACCAAGGAGACGCGCCACATGTTGAACCGCGATGCGTTCGCCCGCATGAAAGAGGGTGTGCGGATTGTCAACTGCGCGCGCGGCGGCATCATCGACGAAGAGGCTTTGTGCGAAGCGCTGGCGAGCGGCAAGGTGGCGGCGGCCGCGCTTGACGTGTTCGAGCAGGAGCCCATCCCGGCGGATCACCCGCTTTTGTCGTTCCCGAACGTGGTGGTCACGCCGCACCTTGGGGCATCGACGCACGAGGCGCAGGTAAACGTGGCCATCGATGTGGCGGCCGAGGTCGTGCGGGTGCTGCGCGGCGAGCCGTTCCGCAACGCGGTGAACATGCCGTCGTTGACCAAGGAGCAAAAGGAGGTCCTGGAGCCGTATTTGCTGCTCGGTGAACAGCTGGGCCTGTTCATCGCCCAGTTGGTCGACGGGAGCATCGCCGATTTGGAGATCACCTACGGCGGGCAGCTCGCCAACTACGACGTGGCGTTCGTGACACGCACGGTGCTCAAGGGTCTGCTTGGATACCGGCACGGGGATGAGGTCAACTACGTCAACGCGCCTTACCTGGCGGAGCAGTCGGGCCTGTCGGTGCGGGAGACCAAGCAGCCGCGCAGCAAGGTCTACACCAACCTCCTGGCGCTGCGTGTGCGATCGGAGGACGGCGAGCATCGGATTGCCGGGACCTTGTTCAACGGGTTCGGGCCGCGGATCATCGAGATTGATGGTTACTCGGTGGACGCGCCGCCGCAGGGGAAGATCCTCTTCACGCGTCACGTGGACAAACCGGGTATGATTGGCAAGATTGGCACATGGCTCGGCAACGCGGACATCAACATCGCCGGGATGCAGGTCGGCCGCAAGGAGACGGGCGGTGAAGCGGTGATGCTGCTCAGCGTGGACAGGAAGGTGCCGGAGGACGTGCTGGCACAGATCCGCCAGATGGAGGGCATTCGCTTCGTGCGCGCCATCGATCTGTGAGTTGATGCGTGCACGCCATCGAGCTGTGAGCTGGGACGGAGGGAGCGACTGGAAGATGACCGAGCGCAGACGGGTCGACAACTTCGGTGCTGGGCCGGCGGCACTGCCGCTGGAGGTCCTGGAACAGGCGCAGGCGGAGTTTGTGGTCTACAAGGACGCCGGCATGTCGGTGATGGAGATGAGCCACCGCAGCAAGGCGTACGAGGAGATCCACCAGCGGGCGGAAGCGTTGTTGCGCGAGTTGCTCGCCGTCCCGGACGACTACGCGGTGTTGTTCCTGCAGGGCGGGGCGAGCCTGCAATTCGGCATGGTGCCGCTCAACTTCCTCACCGCAGGCCGGCGGGCGAGCTATGTGCTGACCGGCCACTTCGCCGAGAAGGCGTACGAGGATGCGAAGGTGGTGGGGGAGGTCCACGTGGCGGCGAGCACGAAGGACGATGGCTACCGGCGCCTGCCCTCTGTGGAGGAGTTGCAGTGGGACGAGGCGGATGCGTACCTCCACATCACTTCGAACAACACCATCTTCGGCACCCAGTGGCGCAGTTTCCCGGACACAGGACGGGTGCCGCTCGTCGCCGACATGTCGAGCGACATCCTGTCCCGGCCCATCGATGTGGCGAAGTTCGGGCTCATTTACGCCGGTGCGCAAAAGAACCTTGGGCCGTCCGGCGTCACGGTCGTCATCGCGCGCCAGGCGTGGCTCGAGACGTGCCGCAAGGACATCCCGAAGATGTTACGCTACGATGTGCACGCGAAGAACCGGTCGTTGTACAACACGCCGCCCACGTTCTCCATCTACATGATGGGCTTGGTGTTGGCGTGGGTGAAGGCGCAGGGCGGCGTCACGGAGATGGCCCGCCGGGCGGAGGAGAAGTCGGCGCGGATCTACGGCGTGATCGACGAAAGCGACGGATTCTATCTTGGCTATGCCGACCCGGGGAGCCGCTCGCGGATGAACGTCACGTTCCGGTTGCGCACGCCGGAGTTGGAGCAGGCGTTTTTAGCGGCGGCGAAAGATGCCGGATTTGTCGGTCTCAACGGGCATCGTTCGGTCGGCGGCTGCCGCGTCTCGCTCTACAACGCGGTGACGCTGGAGGCGACGGAACGGTTGGCGGAGTTCATGCGGGACTTTGCGCGGAAGAACGGGTGATGGGTGCGGATGTTCGAGACGATTTTGTTTGACATCGACGGCGTGATGCTGAGCGAGGAACGGTACTTCGACGCCTCCGCGCTCACGGTGCTCGAACTTCTGCACAGCCCGCAGTATGCGGGGCTGCCGGCGTATGCCGGACCCGGGTTCGCGGTGCCGATGCCGGAAGAAGACATCCGCAGGGCGCGTCGCCAGGTGTTTGCCGACGACATCGTGCTGCGGATGATGAAGGACCGCGGCGTCAACGCCAACTGGGACATGGTGTATCTGCAGACGGCGCACCAGCTGTTGCGCGTGCTCAAGGCGTGGGCCGAACGCGCCGGGCGGGACGCGGTGGCGGCGGCCGTGCGCGAGGCGGCGCACAACGGATGGGACGCGGCGGCCCTGCGCGCCATCGGGCAGCTGGCGACGCCGTACGTGACCGACGGAACCATCGATTACGCGAGCTACGCAAAGGCGTACGCGGATTGCCGCTCGAAAGCGGAGCTGTTTTCCGCGCTGGAGGCGGCGCTTACGGAGCTGGTGCCCGGGGCCACGCCGTTCGACCATGAGCGAAAACTGTGGCTGGTGGGCCAGCAGGCGTTTCAGGAGTGGTACCTGGGGGACGCATACGTGGCGGAGACGAAGCAGCCGGGGAAGCCGGGGTTCCTGACGGACGAGGTCCCCATTGTCGATCCCGGCGCGTTTGCGGATTTGCTGCAACGGCTCAAGTCCCGCGGGGTGCGCGTCGGGATCGCGACGGGCAGGCCGGAGATTGAGACGCGCGTGCCGCTGACGGAGATGGGATGGTGGACTTGGTTCGATCCCGTCTGCATCACGACGGCGAGCGACGTGCTCGCGGCGGAGATGGCCCGGCCGGAAGCGGCGCCATTGTCAAAGCCGCATCCTTATTCGTATCTGCGCAGCTATCTTCGGTCACCGGCGCCCGAGGTGGTGCTGGCGCACACACTGCCGCTGCCGCGTGAAGAGGGCGACAAGGTGCTCATCGTCGGGGATTCGGTCGCGGACGGATTGGCGGCACGCAAGATGGGCTGCCGGTTCGCCGCGGTGCTCACCGGTCTCGACGGTGCAGCGGCGCGCCCCCAGTTTGAGCAACTGGGAAGCGACTATATCCTGGAGCATGTCCTCGAACTGCCGCGGGTGCTCGGTTGGTGAACGGCGGATGGCGGGTTGGCCTGCGTGCGACGGTGGGACGAGGCCGTGAAGAGGTGCGGCGATGTTGTGTGGTGAAACATGTAAATCATGAGGTTTGTTTCCATGCACCATTTCGTGCCGAAATGGTGTCGAACCTATTGCGATCGGCCCATGGTTCATGCTATGATAAACACCGTCGCACGTGTGGTCAGGTGGAGGATAAGACCGCACGGGCAAAAGTCGCGCGACGCATTCGGAGAGATGTCCGAGTGGTCGAAGGAGCACGACTGGAAATCGTGTAGGCGGTTTTAACCCGTCTCGAGGGTTCGAATCCCTCTCTCTCCGCCAAGCGTGGCGGCGTAGCTCAGTTGGTCAGAGCACACGGTTCATACCCGTGGTGTCAGTGGTTCGAATCCACTCGCCGCTACCATGCGCCACCTTGGCTCAGGGGTAGAGCGGCTCACTCGTAATGAGCAGGTCGTCGGTTCGAATCCGACAGGTGGCTCCACGAAAAACCCAAGAATGACGCGGGTTTCCGGACTTTCGAGTTCCGATGAAATCCGCGTCATTCGCGTTTTGTGCGCCTTCAGTGCGCTCGTTGGCGACGATCGTTTGTGCCCGCGCAATGACGACGAGAGAACCGTTATGCATGGAGCAGTCCAGATGCACCGGACTAACGTTTGAAAGACGTCATTTGGTGGAGCGCAACCAGGCCTTGTTCGACGGTGTCCCGTATGACCGCCGCGGCTGAACGGCGCGTGGCCAAACGTAGTCCCTGTCCTGCCCACAGGGACATATACTCGGGGTTGTTCTGCTTTGCAGCCGCCCTGCGGATGTCCTGCGTTAATGCATTCTGAACCGGGTAAGGCGGGATGTTCCCGGGGTATCCCTTCATCCGTTCCATGAACTGCGTCCGGATCCCCCGCGCAGCCTTCCCGGAGTACGCCCAAGTGATTTCGGTTGCATCCTCTGTGCTGTTGAGAACCCGTTGCTTGTAAAGTGCGTGCGCACCGCTTTCCGGACACGCAAGGAAGGCGGTGCCCATCTGCACAGCAGAGGCCCCTAGGGCGAAACAGGCTATCAACCCCCTGCCGTCCATGATGCCGCCGGAGGCGATGACGGGGACGGACACATGGTCCACGACTTGCGGCACGAGCGCCATGGTACCTATCAGGGAGCGCGACACGTCCGACAGGAACGTGCCACGGTGGCCGCCTGCTTCACTGCCTTGGGCCACGACGGCATCCACTCCTGCCGCTTCCAGTTCGATGGCTTCGTTTACCGTCGTCGCCGTGCCGATGACGACAATGCCTCGTTGCTTCAACTGGGCGATCACGTCTCGCGGTGGAATGCCGAAGGTGAAGCTGAACACCGGCACACACTCGTCCAACACCACTTGGATTTGATCCGCAAAGGACTGGGTGTATTGGTCTAGCTTCGGACTTGGCCCGAGGCCCAAATGGGCTCGAATTTGGTCCAAGTACCGGTTCATTTGCGCGATCTCGTCGTCTGAGGCGACTGTCTCCGTTTCGACAAACAAATTCACGGCAAACGGGCAGTTCGTCAATCTTTTCACTTGACGGATGGCGGTTCGTAGGTCATCCGGAGCCATGTAACCCGCCCCAATTGTACCCAAACCTCCTGCGTTGGACACAGCCGCCACGAGTTCTGGCGTCGTAATCCCGCCTGCCATGCCGGCTTGCACAATGGGGTAGCGAATCTGTACCAATTCTGTAAAGCGAGTTTGGAGCATTCGCGGGCCTCCTTTACGATGCACGCAGCATGGGCTTGGCAGAATGTACGAACCGGGACAGGCGTCAGCGCGCTGTCTGTAGCACCTGGATGAGCACCACGACATCGTAAGCGCAAAGGAACAGGGTTCCGGCAAGTGCCGCCATGGGCACGGCCCGGACGCGCGTCAGCCGGTAACCGATGGTTGCCAGGAGGGCGAGGAGCAACACCGCCAACACGGGCCACGAGGGGATGGCAAAGGCCGCAAGGATCGTGAGGACAAGCACAGCAGCGGTCATCAACCAAAGGATCGCCAACATGATTCCTCACCCCCGTTCACGTCCGGGTTGTGACTCGCTGTGCGGTGGGTGGGCTTCATTGTGACGAGCGAACTGCCTGTGTACTCACACGCTTCACAGCGAATCGTGCGGAAAAATGCGGAACACCTGACGCGGTGCTGGTCATCTGCTTCACGCCGCAATGACACCCGTGCATCCAGGCGGATATTTCCATGAGTCGTTTCCGGGCCCTGTTGAGGGTATCGTCCATCTGTGTGGCTCCTTCTACGATGTTTAATTTATTCTAAACCAAACGAAAGGGTTTAGCCCATCATGTTAGAGAGGAGGACACTGGCGTCAATGAGGGAAGCAATGCTTCGTCCCAGAGAAGAAACACACCTGCCGGTTTTGTCCAGGACATCGGATGATCGAAGTAGGAAAGCCCCAGGTTGGACCTTGACGACTCGTCGTGGCCAGCCCAAGTTGGTGCGGTCATGCAACCATTTTGCAGAGAACGTGGTCTTAAGGGGTGCACGGGTGCAAAGGAGGGGAGGTCGTGGGACGGCCAGTGAACGAGGATGCATCCAGCCATGCTTCCATTGTGGACCCATGCAGTTTCACTCGTTTTGCCGAACAGGTGGGCCCGTCGGCGCTGAGGGTAGCGTACCGATGGACGCGCGATCGGCAGCAGGCGGAAGATGTTGTGCAGGAGGCGCTGTTTCGGACATGGCGGTCCCGGGAGAGGATTGTCGAGAATCCGCGCGCGTGGTTCTTCAAAATCCTGTGGCGAGTATTCCTGCATCATCAAAAGCAGCGGAGCTCACGCCGTGAGACCCTTTCCGAGCATGATCCGTTTGTGGGTGGGACGGATGGTCCTTATGACCAGGTGGAGGCGAGATTGGATGTCGAGGGATGGCTGGCCACGTTGCCGGAGCTGGATCGCCATCTGCTTGCCATGCGGTATGGGGAGGATTTCACGATTCAGGAGATCGCCGACATCACGGGGATGCGTGTGGGCACTGTGAAATCGAGAATTCACAGGGCGCTCAAGCAACTGCAAAGGTCCTTGTCCGCCAGGGACGGGACCGCGGATGGATCGTGATGGCTCAAGGCCGCCGGGCACGCACGACGCCCGATTCAACGGCGAACCGGAGCATGTGCGTGGCCGTGAGTTTGCTTGAAGCGGAGGGGGTTTCCATGAACCAAGTGAAAAGGCATCGGGGCGACGACTGCTCGCTGACCGAGGCCGAAACGGTTTTGCGCAAGTATTTCGCATCCTCCGCGCTGGATGTGAGCGGGGTCGACTTTCGTCACATGGCCGACCGTGCGATGCGCCGTGAGGAGCATGTTGTGAGCTGGCCAACCGTTCGTGTGAGGACGGGTCGTGTACAGACGGGTCGTGTACGGACGGGCCGGCCCTTTGCGCGGGTGGTCCTCCGGCGGTGCGGAGGCGTGGCTGCCGCTTGCGCGATCGCGTTCGGTCTGGTGCGCACAGCCTTCTATTTTGCGCCCAACTGGGAGCAGGAGGCGTACGCGGCCATCAAGTCCGTGCCGGGAGCGCAATACGTCGTACGGCCATCCGACGCAAAGATGTTGGCGTTGGCGAAGCGGGGCCAGATTCAGCCGATGGATGTCTCGGCGGAGGATCAGGGCATCTCTGTGCACGTGGTGGGCGCGTATGCGGACGGACTGCGCACGGTCCTCTTCCTAAGGATCGATGCGGACCGAGCACAGATGGACGGCTCCGGGAGCCTCGTGCCGGGTCCCGGCGTGGTGCTGACGGATCAATTCGGGCAACGGTACATCGAGAGAGGCATGACGTGGAACTTGGACACCCACGCCGGCAACTTGGAATTCGACGGGGTGGCGCCTTGGAAGTTGGCCCTCGGCGTGCGGTTTACACTGCACATCCCGGTGCTGGAGCGGGCCCCGGAAGCTGTTTCGAACGCTGGCGCCACGTCCTCCGACTTCCAAGATGTGGGCGGGTCTTGGAACCTGAACTGGGTGCAAACCTCGATTGGCTCCACCCGGTCGATCTCGCTCGACAGCACCGCGGCCTCCAACGGCGTTGAAATTCGGCTCACCCGCGTGACCCTGTCGCCGAGTGCCATGCAGTTTACCCTGACGGCGTCCGGCGACTTCCAGGCGAGTCCACCCGCCAGTCCGTCCGGCACCGGACTCGGGGAAGGAAAATCGAGTGCGGGGACGGGGCCTTCCGAGGAACGCGCCTTCTACTTGGAGCGGGCAACCACCGGTGAACGGCTCCCGCTTGCCACATGGTGGGGGTCGATGAGCTATGGTCGGGAGGTCACGTGGCAACTGGTGACCTCACCTGTGACTCAGCCTGGGAAGTATGTGCTGGTGATTACGCGGTTCAACGGGCAGGAAGGGCGTTGGGAACTGCCGTTCACGATTCCCTCCGGCTGACGCTTGTCCATGATTTGGATAAGCATGCAAAGGGACAGGCACGTACTGGTCTCTCGACGTGGCGGTACGTGCCGTTGTCTCAGGACGGTACTCCTCTCGCGTAGGAGCGGAAATCGCGGTACGGGCATGTTGCGCTGTACGTGACTTACTCCTCGAGCACTTCTACGTTCACTGCAAGGGGAGATCGGTGGTCGCCCTTGTGGGTGGATGAAATGTCAAATTGGACGCGTTGTCCTGGTATTAAATACCTAAACCCCGTGCCTTTGATTCCTGAGAAATGGACGAAAACTTCTGTCCCGCCGTCCATCACAATCCATCCGTAACCTTCCTCAGGAAAAAATACTTTTACCACGCCTGCAAACACGATTCCACCGCTCCTTATCAACAACAAGAGGAAGAACAGGATGAGATATCCTACGAGCCAGGCATACACGTGCGTTCGCGGGTGCCACGCTGCAAGAATCGCCGTTGCCGTCATGAACAGAAGCAGGCACGCGACGGAGATGGTAAAAGGTATCAATACTTCTCGTAGTCGTCACGGTGTGCTGTTCCAACAATGCCAGCATCTCTTCTTCGTATCTCTCCCGCCAACGGCGCGGGTAGAGCCGGAGCAGCCATCGCATCTTAGAATCCCTCCAACATGGCCAGCCGCGCTTTTCCCACAGTAGTGACGCGCTGCAGCGTCGCCGCTTGCTCGTGGAATGCAGCAATGCCGGCGGGGGTGATGCGGTATGGACGCCGCCTGTTCTCGGCAGGAAGTGCTTCTATCCAGTCTTTCTCCTCCAACCGGGCGATGGCACCATACAGTGTCCCCGGCTCCAACTGAGTTCCACTGAACTCTCGAATATCCTCCATCATGGCATATCCATGTTTTGGACCGCTTGTCAAACTGGCGGTGCGGACACAATTTCGACCGAAGCGTGGTCGTGTCAACATGTCGTCAAAGAGTGACGAAAGATTCCTCGTGCATACGATTTGCCGGCTTGTGGGATGTCGTTTCGCCATTCGCCGGACAGTCAAATGAGAAACTTGCTTGACATTGTATCAATCGACTTAATACAATTTCATCAGAGGTGAGGATGGTGACGTTGGATCCGCCATGGCATCCGCCGTCATGGTCGCTCGATCCGAGCAGGCCGCTCTATGAACAGATTGCCCGTTTGATTCGTATCGAGTTGGCATGCGGCCGCTTGGCGCCCGGAACGCGGCTCCCGCCGGTACGAGAGTTTGCCGCGAAATTGCGCGTCACGCCGAATACGGTCATGCGGGCGTACCTGGACTTGGAGCGGGACGGATTGATTGAGACATTCCGAGGTCAGGGCACGTTTGTCCCGCGGGACCCACGTGTGGTGACCGCCAGTCGGCGAGCGCTGGCGCGTGAGGCGGTGGCATATGTGCAGAGGATCGCCGAGTCAATGGGGATGACCGTCGAGGAGCTGATTCGGCTCGCCAAGGGGGAAGAGGAAGGAGGCTGTACCACGTCATGAAGATCGCCGAACAGCGTGGTCAATCGGCTGGTCAAGCGGCGGTGGTGTGCCGTGACATCCAGTTTTGCGCAGGGACGAAAGAGATCCTGAGCGGGGTCAGCTTGACCGTCCATGCCGGGGAAATCGTCGGGATATTGGGCCCGAATGGCGCAGGCAAGTCGACTCTGTTCCGAATCATCTCGGGCATTGTGCCGCCTCACGCAGGTTGGGTGCGATTGTTTGGCCGTCCGGCCGGTGTCAACACGCTGTCGAACACCGCGCTGATGCCCGACCGGTCGAAGCTGCCGGGGTGGCTGACGGTGCGCGAGTGGCTGGGATTTGCTTCGCGGCTGTACCCGGATTGGGATTCGGATCGCGCGACTGAGTTGGTCGACAGCCTGGAGGTGCCGCTGGAATCTCGTATATCCACACTTTCGCGCGGCCAGGATGCCCGGCTGCAGACGCTGACCTGCCTGGCGCGGCGGGCACGCGTGGTTCTGTTGGATGAGCCGTTGGCGGGTGTCGATCTGGTATCCCGGGAGCGAATTGCCGCCGCGGTGGTGCGCGAACTGGCATCGGGTGAGCGTGTATTCTTGATTGCCACGCATGATGTGAGAGAGTTGGAGCAACTGTTTGACCGCATCGTCTTACTCGATCAGGGACGAGTGATAGCGGAAGAATCAGTGGAAGCATTGAGGGCCAAGGGCGTTTCCGTGGAACAGCGCTACAGGGAGGTGTTCGGGGGATGAATCGCAGCGCGGCGCCGCCGCGTACAGGGGCATTCGGCACCCTGCTGGCCTTGGAACTCAGTCGCAGCATCTTCAGGCGCCGGCCACAGTCGGGTAAGCGCAGACCAAGGACTTTGGGTTGGTTGTACGCCTTGTTGATGATGTTGTTGGCCGTCAACTGGCTGGCCCACAGCGTGGGGAGTGCCGAGATGCTGGTACGGGGCGCGTGGGAAGTATGGTATGTGGGTCTGGTGGTTACCGGGACGTCCATTGGGCCGGGAATCGTTCACCGTGGAAGTGTGGACCACTGGTTAGCACTCCCATTTCCACGCTGGCAATTGATGCTCGCGAAGTGGGTGGCTATCGTGTGGTCGGGACTGAAATGGTTGCTGGGCGTCACAGCGCTGGCGGCGGTGGTCTGGGCGTGGGATCTGCATCTTCATCCGGGCCTCGGTCTGGACGGCCGGGAGACTGCGGCATGGTTCCTGCGTGGGTTCGCGTTGGCTGTTGTGGTCTTGCCAGCAGCGTCCTCATTCACGCTGCTCTCTTTGGCGTTCCACAGCGGTTGGGGCCGATGGTTTTGGTGGGTGGCACCGTTCCTGCAATGGGGCGTGCTGGGATGGCTCGTGTTCGATGAATTGGGCGCAACGACAGGCGGACGGGCACCATGGATTTGGCCGCATGATTGGATACTGTTGGTGACCCTTTGGGTGTTGGCGCTAGCATCCTTGCTTGTGGTTTGGGTGCGGCTGCCCAGCCTTGCCGGTTGGGACGGCGAGCACAGTGGGGCAGATGGTTTGTTCAGGCGTGGACGGCCGAGAGGGCAAGATGCTGCAGAGAAGATGTCGCCGGACGACGTGCCTGGTACTCTGTCGCGGACGCCTGGTGATCTGCCGCGGGGACTTCGTTGGACGGAACGGGTGACCGGGCGTCCAGTTCCGGCATGGCTATCGCTTGTGCTCCTTTTGTTCCAGCGAGATCGATGGTTTGGTGGCACGGCTCGTCCGTGGACGTCGGCGGCGGTGGTCCTGTTGCCTGTCGCCGTGGCTGTTGCCGTATGTTTTCTGCCGAGCCGGCAGGTGGTGAACGACTCAGCCACAGCGATCGTGTTGGGCAGTGTCCTATGGACGTGGGGATTTCTCGGCCATACGCTGCGCGTGCTTCGCGAGCACGCGGGCTGGCTGCTGTCCTTGCCGTTCCGGCGCGAAACGGTTCTGTGGATGTTCGCGTTGGCCGATGCGATGCGGGTGGTTTGCTGGTGGCTGTTGTTGGAACTGGGGTTGTTGGCTGGGTTAGCGGTCCATGCCGTAGTGCATGAGCTGCCTGGCTGGGTCTTTCGATGGTCGATGCTGGCAAGTCTCCGCAGCGGGTTGCTGGTCATCCTGGCAGTGCCCTTGCTTTGGCTCGTCCCGCTCGGCACCGCGTTTGCACTGCGCGGTTCGTGGCGCCTCATCCTGTTGTTGGAGTATGCCGGAATCCTCCTGTTGTTCCCGGCCGGCACCTGGGTTCTTCGAGCTGCGGTGCTTCCAGACGTCGATACGGGATTGTGGCCGTCCGGGTTTGGGTGGGTTTTGCTTGCGTTGGTCGTAGTGGGTGTACCGCTTGCCGTGTGGAGTGTGCGTGCGGGCGCGAAACAGCTGCATTCCGTATTCGTGGAAGGGAGCCCATGGGCTGCGGAGATAAGTAATACTGGGTCTTCGCGAAACCGCGGGTGATAGCCGAAGGCAGCAAGGCTAGCAAGGACACTCAAGCCATGCTTCGCACAGGGTAATCCATCGGATTCGGCTGCCGAAGGCGGGATGGGCAAGCCTGCCCAAACGCTGGCAGTGGATGTTTTCACGCTGAAAGCCGGGCGAGAGGCACCGGGAGGCGACCCGGTGGATCGCGGCCCGGCTTCACGCACAGATGCGCCATG
Organism: Paenalicyclobacillus cellulosilyticus; assembly: GCF_014647315.1. Taxonomy (GTDB): domain Bacteria; phylum Bacillota; class Bacilli; order Alicyclobacillales; family Alicyclobacillaceae; genus Alicyclobacillus_J; species Alicyclobacillus_J cellulosilyticus. Next base: position 63,976 of record NZ_BMOY01000012.1, read on the forward strand.
CCAGATGGCGTCTTCCGGAGTATCCCACGGTTTTCGCCGTGCGGCGTGTTGGTGTGTCAAAGATCAGCTAACACGTTTTCGAGCTGTTTCGCCATGCCTTGCCAACCATACTTCGCTCCATTCAACGCTTGCTCGGAACGGATACCGGTTTGTTCAAGATGCACATGCGTGGTTCCATCTTCATCCTGTTGCAATGTCCAAGTCACCGTATTGCTTTCCCCGAGGCTGACCCATGTGTACGATAACCGATAGGGCTCGTCCACTTCGAGGACTTCCCCCTCTACGATGCCGTTCCATTCTCCTACCGGATCCATGCGAAACTGAAATTTGTGTCCAACGACCGGTTTAAAATGATTCTCTTTAAACATCATCCATTTCGAAAGCGTATTCGAATCCGTTAACGCGAACCACACCTTCTCGATGGGACTCTTAAAGTGAAAATCGAGCGAAAGAGATTTCATTCTTGTCTCCTCCTGCAGCAACTGATTTAGTATATTCATCCTCTTTTTCCAAAATTTTTCATAATAAGATACCCAATCTTGAACTTGCCTTAACGGTTCAGCATTCAATCGATACAGTGTTTCCCTGCCGACCCGTCGCTCGGTTACGAGGCCGGCCTCTTTGAGGACCGCCAAATGCTTGGAAACCGCTGTCCGACCCATTGAAAAGTGAACCGTTAACGCATGGAGAGGCAATTCTTCTGCATCTGCCAAGAGACGAAGCAATGTGCGCCGAGTTGGATCGGCAATGGCTTGGTAGACATCCCGCATGTGACTTTTTTCGGTCAACATCACCTTCGTCCTCATCTTGATTTCCAAAACGTCACTGCTCGGTGTCCGATTTTAGGACACCAATCGGTGTCGTGTCAAGTGCATCCGAACGATGAAGCGTCGGTGAGTTCATCAAGGACCGTTGCTGTCGCGGCTCGGTGTCTACTTCTTCAATATTCATGCAAACCTTGCAGTAAAATCAGCATTGGATCTCCAACTGACCATTCCAGTTATATCCATTCGTTCCGTATACGCCAGAATGCAAAGCTGCGAATGCACTCTGGGCTCTCGGCTCATGATGTTGAACCCGTGTTCGGCTCCAAGGTTACACAACGGACGCCGCCTGAGCTATCGGGTGAATGACGTATTGTTTATTGGGGGAAGTTTAAGGAAGGGACGATGGGTTGTTGACCATCATGTTGACAATAAGATGACCTCCGTTGTAGCATATACCCTGTACTGTATATACCCATTCCGGTATATCGGTTCGTGGCAAAATGGAATGTGGTTGAAATCCCGGAGATGGCCAAGTCTGGGATCATGAGCATCCCCACGATGACCATGTTCCGCAACGGCCGGACATTGGAGCGGTTTGTGGGTAATATGAAGAGACAACTGGCGGATCAACTGGCGGATGTTTTATAAATTTTGAACCGAGGGAGTGTGGGGAACATGGCGCAGGATTTTCACTACAGTGCCAGTACGACAAAGAGTTTGGACGAGGCGGTGTTGGCGCTGGAGGCGGCGCTCAAGGAACGGAAGTTCGGTGTGTTGTGGCAGTTGGATATTCCGGCAAAGCTCAAGGAAAAAGGTGTCGACTTCGACAAACCGTACCGGGTGCTTGAAGTGTGCAACCCTTATGAGGCGAAGCATGTCCTTACCCAGAATCCGATGGTGGGATATTTCCTTCCTTGCAAAGTTGTGGTATACGAAAACGAGGGCAAAACAGTCATCGGCTTGCCGAAGCCCACAGCGCTCATGGGCGTGATGGGTGACGAAAGCCTCATGGCTACGGCGCGGCGTGTGGAGGCAGCATTGAAGGAGGCGGTGGACGTGGCGGCACGGTGAGTGGAGAGTTTCCTTTAAAAAAGGGGGTTGCTGAAGATAGGGCGTCGATTCGATCCGAAGCACGTATACAGGTTGGTGAATCCAGAGCGCCGCAACCTATTGCCGCCGGAGACCATTCTGCAACAGCTCGATATCGTACCGGAGCATGTGGTGGCGGATATCGGATGCGGGCCAGGTTATTTCAGTCTTCCTCTCGCTCAATTGAGCAGCACAGTGTACGGTGTGGATGTATCACAGGAGATGCTCGACATCTTGGCCCAGCGTGCTGCAGCAGCGGGTGTGCATCATATCCAACTCATCCGTGCTCCGGCAGAACAGATTCCGTTGCCTGACGCCACCGTGGACCGCGCGTTGTGTGCGTTTGTTCTGCACGAGGTGGATGACCTTCAGCAGACGCTGGCCGAGCTCCATCGGCTTCTCAAACCCGATGGCAAGCTGATGATCATCGAGTGGGACACAAAACCGATGGACATGGGACCGCCGTTGGACGAGCGGATGGATATGGAGGAATTGGCAAAGCAGGTACAGGCGGCCGGTTTTTATACTGAAACCAGAAGGTTGAATCCCTACCACTACATGGTATTGGCATGGAAATAAGACCTGGGCGAGTGAGACCCGGTCGTTGGTGTGTATTTCGACGCATATGGCGCTCCCGCCTGCGAATTATGCATTCCATCCCTTTCCTTCGAGGATTTTCGGCACGCATTTTTCGATTCTCGCCAAACGTGTCTTGGATTGTTTGGGTTGCGAAAAATAGAGAATATAAGCCCTTTTCCGTCCCGGCGTCAAGGATTCGAATGCAGTTTTCAAGGCAGGGTTTTCATCGAATTTCATTTTGAGCTCCTCAGGTATCGTGAGCTCTAAATTCTTCTTAGGGATTTTCAACCCTGATTTTTCAACTTCAATCGCTTCGTAAATATAGGCCTTCAGCTTTGGTTCCATGGAAACGATTTCTTGCTCATGGGTGAAGCGAATTTGGCGTGCCGCTTGAACATTCTCTGTTTGTTGGATGAGAAGATGATGCGGATCATGGAGCAAAGCCCCTTTGAAAAAAAGAAGCGCACAGTATTCCTTAAACCCATGGATTAAAACGATGTTTCGGTTCTGATACGTATAACAAGGGACACCCCACTTCAAAGTTTCGGACAGCCCACAATCGAGGATGATCGCTCTTAACCTCTCGAATTCATTCTTCCATTTTGCTTCTTTTTTTAAATGTCTACGCTCGCTTTATTTGTCATCGTTGTCGGCGGGGTTTCTCAAATTGTGTGGCGGAGATGGGAGGAT
>NZ_BMOY01000013.1 GCF_014647315.1 Paenalicyclobacillus cellulosilyticus
CGGCGGGGGCCGGTGCGCCATCCGCGGGGACCGGTGCGCCCGCACCTGCGGCAGGCGCTTCGGCGCGCGCGGCGTCGGCTCCGCCCTCCGTGCCGCCGCTTGCCGCGGAGCCGCCGCGGGAGGAGCGGGTGCGCATGTCGCGCCGGCGCCTCACCATCGCCCGCCGCTTGGTGGAAGCGCAGCATACCGCCGCCATGCTCACCACGTTCAACGAGATCGACATGAGCGCGGTCATCGAAATCCGCAAGCGCCGGCGGGATGCCTTTAAGGAGAAGTACGGGGTGAGCCTTGGCTTCATGTCGTTTTTCACCAAGGCGGTCGTCGGTGCGCTCAAGCAGTTCCCGCGGCTCAACGCCGAAATCGACGGCGAGGACATGATCATCAAGCACTACTACGACATCGGCATCGCGGTGGCGACCGAAAACGGCCTGGTTGTGCCTGTGGTGCGCAACGCAGACCGGCTCACGTTCGCGGAGATTGAACAGGAGATTGACCGCCTGGCGAAGAAGGCGCGGGCCAATGAACTGACCCTTGCCGATCTCGCCGGGGGCACGTTCACCATCACCAACGGCGGGGTGTTCGGGTCCCTGTTCTCGACGCCCATCCTCAACGCACCGCAGGTGGGCATCCTCGGCATGCACAAGATCCAGGAGCGCCCGGTCGCCGTCAACGGACAGGTCGAGATCCGGCCGATGATGTACGTGGCGTTGTCGTACGACCACCGCATTGTCGACGGGGCGGAGGCGGTCAGCTTCCTGGCGAAGGTGAAGGAGCTGATTGAGAATCCGGAGACGCTGTTGCTCGAAGGTTGACCGCTGCCGCGACGCCGGCGGTTGCAGCGCGCAGCTGCTCTAGGGCGCGCTGCACTTCCGCAATCACGCTCTGGTACTGTGCTCTGTCCCACGCGTTGTACGACGGGTGCGGCACGCCGTGGATGACCTGCCAGCGCGGCCCCATGACCCCCGCAAGCCGGAAGAACTTCTGGGCGAACCGGCCGCACGGCACGACCACGCACGGCCGTTCCGCCAGCGCCAGCAGCTTGTCCCGCAGGTACTCGACCATCGCCGCCTGGACGGCGTTGAGCAGCGGATCGCGGTAGTCGTCGCGCTGGTTGTCCTCCCGGATGCGGGCCAAGGCGGAAAGCCAGTCGCCGTACTGCTCGTGGACCGACCGGTCCCTGTAGGCCGCGGGTTGCAACGGGATGTTGGAGACGTTCATGAGGCCGATGCAGTCGAGGCTCGGCCGGTTTTTTTGCTCGAGGAGGTTCTTTTTCACCAACAGCCCGACCGGGAACTTGGCGTACGCCTCGCCGAACAGGTGTTTGGACATGGTCGCGCCGGACGCGCCGGCCACCGGCGCGCGGTACTTGAGCTCTTGCACATGGGGCGATTCAAGCAGAAAGATGAGCCGGGACTTAGGCCCAATGAGGTCAGGGACCTCGTACGACTGCATCAGGTGCTGGCGCACCTCGACAAACAGAGACTTCAAGTCTTCCGCCGCGCGTGCGCGGCCGTCTTGGACTGCCATGCCGTGTACCTCCCGTTCAACGACATTGTAGCAGACGACGCCGCGGCGTGTGCGGTTTTTTGGGTGACCGCGCGCAGTGTTTCTGCGCGTTGCGGTCTGCGGTGAGCCGTGCTATCGTAATCATGGAGCCGCGCGGCGGGTTGCCCCGGCGCGGCACCGCACCACCCCATCGTACGGGAGCTCGCGGAAGCGGGCTGAGAGGATAGCTAATCCGCTATCGACCGTCGCACCTGATCTGGGTAATGCCAGCGAAGGGAACGCACATGCCAATGGCTACACCTTGTGTGCACGGGCGTGTCGCTGTAGCGGATGCTTGCGGCGGCAGCCTATCCCTCCCTGCTCGCGGTCTGTCCAGGTCCCAGGTGCAAAACACGACCTAGGGAGGACGGATCCGAATGTCTCACTCCACGCGCGACGTATCCCCGTCTTCGGCAGCGTTTGCATCCACTATCCCGGCCGACACCGCGGACGCACCGCACCTGTCCGTCGGCGTCGAAGACCGGTTGCCACCATGGCGTACCCTGTTGCATGGGATCCAGCACGTGCTCGTCTCCAACTGTTGGCTCGATCCGGTGTTCGTCGCGGCGATGATTGGCCTGCCGGCGGCCATCGCCTCCAACATGGTGAACGCCATCTTCATCGCGGCCGGCATCGTCACCTTGACGCAGGCGACCCGTCTCGCCCGCCTGCCGATTGTGCAAGGCCCGTCGGCGGCGTTTGACGCCCTGATGATCGCCGCCGGCAAGGCGAACAACCTGGCTGCGGCGGCCGGCGGCATTTTGGTGAGCGGCGCCATCATCTTCCTGCTCGCGGTTGCAGGCGTCATCCACCGGTTGCGCCGCCTGTTCACCCCCGTCGTCTCGGGCAGCGTCATCACGGTGGTGGGCCTTGCGCTCTCCGGCTTCACCCTGTCCGAGTTTCTCGGCGGATCGCCGGGGACGCCCGGCTTTCTGTCGGCGCAAACCCTCGCCATGTCCGTCCCGACGGCGCTCGTCGTGCTCTTGTTGTCGCTGTTCGGCCGCGGGGCCTGGCGTTCGTATGCATTCCTCATCGCCCTCGTCGCGGGGGATGTCATCGGTGCCCTGCTCGGCCGCACCCACTTCAACGCGGTGGCCGGCAAGGGATGGCTCGGCTTGCCGCGCGTGTTCCCGTACGGTTGGCCACAGTGGCACTGGGCGACATTCGTGACGTTTTTCATCGCGTACATCGTCGCGGTGATTGAGGCGCTCGGCGTCTATCAGGCGGCCGCCGAGATGACCGGGGTGGATCTCGACGCCCGCCGCATCCGCAACGGGTTTGCGGGCGAAGCGGTCGGGTCGCTGCTCTCGACGGCCATCGGCGGCTTTCCCACCACCGCTTATGCGCAGAACGTGGGGCTGTTGCGCATCACCGGCGTCGGATCGCGCCATCCGGTGGTCGTCGCCGGCGTCCTGTTTCTCATCCTCGGCCTGGTGCCCAAGGTGGGGGCGGTGCTGGCCGCCACGCCCGATCCGGTCGTCGGCGGGGTGTTTCTGCCGGCGGCGGCGTCGCTTGTCTACTCGGGGATCTCCATCCTCTTGCGCATGGAGCGGACGGAGGTCAACTACACCATTGCCGGCTTGAGCATTCTGTTGGCTGTGGCCCTGCCGCAGAGCGTGGCGGGCATGTCCGGGGCGGCCGCACAACTGTTGTCCAACAGCGTCCTGGTCGGTGCCGTGACGGCCATCGGGCTGCAGGTGCTCTTGGTCTACGTGCCGCGGGCACTCGGTTGGCGAGGGGGGAAGGGCGGTGCGTCCCGAGTCGCAGCGCGTGGTTGACGAGGTGCTGGCGTACATGCATCGCTTCGCGGGTGAAACGAGTCTTTCCGCTGTCTGCGACGAGGCGTTCGATGCATTGGCGCGGCGCATCTTCGCGTATCAATTCGAACACAACCCCCTCTACCGCCGCTATTGCCAGGCACGGCGGCGCACGCCCCATACCGTGCGGCGTTGGCAGGACATCCCGCCCGTGCCCATCCAGGCGTTCAAGGAGGGCGTGATGTCGGTCGAACCGCCGGAGGAGGCGGTGGCGGTGTTCATGACCAGCGGCACCACCCGCCCGGACCGGCGCGGACGCAACTTCCATCCGTCGCTTGCGGTGTGGGAGGCGTCGATGCGGACCGGCTTCCGGCGCTTCGTGCTCCCAGAGTCCGCCGTCCCGGGCGGGCGGATGACGATGTTCGTCCTCTCGCCGGGGGACGACGAGATGCCCAACTCCTCGCTCGCCCACTACTTCACGGTGGCCGTGCAGACGTTCGGCCGCGCGGACAGCCGCTTCTTCTTCCGCGCCGGCCGGTTGGACGTCGATGCGTTCCTGGACGCCGTCGCGGCAGCGCACGCGGCGGCGCAGCCGGTGATGGTGCTCGGGGCCACCTTCGCCTATGCCCACGTCGTCGACGCCCTGCGCGCGCGGGGCGTGCGGGCCGTGCTGCCGCCGGGGAGCCTCGTGTTCGACACGGGCGGCATGAAGGGGCATGGCCGCGAGCTTCGCCGCGAAGCGTTTCACGCCTGGATGGCAGAGTGGTTCGGGGTGACGGCGGATCGCTGCATCAACATGTACGGGATGACGGAATTGAGCTCCCAGTTGTACGACCAAACCCTTTGCACGAACGGCACGGTGCGTGACAAGACCGGCCCGGCCTGGGTGCGCACGCTCATCCTCCATCCGGATACGCTTGTGCCGCTGCCGGAGGGGGAGACGGGCGTCATCGCCCATTACGATCTCGCCAACTGGAACGCGGCGGTGGCCATCCTCACGGAAGACCTCGGCGTGCGCACGCCGCACGGTTTCGAACTCATCGGCCGCATTGCGGGCAGCGAGGCGCGCGGGTGTTCGGCGGCCATCGACGAGGTCCTGCAGGCGGCGCGGGAGACGGCGGGGGATGTTCGTGGCTGAGGGACGCGCAGGCTGGCTTGCCGCCGAGGGGGTCATCCGCCTGCCCTTGTGGGTGGTGCCGCCCGGCGTGGATCTGACACCCGGGCGCACGGTGGCCGTGTCCCTGCCTGGATCCGGGGCGGGAGGGGATGCGCCTGTGCGCGTCGAACTGGTGTATCCGGAGGTCACGCCCGCCGCGATGGCTGGTTTGGCGGCTGCCGTGCGCAAAGCCTGTGCCGCGTCGCTGGCGCGGCTGAAGACGGCCGAGGTGGTCGATTGGATTGACGCGGCGGTCGCCCGTTGGCTCGACCCGGATTACCTGCCGCGCCAGTGGGCGGAACGGCTGCTGCCTCTGCTCACCGGATACGACGCGGAGACGGTGCGGCTGGAATTGAAGCGCTTGTTGCGCACCTTTCGCCGCAAAGAGCTGTGGCGGTTCCTCGACGCCGACTTTGCGAATCCGGATGTGCTCGACGCGTTCCGGCCCGGACCGGCGGGGGGATGGGTGCGCGCCTTGGGGCCGCGTCTCTTGGTCCACTACCTGTCCGGCAACGTGCCCGGGCTTTCGGTGTGGAGCCTGGTGATGGGCTTGTTGGTCAAGGCAGGAACCATTGCCAAGCCGGCGTCGGGCGAGCCGCTCATGGCCGTCTTGTTCGCGCGCACCCTCGCCGACATCCGCCCGGACCTCGCCGGGGCACTCGCCGTCGTGCCTTGGCGCGGCGGGGACGAGGCGGTGGAAGCGCCGCTGTTGGCGCAGGCGGACGCGGTGGTGGCATACGGTTCCGATCAGGCGGTCGCCGCGATTGCCCGGCGGGTCCCGCCGCACGCGCGCTTTCTCCGCTACGGCCATCGGATCAGTTTCGCCGTGATCGGCCGCGAAGCGTTGGCACCCGACCGGTACGCCGACACCTGCCACCGCCTGGCGGACGACATCTGCGTCTACGATCAACAAAGCTGCATGTCGCCGCAGGTGGTGTTCGTCGAGCGCGGCGGGGCGGTGGCGCCGGCGGCGTTCGCGGCGCTGCTCGCCGCGGAGATGGAACGATACCAGGTGCGGCGGCCGCGCGGTCCTGTCGCGGCGGAAGAGGCGCTCGCCATCCAGTCGTTTCGCGGTGCGTTTGCGTTTTCCGGTGCGGAGGGCACGCGCGTCTTCGCGAGCACGGACGACACGGCATGGACGGTGGTGTACCACGAGGAACCTGGTTTCGCACCCACCCCGCTCAACCGGAGCGTCCACGTCCATGCGTGCGACGATGTCGTGACCGCGGTGGAGGCTGCGGCGCCGTACCGCCCGTACCTGCAATCGGTTGGGGTGGCCATTCATCCTGCGCGGCTCTTTCCCCTCGCCGAGCGGCTTGCGGAGCTCGGTGTCAGCCGGATTGCGGCGGTGGGGGAGATGACGCGGGCGATGGCCGGATGGCACCACGATGGGCGGCCCAATTTGGCGGACTTGGTGCGGTTTGTGGATATCGAGCCGTCGGCAGAACGATGGGCAGAAAGGCTGGATGCGGATGTCGAATGGGACGGTGCATGATAAGATGGCGCACGAAGCCACGGAGATGGCGCATGAGCCGGGGATGGCGCATGAGCCCACAGTGCAGTCCGCAACGAGTCAAGGTTTTATGGCGCCGGGATTGCGCGGCAAGGTTGTGTTGGTGACCGGAGCGAGCCGCGGCATCGGGCGCGCGGTCGCGTTGGCGTTCGCGGCGCACGGCGCGTTCGTCGCCGTCAACTACCTGTCGCGCGCCGATCTCGCCGCCGCCGTGGTGGACGAAGCACGCCGCCTCGGCGGGGACGGCATGGCGGTGCAGGCGGACGTCCGGCAACGGCACGCCGTGGCCCGCATGGTGGCCGAGGTGGTGGCGGCGGCCGGGCGGATCGACGTCGTGGTCAACAACGCCCTCACCAACTACCGGTTTGATCCGAAACAACGCCAACTGGCCTGGGAGACGGGATGGCCGCAGGTGGAGGCCCAGGTGGCGGCGAGCCTTGGCGCGGTGGTGCATATGGCGGAGGCGGTGCTGCCGTATATGCAGGCACAGGCGAGCGGGCGCATCATCCATATCGTCAGCAACCTGGTGGACTTTCCGCTGGTGCCGTACCACGATTACACGGCGGCGAAGGCGGCCGTCGTCGGGTACTCGCGGTCGCTCGCGGCGGAGGTCGGCCGGTTTGGCATCACCGTCAACTGTGTGGCGCCGGGTTTGACGGTGCCGACCGACGCCAGCCGTCCGACGAAGGAAGACGTGCGGGAACAGGTGATCCGCCTGACGCCCATGGGCCGCCTGGTCACCCCGGACGACGTGGCGGGCGCGGTGTTGTTTCTCGCCTCCGACTGGGCCAGGATGGTGACCGGCCAGTGCCTGCGCGTCGACGGCGGATTGGTGATGCGGGACTAGCCCCGTCGTGTCCCGGCGCGTCGCTTCTATGCGTTCTTCACAATCACTGACTCCAACACGTCCGAGACGTCCTCGCAGCGGTCGGTCACGTCCTCCAGGATCTCGTACAGTTCTTTGTATTTGATGATGGTGACGGCGTCCCGGGTTTCCGCGAACAGTTCGCGCAACGAGTGGCGCAACAGCTGGTCCCCGTGTTTCTCCAATTCGTTGAGCTTGCGCGTATGCTGCTGGATGTCGAGGAGCTTGCGGGCGCGCAGCTTGTCCATGGCGGCCAGGATCTCGGCGGCCGATTCGCGGATGGTGGCTGCAAACTCTTTCATCACCGGCGTGGCGCTCGGGATTTGGTACAGGTCGAAGCGGACGGTGCACGCTTCCAACCCGTCGACGATGTCGTCCAGTTTCACCGCGAGTTGGAGGAAGTCTTCCCGCTCGAGCGGCGTGATGTACGTGCTGTTGAGCAGCGTGACCAACTCCGCAATCAGGGTGTCCCCTTTGGTCTCGTGCTCCTTCACCGCTTTGGCCAACGCGGCGGCGTGCGAGAGGTCGGCGAGGTTTTGCTCGAACAGGACCGCGGTCTGGCGCAGGTTGTCCGCAATCCGCACCAAGTAGTCGAACAATTGATCGCTCCGCTTTGCCACGGCAGACGGCTCCTTTCCCCACGGCTGGAGGTGCATCCAAGGTCTACAGTATACTGGTCTTTATCGGAGAAGTCATGTGGAGGGGACGCGGGTGGACAGCCGTGCGCAGGCCATCACCGACATGACCTTGGTCGACCTGGTCTCTGCAGTCAAAGCGCGTCACATCTCGCCCGTGGAAGTGGTGGCGGCGGTGTTGCGCCGCATCGAGGCGTGGCAACCGCGGGTGAACGCGTTCATCACCGTCTGCGCAGAGGCGGCCGTCGCCAAGGCCAGGGTGCTCGAGCAGCAACTGATGCGGGGCGGCGCCCACGGCGCTCTGTTCGGCGCGCCGGTGGCGGTCAAGGACATCGTCTACACTCGCGGCGTGCGCACGACGATGGGATCGCGCTGGTATGAAGACTTCATCCCGGACGACGATGCGGCGGTGGTTGAGCGCATCCGGGCCGCGGGCGGCATCGTCATCGGCAAGGTGAACACGCATGAGCTGGCGTACGGGCCGACGGGCGACTGTTCATGGTTTGGGCCGGCGCGCAACCCGCATGACCCCGCGCGGATGACGGGCGGGTCGAGCAGCGGATCGGCCGCGGCGGTGGCGGCCGGGCTGTGCCATGCTGCGGTCGGGACGGATACGGGGGGCTCCATCCGCATCCCGTCCGCGCTGTGCGGGGTGGTGGGCATGAAACCTACGTTCGGCCGCGTGAGCACCTACGGTGTCCATCCGCTGGCGCCGTCGCTCGATCACGTCGGTCCGCTGACCCAGTCGGTCTTGGACAACGCGGTCTTCCTCAGCGTGTTGGCCGGGTACGACCGGCGGGATGGGCAGAGTGCCCGCCGGCCGCCGGAAGACTTCACCCGCGGCGTGGGTCGGCCGGTGGCAGGTTGGCGCGTGGGATTGCCGGAAGGCGAATGGTTCGAGTGCCTGCACCCTGATGTGGCGGGTGCGGTGGACCGGGTGGTGCGGATACTGCAAGACCTGGGCGCCCGCGCGGTCCCGGTGGCGTTGCCGCCGCTTGCCGAGATGGTGTGGGCGCTGGATGTGGTGCAGCGGGCGGAGGTGTTCGACCGGTACGAATCCGTGCTTGCGGCGCGCGGCAGTGACCTTCATCCCGAGGTCCGTGCGCGCATGGAACAGAGCGCCCACCCGCGCGGCTATGAATACGTACGTGCCAAGCGTATGCAAGAGGTGTTCACGGCGGCAGTGGAAGAGGTGTTCGCTGCGGTCGACGTCCTTCTCATGCCGGCGGTGGCGGTGCCGGCGCAGCCGCTGGGTGCGCGGGAGGTGGAACTTTGCGGCGAACGACGGCCGCTTGTGGCGACGCTTTTGCTGCGCACCCGTCCATTCAATCTCACCGGGCATCCGGCATTGGCGCAGCCGTGCGGATGGACGGCGGACGGACTGCCCGTGGCCGTACAGTGGGTGGGCCCGCGTTTTGGCGAAGCAAGGTTGTACCAAGTGGCGCACGCTGTGGAACAAGCGTTGCCCCAACATGGACGGAGGTTGCCGTCATGCCTGGACCTGCCGACACCATGACGGTGCTCATCGTGGACGACGAACCGGCCATCCAGACCTTGGTCGCTTACAATTTCACACGCGCCGGGTTTGTCGCCGAGACGGAAGCGGATGGTCTCCGCGCGTACGAGCGGATCCGGGAGGAACCGAACAAGTATCGGATCGTCATCCTTGACGTGATGCTGCCCGGCCTTGACGGCATGGAGGTGTGCCGCCGCCTGCGCCAGGACCGCATCTACGTGCCCATCATTCTGTTGACCGCGCGGGACGAGGAGATTGACCGTATCTTGGGCTTGGAGATTGGCGCCGACGACTACGTGACCAAGCCGTTCAGCCCGCGTGAGCTCGTGGCCCGCGCCAAAGCGGTGCTGCGCCGGGTGGAGGCGCCACCGGAACAGGCATCGCCCCGGGATGAGTTGGTCATCGGCGAGGTGCGCATGGACTTGGCCCGCCACGAGGTATGGGTGCGAGGGCGGCGGATCAACCTGACGCCGAAGGAGTACGAGTTGTTGCAGTATTTCATGTCGAATCCGGACCGGGTGCTCACGCGGGACCAGCTGCTCGACCGCATCTGGGGGTACACGGTCGCCACCGACACCAGGATGGTCGACGTGCACGTGTCGCACCTGCGGGAGAAAATTGAGGCGGATCCCAAGTCGCCCGTCTACCTGCGCACGGTGCGCGGGGTCGGGTACAAATTCAGCTCGGCGGGCCCGGACGGCGACTGAGCGGGGGATGAGGCATGGGGGTTTGGGTGGCGCTGTGCGCCGGCGCGGCGTTGGGGGCGCTGGCTGCAGGGGCGGCGTGGTACGGGGTGTGTCGCGTTCAACGCGGTGCTTTCGCGGCGGCGCTCACGGCGCTCTGGGCTGCGACGGGCGGCCAGGCGCGCGAAGACGGAGCCGTCTCCGGCGGGCGGGCGTTTTCGAACCGGTTCGCATGGCTGCGGATGGGTGCGCGCGCGCGGCGGTTGGCGGAGTTGGCGGCCGCCGCGCAAGAGCAGGTGGACAGCCTGCGGCGGGAAAGGGACGTATTGGTCGAGATCCTGCAGCGCATGACCACCGGGGTGGTATACCTGGATGCCCACGGCCAGGTGCGCTTGATCAATCATGCGGCGGAACGCATGTTCCGGCGGCCGGCGGCCCAGTGCGTCGGCGCGGAGCACTGGGCGGCCATCGGCCATTACACGCTGTGCACCATGGTCGACCGGGCGCTTTTGTTCGGCGAGCCATGGCAAGGGGAGCTCCAGCTGCGGGACGACCTGCGGGTGATGGCGCACGTGGTGCCGCTGACGCTCGATGCTTCTCCGCACCCCCTGGCCCGCCATGCGCTCGTCCTCGTCAATGACGTCTCGCAATGGCATCGGCTGGAGCGGATGCGCAGCGACTTCGTCGCCAACGTGTCGCATGAACTGAAGACACCGATTACCGCCATCCGCGGCTTTGTGGAGACACTGTTGGAGGGAGACGTGGATCCGGAAGCGGAACAGGAATTCCTGCGTGTCATCCTCGACGAGGCGGTGCGGATGGAAGCGCTCGTCGCCGACTTGCTCACCCTCTCCAAGCTGGAGGCGGAGGACGCACGGGTGCAACTCGAACCGGTGCCGCTCGCGGAAGTGGTGCAATCGGCGCTCGTCCGCGTCCAAGGCGAGGCGGCGCGGCGGGGGCTCGCGGTGCGTGCGGAAGGCGTCGAAGGGATCACGGTGTGGGCGGACGAGGGCCAGTTGCTGCAGGTGTTGCTCAACCTGCTCACCAACGCCATCCACTATACACCGGCCGGCGGCGAGGTGCGGGTGTACGCGGAGCGGTTGGTCGACCGGGTGAAGGTCCACGTGGTCGACACGGGCATCGGGATTGCCCCGGAGCACCTGCCGCGGATCTTCGAGCGGTTTTACCGGGTCGACAAGGACCGCAGCCGCCTGACCGGCGGTACAGGGCTTGGGCTGGCCATCGTCAAGCACATCGTCTCGCTCCACGGCGGCGAGGTGGGGGTGGCGAGCGAGCCGGGGAAAGGGTCGGATTTTTGGTTCACCCTCGCGGCGCTGGACCCGGCGTGAAGCGCCACATGCTTCCGACCTGTCGCTCGCGGCTCCGTCTCAGCCGCGCGGCGCCGTCACCGGTGTTGGGTGTACACCTCCGCCTTGATCCAGCTGCGGATCTGGGCCAATTCTTCCGCGGTGAGTTCTGGTGCGCCGGCCGCGCCGAGGTTCTCCTGGAGTTGTTCGATCCGGCTCGCGCCCGGGATGACGGTCGCCACCGCCGGGTGTGCCAGGGCGTAGCGGAGAGCCGTCTGCGCAAGCGTCCGGTTGGGCAGGGTCAATCCCTGCAGCCGTTCCACCAAACGCAGAATTTCCTCTGGCGTGTGCCCGAGATACGCGGGCACATCCACGTCCGGCTGCAAGGTGCGCGCGGACAAAAGACCGCGTGCGACCGGGCCGCGGGCGATGACCGCGATGCCGTGACGGGCCAACAGGTCGAGCATCTCTTCCTCCGGTCGTCTGTCGAGGATGCTGTATTGCATCATCACGCTGACCATCCGGGATTTTGCCACCCAGGTGCGGATGACGTTCGGCCGGATGGAGGAAATGCCGTACCAGCGAATGACGCCCGCTTGTTTCAGTTCCTCAAACGCCTCGATGGTCTCGTCCACAGGGTCGTCGATGGTTCCGCCATGCAGCTGGTAGAGATCGATATAGTCGGTGCCAAGCCGGCGCAGGCTCTCGTACACCGCCTGTTTGATATACGCCTTGGACGGGTCCCAGTCCCAACCGCTGCCGTCCGGCCGCCAACGGTTGCCCACCTTCGTCGCCAGGATCACTTTGTCGCGCCGGTCCTTGAACGCCCGGCCGACCACCTCTTCGTTACGGCCGTGTTGGTAGAGATCGGCGGTGTCGAAGAAGTTGACGCCCGCATCGAACGCGGCGTGCAGGATGCGGATGGCTTCCGCCTCGTCTGCGGGCAATGACATGCAACCCAGGCCAATTTCGCTCACGTACAGGTCGCTCGGGCCGAGTTTGCGGTACTTCATCACGGATCGCCTCGCTCTCAGGGGCATTGTACCATAGGATGGCCATGGGATGAGGATGGACAAGTCATGGCCCGACGGTGACGAGGGTGCCGTACGTGGTGTGTTGCCAAACAGCCTGCGCTTGCGCGACAGGCAGTTCGACGCAGCCAAGGCTCTGTGGATACCCGTACTCTTTCCGAACGAAGCCGTGGATGGCACAGCCGCGGTAGAAATAGCTCACCCAAGGGACGCCTTCGTCCCGGTAGGAGGTGCCGTCCGGGGTGTAGCCCGTCATGGTTTGGGCACGGTAACGCAGGTAGATGGGCCACGTACCTTGCGGCGTCGGGGCGGCCGGGATGCCGGTGTTGGCAGGGCTCTTGTCCAACCAGCGGCCAGCTTCCCAGAGGGAGAGGGTTTGCGGCAGGTGAAGGGAAACGTAAACGTACGCATATGGGCGCCGAACCTGGCGCTGATGCGCCAAGTCGTCGGCCAGTGCACCCCAGACCAACGGTCCGGCCAGTCCGTCGACGGCGAGGCCGTGACTTGCCTCAAACGTCATCACCGCGCCTTGCACCATGACGGAATATTCGCCGGGAGACCACAAACGGCGCAGGGAGGCAGGCACGTTCGCGTACCGCCAACGGAATTGCCCGGGCAGCGGCGCCGCGATGGTTCGCAACTGCGCTGCGGCCGTCTCCGGTTCGGGGGCGGAGGGTGTAAAGGAAACGGGCAAATAGCCGAGTTCCGCCAACGCCTGTTGCAGGCGCAGGACGGCTGGCGAACGCTCACCCGGGTGCAGGACGGGGACGGGGGTGGCGGCTGGGGCGGGAAATCCCGCAGCGAAGAAAAACAGGGAACCAGCAAACAGGGAACCTGCAAACAGGGAACCAGCGCAAAACGATGCATGAATGCGAGACGCGCGCAGTCTGACAGGCATCGACGGAACCCCCGTTTCGTTCCAAGCGCGGCAAACACTCAATCTCCATACGTATGCACCGTCATGTGCGAGGATGACGGCGCTGTGCCGGCAGGGGAACAGGGCGGCGTGGCGAATCTTTTGCAGAGGTTCATCACCAGGGAACGCAGGAGAAGGAGTGACGCGGATGCAAGCGCTTTTAGGGATTGATGTCGGCACTTCCGGAGTGAAGGTGGTGCTGTTTGACGAGGCTGGCCAGCCGCTCGCCGGTGCGCTGCGGGATTACCCTCTCTATCAACCGGCTCCCGGGTTTACGGAACAGCAGCCGGAGGAGTGGTGGGCGGCGACGGTCGCCGCCATCCGCCACGTGATGGCGGCCTCCGGAGTCCGCCCGGAGGACGTGGCCGCCGTCGGATTCTCGGGACAGATGCACGGGTTGGTCTTGCTCGACGGGCAGGGTCAGGTCATCCGGCCGGCCATCCTGTGGAACGACCAGCGGACGAAGGCGCAGGCCGACTGGATTGCGGCCCACGTCGGGGTCGAGCGGTCCATCGCGTGGACGGCCAATCCGCCGCTGCCCAACTTCACCGCCACCAAACTGCTCTGGGTGCGTGAACACGAGCCGGACCATTACCAACGCATCGCCCACGTGCTGCTGCCCAAGGACTATATCCGCTTCCGGCTCACCGGCGAGCTGGCGTGCGATGTGTCGGACGCCTCGGGGACGCTGTTTTTCGATGTCGCAGCGCGCCGGTGGTCGGACGAGATGTTGCAGGCGCTCGGTGTCCCGGCCGCTTGGCTGCCGCCCGTCCACGAATCGCATGAGGTGGTCGGCCGTGTGTCACCCGAGGCGGCGGCTGCGACCGGCCTTGCGACGAGCACCTTGGTGGTGGCCGGCGCGGGTGATCAGGCGGCGGGTGCGGTAGGCAACGGGATCGTGGAACCAGGCGCCGTCTCGGCCACCATCGGCACTTCGGGGGTCGTCTTCGCGTTCACCGACACCATTCTCAAGGACCCGCTCGGACGGTTGCACACGTTCTGCCACGCGGTCCCGGGCGCCTGGCACGTCATGGGGGTCACCCAGGCGGCGGGCGGATCGATGCAGTGGCTGCGCAATCAGTTGGGACAACTGGAGACGGCGGCCGCGGGATTGCTCGGCATCGACGCGTACGAACTGTTGACCCAAGAGGCGGCCCAGGCACCGGCGGGATCGGAGGGGTTGTTGTTCCTCCCTTATCTGAACGGCGAGCGAACACCCCACCTGAACCCGGCGGCCAAAGGGGTCTTCTTCGGTCTCACCAGCCGCCACCAACGGGCGCACCTGATCCGGTCGGTGATGGAGGGTGTGGCTTACAGCCTGCAGGACTGCCTGGCGCTGATTGAGGGGCTCGGCATTCCGGTCGGTGAGATCCGTGCTTCGGGCGGCGGGGCGCGCAGCCCGTTGTGGCGGTCCATCCTCGCCAACGTGTTCGGCAGGGCGGTGACCACCATCCACGCCAATGAAGGGCCGGCGTTTGGGGCGGCGCTTCTGGCCGGTGTCGGCGCCGGGATCTATCCATCCGTTCAGGAGGCGTGCCGGCGGTTTGTCCGCACCGTGGGTGCCGTCGAGCCGGACCCGCAGGCGGTGGCGGTATACGCCGCGTACGGTGAAATCTACCGCAGTTTGTACCAGGCGTTGCAGGGCGAGTTTCGCAAGGTGGACGACTTGGTGCGCCGTTTTCACGGCTGATGTGCGATGGCGCCGCGGCGAGCGCCGCGGCGCGAGGGGGGGAACGCGGGTGGAAATGCAAGGCTTCATGGGGCGGCTGTACGACATCATGGACTGGTTCACCCGCCTGCTCTGGCTGCAGGTGCTGTGGATGGCATTCAGCCTGCTCGGGTTGGTCGTGTTCGGGCTTGCGCCTGCGACGGCCGGGATGTTCGCCGTCGCCCGCAAGTGGGTGCAGGGGCAGACGGACGTCGGGGTATTCCGCACGTTTTGGAGCTCGTACCGGCGGGAGTTCATCCCCGCCAACCTGCTCCTGTACCTGATGGCAGCCATCGGGGGCGTGTTGGCGGTGGATCTGTGGTTCTTCCGCCACCACCAAGGCCTATGGTACGCGGTCATGAACCTGGCGGTGCTGTGCGTCCTCCTGGCGTACTGCGTGGTGTTGGTGTACCTGTTCCCAGCGTTCGTGCACTACCAAACGCGGTTGCTCGGCTATCTGCGGATTGCGTTTGCCCTCGGCATGGTCCAGCCGTTGCGCACCATCTTGCTGCTTGTCGCCTTGTTCGTCATGGTGACCATGGTGCGCGGGCTCATCCCCGCGTTCAGCATCAGCACATGGGCGGTCATCATCATGTGGGTGGCCTATGGCGCCATGCGGAAGGTGGAGGCGCGCGCGGTCGGATCGCCGGAAGCGGCCGGGGCCCCGGTTGACCGGGAGCACGGCGGCGCACAGGACGGCACTTGACGTTCTCCCCAGCCCTAAAGGGCGGGGATTCTTTCTCGCTTATCGCGAGCTACACGAGCACGCAGGTGCGGACGCCACCGCACGCCCGTGGGGGACGCCATCACCCCAACTACTGGGCCTTGGCCCAGATACTTGCGCCGTATGTTGATTGCTCCGACACCATCTCGGTGAAAACGGAACCCACAGACCGAACAGGTATACTCTCGCCCTCGGGGTTTGTAGCGACTTCCGCATCGCGGGCATTCCTGGGAGGTGTATGCCTCATCCTGGATAACCACCCGCATCCCAAGCTGTTCGGCTTTGTAGGTGATCAGCCAGCGAACCATCCCTGTTACCATCTGGTGAATTCGCTGGTTGGCTGCAGGCCCGTATTCCACACGCCTCCGGAGATCCCGCACATCGCCAATCACCACCGTCTGCACGCCTCTCTCGTGGAGCGTGGAGACCAAAGCGGTGGTCTGCTTGTGCAGAATATCCCGGATTTGATGTCCGAGTTTGCGCAGTTGCTTCCGTTTGCTTCGCTGCAGCTTTCGCCAGCGGCGAGACCCCTTCCGCATCCGCGACAGCTTCGCGGCAAGACGGGCTTTGAGTTTGTTCTGATACTGTCGTTTAGCCCGAAGTTCCCGCCCATTGTATATGAGCGTTTGCGCCCCGTCGTGGACCACGGCCAGATGAATCTCTCCCAGGTCTACCCCGGCTACGCCTCCTTCCGCTACGGGATCTGCCGCCGGTCGGGAGTACACGGCCCGCAGTTCATAATCCGTGCCCGTCCGTCCAACCCAGTTCGACCAAAACAGGGGTTTCCCAGGCCCATGGCACGACCAGCGGAGCATTTCCGCGCCCGTTGGAGAGGATGAGATTTCCATTCTGAACCCGGATCGCGGACGATTTCCACTGGACTCGAAAGTAGCGCCGCAGACGAAACGGTGGTTTGGCTTGTGGATCTGTTTTCCGACGCTCGCGCCAAGATTTGAGAGCGGCATAGAAACTTTGCACCACTGCATCCGCGCTGTGGGCGTGAAGTTGGTACGACGTGTGCCATCGCATCATGGATGACGGCTTTAACCAGACACCGCGCTTGCGAACGGTGCGCCAGAAATCCACGACGACACGGGGATACAAACCTCCAGCCGCTCGCGCCAGGGTATCGAGTTGCGGAGTGGGGGTCAAGCGCAGTCGCCGCACCTCATACCGATTTTTGGTTTTCGATGTACTGTTTGATGACAGCAAGCGGCGCACCCCTACGGTGGAGACAAAGTAAGTGTTGGTCCACAACGACGGCAACCGATTCCTAAGCCACGGAAATTCTTGACGCAGGATTCTCGACGACCGACCTTTCATTTATTTAACCAATCGGTGGATACCAAACTGCGGATCCACTTCCACAAGCAAATGTACGTGGTCCGGCATGACCTCCATTTCGATGATTTCAGCACGGCGTTCATCCGCTACGGCTCGGAGAATTTCCTTGAGCCGTTCATCTATACCGTCCACCAGAACCTTTCGGCGATACTTCGGGCACCAAACAACGTGGTATTTGCATGAATACACAACGTTTCGATTGGATTTGTACTTCATGGAAATATTATATCTCACAAAGATATCTAATCAAAAAGACTAGGCCGCCTTATCCCCAGGGCTGAAGCCTGGGGCTTGCGGCGGCCGTGCTTTGGTCATCGTAAAAAACCGGGTGTATTCGTTTCGAATCGTATCCAAATCGGCGTGCGGGCTCGCAGACGCGGCGCAGACGCGCGTGCGGGTTTGTCTGCTTCGGCTGCGCGCGTGGGGATGCGAAGGCGCTTTCCGCTATACTGGCGCTGGGGAGGTGCCGGAAAGGCACCTGGCGCAGCGCCGGATTCTCTGCGGCGGGCAGGACCGGCGTGCGCGGACGCAACAAGGAGGAGAGCCGGTGGCGGAGCGCATCGGATTCGGCATCATCGGCGGCGGCGTCATCAGCCGCACGCACGCGGACGCAATCCTCAAGACGGAGGGCGCGCGCCTGGTCGCGGTCGCGGACATCGTGGAGGCAAAAGGCCGGGCCATGGCGGAAGTATACGGAATTTTATGGTACCGCGACTACCAGGAGATGTTGGCACGCCCCGACATCCAGGTGGTCACCATCGCGACGCCGAGCGGTCTGCATGCCCAGATGGCCATCGACGCGGCGCGCGCAGGCAAGCACGTGGTGGTGGAGAAACCGCTCGACGTCCAATTGGACAAGGCGGACGCCGTGATTGCGGCCTGCCGCAGGGCGGGCGTGAAGTTGGCGGTCATCTCCCAGCACCGGTTCGACGCCGCCACACAGGCGGTGAAGCGGTTGTTGGATGCAGGGCGGCTCGGCCGGTTGGTGCTGGGCGAGGCCCAGATGTACTGGTACCGTTCGCAAGGGTATTACGACAGCGGCGCGTGGCGGGGGACGTGGGCGCTCGACGGCGGCGGGGCCCTGATGAACCAGTCCATCCACAATGTGGACGTGCTGCAGTACCTCATGGGGCCCGTCGAGGAAGTGTACGCACACACCGGGACGTTTGCGCACGAACGGATTGAGGTGGAGGACGCGGCCGTGGCCACGCTGCGCTTCCGCAACGGTGCCTTGGGCACCATCGTCGCCACGACGGCGGCCTACCCTGGGCTGCCGGTGCGGATCACCGTCGTCGGCAGCGAGGGCACCGCGGTCATCGAAAACGACACGCTCGCCCATGTGTACGTGAAGCCGGCAGCCGGTGACCACCCGTACGGCGATCCAGCCGCCGTCGATCTGCGCGACGACCCCGGGGTCATGCCGCCCGAACTGGCCGCGCGGTTTGACGGCACGCACCGGGTACAGTTCCAGGACATGGTGGACGCCATCCGGGAGGGACGCGATCCGCTCGTGGACGGGGAAGAGGGGCGCAAGCCGCTGGAGATCATCCTCGCCATCTACGAGTCGGCGCGGATGGGCCGGCCGGTGCGGCTGCCGTTGCGACGCCCGGCGGAGGAGGGAGTGCGCGTTGGCGAATCTGTTTGACTTGCACGGCAAGGTGGCGGTCGTCCTCGGCGGCACCAGCACGCTCGGCGGCGCCATCGCCGCAGGCCTCGCCGCGCATGGCGCCAAGGTGGCGGTGGCCGGGCGCAACCGGGGAAAGGCGGAAGCGGTGGTTGCGCGCATCCGGGAAGGCGGCGGGGAAGCCGAGGTGTTCCTCACACAGCCCACCGACAAACAGGCGCTGGCCGAGCTGGCGTCGGCGGTGCAGGCGTGGGCCGACGGTTGCGACATCCTTGTCAACTCGGTGGGCACCAACTCCTCGACACCCTTTTTCGAACTCACGATGGATGAGTGGGACCACATCATGGCCGTGAACCTCAAGAGCGTCGTCCTCGCCTGCCAGGTGTTCGGCGCCCTGATGATGGAACAGGGGCGCGGCGGCAGCATCATCAACATCTCCTCCGTCTCTTCCGATCCGCCCTTGTCCAAGGTGTTCACCTACTCGGCTTCCAAGGCCGGGGTCAACAGCGTGACCAAGTACCTGGCGCGCGAGTGGGCGCCGTACGGCATCCGCGTCAACGCCATCATCCCCGGGTTTTTCCCGGCGGAGCAGAACCGCAGCATCCTCACGCCGGAACGGACGGAGGCCATCTTGCGCCACACGCCGATGGGCCGCTTCGGCAGCCCGGAGGAGCTGCAGGGCACGGCGGTGTGGCTCGCATCGGAGCGGGCGTCGGGGTTTGTCACGGGCGCGCTCATCCGCGTCGACGGCGGTTTCGGCGCCATGACCATTTGACCGCGGTGCGGGGACGGAGTGGCGCAAGAGGCCTGCCGCCTGCGCTTCCCGCCGCGCCTGCCATGCACCGCACATAAGGAGGAACCGACGGTGAAACTGGCCTATTCCAATCTCGCCTGCCCGGAGTGGCCGCTGGACGAGGTGATGCGCCGCGCCGCGGCGTACGGCTACGCGGGCGTCGAACTGCGGCTGTACGAAGGGGAGGTCATCCCGGCGCGGCTGCCGGAAGGTGTCGTGCAAGCCATCCGCGCCGCCGCGACAGCGGCGGGCGTGACCATCCTCGGCATCGGGGCGTCCACCCGCTTCGCGATGGCAGATCCCGGGGAACGCCGCCGCCAGGAGGACGAACTGCGCGCGTATCTCGATCTCGCCGCCCGCCTGGGGGCTCGGTTCGTCCGCACCTTCGGCGGCCAGATGGAGGGGGATGCGGCAGACTGCATCGCCCGTCTCGCGGAGTCGCTGGCGCGCGTGGCCGAGGCGGCGGACGCGGCCGGGGTCGACATCCTGCTCGAGACGCACGACGACTTCTCGCCCTCGGCACGGGTCCGCGACGCGCTGGCCGCGGCGCGCCATCCGCGCCTCGGTGCGCTGTGGGACGTGCACCACCCGTACCGCATGGGGGAGACGCCGGCGGAGACGATGGCGAACCTATCTCCCTGGCTGCGCCACGTGCACATCAAAGACGCACGCCGCCGCGGTGACGGCTGGGACTTGGTGCCACTCGGCGCAGGCGAGGTCCCGGTGCGGGAGATCCTGCGGGCATTGCGCGCCGCCGGTTACAGTGGATGGTTGTCGGTCGAGTGGGAGCGCAAGTGGCACCCGGAGCTGCAACCGGCCGAGGAGGCGCTGCCGCAGCATATCACGGTGCTGAGGGCGCTGTGGGAGGAGACCGGCGGCGAAGCCACCGGCGGCGTATAAGACGGGGGTTCAGCCGGCGGTTGAGCCGAAACCTCAAGGTGGAGGAAGACCATGAGCGTATTGGAAGCGTTGTTGCGCGACATCCCGCTGCCGCGGGTGGTGAAGGTGAGGCAGACCTTCCCGGCTCCGCGCGTCGCCGATGTGCCTGCGGCGGTGCGGGCGGCGCTCGCACGGCCGGGGCTGTTGGACAGAGTCCGCCCGGGGATGTCGGTCGCGATTGCCGTCGGCAGCCGCGGCATCCGCCACATCGACGTGGTGACGCGGGAGGTGGTGGCAGCGGTCCGGGCGCAAGGCGGCGACCCGTTCCTCGTACCGGCGATGGGCAGCCACGGCGGCGCCACGGCGGCGGGCCAGACGGAGGTGCTCGCCCACTTGGGCATCACGGAAGCCACGGCCGGCGCGCCCATCCGGGCGACGATGGACGTGGTGCAGGTTGGGCGATTGGACAACGGCCTGCCCGTCTACGTCGACGCGTACGCCGCCCGGGCGGACGGGATCGTCGTCATCAACCGGGTCAAGCCGCACACCGCGTTTCGCGGGCGGTTTGAGAGCGGCTTGATGAAGATGCTGGCGATCGGTCTCGGCAAGCAGAAGGGCGCGGAAGCGTGCCATCAGCTCGGTTTCGGCCGCATGGCGGAGCACGTCCCGGCGATGGGGCGGATCATCCTCGCGCGGCTGCCGGTGTTGTTCGGCGTGGCGCTCGTCGAGAACGCGTACGACGAGACGGCGCGGGTGGCGGCGTTGGCGGCGGACGAGATCGAACAGGAGGAGCCGGCCCTGCTCGAGGAAGCGAAGGCTTTGCTGCCGCGGCTGCCGTTCGATGAGATGGACGTCCTCGTGATTCACGAGATCGGCAAGGACATCAGCGGGGACGGCATGGACCCGAACATCACCGGGCGCTACCCGACGCCGTACGCGAGCGGCGGCCCGCGCGTCGAAAAGATGGTCGTCCTCGACGTGACGGACGCTTCCCAGGGCAATGCGAACGGCGTCGGGACCGCCGATTTCACCACCCAACGCCTGGTGGACAAGATGGACCGGACCGCCACGTACGCCAACGGCCTGACGTCCACCGTGGTCGGACCGACCAAGATTCCCATGACGCTCCCTTGCGATCGCGACGCCATCCGCGCGGCCGTCAAGACGTGCAACCGGCTCGACCTCGACCGGGTGCGCCTGGTGTATATCCGCAACACGTTGCACCTCGGGGAGCTGTACATCTCGGAGAGCCTGCTCGCGGAGACGCCGCGCACGCAGATGGAAGTGGTCGGCACGCCCGCTCCCATCCCGTTCGACGCGCATGGTAACATAACCTTATCTTGGTGAACCGCCATCTTGGCGCACGGCGCGCGAACGGAAAGGGGATGGGCATGGCGAACGTGGGCATGGCGAACGTGATGGTCATCGGCAGCATCAACATGGACGTGGTGAACCGGGTGCACCGGCACCCGCGGCCCGGGGAGACGGTGCACGGCCTCGGCACGTCGTACCACCCGGGCGGCAAGGGGGCCAACCAGGCGGTGGCGGCCGCCCGCGCCGACGCGCGCGTGACCATGGTCGGGGCGGTCGGCACCGACGGGTTCGGCGACGAGCTCATCACGAACCTCCAGCGCGCTGGTGTGGACACCGCCGCCGTGTTGCGCAAGGAGGGCACGTCGGGGTTGGCGTTCATCGACGTGGACGACGCGGGGGAGAATCTCATCATCCTCTCCGCGGGTGCCAACGGCAAACTCAGCCCGTCCGACCTTGTGGCCGCGCGGCCGCTTTTTGCCGGCGCCGACATCGTGTTGCTGCAAAACGAGATCCCCTGGGAAACCACCCGCGCCGCCATCGCGGCGGCACACGACGCGGGCGTGCGGGTCTGCCTCAACCCGGCCCCGGCGTTTGCGGTTCCTGCCGACGTGTTGCCGTTGTTGCATCTCCTCGCCGTCAATGAGACGGAGGCCGAGGCGGTCTCCGGCGTCAAGGTCACGGACGACGCACGCGCCGCCGAGGCGGCGGCGCAATTGGTGGCCGCCGGTGCAGAAGCGGTGTTGCTCACGCTCGGCGGGGACGGCGTCTTGTATCGGGACCGCGGCGGGCGGAGCATCCGCTTGCCGGCGTATCCGGTGGACGTGGTCGATACCACGGGGGCGGGCGATACGTTCATCGGCGCATTCGCGGCCGAATGGGTGCGCACCGGCGACGTGGCGGCCGCGCTGCATTTCGCCGCCGCTGCGGCTGCCATCTCGGTCACGCGGCCGGGTGCGCAGGCGTCCATCCCGGCGCGCGCGGAGATTGAGGCGTTTTTGGCGGTACAGCGCGGCGGCCGAACGTGATCGGCAGCCGCAGCCGAACGTGATCGGGAGAAGGGGGTGATTTCCGTGCGAGGGCTGCCATGGCACTGGAATGCCCGGCTTGCCGGCCATCCTTGGCCCACGCGCGAACGTGCGCCGCGGTGGCTTCATGCACGCGACGCGTTTGTCCTTCTCCTGCCGCTGTTCGGCGCGTTCATTGCACGCTGGCCCGTCCATTATCCACCACCCGTCGGCTTCTGGCAGGGGTTGGTGCTGCAATGTGTCTTGTTGCCGACGCTGTTCATCATCCAGTTCGCCCATCCCGGCTGGCGGGCGCTCGGCTTCACCACGCGGGGGATGGTGCAGTCGCTCTTGCTCGGCGCGTTGTACTGCTTGATCTACATCCTCCTCCTGCTGGTCTCTTCCCGCTACGGCTTGCACACACCTCATTTCGATGAAGCGCGCCGCTTCCTCGGCACACCGCTCGTCCTCGCCTTGTACTTTCCGTTCTGGGGCCTGTTGGAAAGCGTCTGGATGGCGTACGCCATTGCGGCGTTCCACGGCTGGTTGAGCCCGCGCGGCGACCAGGTACGCTGGCGGGACGTGATCGCGGCAGGCGTGTGGTTCGGCATCCTGCATGCCTTGGTGCAGGTGATCCTGTACCGTGCCCCGTTTCTGCCGAGCCTCTCCTACGTGCTGGTTGGCGTACTGATGGTGGTGGCCGGGAGCATACGTAAAGCGACGCGAAACGCCTGGGGCATGGTGTTGTTCTGGTGTGTGACGAATTTCTGATGGCACGCGCGGGATGTCGAGAACCGGCCGCGGTAGCGTGGACCTCGCGTGCGGCGTAACGGGTGATGCACATGGCGTATCCTCGTCTTCAACGCGACGTGGTATTGAGAGCAAGTTCCG
The DNA here is from genome assembly GCF_014647315.1 of Paenalicyclobacillus cellulosilyticus. Taxonomy (GTDB): domain Bacteria; phylum Bacillota; class Bacilli; order Alicyclobacillales; family Alicyclobacillaceae; genus Alicyclobacillus_J; species Alicyclobacillus_J cellulosilyticus. The sequence goes on from NZ_BMOY01000013.1 coordinate 23,206, forward strand.
GCTGCGGCGTGCACCTGGCGGGGAACGGTCCGGTGCGCGTGCTCCAGATTGGCGAAGGGAGGTTCTTGCGCGGTTTTTTCGACTGGATGATCCACGCGTGCCGCAAGCAGGGCCTGTTCGACGGCAGCATCGCCGTCACCCAGCCCAGGCCGGGGGGAGCTGAGGTACTGCGGGCCTTGCAGGCACAAGATGGGTTGTACACGCTGGTGGTACGCGGCCTGGAAGACGGCACCCCGGTGGAGCGAAGCGAAGTGATTGCGGTCTTCTCCACCATCCTCAACCCGTTCGAGCAGTGGGCGGAATTCTTGGCGTTGGCGGAGGACCCCCATCTCCAGTTCGTCGTCTCGAACACGACGGAGGCGGGGTTGGTGTACGAGCCCGTGCCCGTCCCGGAAACGGCGTGCCCCGCGTCCTTTCCCGCCCGCCTGACCTGGTTCCTGTACCGCCGCTTCAGGCACTTTCAAGGCGCGGCCGACAAGGGGCTCATCTGTCTGCCGTGCGAGTTGGTGGAGGGCAACGGCGACCGCTTGCGGGAATACGTGGTGCGGCACAGCGCCGACTGGGGCTTGCCGGATGCGTTTGTCTGTTGGCTCAAGCAGCACAACCGTTTTTTGAATTCGTTGGTGGACCGCATTGTGACCGCCTGCCCTTCGGCGGAGGCGGAGGCGTGGCGGCGCCGGCTCGGCTATGAGGATGACTTTCTGACCGTCGCCGAACCGTATTATCTCTGGGTGATTCAGGGCGACGAGGCGGTGGAGCGGGTGCTCCCGTTTCGCGCCGCCGGCCTGAACGTGCACGTCGTGGCGGATCTCACACCTTATCAGCTGCGCAAGGTCCGTATCCTCAACGGGGCGCACACCCTGATGGCCCCGGTGGGTATCCTGAGCGGCCTCACGCACGTGCGCGAGGTCATGGCCGACGCCGAACTGGCCGCCCATGTGCGATCCGCCATCGACGACGAGGTCATCCCGACGCTGCCGCTTGACCAGGCTGAGACGAAGCAGTACGCAGCGACCGTCTGGGAGCGGTTCGCCAACCCGTTCCTCGAGCACCGCCTGCTCGACATCGCGATGAACAGTATCAGCAAGTTTCGCGTCCGGGTGTTGCCCTCGCTGCGAGCGTATGTGGAACGCAAGGGCGCCTTGCCCCCGCGCATCGTGCGGTCGTTCGCTGCGCTCATTCGGTTGTACAAGGTACGCCGCGCGGAGGATGGCGCGGCGGGCTACGCAGGTATCACCTGGCGGGGCACGCCTTACGTCCTGCGCGATGACCCGGAGGTGCTCGCGCGGTTTCACCAGGCGTGGTGTGCGTTCGAGCGGCGGGAGATCGCCCTTCGGGACATGGTGCGCAGTCTCCTCGCCCAGCCGGAGCTGTGGGGAGAGGACCTTGGCGGCGTGGAAGGGCTGGTCGACGCTTTGTGCAGGGAGCTGCAGGACATGGAGCATCAACAGGATCTCTCTATACCCATCTCGCTCCGATGATTTGGTGAGTTACAGATATTCAATTTTGCCCGCCGTGGCCAACCATCCGGTGTTGCGACCAATAAGGCACTCAACGTTGTAAATATCATCTTCAAAGGCTCGCAGGTAATGCCTCCTGTTCTCTTCGTCTAATGGGATTTTGTTTAGACTCCAACGAACAGCTGTCAACCGTATCTTGTGCCGAATCTTTGCTGGAATGAGAGGTTTGACTAATCGGGTGAATGCGTTCGATGAAGTTGCCCATTGATACAAAGGACCACGAGGTATTCCGGTTACGTTAAAACGCATCGATGTGTCAATAGGGACGTCTTCCCTGACGCCGAGGAAAGAGAATATTTGTCTAAGAACCTTTGCGGGTTGGCGCTTGAAGTCGTCGTAGAGAATCACCATAACACGGTCTTTCCCGAATATTTCAAAGTATCTTTGGAGGGACGGGAAATACGTGCTGCCCTGTCGATACATCCAAAGTGGCTGGTAGTCGTTTTTCAGCCGTTGCGGCTCTGCCTGCCATCCCTCCGCAAAACTCAGCGTCTCACGGCCATCACGTATAAGATGCATATAAGCGCTGTATGCACGGTCAACCGGATGTCGAAGGATGACAATGAATTTTGGATCGTCGGCCCACCGAGCGATGCGCTCGGCCGATTTAGGATAAAAGAGGTAGCCGACAGACGATTCCCCTACAGCTGACTCACCTTGTACATTATCGAACAATGCGAGATATTCTGCCTCAGTGCGTATGAGATTCGACATATAAACTTCGTCCCCGGGTCCCTGAAACCTTTCTGGCATGTCGGGGATTGCAAAAAAATGGGTCTCTTTACGAGGTGCCATGTAAATATCGGGGTGTTGACACAGATATTGATTTAGTGAAGTCGTTCCGCATTTGGCTGCCCCGATGATGAAAAAGTTGGGTTTGCGTTTCATGACCGTACACCACCTTCCTCTTTGAGTTTATTTGAGTGGCAAAGTTGGATGGTGTACATTTCATGAAAGAGTCTTGGAATTGGACGATTCATTATGTAAATGTGTGGGGAATCTTTGATTGCGATGCAAAAAGAGCCTTACTTCTCAGACTGCGTTCTCGATCGTGTCAGTGAGCGGTATGAAGTTTTCGGGGCTTAAGTAGGGTCTGCTGAACGAGCGTAAAACCCGCTGCCGACAGGGATGTTTGGCCTCAGTACACTCCCATTCGCGACCAGCTTCAGAATTCTCGCGTTTTCTTCCTCGTTCTCATCCATGAATCAACCCGTGCATTTTGACTCTCGAAATGATTCCTGGGATAATCCGAAGACAAATCGAATATCCGAATTATGTTGCATCGCCGAATTCCCGAGAGGGAAACGGGGGACCCACCATGTTTGGGGTGAATCGCCTGAAAAGCATCTCAGGCGTAGGGTAATCTCTTAAGCCCGAACCCGTCAGCTAACTCCGTAGGCGTTTAAGAGAATGATTGGACCGGGTGTCTGCATTCCTCTTGCGTCGAGTGGATCCCCTGTTGGTCAAAAATGGCCGACAGGGGTTTTTTGCAACCTCCACTGCTTAATATCGTTTGACGTCCACTTACGAACCTGGAGTCATTTCTAACGACAGTGGTTGTTCCCCTTTAGGCGAACATTCCACGGCACATAAGCCTACTCTTTCGGAGGTGATTTCCCGGTGCTGGAATATGAACACGTGAGCAAAAGATATACGGATGGAACTGTAGCTGTGGAAGATTTTACTTTGCAGATTACAAAAGGGGAATTCGTTGTTCTAATTGGCCCCTCTGGCTGTGGGAAATCAACCACCCTGCGCATGACGAATCGATTGATCGAGCCAACAAGCGGCACCATCTATTTAGAAGGCCATGATTACCGTACCATACATCCTGTTGTATTGCGGCGGCGACTGGGATATGTGATTCAACAAATTGGTCTCATGCCTCATTTGACCATCGCGGACAACATCACTTTCGTCTTAAAACTCATGGGTGCGTCCAAAGCAGAGCGTTGGCGTCGTGCCGAACAGTTGTTGGCGCTCGCCAACATGGACACCTCGTATTTAAATAAATATCCTCGTGAACTCAGTGGCGGCCAACAGCAACGTGTCGGCGTTCTTCGTGCCTTGGCGCATGATCCTGAACTTATCCTGATGGACGAACCTTTCGGCGCGTTGGACCCTATTACACGCCAACAATTGCAAGATGAACTGAAACGCCTGCAAAGGGCGATGCATAAGACCATCCTCTTCGTTACCCATGATATGGACGAGGCTCTAAGATTGGCGGACCGCATCGTGATGATGCGAGATGGCAGGATTGTGCAGGTTGATTCGCCCGAGCGGTTGCTGCGCACTCCTGCGGATGAATTTGTCGCCCACTTCATAGGGCCTCATCGGATGCTTCAACATGCCGGAGAAATCCGTGTCAAGGAAGTGATGCTCGCGTCAGCTGTCACCATCCCTGCAGATCACGGTTTGGCTCAGGCTTTGGAACTCATGCGGCACAAGAAGGTGAATTCATTGTTCGTCACTGACGACGATCGGCGCTTTGTAGGCATTGTACTTCTACCTGAAGTGCAGGCCGCGTTGCGATTCCGTGAAGAGTGCCGAGTCGGTGCCCTTGCCGCCCGATCCGATGCGGCTGTATCCATCGAAGTCAGCGTAATGAATGCAATACGACAAATGCTCTCCTATCGTCTTGACGCGATTCCAGTGGTCGATAGCGATGGAATCGTCGTAGGTGTGGTGACTCGAAGCACCCTCGCCCATGTATTGGATGGTATCGTGATGCCATGTGATGGGGCTGTCCACATGGAATCTCCCGGATCTGGTTGCGTCACCGCGCAACTTTCACCTTGAGGAAACATCATCCAAGTCTTATGAAGGAGGCAAAAACCTTGTCTTTGCTGTACGATACCTGGATGTATTTCGTGGAACACGGTGCAGAGGTGTGGCAGTACATTCTGCAACAGCTATATCTCGTCGCGATCCCGGTTTGCGTCGCGATCATAGTGGCAATCCCGGTAACCATCTTAGCCACACGAGTAAAACACTTGTATCCACTAATCATGGGATTCAGCAACGGCGTTCAGACCATTCCAAGCATGGCTCTATTGGTCCTTATGATCACCATCGGCCTTGGTATCGGGATGCTGCCCGCCGTGATCGCCTTGTTTGTGTACGCACTGATGCCCATTGTGCGAAATACGTACGTAGGTATCAAGGGCGTCCCTGAGGAGGTAAAGGATGCTGCCATCGGAATGGGAACGACGAAATGGCAGCTTCTGGTCATGGTAGAGTTGCCTTTGGCGATCAAGGTTATCATTGCGGGCGTGCGCTCGGCGCTTGTTTCCACCATCGGGTTTGCTACTTTGGCCGCCCTCATCGGGGCTGGTGGACTTGGTGCCCTCATCCTTCAAGGCTTGGGCATGGCGGACAATGCCATCGTCCTTGCTGGGACCATTCCAGCCGTCGTGATGGCATTCCTGGCGGAATTTATCATGGGGCGGTTAGAACATTGGCTGACACCACGCGGTCTACGTGACTAATCCGTGATGCAAAACCGACGAGAAAACCACGTTGTCAGATGAACCTCGCAAAGGAGGCCTTAACAATGGGAAACTCTACCCATGGTATGGGATATTATACCAAATTATTTTTGATGGTCGCAGGGACAATGATGGCTCTATCCGGGTGCGGCTTGGCGCTGGGTACGGGGAACACGCCCGGTGAAAAACAAAATCCGTCTATGACAACTCACAAAGCCACTCGCATCACCATCGCAGCACAAGACTTCTCTGAACCGCTCATCGATGACTATATTTTAGCAGAGTATATTCAGGCAAAGACCCCGCTGAAGGTTACTGTAAAATCGACGTCAGGTGCTTCAGGCTTGCTGCACTCGATGATGCTCAAAAACAACATTCAAATGTTTGTCGGTTACGACGGAACCGAATTTACCGGTCCACTTGGCCAGTCTTACACGGGGAAGTTCAAAGGGCGGCCTGACCTTGTTTCGCAGTATGTTGTACGGGAGGAAAAGAAGCGGTGGAACATTTGGGTATCCCCGGCGTTGGGATACGAAGACACGTATGCGCTGGCCGTACTGGCTGAGACGGCCAAGAAGGATCATCTCTCGACCGTCTCCAGCGCGGTTCACTACGCGAAAAATTGGGTGTTAGCCACGGATAACACGTTTCAAGTACGCAAAGGAGATGGTCTCACCGACTTCGAACAGACATATGGCATCCACTTCAAGCAAGTGAGGGCAATGACGTATGACCTGATGTACCCGGCGCTCGCAAAAGGTGCGGTCGACGCTGCCATGGTGTATTCCACGGATGGACGTTTAAAGAAGCTCCATGAGGTTCCACTGACGGATGATAAGGCATTTTTTCCGCCGTATCATGCGGTGGTTTTGATCAATGGAGATGTGGAGAGTGCTTGGCATCTTGGTCAAATCTTGAAACCGCTATGGGGTGCCATCTCTACCGCGGAACAGACGAGCATGAATTACGAAGTGGATGTATTAAAGAAGGATCCGAAGGTGGTAGCGCACGAGTTCCTAATAAAACATGGATTTTTGAAAGATTAATAAAATTTTCAAAGATGACATTTAACGTGAATGTATGTGTAAAGATTTTGCTTTATGGTATCCATGCCATACTTTAACGCCACGGGAGCGTCAACCTCCTGCCGTCCGCGCGCCAGCATGGTACAATGTCACTTTGGGCGACTGTCACGTCAGCCGCTTAGGGCGGGAACCTGACGCGGCCCCACAGGCCGCAAGGAGCGGATGCATCTTGCCATGGTACGACGGGCTGGCCATCGCCCGGGTGAACGGATGAGACCACAACTGTTGCTCTGGGACATCGACGGCACCATCCTGCGCGCCAAAGGCGCAGGCCGGCGGGCCATGAACCAAGCGTTCGCCGAGACGTTCGGCATCGAAGGTGCGTTTGACGACGTCGTGATGCACGGGCGGATCGATCTCGATTTTATCGCCGAGGTGTTTGCCGACCACGAGGTCGACAAGCGCAAGCTGGAGGACTTCTTATTCGCGTACTACCGGGCGCTGCAGAAAGAGGCGACGCCGGAGAACATGGAGCTGTTGCCCGGCGTGGTGGACGTCCTCCAAGAGGCGGAGCGCCGAGGGTACCTTTACAACGCGCTCGGCACCGGCAACGTCGAGGTGGGGGCGCGGATCAAGCTGGACGCCTTCGATTTGAACCACTTCTTCCCGGTCGGCGGCTTCTGCGAGCGCCCGGCCCACCGCTACGAGGTGCTCGACAACGCCATCGAGCAGGCGAAGGCGTATTATGGGATTGAGTTCGCACCGCGGGACGTCATCGTCATCGGCGACACGGTGCGCGACATCGAGGCGGCGCGCAAGCTGAAGGTGCGCGTGGTGGCCGTGGCCACGGGCGGATCGCGCTATGAGGAATTGGCGGCGCACCAGCCGGATTTGCTCCTCCCGGACCTGCTCGAACAAGCGCGTTTGTTCGCGTGGATTGAGGAGCACGCCAGTGCGTGAAGGGCGGATTGCCCGGGCGGGCGCCGGCTCCGGATGCCCTTGGTGCGGGCTTTTTGAGCCGGTCGCCGGGCGAACCGCCCTTTCGCTGTCCGGGGCCGGTGTTCATTCTTCGTAGATCATCTTGATGGTCATGCCGCCGTCGACGACGAGGTTGGTGCCGGTGATGAACCCGGCTTCCGGCCCGGCGAGGAACAGGCAGGCGGCCGCGATGTCTTCCGGCCGGCCGACGCGGCCCGCGGGGTGTTGCGCGTGATCCTCCGGCCGCAGCACCGGCGTCTGGCGCGCGCTTGACTTTTTCCAGTCGGACACCTCAATCCACCCTGGGCTGATGGCGTTCACCCTGACGTCCGGCCCGAGCGTGACGGCGAGCGCGTGGGTGAGCGCCAGGATGCCGCCTTTCGAGGCCGAGTACGGCTCGGTGTGGGGCTCCGACATCAGCGCCCGCGTGGACGCGATGTTGATGATGACGCCGGGTTTCGCCTGCACCAACGCCGGGGCGGCGTATTTGGCCATCATGTACGGCCCGCGCAGGTTGACCGCGATGACCCGGTCCCATTCCGCCATCGGGCGGTCCCACAGCGTCCCGCGCGATCCGATGCCGGCGTTGTTCACGACGATGTGGATGGCGGAAAATGTGTCCCACGTGGTCTGGATCAGGCGCCGGACGTCCGCCTCCTCGGCGACATCGGTGGGCACGAAACGGGCGTCAGGCTGGATTTCGCGCAACCGGGCCTCGTGTTCCAAACCTGCTTCGGCGTCGATGTCCGCGATGACCACTTTGGCGCCTTCGCGGGCAAACGCGGTGCTGATGGCCATGCCGATGCCCTGGGCGCCGCCGGTGACGATGACGACTTTGTCTGCGAATTTCAAACCGTTCCCTCCCTGTCGGCAACGCGGTAGCGCCGCGCGTGGGTCGTCGGACCCCGTTTGTGTCCATTGTACCAAGGCAGGTGCTGCCGTGGCGGCGCGGGGCGGGAGAGAGGAGGCACGCGGACCTGGTGCTGCGACGTCGTAATCCGGTGCGGACAGGCCACCGGCGCCGCCCGGCGGCAGGATTGGCGATGCTGGCCCTGGCGCTCGTGGTGGCCGCGGTGCTGGAGGTCTCCCTCGGCCCGGTGACCATTCCGTTCATGCAGGTGCTGCCCAAGACCGTGGCGTACCTGCGCGGGGACCACAGCACCGCGGCGGTGGTGATGGGTGCCATTCGTTGGCCGCGGCTGTGTGTCGCCGTCCTGGTGGGTGCCGGTCTGGCGGCGACCGGCGCCGTCCTGCAAGCCGTGTTTCGCAACGCGATGGCCGATCCCGGCGTGATCGGCGTTTCGGCGGGCGGATCGCTCGGGGCGGTGCTCGTCATCACCGCAGGGGGTGCATCCGTCCATGCGTGGGCGGTACCGGGCGGCGCATTCGCCGCTGCGCTCACCGCCATGGCGGTGGTGTACCGGCTGGGGACCATCGGCGGGCGCACGGCGGTGCATACCTTGCTGCTCGCGGGGGTCGCGGTGGGATCGTTGTGCAGCGCGCTGGTGACGCTCGTGCTGTCGCTGACGCCCCTCGAGACGATGCAGCAGATCTTATTCTGGCTCATGGGCGGGTTGGACGGCAGCACCTGGATGAGCGCGGCCTGGCTCGCGGTGAGCGTCGCGGCGGGGATGGCCATCTACATGGCGCACGCGGACGCCCTTGATGTGATGTCCATCGGGGAAGAGCAGGCGGAAGGGGTTGGCGTCCCTTTGCAGCGCGTGAAACGCGTGTTGTTCGTCACTGCGGCGGTGGTCGTCGGGGTGTGCGTCAGCATCAGCGGTGTCATCAGTTTTGTCGGGCTCATCGTGCCGCACTTGGTACGTTTGTGGCTCGGACCGCGCCATCGGTCGCTCGTGCCGGCTTCGGCGCTCGGCGGCGCGGTCTTGGTGGTGGCGGCCGACATCGTGGCCCGCATGGCCCTCAGGCCGGTGGAGCTCAACATCGGGGTCGTCACCTCCTGCCTGGGCGCGCCGTTTTTCCTCTACCTGTTGCGGCGCCACGCGGTCTCGCCGTGGAGGTCGGCCTGATGCCGGAATTGCGGATGGAGGGCGTCTCGTTCCACAACGTATTGCGCGACATCACCGTGGCGTGGTCCGGCGGGTCGCTCATCGGGCTCATCGGCCCCAACGGCGCCGGCAAGTCGACCCTGATGCGGCTTGCCGCCGGCATCTGGGTGCCCACGGGCGGCCGGGTCACCCTCGACAGCCGGGACGTCCACCGCCTCAATCCGCTGCAGCGGGCGCGCCACTTGACCTACCTGCCGCAACAGACGTTCCACGACGTCGCCTATACCGTGCGCGAATTCGTCGCGATGGGCCGGTTCGCGCACAGAAAGCATTGGCAGGAACGGGTGCACGCATTACGTGCCGCCGGCCGGCGGGCTGCCGTCCAGGGCCGCGGCCCGGGCGGCGCATCCGGCACATCGCGCCAGCTTGTCGAGGACGCCATTGCAGCGATGGAGTTGGCACCGCTCGCCGACGTGCCGCTCGCTCAGTTGTCCGGCGGCGAACGCCAGCGGGCAGCCATTGCCCGCTGTCTGGCGCAGGGGTGCGACACGTGGCTCCTGGATGAACCCATCTCCAACCTCGATCCGTATTACCAGTGGGACATCCTGCGCCGCTTGCGCGCCATGGCGGAAGACGGGCGCCTGATTGTGATCGCCATCCACCATCTGGAGTTGGCCGCCCAGTTTTGCACCGAACTCACCCTCCTGCACCACCGCACGGTGTTCGCCCACGGCAGCCCGGAGGAGGTTTTGCGCGAAGACGTCCTGGCCGCGGCGTTCCGGCTTCCTATCCGCACATTCCGGGACCCGCACACCGGCGTCCTGCGGGTCAGCCTCCCGCCGCGGCCTGCGCGGTGAAGCGCGAACCGTGCGCTGATCCGGCGCGGCGGGCAGCCGGCGCAGGAGTCATTCAGCGCTGCGGGCAGCCGGTGCGGCGGGCGAGGACCATGGCCAGGGTGGTGCGCCTGTGCCATCCGGACAGGCCGCCGTCCCGGGGTCAGTGTCCGGCCCAGGCGTGCCATACGCTGGTCGTTGGTCCGGGCGGGAAGACGATGTAGAGCAGGAGGAACACCGCCAAGCCCGTGGCGGCCGTGATGAACCACGTGACCACCGTCCACGGCCCCCACTTGCGGTGGACGGCGAACCGCTGCTTGGCCGCATAACGCAGCGTGATGATGCCGAGTACGGCGGCCACCGTGGCGAGGACGGAGTGGATCTGCAGGAACACCTGGTACGGCTGGCGCCATCCCTCCGGTCCGCCGAACGTGGTATCGCCGACCAACACGGTCTTCGCCACGTAGCTGACGAAAAACAGCGCGGCCAGGACGGAACCGGTGATCATCAGCCGCCGGTGCACCTCGACCCGTCCGCGCCGGATGTACACCCATCCCACGGCCATGACGGCGGCGCTCGCAAGGATAAAGAATTCGTTCAAATACGCCAGGGCCAAAAGCAAGAGGAACCCTCCCCTGTCTCACACGCATTATCATGATTCTACCAATGGGCTCCCCTTTTGAACAAACACCTCAGGGTCTGCGGTTGTGCCTGCGGTTCCCGACGGATCGCGCACGAGGTATGCATGTGGATGCGTTCGGTGCGGATGGCTGGTATGATGGACTGCGGATACATGGCCGCGTGTCCATACGCTCCATCCCGGACGCATTGCGGCACAACACCCTTGGCTGTGCAAAGGAGTGAGAGAGGAACATGGCGGAGCTCCGGTACAACCCGCTTTTGCGCGACTGGACGATGGTCGCGTCCCACCGGCAACAGCGGCCGCTCATGCCCACCGACTACTGCCCGTTCTGCCCTGGCTCGGGCAAGGTGCCGGACGACTACGAGGTGTTGGCGTACGACAACGACTTTCCGGCGTTGTCCCCCAACCCGCCCGCCCCGGACGACGTCGCCACCGAACTGTACAAAGTGGCGCCGGCGTACGGGAAGTGTGAAGTCATCCTCTATTCCCCGGACCACAAGGCGTCCATGTCGACGCTGCCGGTGCGCCACATCCGCAAAGTGGTGGATCTGTGGGCGGACAGGTTCAACGCGCTCGCGGCCGACGCGCAGCACAAGTACGTCCTCATCTTCGAGAACAGAGGCCCGGAGGTCGGCGTCACGATGCCGCACCCGCACGGCCAGATCTACGCCTATCCCTACATCCCGCTCAAGTTGCAGGTCGAGTTGGCCAGCTGCGAACAGCATCATCGCGAGACGGGCCGGTGCTTGCTCTGCGACATGAACCGGGAAGAGATCCGGTTCCAGCGGCGGATGATTGTCGAAACGGACGATTTCATCGCGTACCTGCCCTTTTTCACCGATTACCCGTACGGTGTGTTCATCGTGAGCAAGGCCCACAAGACGGGACTGCCGGATTTTACGGCCGACGAGCGCAACGACCTGGCGAAGATGCTCAAGCTCGTCACCGCGGGCATGGATCGCTTGTTCGACCGGGAGTTTCCCTACATGATGGTCCTGCACCAGCGGCCGGTGAACGGGCCGGACGTGAGCCCGTACTACCATTTCCACATCGAGTTCTACCCGCCCCTGCGCGATCGCGATAAAATCAAATATCTGGCGTCGTCGGAGACGGGGGCGTGGGCGCCGTGCAACACGGCCGCGGTGGAGCAGACCGCGGAACAGCTGCGGTCGGCGGTCATTCGCGCGAAAGGAGAGATCCACATTGACGGCTGACACAGGGTGGTTGCCCGCAGAAGGCCTGCGCGCGGCGCTGGCGCGCTTCCTGGCGTTTTCCCCGGGCAGTGCCGGCGACGTGCGGGTGTTTTTCGCGCCCGGCCGGGTGAACCTCATCGGCGAGCACATCGATTACAACGGGGGCGACGTCTTCCCGGCCGCGCTGAAACTGGGGACCTGGGCGTTCGTCCGCCCGCGCCGGGACAGGACGCTTCGCTTTGCGTCCACTTCGTTTCCGCAGGAAGTGACGGTTTCCCTCGACGACCTGCACTTCGATCCGGCGGACGACTACGCCAACTACCCGAAGGGCGTGGCCTGGGCGTTGCAACAGGACGGGCACCAGCTCCAGGGCGTGGACGTGCTGTATTACGGCAATCTGCCCAACGGGGCCGGCCTGTCGAGTTCGGCGTCCATTGAACTCGCGACGGCGGTGGCGTTCAACGAACTGGCGGAGCTCGGCTTGGACGGCGTGCAGATGGCGCGCATCGGCCAGCGGGCGGAAAACCAGTTCGTCGGCGTCCACTGCGGCATCATGGACCAGTTCGCCGTCGCGATGGGCAAGGAACAGGCGGCCATCTTGCTCGATTGTGCCACCCTCAGCTACCGTCATGTGCCGTTTGACGCGGGAGAGTACCGGATCGTCATCGCCAACACGAACAAGCGGCGCGGCCTGGCGGATTCGAAGTACAACGAGCGGCGGGCGGAGTGTGAGGCGGCGCTCAGGCAGTTGCAGGCATGGCGGCCGGATCTGAAATTCCTGGCGCAGCTGCCGCTCGAAGCGTGGCCGGAGGCGGAGGCCCGCTTGGCCAATCCGGTGCTGCGCAAGCGGGCGCGCCACGTGGTCACGGAGCAGGCGCGCGTGCACCAGGCGGCCGCGTGCTTGGCGGAAGGGCGGCTGGCGGAGTTCGGCCGCTTGCTCAATGCGTCGCACGTCTCGCTGCGCGATGACTACGAGGTGACCGGGCCGGAGCTGGACGCATTGGCCGAAGCCGCCTGGGAGGCCGAGGGGTGCATCGGATCCAGGATGACGGGCGCGGGCTTCGGCGGCTGCACGGTGAGCTTGGTGCACCGGGACGCCATCGATGCGTTCGCGGCGCAGGTGGCGGAACGTTACCGGCGGGCGGTGGGGCTCGAAGCGTCGTTATACGTCAGCGACATCGGCGACGGGGCGCGAGAGGTCACCGCCGAGGTGCGCACGGTGTGCCAGGGCTAATCGCGTCACTTCTCGCTCCGGGCCGCCGGGCGGGAAGCGGGAAGCGGAGGTGGCATCATGCCGTCTAGGTTGGATGTGGCTCGCCTGGCGGGCGTCTCGCCGTCCACCGTCTCGCGCGTGCTCAACAACAGCGGGTATGTATCGGAAGACGTGCGCAAGCGGGTCATGCAGGCCATCGAAGAGCTGAACTACATCCCGAACCGGGTGGCCCAGAGCCTGCGCAAGCAGAGAAGCCGGCAGATTGCGTGCATCGCGCCGTCCATCGGCAATCTGTTCTACCATGAGATCCTGGCGGGCATTCAGGAGACGGCCGAAGCGCGGGATTACACGTTCTCCCTGTACAGTTCGTCGTCCGACAAACGGACGTACCTGCGCGTGATCCACGAAGGGTTTTACGACGGCGTGATCCTTTTGTCGCCGTTTGACGTGGAGCGGGTGATGAAGCTGGAGGACATCGCGGCCCACATCCCGCTCTGCCTGTACTGCGACCGCAAGCGCAGTCCGGGCATCCCGCACGTGTATGTCGATCTGCGCCAGGCGATGCGGCGAACGGTCGCCCATCTGGCCGACATGGGCCACCGGAACATTCTCTTTTTGGGATACGAGTTCATATCACCCGACGAAAACCCGCGCTACCAGGGCTATGTGGACGCGTTGACCGAGAAGGGATGGCCCGTGCAACCTGAGCTCTGCCGCTTCATCCCGGACTTTCAAGACACGGCTTCCGTCGGCTACCAGGTGGTGAAAGAGTCGCTTGCGCTCGGCCTGAGGTTCACGGCGGTCGCGGCATCCAACGACCTGCTCGCCATCGGCGCCATCCGTGCGTTGCTGGAGAGCGGCAGGCGCGTGCCCGAGGACGTGTCGGTGACCGGGGTGGACGACATCGAGATCGCGCATCTCATCAAGCCGTCGCTGACCACGGTGCGCATTCCCAAGCGGGAGATTGGCAACACCTTGATGCACATGCTGCTCGAACAGATTGACCGGGAGCTTTCTGCCGGGAGGATGGTGGAGTTTCCGACCGAACTCATCATCCGGGAGTCTGTACGCGCGGTGGCGTCATCGCCGGCGGGCGGATCTGCGGACTCGTCCTGACCGGTTGGTCGTGTTCGCAAAGGAGGCGTGGGGATGGCGAGCGTGTTTTGGAAGGGTGCGGACGTGTCGTTTCTCGACGAAATCGAGGAGAAAGGGGGACGGTACTTCTTCGGCGACACGGCGGCGGATGCTTTGGCCATCTGCAAAGAACTGGGGTTCAATTGCATCCGGCTTCGCCTTTGGAACGATCCGGAACACGGCTACTGCGGGCCCGCGCGCACCCTGGCGATGGCCAGGCGCGTGCACGCGATGGGGATGCAGCTCATGATTGACTTTCATTACTCTGACACATGGGCAGACCCCGGCAAACAGTTCAAACCCGCCGCGTGGCGCGAGCTGCCTTTCGACGCACTGGTGGACGCGGTGCACGAATTCACGCGCTCCTTCCTGCAGGCGATGGTGGATCAGGGGACACCGCCTGCCGCGGTGCAGATTGGGAACGAGGTCACGTACGGCATGCTGTGGGAGGACGGGCGCGTTCCCGGGCCGTCGGCCGCGGAACAACCCGCCGCGTGGGAGCGGTTCGCCCGGTTGCTGGCGGCCGGTTCATCCGCCTGCCGCAAGGTGCTGGGGCGAGCGGTCGACGTGGTGGTGCACATCGATCGCGGCGGGGACAACGCAGGCAGCCGTTTTTTCCTTGACCATCTGCTGCCGTACGACGTGGACTTCGACACGTTGGGGCTGTCGTTCTATCCTTGGTGGCACGGGACGCTGGCGCAATTTGAGGCCAACGTCTGTGACCTGGCGACGCGGTATGCCAAGGACATCGCGCTGGTGGAGACGGCGTACCCATGGGCGGACAATGACGTGATCCATGGGAATCCCTGGGCGGATGACGACGTGCCCATCGCGGGCCAGGCGGAAGTCCGGCCGTCCGTCGAAGGGCAGCGTGCGTTTCTCGCCTCGGTGTTTCGCATCATGCGCAACCTCCCGGGCGACCGCGGCAAGGGTGTGTTCTATTGGGAGCCGGCGTGGATCCCGGTGCACGGCCAGGTGACGGGCTGGCATTACAACGGTTTGTTCGATCTCGGCGGCCGCGTGCTCCCGTCGGCGACGGTGGTTGCGGACGCTTGAACGCTTGGCGGCGGTCTGTGCCTTGGCATGCGGCGCGCTGGTTGAAGGGGCGCAGAAATTTTTTCCCGGGTGATGATAACCCTTTCAATTTTCGTGATCGCTCTGCTATAATGGAGGCATCTGATGTGGATTCGAATCCACAAGGCGTGGCGCATGACGTTACGGTATGTGAGTTTTCTCTTGCTGGATGGTTGCCGCCGCGCTGTGAATTCGAATTCAGTCAGCAGCCTGAAGGGGCCGCGCGCAGAGAGGCCTACGGAAATCGGATGGAGGGGACCAGAGGATGCAGAAGGGGAAGCTCCAGAAAGCGGCGCTGGCGTCCGTCGTCGTCGCCGGGACGCTCGCGACCAGCCTGCCGAGCGCATTCGCGCAGGCGAAAAAACGGGACGACATCCCGTCCGGCATCACGCTGCACGTGTTGTCGTACTGGCAGTCGCAGGAGTTGGCGGTCATCAAGAAGCTGGCGGCGGAGTGGGGCAAAGCGCACGGAGATACCGTCATCGTGACCCAGAACACCGCAACCAGCAACGGGCGGACGCCGAACTTCGCGAACTGGGCAACCCAGGTGCGCGCCGGGGTGGGACCCGATGTGGCCATCGCCATGCCGCAGGACAACCTGGGCACGTTCCAACAGGAGGGCTTGTTGGCTCCGGCCACGTTGATGAATCCGAAGGACTACCCGGCTCCCATCGCGGAAGGTGTCCGCATCGACGGCAAGTACTGGGGGTATCCGGTCGCGGCCCAGAGCGTGGCGCTGTTGTACAACAAGGCGAAGATCAAGACCCCGCCGAAGACATGGCAAGAGTTTGTCGCGGACGCGAACAAGTACGGGTTTGCGATGCCGCAGGAGCAGTTCTACTATGACTACGTATTCATCGGCGGCATGGGCGGTTACATCTTCGGTAAAAAGAACGGGAAGCTGGATCCGAACGACATCGGGCTCGCCACGCCGGGGGCCATCGCGGGCTTCCAACTCTTGCGCGATATGAACGCCAAGTACCACTGGATGAATCCGAGCGTCAACCAGAGCATCGCCTTGTCGGAGTTTGACAACGGCAAAGTGGGGATGTACATCAGTGGTCCGTGGGATGTGACGAGCGCGCAGAGCAACAAGATCCAGGTGGGTGTCGCGCCGATTCCTACCCTGCCCAACGGCAAGCCGGGCACACCGCTCATCAGCATCCTGACCACCATCGTCAATCCGAAGTCGAAGTACCTGGCCGCGGCGGAGTCGTTGGCCCAGTACCTGTCGAACGAAAAGGCGCAGCTTGAGTACTACAAGGCGAACAAGGACCTGCCGGCGCTCAAGAGCTTGCAGAAGAACAAGGTCATCCTCGCGGATCCGATTGCGACCGGGTTCGTGCAACAGCTCAATACGGCTGTACCCATGCCGAACATCCCGCAGATGTCGGCGGTGTGGAGTGCCCAGAACATCATCACGTCCATCATCAAAGGGACCATCTCACCGAAGGACGGCGCGCAACAGTTCGTGAAGAACATCCAGACGGCCATCAAGTTGGCGCAAGGGTAAGACGCGAACCGTGGTGTCCGTGGGGGGTGAGCCTCCACGGACACCTTATGATCTGGGGGTTTGGCCATGCGGGCGTCGCAATCGACTCGGTCGAGGGTGCAGTGGAGCGCGTATGTGTACATCTCCCCTGCACTTCTCACCATGTGTGTCTTGAGTTTCTTGCCAATGGCATTCACCATTTATATTTCGTTCACCAACTGGAATCAAATGCACTTTTTGCATTATCAATTCGTCGGACTGCAGAACTACATCACGCTGTTTTCACCGAGCACCGCGTCGCTCGTGGCGTTTGTCCCGACCTTGGTGTGGACGGTGGTGTTCGCGTTCGTCTCGACCACGGTCAACTACCTCGTCGGCTTGTTCCTCGCGGTGTT
This sequence comes from Paenalicyclobacillus cellulosilyticus, assembly GCF_014647315.1. GTDB lineage: Bacteria > Bacillota > Bacilli > Alicyclobacillales > Alicyclobacillaceae > Alicyclobacillus_J > Alicyclobacillus_J cellulosilyticus. The sequence goes on from NZ_BMOY01000013.1 coordinate 40,206, forward strand.
GGTCAACGACAAGGCGTTGCCCGAGGCGAGGCTTTATCGCACCCTGCTCATCATCCCGTGGGCTGTGCCGGGGCTCATCTCCATTTTGTGCTGGCAGGGGCTTCTGAACGAAAACTACGGGCAGATCAACGCCCTTTTGCATTTGTTCGGCATCGGTCCGGTGCCGTGGCTGGACAACCCGTTCTGGGCGCGGGTCAGCGTCATCCTGGTGAACCTGTGGCTGTCGTTTCCATATTTCATGACGGTCTGTCTTGGCGCGCTGCAGTCCATCAGCACGGAGCAGTACGACGCGGCCGTCATCGACGGGACGACCGCCTGGCAGCGGTTCATCTACATCACGTTTCCGAACGTGTGGCGCGTGAGCATTCCCATGCTGATTCCGGCTTACTCGGCCGCGTTCAACAACTTCAACATCATTTATCTGTTGACCGGAGGCGGGCCCAACCGGGTTGAAACCCAGTTTGCGGGGTATACCGACATCCTGGCGTCCGCCGCGTACAAACTGGCGCTGCAATTCAACCGGTACGACCTGAGTGCGGCCATTTCGGTCATCCTGTTCTTCATCGTCGGGATCATGAGCCTCATCAACATGCGCTTCACGAATGCGTTCAAGGCGGTGGATTGAATGAGCAGAGCACGCCGAGCGTATAAACCGGGTGAGCGGCTGCGGGTATGGAGCATCCGGCTGGTGCTGTGGGTGGTCATTGTGATGGCACTGTTGCCGCTCGTCTACGTGGTGACGGCATCATTCAGCCCGACGCAGACGTTTTTCTCTCCTTCCGTCATCCCGCAGCACCCGACGCTGGACAATTACCGCGCGGTGTTCCAGTCTGGATTCATGCGCTGGGTGTGGAACAGCACCGAGGTGGCGGTGGTGGTGTCGGCGGCCCAACTGGTCATGACGTCCACCGCGGCGTACGCGTTCTCGCGTTTGCGGTTCATCGGCAGGAAGTACGGCCTGATGACTCTGCTTCTGTTGCAGATGTTCCCGAACTCCATGGCGATTGCCGCCATCTATGCGGTGCTCGCCCGCTTGGGGATTCTCGACCGGCTGTGGGTGTACGCATTGCTCCTCATTGGTGGCAGCGCATTCAACATTTGGCTGATGAAAGGGTACTTTGACACCATCCCGCGCGAGCTGGATGAGTCGGCGTACGTGGATGGTGCCGGCCACTTCCAGATCTTTTGGCGGATTGTGCTGCCGCTCGCCCGTCCGATGCTGGCCGTGGTGTTCTTCCTGACCATCATCGGGATGTACAGCGAATACATTCTCGCCGGGACCGTTCTGCAATCGCCGGACAACTATACGCTGGGGCTGGGGATGTTCACGCTCATCAGCGGCCAGTTCGCGCAGAACTGGGGCATTTTCGCGGCCGGGTCCCTCATGGCGGCGGTGCCGCTGTCCGTCGCGTTCGCCATCCTGAACCCCATGATGGCACGCGGCCTCACGGCGGGCGCCACCAAAGGATGACAAGACGGGCGCTCGTGTTATCCCGCGCCGCCACCTTGGGCGCCGCAGCTTGTCGTGCAATCAAGAAAAAGAGGTGAGTGACGTGGGTCAGAAGTTTCCCCCCATCCATCCGCAACTCCCGCGATTTCTGCACGGGGCGGACTACAACCCCGATCAATGGCTCAACCGGCCGGACATCCTCGACGAGGACATCCGCCTGATGAAGCTGGCCAAGTGCAACGTGATGTCGGTCGGGATCTTCTCGTGGGCTGCGCTGGAGCCGGAGGAAGGGGTATTTCGTTTCGAATGGCTGGATCGCGTCCTGGACAGGTTGGCGGAAAATGGGATCTACGTGTTCTTGGCCACTCCGAGCGGCGCCCGGCCGGCCTGGATGTCGCAAAAGTACCCGGAGGTGCTGCGCGTCGGCGCCAACCGGGTGCGCATCCTGCACGGGCTTCGGCACAACCACTGCTACACCTCGCCCGTCTATCGGGAGAAGGTGCGGATCATCAACACCAAGCTGGCGGAGCGGTACGCGTATCATCCGGCCGTGATTGGGTGGCACATCTCCAACGAGTACGGCGGCGAGTGTCACTGTGACCTCTGCCAGGCGGCGTTCCGGACGTGGTTGAAGCAAAAGTACAAGACGCTCGACGCGTTGAACGAGGCTTGGTGGACCGCGTTCTGGAGCCACACGTTCACCGACTGGGATCAGATTGAGTCGCCCGCGCCGCACGGAGAGCACCTCATCCACGGCATGAACCTGGACTGGAAACGGTTTGTCACCGACCAGACCGTCGATTTCTGCCGGCACGAGATTGCGCCGCTCAAGGCGGTGCGGCCGGATTTGCCCGTGACCACCAACATGATGGAGGCGTACGAGGGGCTGAATTACTGGAAGTTCGCCGACGTTCTCGACGTCATCTCGTGGGATTCGTATCCGCGCTGGCACGAAGCGGGGGACGATTGCAGCGGCCAGGCGTCGTGGGTGGCGATGATCCACGACATCAAGCGCGCCATGAAGGGCGGGCGCCCGTTCATGCTGATGGAGAGCACCCCGTCGACGACGAACTGGCAACCCGTGAGCAAGCTGAAGCGGCCGGGGATGCACCTGTTGGCCTCGCTGCAGGCGGTCGCTCACGGCGCGGATACGGTGCAGTACTTCCAGTGGCGCAAGAGCCGCGGTGCGAGCGAGAAGTTCCACGGTGCCGTGGTGGATCACTGCGGGCACGAACACACGCGCGTGTTTCAAGAGGTCAAACAGGTGGGGGAGGTGTTGGAGAAGCTGGCGGAAGTCGTCGGGACGAGCGTCCAGCCGGAGGTCGCGATCGTCTTCGATTGGGAAAACCGCTGGGCGGTCAAGGATGCGCAGGGTCCGCGCAACGCCGGCATTCACTACGAGGAGACGGTGCACGCGCATTACCGTGCGTTCTGGAGCATGGGCATCCCGGTGGACGTGGTGGATATGGACGCCGATTTTTCGAAGTACAAGTTGGTCGTGGCGCCCATGCTGTACATGGTCCGCGGGGACGCCGGCCGGCGGCTGGAGGCGTTCGTCGCGGCGGGCGGGGTGCTCGTCGCCACCTACTGGTCGGGCATCGTCGACGAACACGACCTGTGCTTCCTCGGCGGCTTCCCCGGCCCGCTGCGCCGGGTGCTCGGCATCTGGAGCGAGGAGATCGACGCCTTGTACGATCACGACCGCAACCGGTTGGTCATGGCGCCGGACAACGCGCTGGGGCTGGCGGGCGAGTACGAGGTGCGCGAGCTGTGCGATTTGATCCATCTCGAGGGTGCGGAGGCGCTGGCGTTCTACGGGGACGACTTTTACGCCGGACGGCCGGCGCTGACCGTGAACCGGTTTGGCCGCGGTGCGGCGTATTATCTCGCGGCACGCGCGCGGGAGCCGTTTTATGCCGATTTCTACCGGCAGCTCGTCGCGCAGCACGGCATACACCGTGTGTTGGACGCCGAATTGCCGCCGGGCGTCACGGCGCAGTTGCGCACCGACGGGGACCAGGACTACGTGTTTGTGATGAACTTTCGCGCCACGCCGCAACAGGTCGTGCTGGGGACGGGATCGTTCACCGACGTGGTGGCGGGTACCGAGGTCCGGGGCACCTTGCACCTGCCCGGCTTCGGTGTATGCGTGCTGCGGCGGGCGAACGACGGTGCTTTCCGCCCGCCGGCTGGGGCGAGCGAACAATCCCTGCTCCATGTTTGAGGAAGGGGATGGGATGATGCGCAGACGCATGTGGATACGGCCAAGGCACCGACGTATGCGCCGCGCGACGCACTGGCTGCGAACGACCGCAGGGTCGCTCGCCGCGCTCGGCGCACTGGCCGGCGCGACCGCGGCTCCGGCCGTGCATGCACAGCCGGCACAAAAGCCGGGGTTGCCCCCAGGGCTCGATGTGGCCATCGGGCGTCCGGTCACTGTTGGCGGGACGGTCCGCCGTGATCCTTCCGACGTGTCGTCCGTGGACGACGGGGACGCTTCGACCGTCTGGCAGCCGGGTGCCGCGAAGGTGAGTGTCACCGTGGACTTGCAGGCACCGCAGCGTGTTTCCGGTTGCGGCGTCACCTGGGCCGGTGCGGCCGCGGGCGCCAGGTTTTCGGTCACGGTGTCCACGGATGGCAAGACGTGGCATGCCCTGCCCGGTCTCGCGGGGCAGGGCACGCCGGTGGCAGGCATCATCCAGTACGCCGATTGCCCGCAGCCTGGCGTTCAGGCCAGGTACGTCCGGCTGTCCGTGTGGACGGCCAAAGGCCGCATCCCCGGCATCGCCGAGTTCCGCGTGTTCTCCCCGTCCGCCCAGGCGGCCTCCGCCATGATGTTGGGCGACGACCTGTCGACCATGGCCCAGGAAGAGGCCATCGGGACGAAGTACAGCGCCGACGGCAAGACACAGCCGCTGCTCGCCATCCTGAAGGCAGGCGGTACGAACTATGTACGCCTGCGGTTGTGGGTGAATCCTCCCGGGGGGAACAACAACCTCACCCAGGACTTGAAGATGGCGCGGGAGATCAAAACGTACGGGATGAGACTGTTCCTCGACATCCATTATTCCGATTTCTGGGCGGATCCTGGCAAGCAGAACATTCCCGCAGCCTGGCGCGGGCAGTCGCTCCCGGCACTCGCGAAGACAGTGAAGTCGTATACGCAAAGCGTGATGGAGGCGTTTGCCAAGCAAGGGACGCCGGTCGACATGGTGTCCATCGGCAACGAGATCACGGATGGCATCCTGTGGCCTGTGGGCCAGTTGAACCTGCCGGACGGTACGCAGCAGTGGAGCCAGCTCGCGGCGTTGCTCAACGCCGGCATCGCCGGCGCGCGGGCCGGCAACCCGAAAGGGCATCCGCTCAAGGTGATGCTGCATATCGATCGCGGCGGGGACAACGCGGGCGCAGAGTGGTTTTTCGACAACATCATGCAGGCCGGGGTCAAAGGCTTCGACGTCATCGGCCTCTCCTATTACCCATGGTTCCATGGCACCCTGGCGGCGTTTCGTGACAACATCCGGGCGCTGGCGCAACGGTACCACAAACCGATTGTCGTCGCGGAGACGCAGTACCCGTGGACGACGGCCAACGCGGACGGGACACCCAACCAGGTGGACGCGACAACCCCGCTGTTGCCGGGTTACCCGGCGACGCCCGACGGTCAGGCGTCGTTCGTGCGGGACATCGTCTCGCTGGTCGCCGCACTGCCGAACCACCTCGGCCTCGGCGTGTTTTACTGGGAGCCGGCTTGGTTGCCGGGGGTCGGTTGGGAACCCGGGGCAGGTACGAGTGCCGATAATCTGACGGAGTTTGATTGGCAAGGCCGGGCGCTGCCGGCGGTGGACGCTTATCAGATTGGGCCTGCCACGCGTTCTGGTTCATGATTCTCCCCTTCGCAACTTCGTCTTATGTTCCTTATGCTCCTGGGATATGGAAAGGCAAAACGATAAACTTCGAATGAAAGGGTCATAGGCTGCCAAATCATGCATCTGCGCGTAGCCGCCATCAGGGGATGGTGGCTACGCAGAAAGGATCATGGATGAAGCGAACTGCATGGTTACACCCATATGCCAGGATGTACCCGCCGAGACCCTCTTGCATAAATCCCGCGCGATATGTTATTTTGAAAGCGCATTAGTAAAACGATTCAACCACCGATGTGCTAGGATGGTGTTATGGTCAGAATCAAAGATATCGCGAAACTGGCAAACGTATCGCCTGCGACGGTTTCCATGGTGATCAACAACCGGGGGAATATCAGTGAAGCGACGCGGAAAAAAGTTTTAAAGATCATTGAGGAATTGAATTACCAACCCAATAATGTGGCCAGGAGTTTGAAGACCAACCGGACCAGAACCATCGGCGTGATCGTGGAAGACATCACGGTGTTCAGTTCACCGGAGATCATTCATGGGATTAATGAAAGCGCTGACGAACACGGGATGTCGATTTTGCTGACCAATCTGCGGGTGCATCGATTAATCGGGAACAATTTTGAGAACTTTGATCGATGCAAACAGAGTGTGATGAATGCGGTCGAGGAACTGCTCAGCCGTCAGGTCGACGGGATGATTTACATAGGGATTCACAACCGCGATTTGACGGGATTGATCAACATCCCGAAACCTGTGGTATTCACATACTGCAGCGCTTCCGGGGAGAATCAGTATTCCGTCAACTACGATGATGAATTGGCTGCATTCGAAGCGACGGAGTACCTGATTCAACGTGGGCATGAAAAGATTGCGTTAATCAGCGGGTTAATCGATTCAATCCCATCGCATGACCGGTTCACGGGGTATTACAGGGCCATACGTGAACATGGGTTGCCTTTCAACCCGGTTTACGTAAAAACGGGAGATTGGGAGTTTGAATCCGGTTACGTCATGGCAAAGGAATTGCTCGCCTTGGCGGACAAGCCCACAGCCATTCTAGCCATGAACGATTTGATGGCAGGGGGGGTGCTGGAAGCATGCCGGGAATGCGGGGTCCGGGTTCCGGAAGACCTGTCGGTCGTGGGATTCGACAACCGGGAAATCAGTTTTTATTTCATCCCCAAGTTGACCACGATGGGATTGCCGTTGAATGAGCTTGGCAGAAAGTCGGTGGAGATATTGGTGCGTGCCATTGAAGGCGAGCCCATTCCGGAAAAAAGCGTGAAGTTGAAGTGCAACCTCGTGGAACGGCAATCGGTGATGCCGGTCCGGGATGGCTTGGCCATTCAATGAACTCAAAGCAGCAAACGTGAGGCACGCCTTGATGGGGGGTGGGAACGGGGGGGTTACCGTAGCCGTGTCGGATGTCTCGGGATGTGTTCTCAACCAGACTTTTGAAACACACGGGGGAGGAAGAAAGGAATGAAAAATGGCGTTTGGAAAAAGACAAGCCTCGTGCTGGGGGCTGCGAGTGCTGCATCGCTCGTTGCAGGTCTCGCCATTCCTGCGATGAATGCTGCGGCCAAAAAGAAAGACGCGCAGGTCACCATTAACTTTGCCATGTGGGGACCGGTGAACCCGAAGTATAACTTCATTACAGCGTTTGAGCACAAGTATCCCAACATCCATGTGAACCTGACGGAGATCCCGGAAACGAACTATTCGCAAAAACTGAACACCATGGTCATGACCAACACGGCGCCGGACGTCATGTTGGTTTGGGAGGCGGACATCCGGAGGTTCGCCCAAAACGGGTACATCGACAAACTCGACAGCTACATCAAAAATGATAAGTCGTTGCAGCCGAGCAACTTTTTGCCCGCCTTCCGGCAACTGGATCAATTGAACGGCGGGACGTATGGTCTGCCTTGGTGCTACGCGACACATCTTTTGTTCTACAACGTGGATATGTTCAAAAAAGCGGGTGTCAAGTTCCCGAATGCCAACTGGACATGGCAAGATTATGAGAATGCGGCGAAAAAGCTGACCATCGTCAAGAACGGGCAGACCGTGCAATGGGGCTCGGCGCCGATTGGTTTCCCGGGCGTATGGTATTCGCTCATCGGTTCGGCGGGGGATCAGATTGTCAACAGCAAGGGTCAGCTTGTGATTGGCAACGGCGCCATTCGCGCCATGGAATGGCAGAACAAGCTGACCAACCAGTTGAAGGTGGAGCCGCAGCCGGCGGCCAAGAACAGCGCGGTCGATCTGTTTGCCGCGGGCAAGGCAGCGATGATTTTGAACGGCAGCTGGATGATCTCGCAATACAACAGCATCAAGAACTTCAAATGGGACATCGCGCCGCTGCCGCATGACAAAGTGAAGTACGACGATCTCCACACGGCGTTCTTTACGATTTACAGCAAGAGCGCGCACAAAGATGCGGCCTGGAAGTTTATCCAGTTCTGCATGAGCCCGGAAGGCCAGAAGTTGATTGAAGAAGGCACGAATAATCCTTCTGCGGAGCTCAGTCTCAGCAAGTACAACTGGTATAAGAATGCAGGGCCGAACGGGCCGACGAACTGGAATGCGTTCACCGAAGCTGGGAAGTACGCACGCCTGGGTTATGTGTTGCTCCCGCCCGGCTTGACGACGTACTTGACGAATGAATTCAATGCCTCGCTCTTGGGGCAGATTTCGCCGCAGCAAGTGGTGAAGCAAGGGCTGGCGCAAGCGAAACAGATGAATGGATAAACACCGCGGGCGTGGATGCCTCTCCGGAGCAGAAACGGCCATGACCCAGAGGCATTGGTTCTGGCCATGGCCGTTTCTCATCTTTGCATTGTGAACAGAGGCGAACGCGAATCCGGGAATCCGAACAATGCGGGTTCAAGGTTCGGAGGTGATTGCGATGGGTCAATCCGGGGCGCTCACCGCGGATCGACTGCGTCCACTGGTTGAATCGCATGGGCAACGAAAGAAAAAATGGAAGACCAATTTGGTGGCGTATGCGTTCTTATCACCATGGATCATTGGCTTCATTCTGTTTTCCGGTGTACCGATCCTCGCATCGTTCGTATTAAGCCTGACGCACTGGGACATGATCAGTCCGCCTCGTTTTGTCGGCTTGGAGAATTACCAACTTCTCTTCAGCCAGGATTCGGGCTTCTGGAAATCGCTGTACGTGACGCTTGAGTTCACCGTCTTGAGTGTCGTGGTCACCGTGATCTGGGCGTTGATCATGGCGCTTTTGTTGAACAAGCGGGTGAAGGGGATCGGGATATTTCAATTTTTTTACTTTGTGCCTGCGGTTTTACCAAGCGTGGCCATGGCCTTTGTCTTTCAGCTGATTTTTAACCAACAGATTGGGGTATTTAACTACATCTTGTCTTGGTTCGGGGTAAAAAACGGCCCCAACTGGTTGATGGATCAATCTTTGGTCATCCCCACGATTGTGTTTATTTCCATATACACGTACACGACGGGGCAAATGATGCTCATCTTCAACGCAAGTCTGAAGGAGGTACCCAAGGAGCTGTACGAAGCGGCGGAAATCGACGGGGCAAGCGCATGGCAGAAGTTTCGTCATGTCACGTTCCCGTCCATCTCACCGGTCTTGTTGTTTAACCTGGTGATGGCGACGGTCGGCACCTTGAACGGGTCGTTTTCATTGATTTACCCCCTCACGGGTGGCGGACCGGGGGACGCGACGAACGTGCTCAGTCTCGCGATCTTTACAAGCGCCTTCCAGAACTTCCAGATGGGATACGCATCCGCGTTGTCGACCATCTTGTTTATCTTGGTTGCCCTGATCTCCTATCTTCAGTTTGCACTGTCGAAGAGATGGGTTTCTTATGAAAGCTGAGAGGGGCCGTCGTTATGAACAAGAAGGTCATTGTCCAATCAGGCAATTACTTGCTGTTGTCTCTGGTCGCATTGATCATGTTCTTTCCGGTCATATGGATCATATCGTGTTCGTTAAAATCATTGAATGACATCAGCAGTTATCCGCCGCAGCTCATTCCGTTGCATCCGCAATTCAGCAACTACTTGCAGATTCTCAAAGGGAGCCATCTCCTGATTTATTTGCGGAATACATTGATCTTAATCGTCGGCAACACCGTGGGTACGCTCATTTCCAGCAGCATTGTGGCGTATCCGTTGGCCAGGATGGAGTTCACCGGGAAAAGAGTGGTCTTCGCGTTGATTTTGGCAACCATGATGGTGCCGAGCACCGCAACCATCATCCCTCAGTTCATCATGTTCGGGAAGTTTGGTTGGTTGAACACGTTGTACCCGTTGATTGTCCCGGCCTTCTTCGCCTATCCGTACAATGTGTTTTTGTTCAGGCAGTTTTATCGTACCATCCCTAAAAGCGTCGACGAAGCCGCGATGATTGACGGTTGTAATCATTGGCAGTTGTTTACCCGTATCATCGCGCCGTTGTCGAGGCCCATTTTCATTACCATCGGCGTGTTGTCATCCGTATTCTGGTGGAATGAGTTGTTCACGCCGTTGATCTACATTAACAATGAGTTGCTGAAACCGTTGACCGTCGGCGCGCTGACATATTTCACAACACAATTTACGACGTTGTACAACTTGGAGATGGCGATGGCGGTGTTTATGATTGTGCCACCCATGCTTTTGTATCTTTTTGCACAAAGGTATCTTGTCGAAGGTATTAAGACAACGGGTGGTAAAGGATGAATGGCCTGAATTGCATAAGATGGAAGGCTATACAATTTGAACAACTTGATTAAGGACGGTGATGCGACCGGTTGAAAGGGTAAGTGCGTACTCCGGTTGACGTGTATCATCGTGGTTATCGTTTGTTGAGGTGTGAGCGGTAAAAGGACTGGCGAAACTCCGTGGGTGTGATGTGCTCATGTAGCTTAAACAGCTTCATGAAGTATTTCTCATCGTTCATCCCCAGTTCCGCCGCAATCTCCTTGATCGTTTTATCCGTTTCACATAACAGTTTTTTCGCGCGGGCGATTTTCACCACATGGATGTATTCCACGGGACCAATGCCTAATTCTCGTTTGAATAGCCTTGACAGGTAGTCCCGGTTGTAGTGGAAGCGCTCCGCCAGCTCTGTGACGGTGATGGGTCGATCTGCATGCATGCGAATCCATTCCAACATGATATTGAATCGGCGATTGGGGCGAATGGGTTTTTGTTGTACCAGATACTGTTGCGAGATCTCAATCAGCAAGCAAGTCAACCAATAATTTGTGGCTTGCGCAGTGTAATAATGCGCATTGGCCACATCGAGCAGTTGATGAAACACTACATGCACCCGCTCAGGGCTTCTTGGGTGAAAGATTTCAGGGAGAATGATGAAGTTTGCAAGTCGATTGGATGGCTCATCAGAATGGGCGTGTGCGGTATGCCAATTCCATACGGACATAGGTGTTGACTGAATGTCGAAATCGTCTTGGCAGAGAAAGTGACACCAGAAAAATGAAAGGCCGGGTTCGCATGTCTTATAACCGCCATGAGTGTGATGAGGGAACAGTACTGCAGCGGTGCCAGGCCCGATGACATGTTCCACTCCGTCCTGATGAATGTACAGTTCGCCTTTGATGCCGAAGATGATCACGAACGTATCGAGGCAGCGGGTGGTGTGCGTCCAGGGTTCCTCAGTCATAAACTGTCCTGCTGATACAAATCGGAATGGTTGACGTGCAGACGCATAGAGGTGCAACATGTCGCTCACCCCCCGTCGTGGAACAGATTTCTTTGAACAGATTTCTTTGTTCCTTCTGTTCGAATCTATCTCCTTACATTCGTGTAAACCAGACAAATTCCTTCTTTTTGGCTGGATGAAGAAGTCGGTTCTGTCCACCCAAGCGCGCACCTCGCCACCGACAGGGGTCTGTACACCGTGTTATGTTCAAGTTGTTTCTTGCCCCTAAGAACGTCCCGGATTCAATAAGGGACAAGGCTGTGCCTCAGGTGAGCGATGGACGGCAGGGTTTTGGATTTCATTTGATGTCGACAGAGTGGAAGGTGGTTGTTCCGATGAAGCGTTTGCTCCCCGTTTCCTTGCAGAACGTACACCTGGAAGACGATTTCTGGGCGCCCCGGCAACAACTTGTACGCGATGTGGTGGTCCCCTACCAGTGGAAGGCCCTCAATGACGAGTTGCCGGATGTGGAACCCAGTCACACCGTCGCCAATCTCAAGATTGCGGCCGGCGAGATGGAAGGCACCTTTCACGGGATGGTGTTTCAGGACAGCGACCTCTACAAGTGGTTGGAAACAGTTGGTTACGTCCTCGCCATCCGGCCCAATCCTGAGCTCGAAGCGTTGGCGGATGGCGTAATTGACCTGCTGGCCCGGGCGCAACAGCCGGACGGCTACTTGAATTCCTACTTCACGGTGGCCAGGCCGGATGCCCGCTGGACCAACCTCCGGGACGATCACGAATTGTACTGCGCGGGCCACCTCATGGAGGCGGCGGTGGCGTACTACCAGGCGACCGGTAAACCAAAGATCCTGGACATCGTCCGGCGTCTGGCCGAACACATCGATCGCGTCCTCGGGCCGGAGCCGGGGAAGAAGCGTGGTTACTGCGGACATCCCGAGATTGAGCTGGCGTTGATGAAGCTCCACCGGCTCACCGGGGATGAACTGTACCTGCGGCTGGCGAAGTATTTTGTGGATGAACGCGGGCGCGAACCGTTGTACTTCGCGCTGGAGGCCGAAGCGCGCGGGGAAAAACGCGTTCGTCCCTACAATTTCAAGTACTCTCAGTCGCATCAGCCGGTGCGCGAGCAGACGAGTGCGGAAGGCCACGCGGTACGTGCGGTGTATCTCTACAGCGGCATGGCGGACGTGGCGGCGGAAACGGATGACGAGGCCTTGTTGGCGGCGTGCCGCAGGCTGTGGGAAGACATCGTCTCGCGGCGGATGTATGTCACGGGGGGCATCGGATCGTCTGCCTATGAAGAGGCGTTCACCGTGCCGTACGACCTGCCCAACGACCGGGCGTACGCGGAGACGTGCGCGGCCATTGGTCTCGTGTTTTTCTCGCACCGCATGTTGCAGCTTGAGGCGGACGCAAAGTACGCGGACGTGATGGAACGCGCGCTTTACAACGGCGTGCTCAGCGGGATGTCGCTCGACGGACAGCGCTACTTCTACGTCAATCCGCTTGAAGTGTGGCCGGAGGTCGCGGAACACCGTGAGGACATGCACGCGGTGCGCACCACGCGCCAGCCGTGGTTTGGCTGCGCATGTTGCCCGCCCAATATCGCGCGCCTCCTCGCTTCCCTGGGCGGTTACATCTACTCGGTGGATCCGGATACAAACACCGCGTTTGTGCATCTGTACATCGGCAGCCAGGCGGCCGTCTCGCTGGCCGGGCAGGATGTACGGCTCATCCAGCGTACAAGGTACCCGTGGGACGGCGAGGTGCAATTGCAGGTGTCGGCTTCTGCGCAGGCCGAGTTCGCCATCGCGTTGCGCGTCCCGGGCTGGGCGCGCCGTGTGGAGGTACGGGTCAACGGCCAGCCGGTCGCAAGCTCCTGGGAGAGCAAGGGATATGTATACATCCGCCGTGTCTGGCGTGACGGGGATACCGTGACGTTGTCCATCCCGATGCCGGTGGAGGAGGTGTTTGCCCATCCCGAGGTGCGGATGAATGCCGGGAAGCTGGCCTTGCAGCGCGGGCCCATTGTTTATTGTCTCGAAGAGGTGGACAACGGGCGCAACCTGCAATCCATTGTGATAAGGCCGGGTCAGACGTGGACGGCGCAATACGAGGAAGGATTGTTGGGTGGCGTCGTCACCCTGCAGGGCAGCGGCTGGCGCGACGTGATCCGTCCGCAGGGGGAGGCTGTCCCACGCGAATTCGGACACGGGCAACCTCTGTATGCCTTCCAGCGCTGCGCTCGGGAGGAAACCAAGGTAAAAGCCATCCCGTATTACGCCTGGTGCAATCGGACGCCCGGTGAGATGACGGTTTGGGTGCGGTATGAATCTTGAGCGGGCGTAACGTACGCCGCCACGTGGATGCGGCAAGTTGCCACGTTGTACACGATGCTTGAATCATCTTGTGTCACGCGTATGCTCGACAGATGCTCACATCTTCGACGCTGGATCACGCCCCGCGATCCACAAGGATGCGCGGGGCAACCTGTCTTCACCCGCGTTCCTCTCGCAGTTGGCTTGGCGGTGGGTTAAAATATTAGCCATCACATGTTTGATTGAGACTGTGGCTCACGCGGGAGGGGCAGCATGGACATCCATGTTTCGGAAGAATGGTTGCCGGTATTCGAGGCATTGGCAAGCCGGGTACGCCTGCAGATCATCCAAGCTTTGGCCGAGCAGCCGATGAACATCCGTGAGCTGGCAGAACGCTTGGGATTAAGCAGCGCCATCATGACGATGCACGTGCGCAAGCTGGAGACCGCAGGCATCATCCGGACGGAAATGATTCCCAGTCGGGGTGGCATACAAAAGCGTTGCATTTTAAACGTGGACACGATTCGCATTTCGTTTCCGAACAGCGCGGAGGAAGCACGGGAGTACTATCGTGTCGACGTACCGGTGGGGTACTACACCGACTTCGACGTCCAGCCCACCTGCGGTCTCGCGTCCGTGGAAAAGATCATCGGCCAGTTCGATGATCCCCGGTACTTTTCGGATCCGGAACGTGTGCGCGCAAACATCCTGTGGTTTGGCCAAGGGTACATCGAGTACAAATTCCCCAATCACATGCTGCCCAGCCAGGTGCTTGAAGAGATTGAGATCTCGCTGGAGATTGGATCGGAGGCGCCCAAGGCGAACGAAAACTGGCCTTCCGACATCACCTTTTACTTAAATGGTGTGCGGCTCGGGACGTGGACGAGCCCCGGCGATTTCGCCGACCGGCGCGGCACCTACACACCTGCTTGGTGGCCGGATGAGATTAATCAATACGGCTTGCTGAAAGTGTTGCGCATCAATCGTGAGGGGAGTTTCATCGACGGGATTCAGTTGTCTTCGGTGACGGTGGATGACTTGCCGTTGGGATTGCACTGGACGCTCAGGTTGTCCGTGGAGGAAGACGCACAGCATGTCGGTGGACTGACGATATATGGGGCTGGATTTGGGAATTATAACCAGGATATCGTGTTTAAGGCGTATTATAGTCAGAAGTCAGTACGGCAAACTCATCAGTCAGGGATAGTCATTGCGAGCTCTTGACGAAAATTCTTTGGTCATGTTAGTTATCGGAAAGTATACATTGGGTTAAATTGAAAAATACGTCCACAATTACATGATGTTGGATAATACATCCGCTTCAGCAAAACATAATTCTTGCATGGTGAGTATCTAGATTAAGGTTTAATGACGAGGATTCGGATAGAGTGTTAGTTTACTGCTTGAGGAGTCAGTATTATTTCTATATTGACATGCAAGATAACCCTATGTAAAATAACCACATAGAGAGATTAATTAATCAGTTATATTATTAACGATTGTTTGGGGGTATGTTATTGGGAACGATTGTTGAATGTGGGTGCAAATGAGGCCTTAAATAATTAAGGTGGTTTATGGAGGATGATCGAACGTGAAGATGAAAAAGGGACTTAGACAACAGATGAAATCGGCTTCATTATTGTTCGGAACCGCTGTGGTTACTGTGGGAATTGCCTCAGGATCTTCTGGTGTCCATGCCAATACCTTGAATTCGGGTGGAGTATGGACCCAGGTGGCTCAATTGGGATGGCCTGCTCCTCCGACTTGGCAGGGAAACCCTGCTGCCAATGGTGGTGTGGGTTATGATGCATGGGTATATTGTTTCGAGGGGTTGTTTCAATACGCGCGTCCGACAGGGAAGATTTACTATCGGATGGCTCAATCTGTGGATAACAGCAATCCAGCACAAACTGTTGTGCACTTGTATCACAACATTCGGTGGAGTGATGGAGCGCCATTTACATCGAAGGATGTGTGGGGGTTCTATATTTTGAATTGGGGTGCAGAGGTTACCAAGTATTTGAAATCAATAGAAACCCCTGATCCTTATACAGTGATTTTCAAATGGGCTAATCCAAAACTTGATCCTAAGTTCAAAATGTATTATTTGGCGGAAGATTATCAGTGGATCCCTTACCATTTGGCAAAGAAGTGGATTGATCAGGATGCTGCTCTCTTTGCAAAGCTTCAACCAGATACGAATCCTCATGATCAAGGACTTTACGCTTACCAATTAAAGCAGACACCTCAGTTTCTCTCAGCTACAGGTAAGGTCTGGCAAGATTTCAATTCACATTACCATCCGAAGACAACAATCTGCACTGGGCCGTATGTTGTAAGCAAAGTCACCTCATCTGATATGTACTTGAAACCGAACCCGTATTACTACAAGAAGTCGGCAATCAAGTTCAAAGAAATTCATTTGATGAATGTTCCTGACGGAACGCAACAGCTTGCGCTATTGCGATCTGGGAAGCTGTCATGGATGGATGCTACACCACCTAAGGACATCTTAACCAGCATTCTGGCATCCAATAAGAATTTAGTTCACTACATTTGGCCGGACAATGTGACAGTAGGGTTCGTGTTTAACCAAAGACATTCTCCGTTCCAAAATGAGACTTTTAGAAAGGCGATCGTTTATGCACTCGATAGAAAAAAGATTCGAGAGGTCGCTAACTACTACGGGATAGACACCGAATATGCTGGGTTAGGTATCCTACCGTGGCAAATTAATAAGTATATTACGAATGACGTATTGAAGAAATTTACTAAGTATCCATATGACCCAAAAAAGGCGGCTCGTCTCTTAGAGAGCATAGGATGGAAAAAGGGTCCTGACGGAATTTGGCGCGATCCGAATGGCAAGAGTTATAACTTTATCATTGCCGGTCCTTCCAATTGGGAACCGTATATTACACCGGCGGGTGAGTTGGTTGCTGAACAACTAACAGCGTTCGGTTTGCCAACACAGTTTAAGTCTGTCGATCAGAGTTTGTATTGGTCGAACGCCGTAAACGGAACATACGATATGGTGTTCGATTTTCCTGAGTGGGAATGGTTGATGGATCCTTGGTCTGCGATGATGACGTTGTATAATAATGGGCGACCCTTCCAGGAGGCGGGGCTACCAAAGGATCGCAAGGGAGTTGCGTTGTTTATTGCTAGTGGCTATGACGGTCAAAGCATAAACGTAAATCAACTACTTGCAAAGATGCCGTACATGACTGAATCGCAACGTCGCCATGCGATTGATGAAATTGCTTATGCGACCAATGAAAACGCTTGGTATGTAAATCTGTGGGGAAACACCGCCGGTGAATGGTTAAACACTGCCTATGTAAAGGGATTGCCTAAAGGATTACCGTGGCAGAATGCCTTTAGTAAGTACAATCGTAACCTCCCAATGCCGCCTGCGGACTTACTTCAGGACATTGCGGATATCAGCGAATGGTTTGCTGGCGGGCAGCACTTTGTCAATGGAAAGCTAGGCCCGAACTAACAGTTGGGATGTTCTTTTTTGGGTGGCTGGGGTCAATTCCCTGGCCACCAACATCCTATCGGCAAATGTATGTGATGGATAAATTGAGCAGAAAGCTCTGTCGGTAGAGATATACAATATTATTATTTCATTTTCTTTGGTGTTTATCAGGATGAAGCTAGGCTGGCAATTACAAATAAGATTTTGGGGTGATAGAGTTGTCGACCAGGGTGATTTTGAAAAGGTTGTTAATAGCGTTTATTACATTGATGCTCTCGGTGATTCTTTCCTTCTACATGTTGCACAAGACTCCTGGAAATGTATGGTTGGTACAGGCTCAGCAAATGGCTCAACAATTAGGTATATCTTTGCCGGAGGCTTATCGACGCATACAGTTGCTGTATCATATCAATCCTAACGAACCCTTATATAAGCAGTTTTTGAGTTATGTCCAAGGCTTATTGCATGGGAATCTCGGAACGTCGATGGTGAATCAGCAAGTGACAGTCAATCAAGTGATAGCGGCCGGCGTGCCGTGGACACTATTTGTGGCTAGTATTGCACTGTTAACGAGTTTTGTCATTGGGAACTGGATCGGTGTACGCATGGCTTGGAAACGCAACTCCTGGCTGGATCCCCTCATGACCGTTTTTAACGTTATTTCACATGCTGTTCCATCATTCATTATCGCACTGCTACTACTTGAGTTTTTTGCTCTCGATTTGCAATGGTTCCCGTTTAATGGAGCGTATGATACGTCGTTGACACCCGGATTCAATTGGCCATTTATTGGGAGTGTCCTACGCCATGCGTTTCTCCCTATATTGACTTACGTATTGGTGTTAATTGGTGGTCAAGCGATGAGCATGAAAAGCACATCTCTGGCAGTGATGAATGAAGACTATGTAACCGCCGCTATAGCGAGGGGATTGCGTGAACGTACAATTGTGAAGGATTACATTAGGAGAATTGCGATTCTGCCACAAGTGACTGGTCTTGCACTCGCGTTTGGGGGTATTCTGGGTGCATCGTCTCTCGTAGAAACACTGTTCAGTTATCCAGGCATAGGTCAGTACTTGGTTCAGGCAACGAATAATCGTGATTACACGGAATTACAGGGTTTGTTTCTGTTTCAGAGCTTTTGTCTCATTGTAGCCAATCTTATCGCCAATATTTTATATGCAAAGCTTGATCCCCGTGTGCGAATTGAGGAGTGACAACCTTGCGGACGATACGGGATTTTTTTTGGATCATTTGGTCAAATAAGAAGGCGTTTGTGGGATTTGTGATTCTCGTGTTCTTCATTTTGATGGCAACGGTGGGACCCCGTATATTTCCATTCAATACGACTGTCAATTTCTCTGCCAGATATCAACCTCCTTCTTGGCATCACTGGTTAGGAACTGATTATGCTGGACGGGACATTTGGACAGAAATTGTATACGGTTCCAGAGATGTTCTGTTGGTTGCCTTTTGGACCGCCGTAATTACTTTATTCATCGGAACTTTGGTGGGAATGCTTGCGGGATTGATTGGTGGCTTTGTGGACCAAGTGATCGTTGCTCTGATCAATCTGATACTTACAATACCCGGATTCTCTCTGAGCTTGATATTGGCTGCTGTATTTTCCATACAGAATGCAGTTGAATTCGGATTGTTATTATCAATTACTGCCTGGGCACCCCTGGCATTGGGAGTAAGATCCCAGGTGCTCTCTCTTCGGGAGCGTGAGTTCGTGACAATAGCTAGGATTATGGGGATGAGCAAATTTCACATCATTTTTAAGGAACTAATGCCTAATGTCATCTCATTCCTGACAGTCAGTTTTATAGGAGTTGGATCGGGAGCTATCCAGGCGAGCGTTGGAATTATGCTATTGGGTTTGGCGCCGTTCTCAGCGACGAACTGGGGCGAAATGCTGACTATGGCTGTGCAAGGAACCGGCGGGGTTTTCAATCCTCGTGGCGTTTACTATCTCATTTCACCGATTGTCTGTATGAGTTTATTTACACTGGGTTGCTTCCTGTTTGCGAATGGAATCGATGACTTTTTCAATCCACGCCTGAGACGTCAATGACGAGGGAGAGGGAAGTGTGAAAGCCATCATTCAAATAAAGGATCTCTCCATTGACTACGTGACGCGATACGGGACGACCCATGCGGTCAATAACGTATCATTTGACATACCAGAAGGGAAGGTAACAGCGCTGGTCGGCGAAAGTGGTTGTGGGAAAACCACGCTTGCAACAGCGATTCTTGGTATATGTTCGGGTGTTATCTCGCAGGGGCAAATTGTCTACAATGGGCGAGATATATTGAGTTTTTCAAAAGAGGAACTCAGGCAATTTCGTTGGCAAGAGGTTTCCATGGTCTTTCAGGCCGCGCAGAGCGCTCTTAATCCTGTCATGAAAATCAAGGATCAGTTCATTCAGACGGTGCGAGAACACAGGGATGTATCAGTTGCGGAGATTATTAAAAGGACGCGTGAGCTATTGGAATATGTTCGCCTCGATCCGGATCTTGTTCTTCGGTCATATCCCCATGAGTTAAGTGGGGGTATGAAGCAAAGAGTGATGATTGCGCTAAGTCTTATCTTAGACCCCAAAGTGGTGATCTTGGATGAGCCAACAACTGCGTTAGACGTGATCACCCAAAGTTACATCTTTGAAATCTTAGCGAAGATCAATCGGGATTTTGGTACCACAATGCTATTGTGTTTTAGCCATCTCTAAATGGCTGAAAGCTGACGTTATTGCCTGTCCGAAAATTGCTGAGTAAAATGAC
>NZ_BMOY01000014.1 GCF_014647315.1 Paenalicyclobacillus cellulosilyticus
GGTTGTTCGTCATGCATGAGTTTGGGGGAGCCGTGGAGGGAATGCAAGGTGGGCGGGATTTGACGCTTACGAAGTTCCTTGGCAATCTCAGTGGATGGAAATGCGTCGGAACGATGAACAAGGGATCGAAGAAGTGGCACTCATGGTCGTCTGGTGCAGTTCCAAATCGTGCGGTTAGTCGGAACGATGAACAAGGGATCGAAGAAGTGGCACGGAGTTCAAGGAGGAGGACGAAGAAAGAGGACGGTGGTCGGAACGATGAACAAGGGATCGAAGAAGTGGCACCCATTCACGTCGCATGGATACAATCCTATTATTGCGTCGGAACGATGAACAAGGGATCGAAGAAGTGGCACTTTGAGGTACGTCACCCGTCCGAACGGTACTTTGGTCGGAACGATGAACAAGGGATCGAAGAAGTGGCACGGAAGTGTGGGGTTGACATCGGCATTGGTTGACGAGTCGGAACGATGAACAAGGGATCGAAGAAGTGGCACAACAAGACCCAAACCGTGTGAATCAATTGCTCAAGCGTCGGAACGATGAACAAGGGATCGAAGAAGTGGCACTCCCATTTCACACCAGTCGCACCCTCTAGTTTCTCGTCGGAACGATGAACAAGGGATCGAAGAAGTGGCACGCACTGCACGTAGTCGTGTCTGTGGGTAGACTCAAGTCGGAACGATGAACAAGGGATCGAAGAAGTGGCACGTTCCCGAACAGATACAAAAATCTAGATTCGATGTAGGTCGGAACGATGAACAAGGGATCGAAGAAGTGGCACCTTGGGAAACAGATAGAGGTGAGCGCATATGGCTGAGTCGGAACGATGAACAAGGGATCGAAGAAGTGGCACGCGCATGGCGTGCGGCATGTGTTGGACGGCGACCATGGTCGGAACGATGAACAAGGGATCGAAGAAGTGGCACTCTCGAACGCATTGGCATGGCGCGGACAACGATCTGTCGGAACGATGAACAAGGGATCGAAGAAGTGGCACTCTGACTTTTTGTTACTGTTGTCAAGGCTGTCAAGTCGGAACGATGAACAAGGGATCGAAGAAGTGGCACGGGATATATATCCACCTTTCGCGCCAACCGCGACGGTCGGAACGATGAACAAGGGATCGAAGAAGTGGCACCAAAAAAGTTCGTCTGGATCTCTTTCAAACAGCTTGTCGGAACGATGAACAAGGGATCGAAGAAGTGGCACTCTAGTTCGATTGAAGAACAGGCGCCCACTATCGAGTCGGAACGATGAACAAGGGATCGAAGAAGTGGCACGGCCAATTGAACCGTCACATCTCCGCGCTTCCAGAAGGTCGGAACGATGAACAAGGGATCGAAGAAGTGGCACTTGAACCATGTGTTCTGGACACGCGACGCCAATGAGTCGGAACGATGAACAAGGGATCGAAGAAGTGGCACCGTAGCTGGTGAACTTGTGGATGCAAAGACGGGAAGTCGGAACGATGAACAAGGGATCGAAGAAGTGGCACTTCTCGGCTCAGCATAATCACCACTCCAAAGGAACGTCGGAACGATGAACAAGGGATCGAAGAAGTGGCACCTTCGTTGGAGCCCAAACGACAGGGCCGTGCCACGAAGTCGGAACGATGAACAAGGGATCGAAGAAGTGGCACAATGATGACTGCGTGCGACTTGCGCGGCTCACGCGTCGGAACGATGAACAAGGGATCGAAGAAGTGGCACTCATTGTACTCAAACGGCAGTTTGAACTGGCTGGACAGTCGGAACGATGAACAAGGGATCGAAGAAGTGGCACGATATTTCCAGAGGAGGAATTTCCACATGAGCGACAGTCGGAACGATGAACAAGGGATCGAAGAAGTGGCACCAGACATACCCCCTCACCCCCGGGCCACTCCATCCCGCCCCAACAGCCGGGCGGCGTGCCCTTCCGCCGCCCAGCGCGCCAGATACGCGACAAACGCGTCCATGGCGCGCGTGCGGAACTGCGACGGGTGCATGAGCCATGAGAACTCGCGCTGCAGCGGCACGCCCCGCACGCGCAAGGCGCGCAGGGTGTCGAGGGCCCGCTCCTTGCGGATGGCCCATTCGGAGACCACGGCGACGCCGAGCCCCGCCTCGACCGACTCCTTGATCACCTGCGTGCTGCCGAACTCCATCAGCGTGCGTGGCACAAACCCGGCCTGCTGAAACAGCCGATCCGCCACGTCCCGCGTCCCGGACCCGCGCTCGCGGACAATCCAGGTCTCGTCCGCCAACTCTTCCGGCTCCACCTCCGTACGGTTCGCCCAGCGGTGCTGGCGGCCGACGATGACCACCAGCGTGTCGGCAAGGAACGGCCGCACCTCCAGGCGGAGCTTCGGATCGACCCCGCCTTCCACGACCCCGACGTCCAGCTGGTGCTCTGCGATCTGCTCCGCGACGTGTTGCGTGTTCTCGATGAGAATCGTCGGCGCCACCTCGGGGTACGCGCGGCGGAACCCGGAGATGACGTGCGGCAGCACGTACTCGCCGATGGTGAAGCTCGCTCCGATGCACAGCGGCCCTTTCACGGTCTGCGTTAGGTCTTCCAGGAGCCGCGTCATCTGGCCGTAATGTTTCAGGATCTGCTTTGCGTGGTGATACACGATCTCGCCCGCCTTCGTCAGCCGGACGTACTTGTTGGTCCTGTCGATGAGCTTCGCGCCGAGCTCGGCCTCCAGACCCTGGATGTGCTGGCTGACGGCCGGCTGGGTGAGGTGCAGCTCCTCCGCCGTCCGCGAGAATCCTCCTTTATCCGCCACCGTCACGAAGACGAGCAAACGCGTGTCCATGCGCCATCCCCTCCACGTGGGCGGCGTCAACAACTCGCCGCCTGAGCGTCGTATTCGCCGTCACTTGGCCAGCGCCAAGGCGAGGTTTCGCCGTACGCAACCCGTCGTGTCATTTGTGATTCTTATTATGCCAATAAAAATGATTCATTTCACTTATAAAATGCCCCGGCGTATCCTACAGTCGAAACGATCGGAAGGGGAGGCCGGGTGGATGGAAGGGCATACGCGACCATCATGGCACGCGACGGAAAAACCTACCCACGCGCCGGTGCGCGTGCCGGGTGCGGCGGCGCTCGGGATGGCTGGCGGGATGGCGTGGACGTTCGCCTTTGCGGCGGCAGGCATCGCTTTGGCGCACCTGCCTGGATTCGCGCGGATGGGGGGCATGGTGTGCGCCATCCTGCTCGCCATCGCCGCGCGCCAGGTGGTGGGTTACCCAGAACGGTTGCGCCCGGGGATCCAGCTCGTCAGCCAGCGCGGACTGCGCCTGGCCATCGTGCTGTACGGCTTGCGGCTGAACTTGCCCACCGTGTTGCACCAAGGTCTGCCGCTCGTCGCAAAGGGCGCGGTCACCATCGCGATCGCGCTTTCCATCAGCGCCTTGGTCGGCCGGTGGTTGGGGGCGGACCGATCGCTGACATGGTTGCTCGGCGTGGGCACCGGCGTCTGCGGCGCCGCCGCCGTGGCCGCCATTTCGCCCATCCTCGGGGCGGCGGCGGAAGACACCGCCATTGCGGTCGGGATGGTGGCGCTCATCGGCACCGTCTTTTCGATGGCGTACACCCTCGTGCGGCCGTGGCTGGATCTGAGTGCCGTCGCCTACGGCGCGTGGTCCGGGTTGAGCCTGCATGAGATTGCCCACGTCGCCGCCGCCGCGGCGCCGGCGGGATCGCAGGCGATGGCCGTTGCGCTTTTGGCCAAACTGGGGCGGGTGTTGCTGTTGGTGCCGTTGTCGTTCGCGTGGCTGTGGTGGCGCCGGCGGCAGGAAGCGAAGCGCAGCGCCGCACCCGAAGCGAAAGATGGGCCTGTGCCCGAAACGGAGGAAACGAGCAGGTCTGACCCCAAGGGGGCACGTGGGGCCGCCCTCAGTTCGGCGCGGGTGTCGTTTCCTTGGTTCCTCGTCGGATTCGTCGCCATGAGTGTCCTTGGGTCGCTCGGATGGCTTGGGGCACCCGCAGTGCAGGCGGTGGAGCAAGCGAGCAGCGACCTGCTCACCGCCGCCATGGTCGGGTTGGGCATGAACGTGCACCTGCGGGCCATCGGCCAAAAGGCGCTGCGGCCGCTCTTGGCCATGCTGGCAGCGAGCTTGGCGGTGTCGTTGGCGTCGCTTGTCAGCGTGCGGTGGATTTAGACGCAAAACGAGCATCCGCCCCCAAGGGGCTGCGTTTCCGGGGCGGTTGCTTGCCCATTCAGCGAGAGGGGCCTTGGAGATGTCACAGCACCGTGAGAATCTCCGGGCCGTTCTCCGTGATCGCGATGGTATGCTCGTATTGCGTGCTGAGGCTGCCGTCGGCTGTGCGCGCCGTCCACCCGTCGGGATCGATCTTCACCTCGTACCCACCGGCGTTCACCATGGGCTCTATCGTGAACGTCATGCCCTTGCGGATGCGCGGGCCGCGGTGCGGCGGCCCGTAGTGGAGCACCTCCGGGCTTTCATGCATCTTGCGGCCGATGCCGTGGCCGATGAAGTCGCGCACGACGGAGAACCCCTGCGACTCCACATACGTTTGGATGGCGTGGCCGATGTCGGAGATGTGGTTGCCGATGACCGCCTGCTCGATGCCTTTGAACAGCGCCGTGTGCGTCACCTCGAGCAGGCGGCGCGCCTCGTCCGAAACCTGCCCCACCGCGTAGCTCCACGCCGAATCCGCATGCAACCCCTTGTACACCGCCACCATGTCCACCGTGATGATGTCGCCTTCCTTGAGGCGGTAGTCGCTTGGAAACCCGTGGCAGACCACGTCGTTGACCGATGTGCAGCTGGCAAACGGGTATCCTTTGTATCCCTTTTGCGCCGGTTCCATCTTGTGGCGCAGAATGAACGACTCGACAAAGCGATCGATGTCGAGCGTGGTGATGCCGGGACGGATGAGCTTGGCGAGCGCTTCATGGCACGCGGCGACCACCTTTCCGGCTTCGCGCATGAGGCTGATTTCGTAACGGCTCTTGATGGTGATCACGCTGCTTCCTCCCCTGCTGTCGCCGTGTGTCGCTCTCCTCAGGGTACCACAGAAGGGACAGGGGAGGGTAGGAAGCCGCGCATGGTGACGGGGTGAGTGACGGGGAAGCAGGGTTTTGGCGACGGTTCGGGCCTCCTGTCCGTACCATGCTGTGCGTCCTCCGCATGGAATGGTTATGGCTTCAAGCACGGCACCGGCCACGGCGGGTCCAGGGGTGCCGGTCGGATCGTTCAGGAGGAAGAAGCGTTGGCAGCACAACGAGTGTTTGGCATCCTGCTCGCGACGTACGATGCAGAACATGAGACACACACGCATCCTTCAATGGGGCCGCGGACCACGTCCGCGGAGCAACTTTGAGGCGGTTGCGCCGGTCGCGTTGAAAGTCAGTGCTTCAATGGGGCCGCGGATCACGTCCGCGGAGCAACGCACTAATCCAAACACCTTTACCACTATCTGGCCGATATGCTTCAATGGGGCCGCGGATCACGTCCGCGGAGCAACGCGGCTCGGGTTCCAGGTGAGCGCGGTGGCCTCGGGCTTCAATGGGGCCGCGGATCACGTCCGCGGAGCAACAGCCGCCGGAGACGGCGCAGGACGTGCGGCGGATACTGGCTTCAATGGGGCCGCGGATCACGTCCGCGGAGCAACGTTCTCTGTGCAGCCGCTGCACGCCGGTGTGTAAGGCTTCAATGGGGCCGCGGATCACGTCCGCGGAGCAACGCACAGGATGTTCCTCATCCCATGCGGTTTGCTCCAGCTTCAATGGGGCCGCGGATCACGTCCGCGGAGCAACTCTGCGAATTTTCGGGAGTCGTGAGAGAGGCTTTCAGGCTTCAATGGGGCCGCGGATCACGTCCGCGGAGCAACACATCGTGGCTCAATCGTCTCATTCTGACGCTGCAAGGCTTCAATGGGGCCGCGGATCACGTCCGCGGAGCAACGACAAGGCGGAGCGGATTGCAGCTCGCGCCAAGAAGCTTCAATGGGGCCGCGGATCACGTCCGCGGAGCAACGATCGCGGAGCACACGGGCTGGACCGCGCATGATGTGCTTCAATGGGGCCGCGGATCACGTCCGCGGAGCAACGCAGTCCTATCTCGACATCGGCAAGAAGTATGGGAGCTTCAATGGGGCCGCGGATCACGTCCGCGGAGCAACGCACGCCGACGGCGTTGTCGATGGCAAACGCGGTCGGGCTTCAATGGGGCCGCGGATCACGTCCGCGGAGCAACTCCGAACAGCATGGTTATCACAGCGCCCCACGGCGGCTTCAATGGGGCCGCGGATCACGTCCGCGGAGCAACGCCTCTCTATCCAGCCCTGTCCTGACGCGGAATCCCGGCCAAATTCCGCGAACTCCTCCGCATGAGATGCACCGCTGCCGCTTCAGACGCCTTCATTGTACCCCCTTCTTGGCAAAAAATCCAGATATCTCGCGGGTTACCTGGATTGCGCGAAACCCCCGGGGTTCGGCCATCACTCCGGGTTCGCGCAGTTCGCGCGACGGCTGTCGGATACTGCTTCAGGGCCCAACCTGGGATTATCCCGGCTCGTTCTCCTTCCTTCGGCCCCATGCTGACAGACTTCAACCACCTGGCCAAGCGGTCAACCGACCCAGCCATCGCTTCCTCCCCATTCCGATTCATTCCGATCCCGCTGGATAACCATGTGGCCCACCGTGTCGTTGTCCGCCCCCACGGGTATCTCATGCTCAGGCTCTCAACCCCGCCGCTCCTCTATGCCCCATCGAAATATCCACGATGAATATCAACCCTACCATCCGGACATGCTAGATCACGAAACCGGCTGTGGCAAAGGAGCGACCAACCCATGGACGATGATGCGCTCATCCCGATTTCCGCGCTGGAGCACTACGCCTACTGTCCGCGCCAGTGCGCGCTTATTCACGTGGAGCAGACGTTTGACGAGAACCGGTTTACCCTCGGCGGCCGCATGGCCCATGCGCGCGTCGATGCGGAGCACGTCCTTTCGGCCCGCGGCCACCAAATCCTCACCGGGCTGACGGTGTGGTCGGACCGGTACGGGCTCATCGGCAGGTGCGACGTGGTCGAACTGCGCGACGGCCGCCCATATCCCGTCGAATTCAAGCGCGGTACCACATCGCGCCGCCTCTGCCACCAGGTCCAACTCTGCGCGCAGGTGCTGTGCCTGGAGGAGATGTTCGGCGTCGACATCCCGGAGGGCGCCATCTATCACGTCAGCTCCCGCCGCCGCACGCGCGTGGCACTGACCACGGCGCTGCGGGAGCAAACCCAGCGTATCCTCCGCGAGGTGCGCGCGATGCTGCAATCGCAGACGCTGCCGCCAGCCGTCCGCGACGCCCGCTGCAACCACTGCTCGCTGCAGGACGCGTGCCTGCCCGTCTTGACCGGCCGCAGGCGTCCATTCGACTGGTATCGCCTGCTGGAAGACGATCTCGCCGCGGAAACCGCTGCCCCTGCACTTCGGCGCGCGGACGCGCGAACACAGGCCGCGTCCGTTTCGGCGGCTTCGGCGCACAAAACCAAGGAGGAATCCCCATGCCCCTGACCGCCCATACCTTATACGTGCAGACGGACGGCGCCGTCGTCCGGCTCGATCACGACAACGTCCTTGTCACCCTGGACAAGCAGGTCCAGACCCGTGTGCCGCTCCACCTGGTGCACGCCATCGTCGCGTTCGGCCGCGTCTCGTTCACCAGTCCGCTGCTCGAACGCTGCGCGAGGGACGGCCGCAGCGTCGTGAAAATGGACGGGGCCGGGCGGTTCGTATACCGTCTGGAGGGACCGAAGTCCGGCAACGTCCTTTTGCGCACCGCCCAGTTTCAGGCGTTCCACGATCCCGCGCGCCAGCTGTCCATCGCGCGGGCGTTGGTCGCGGGCAAGCTCTACAATCAGCGCCAGGTGCTCCTGCGCGCCGCGCGCGACGCCAGCACACCCAGTGCCGCGAACGCCCTGCGCGAGGTGGCCGAGGAGATGGCCCGCGACCTGCGCCGCATCTGCCACATGGACAATCTCGACACCCTGCGCGGCCTGGAGGGGGTCAACGCCCGCCGTTACTTCGCCGTTTTCCAACACATGCTCGCCCCGCAGGTGCAGCAGGATTTTGCCTTTGCACACCGTTCCCGCCGTCCCCCGCGCGATCCAGTCAACGGGGTGCTCTCGTTTCTCTATGCCGTGCTCACGCACGATGCCGCCGCCGCCGCAGAGAGCGTCGGGCTCGATCCGCAGATCGGCTTCCTGCACACCCTCCGCCCGGGCCGGCCGGCGCTCGCGCTCGATTTAATGGAAGAGATGCGTCCGGTGCTGGCGGATCGCGTGGCGCTCACGCTGTTCAACCGGCGGCAGCTGACGCCGGACGATTTCGAGACACTTCCCGGCGGCGCCGTGTCACTCACCGACGCCGCCCGGCGCACCATCCTCGCCGAGTACCAGCGGCGCAAGCAGACGGAGGTGGAGCACCCGACGCTGCGCACCCGCCTGGCCCTCGGCCTGGTCCTGCCGCTGCAAGCCCGCCTCATGGCGCGCGCCATCCGGGGCGATGCCGTCCCGTACATGCCGTTTTTGTACCGGGGGTGAGGCTGATGTACTACGTGGTGACCTACGACATCTGCACCGACACCAAGCCCGGCCAGAAACGCCTGCGGCGCATCGCGCAGATCTGCGTCAACCACGGGCAGCGGGTGCAGAAGTCGGTGTTTGAGTGCAAACTGGACGACACCCAGTACATCCAGCTTGTGGCCCAATTGCGCGACACCATCCGGCCGGACGAGGACAGCGTGCGCATCTACCGCGTGCAGGATTTCAGCCGCAAAACGCTCGTCAGCCTCGGGCGGGAGGTCGGGATCGACTTCGACGCCCCGTGGATTGTGTGAAATGATAAAATGAAACCAGCGACCCGGAATGGAAAAACGGACGAAGAAGGGGGAGCCTGTGATGCGGCGTTTTGCCGTCGTCTTGACGCCCGACCTGCAGGACGGCGGGTATGTGGTCACGGTACCAAGCCTTCCTGGGTGCGTCACGGAGGGGGATACCGTCGAAGAAGCCTTGGCGAATGCGAAGGACGCAATTGCTCTCTACTTGCAGTATCTGAATGATAAGGGTGAAGTCCCGCCGCTCGATCCTCAGTCGATTGTGGCAACGGTTGAGGTGGATTAGGTGCCCAGGCTTCCCGTTTTAGCTGCCAAGGACATCGTCCATGCGCTTCAACGCGCGGGATTTGAAATGAAACGTCAAAGTGGGTCGCACATGATCCTGGAGCATACAGTCACAAAGCGTCCGGTGGTGGTCCCCAAACATAACCCCGTAAAGCGGGGAACTTTGCATTCCATCATTCACCAAGCCGGGCTTACGGCTGAAGAGTTTATGAGGCTACTTTAGATTTTTTGAAAAAATCTGTATTTCACATATGTGGCCTCCTGCAGATTCATACGTAGATGAAGCAGGAAGATCCAGATCTTTTCTCGAAATCCTCCATATCTGGAAATGGAGGATGACGGGATGCGCGTCGCGCATGAACTGGCCGGGAACGAGCGCGTGCTGCAAGTGCTCTTGTCCATTGTGCAGCAGCCGCGGGTCTGGACCGCCAAGCGCTTGGCGGAGCACTTCGGCGTGTCCGTACGCACCATCCACCGCGATCTCAGCGTGATCGAACGCGCAGGTTTCCGCGTGGAATCCGAACCGGGCGGCGGCTATTTCATCATGTTGAACACCCGCTGGCTCCCGGTGCGTCTCACCCCGGAAGAGCAATTGGCCCTGCTGTTGGTCCACGTCTGGCTCGACGCGATACCGACCGTCCGACAGGCGCTGCTTCATCCGTACGAGTCGGCGCTGCAGAAGCTCGCCGGGAAAGCCGGCCTCAACCTGGATGCCGCCGGCTGGAACCGCCTGGCAGGCCTCATCCTGCCGGAGCACCCGGAAGGCCGCGCACCGCACGAAGCGGAAGTGCTCGCCGTGCTCTTGCAGGCGATGACCGAAGCGCGCACCGTCCGCATGGAGTACCACAGCTTTCACGACGACGAGCGCCGGGAACGCCTCTGCGACCCCTACTACCTTGTCCCGCGCCAACACAGCCTCTACCTGTTCGGCTTCTGCCACCTGCGCGAGGCGTACCGCATCTTCAAGGTCAGCCGCATCCTCGCCATCCAGATGACATCCCATCACTATGTCAAGGAAGACGACTTCGATCTTGCCCGCGCCCTGGCGACCGCGTGGAACATCGACACCTCCGGCCCCGAGGTGGAGGCGGAACTCGCGGTTGCACCCGAGTTGCGGCGGTACGTGGAGGAAGAACTCGCCGGCAAACCGGTACTCGGCACGTGGTCCGGCCCGGACGGCCGTTGGCACCTTGCGGTGCGTGCGCGCATCAACCCGGAATTCACGCGCTGGATTCTCCAATTCGGCGCTGGTGTGGAAGTGTTGCAGCCGCCCGCGCTGCGCGAGGCCATCGCCGCGCAGGTGCGGGAGATGGGGAGGGTTTATGGAGGTCATTCACTCAAATAAAAAATCAAAAAAAGAGCCATGAACAGGAAAATAACGGGGCCACGGCGTTTGCCGTGGAATAAGTCTGAACCTGCTACCCCAACACGTATTAAGAATAATCTTCAAAGGGGCCTGTACATGGCTCTTCGGTTTCCAACACATAGTATACGCAAATCTCATCTCTTATTCTTAATCCCTCGTGGGGGAGGTAGGGGGAGGGGACAGTATTGACAACCCTACCCCTGGTGCGCTAAAATCGGCAATTGAAAGGAGGGCAACGCCAATGAAAATCAACTTTACCAAATCAGAATTTGTAGTTGTAATTGTTCTACTCCTGGCCAATCTACATATTCATATTTCTTCATATTTCCAATTGAGCGTTTGAGACAATGATCTACACAGGGGTGCCTCTCTTCACCCCTGTCATTCTCCTTTTCACCACTAAGTTTAATTCATCTCTGTATCATTTTCAACCATTATTCGTTTGGTAATTAATAGTTACACACAACACTGACACCACATGTCACCCCTCTCGTTACACTTGAACTTGAACCCTCGCCCTGTTCGAAAGGACGGTGATCCCTTACGGAATTCGACGCCATGTTCCAGCAAGCCACCGGCTGCGCGCCGTACGGCTACCAGCGCCGCTTGGCGCTTGAACCTGACTGGCCCGCCATCGTCCGCGTGCCGACGGGCGCCGGCAAGACGGCGGCGGTGGTGCTCGCCTGGCTGTGGCGCGCGTGCTTTGCGCCGGAAGACGTCCGCCGGCAGACGCCGCGCCGGCTCATCTACTGCCTGCCTCAGCGCACGCTGGTCGAACAGACCCGCGCCGCTGCCGAACAGTGGCTGCACGCCCTCGGCCTCGCCGCAACCATTCCGGTCCACGTGCTGATGGGGGGTGATCTCGCCCGCGACTGGGACGTGCTTCCGGAGCGGCGGCAGATCCTCGTCGGCACGCAGGACCAACTGCTCTCGCGCGCGCTCAACCGCGGCTACGGCATGAGCCGCTACCGCTGGCCGATGCACTTCGCGCTGCTCCACGACGACTGTCTCTGGGCCATCGACGAGCCGCAGTTGTTCGGCGACGCGCTCGCCACCACCGCCCAGTTGCAGGCGTTCCGCCAGCAACTCGGCACCTGGCGCCCGGTGCGGACCATCTGGCTCTCGGCCACCGTGCAGCCGGAATGGCTGGCGACGGTGGATTACGCACCGTACCTGGAGGACGCGCGGGTGCTGGAGCTGGACGAGGCCGATCGCGTCCAGCTGCAGACACGCCTCGACGCACCCAAGCCGCTCCTCGCCAGCGGGTTGCGCTTGACGGAGAAGGCGGCGGACAAGCCGGCCGCGTACGCCGAGGAGCTCGCCCAGTACGTCCGCCGCGTCCACCGGCCCGGGACGCTGACGCTCGTCATCGTCAACCGCGTCGCGCGGGCGCAGCTCGTCTACCAGGCGCTGGACAAGGCGCAGGCGGCGGATCGCGTCTTGCTCATCCACAGCCGGTTCCGCCTCGCCGAGCGTGTGCGGTTGAACCAAGCGCTGCCGGGGCTGGCCGGGACGGACACCATCCTCGTGGCCACGCAGGCGGTGGAAGCGGGCGTGGACTTGTCGGCCGAGACGCTGGTCACTGAGCTTGCGCCGTGGACGTCGCTCGTCCAGCGCTTCGGCCGCTGCAACCGGGACGGCAAGGCCAAAGAGCCCAGCGTCCACTGGGTGGACATCGAGACGGGGGCCAAGGCCGCGAAGGCCGCCGCGCCGTATCTGCCGGAGGAACTGGACGCCGCCAGGGCCCGCCTGCAAGGGCTGGCGGACGTGCGCATCCGCGCCCTGCCTGCCGCGGACCATCCTGTGCAGTACCGCCACGTCCTGCGCCGCCGCGACCTGCTCGCGCTGTTCGACACGACGCCGGACTTGACGGGCTACGACATCGACGTCTCGCCGTACGTGCGCGATGCGGATGATGCGGACGTAACGGTGTTCTGGCGCGAATGGCCGTGGGAAGGCGAGGGGGGACGGATGCACCCGCCCCATGACTTGTTGCGCCCGTCGCCCGCCGAGGTCTGCCGCGTGTCGCTGTCCGCGCTGCGCGAGTATCTGCAGCTTAGGAGCCGCGGGCGCGATGAGGATGCCCCCTGGCCCGCCTGGACCTGGGACGCCTTGCGCGGCAACTGGCGCAGGGTGAGGGAGCATGAGCTCATCCCCGGCCAGTTGCTCCTCCTCGATGCTCGCGAAGGCGGGTACACCCCGGACCTCGGGTTCCACCCGGTCAGCCGGGTTCCAGTCCCCGTGATTGCCGATCCCGGGACGCCCGGACGCACGTTCGAGACGCACGATCGCGACGACGACAACGCACCGCTGCAGGCGCAGTCGGGGGCTGAGCAAGGCAACGGGATGGCGCCCGCCGGGGATGCGCAGGGAGAACCGGTGTCTCAAGCCGCGAAGGCGCCCGGGTTGGCACAGCCGGTGCCGCTCGGCCTGCATCTGCGGGAGGTCGCGGACGAAGCGGCGCGGCTGGCGGCGGCATTTCCGGAAGTGCCGGATCTGGCCGCTCTTCTCAGCGAAGCCGCGTGGCATCACGACCGCGGCAAGGCTCACCGGTTGTATCAAGCGCGCATCGCCGCCGTTTGGCCGCAGGATTTGCCGCGCGACGCGGAGACGTTGTGGGCCAAAAGCCCTCAACCAGGAGGAGCCTGGCCCGAGGTGACGGCCGAGATCGCGGGGAGGACACGGAGCGCCAAGCACTTCCGCCATGAGCTCGCCTCCGCGCTGGCGTACCTGGCGGACGTGGCGCCGGAGAAGCGCAACGACCTGGCGGTGCGCCTCGTCGCCTACCTGATCGCCGCTCACCACGGCAAGGTGCGCGTGCACATTCAATCGGTGCCGGACGAGCAGGTGCCGGAAGACGACCGCCTGTTCGCGCGCGGGGTGTGGGACGGGGATGCGTTGCCGGCGGTGCCGCTGCCGGACGGCCGCCGGTTGCCGCCGGCCACCCTGCGCCTCGGCGTGATGCGCGCCGGGACCGATCCAAAAGACGCCGCGGAGACGGAGAGCTGGGTGATGGGCGTGCAGCGGCTGCTCGCCCACCCGGACTACGGCCCGTTCCGGCTGGCGTGGCTGGAGGCGATGCTGCGCGTCGCCGACTGGCGCGCGTCGCAAAAGGAGGTGTACGGCGATGCCTCATGAGATTGTCCTGGCCGGCTGCATGCCGGTTCCGCTCGCGGGTTATCTCAAAGCGCTCGGCGTGCTTCGCCTGGTCGCCGAGCAGGCGGACGCCGAAGCCCAAGGCTGGTGGCAGGACGAGGTGTTCCATCTCCGGTCGCGTCTCGATCGCGACGGGCTCCTGCACTTCCTGCTCCACGATTATCAGCCCACGCCCATCGTGGCGCCCTGGAACGGCGGCAGCGGGTTTTACGCCCACCGGGAGACGGCGGCCGACGCGGTGGCCAAGCTGCGGCATTCCCAAGCGGACCGGCTTGCCCGCTACCGCGCCACAATCCGCGCGGTCGACGGCGTGATGGCCCGCCTCGGCCTCGCGGCGAAACCGAAGGATGACAGCAAAGACGCGCTCATCGCGGCGTGCCGCAACTGGCTGCCGGACGACGCCGTGGCGTGGTTGGACGCGGTGCTCGTACTCACGCCGGACGGGGCAAGTTTCCCACCCTTGCTGGGCACGGGCGGCAATGACGGCAACCTGGAATTCACCAACAATTTCATGCAGCGCTTGGCGGACGTGATGGACCCGGTGAGCGGCCGCCCGGACCCCAACGCCGGGCGTTGGTTGGCCGGGGCCCTGTTCGGGGAAGCCATCCACGGGCTGATGGATGTGTCCATCGGCCAGTTTGCGCCCGGCTCGGCGGGCGGACCGAACGCCGCCGCCGGGTTTTCCGGGGGTGCGCGGGTGAATCCGTGGGAGTACATCCTCATGCTGGAGGGCGCGCTCATGTTCTCCGCTTCGGCCACCAAGCGCCTGGAGCGGGGCCACGACGCCCTGCTCAGCTATCCGTTCACGGTAAAGCCTTCGGCGGCCGGCTTCGGCGGCATCGCGCTCGAGGACGAAGCGTCGGCGCGGGCGGAGATGTGGTTGCCGATTTGGCACTTTCCGGCCCGCTATCCGGAATTGACGGCGGTGTTTCGGGAAGGCCGGGCGCAGGTGAACGGTCGGCCGGCGCAGAACGGGCTCGACTTCGCCCGCGCCTGCGCCAAGCTCGGGGTGGATCGAGGCATCGCCAGCTTCCAGCGTTACGCCTTCCTCAAGCGGTCGGGCCTGGCGTACTTGGCGGTGCCGCTCACCCGTTTTTGGGTACGCCGCCGGCAAGAAGCCGACCTGTTGGACGATCTCGACCGTCAGGGTTGGCTGGCGAGATTCAACCACATCGCGGCGGATGCCGGACAGGCGGTGGCGAGCGCGTACCGGCGGATTGAGGAAGCGATGTTCCAGCTCTGTCAGCACGGGGGTGCCGCACGCGTGCAAGCGCTGCTGCGCGAACTCGGCCGTCTGGAGCGCCTGTTGGCGGAGCGGCCCGGCTTGCGCCAGCAATTGCCGCCGTTGGTGCTCACCAGCATGGACTGGTGGCGGCGGGCGGACGATGGTTCGCCTGAATTCACGTTGGCCGCCGGCATCGCGGGTTTGGTGTGGGAGAAGGGGCCGCATGTGCGGGCGTACTTTTCGCCGGTGGCGGCGCTGCGACCGGGTTCATGGGAAGAGCCGCCGTCACCGCGCGTCATTTGGCAACATGGGGACCTGGTGCGCAACCTGGTCCGTCTCCTTGAACGCCGCTTGCTCGATGCGGAGCACGCGGCATGGGCCTCCACCTGCCCGGATGGCAAGCCTTTGCACAGCCAGGTGTCCGTCCCGCTGCCGTACGTCCTGCGCTTTCTCGACGGAACGGTGAACGATGAGCGGCTGGAAGCACTGATCTGGGGTTTGTTGCCGCTTGCAGCCTCGGGCAGGTATCCGCGGACGCTGCGCGCCTACCGGTTGCGCGCCATCCCGCGCGCTGCCGGGCGGCACGGAGAAGCATCACCCGGGGAAGGACATGCAGGGGAAGCACCGGCCCGGCCGTGGGTGCCGTGGGCGTATGCGGTGACGAAGCTGGTGTTGACGCCGGACGACCGTTTGGCAGGCGCCATGAAGCGTGCGGGCCATGCAGAAACCCTGCCCGCGGAAGAGGGGGTGCGTGTCCCCGTGCCCACCGGCTTGGTGCAGACGCTGGCCAGCGGCGACGCCGGACGGCTGGATCGCGCGGTGCGCCTGGCGGAGCGGCGCTTATACGCCAGCGGGTTTCCGCTCGGCATGCGCGGGGTCTCCAACCGGGGGTTGGACCCGCGGCGGGTGCTGGCGGCCGCCGTCTTTCCGCTGTCGCAAAGCGACTTGACCGACTTGGTGCGCCGCGTGGCCGAGCGCCCGGATGATACCCAACGCGAATCACTGACCGTCGCGCCTCCGCCGGACGAGGCCGGCGAGGAGATGCAGGCACCGTTGCCGGCGACGTGATTGCAGACATGGGAGAAGGAGGATCTCGCACATGGATTTCAGCGCATTGCAACAGGTCCCGCGTTTGTTGATGGAAGCCGATTTGGAACCTTTGCAAGGGACACGGTTTCAGCCCACAGGTTTCCCGGACCTCGGTCCGGCGGAGTACGATGAGCCGAATGGCAGGTACCGTATGCTGTTGGTGGAATCCGCCCAGAGCATGGCCAACCGCTTGGAAGCGGTTTGCTGGGATGAGGCGGCGGACGACTGGGTCGAGCCGTTGCGCGGCCTGCCTTTGGTCAAGGTGTACGACGAAGCAGGCCAGCCGCTCACCAACTCGGTGCTCGAGGCGCATCGCCTGAACTCGCCCTACATTCTGGAGGGTGCGGATCAATCGGTCGTGGAAATGTTGCAGAAAGAGTTGGTGGATCTCGGCGAAGGGCCGGTCAATCTCCGCAAACTGGCCGCGTTGTTGTTCCGTTGCGACACCAATGCCGTCCTCCACGGTGTCTTTCTGGCCAAGAAGCAGTTGGCGGGCGGACGTCTGCGCCTGCCGCGCGCCTTGTCGGCGTTCATCGAGGCGGAGGATGCCCGCGTGGCCCAGAGCGGCGGCGTGAAGCTTGACCGCGTGGATCCCAGCGGATCGAGAGCGGAAGGGTTCGGCAACGTGCCGTTCCACCGCGAGGAATACGTGGCGCGGCGCGTCACGGCGTACTTCAACCTGGATCTGGCTCAGATCCGCGCGTACGGTCTCGGACCGTTGGCGGAGGAATTCCTCATCGCGTTCGCGCTGTTCAAGATCCGCCGCTTCCTGGAAACCGGTTTGCGCCTGC
Source organism: Paenalicyclobacillus cellulosilyticus (assembly GCF_014647315.1). GTDB lineage: Bacteria > Bacillota > Bacilli > Alicyclobacillales > Alicyclobacillaceae > Alicyclobacillus_J > Alicyclobacillus_J cellulosilyticus. The sequence continues at coordinate 16,767 of NZ_BMOY01000014.1, forward strand.
GCACCGCCTGCGACTTCAAGTACACCGGCATTTGTGTGACACAACCGGCAGGGTGGGTGCTGCCTGAGTTGACGGAGTTATCCGCCGCGCTGCCGGACATGATTCAAAAGCTGAAGGCGGAAGGTCTGCTGGGTGAACCGTTGCGGGTGCAGTTCCGCAAGAAGCGTGGGTGAGTGAACGTATGGAGGAAGTGGGAGTACCGCGAAGCAGCCGGCCATGCCGGAAAGGGAGGCGGGCGGTGTGATTGGCATTGAATTCCGGTTCCCGGCGGGGGCGTACCACGCGACCCCTTGGGGTCGGCACGTGAACGAGGCGGAGGTCGAATGGCCTCCCTCGCCGTGGCGCTTGCTGCGGGCCTTGATTGCCGCATGGCACCGGTACGGGCTCGCCGACCGTCATTCGGAAGCGTTGTTGCGGGAGACGGTGCACCAGTTGGCATCTTCGCTGCCAGTGTACGCCCTGCCGCCGGCGGTGCATGCGCATACCCGCCACTATATGCCGACCGGGGATAAACCGACGCTCGTCTTTGACGGGTTTCTCCGCTTCGGCCGTGACGCCGTGCTGGGCGTGTACTGGCCCCAGGTGGAGTTGCCGGACGCAGCGCGATGGTTGTTGCAGGATGCGGTGGCCAGCATGAGTTATCTTGGCCGGGCGGAGAGCTGGGTGGCGGCGGAGGTGGTGACGCAGGCTTGTTGCGAGATCAACTGCGGGCCGCTGGGCACGGATCTGGCTCTGTTCTCGGGCGCCTCGCCGCCAGAAACGGAGATGGAGTACGTGCCCTTGCTCGCACCCGAACCGCCTGCGCACTTCCAGCCTCCGCCCCCTCCGGCGGGCAAACGCGGCGGCAGGAAACAAGGCGCAGGGCATGGCGCGCCACGCGACATCTATGAAGCATTGCTTGTCGATACGAATCAGTTGCAGGAGGAGAAACGCAACCTCCCGCTCGGTGCGCGATGGGTTCATTACGTGCGCAAACCGTTGCCGGAGTCTGCACAATGGCCGGAACCGGCGAGCGGTTCGTCTCCCGGCGCGCCGGCCGCGGGCGGTTCATCGTACGCGCCGGCCCTGGCGGTGGACGCTTGGCGGGAGGCGGAGGCGGCGCGCATCCGCCACACCGCCTTGCGCGGGATCAATGCCGCGCGTTTGGCGCTGACCAGCCGCGTGATGCCGAGGCTGGTCGACGCGCTCGATGTGGCGGAGGTCGTCCATCTGGCGTTGCTGAAACACTGCGGAGAGAACGCGCCGCTGCTCGTCTCCGGCCGGGAAGCGGACGGTTCGGTCAGTGTCCGCGGCCATGAGCACTTGTTCATCCTGCCGGAGGATGCGGATATGGACGGCCGGCTCGATCACGTTCTTCTCTATGCCCGCGTCTCCTTCCCGGAGACGGTCATTCGTGCCATTCAGTCGTTGCAAGAGCTCGGCACACCCGATTGGTGGCCGGGGCCCGCGCGGCGTTGGCGCGTGTATTTGGAAGGGTTCTTTCACGTTCCGAATGCCGGAGCAGCAGGTGGGGATCGGCCGTGGTCGACATGGTCCGCGGGGTTGGCTGCCTCGAACCTGCTCGGTCCGGCTCGCCGCTGGGTCTCCGCGACGCCCTATTTGCACCCGTGGCATCGAAAGCGCAACGGCCGGTTCGATGCCATGGAACAAATGTTGAAGGAACTACAGTTACGCGGTTTTCCGGCGCCGTCGCGCATCAAGGAATTGCCGGTGCGCGAGGTCCGCGGTGCGCGTTTGTTCCCGCAGCGGTTCCGGCGCGTGCGTTATGCGAAGCGCCAGCACATTCCCGGAGTTCGGGGGACGTTTTTCGAGATCGAGTTTCCGGAACCTGTGCAAGGCCCGCTCGCATTCGGAGCCAACTGTCATTTTGGCATGGGGCTGTATATCCCGGAGCTGGATGTTTCCAACCTTGCATGGCCGGCGTCACGGGAACAGGAAGCGGGCGACGCGTAGAACCAGCCAGGCTGCGGGCGTCATCGTTCGGGATGTTTGTGCTATACTAGAACCAGAAGCATCACCGCATTCAGTGGTGGAGTCCACTGAGAGTGGTCTGTCCGCTCGAACCGCGGCCAAGCCGCCAATGACTCCTGTCTTTGCACACCGGCAAGGGCAGGAGGTCATTGGCGTTTTCATTTTTGACACCCCCTGCACCGCCGGACACCATTCTTCGGCCAGGAGGGTTCGGTATGGACAATGTCTGGTTGACGGCATGGGTTTGGATGGGGTTGGCTTTGTTGGCCAGTCTGCTCTCCCTGCGTCTCGGGGTGTCGGTGGCGCTGATGGAGATCTTGATCGGCATGGCGGCGGGAAACATCTGGCATCTCCAGCCGAATGTTTGGATCAACTTTCTGGCCAGTTTCGGTTCGTTGTTGCTCACGTTTTTGGCCGGTTCGGAAATCGATCCGCACGCGTTCCGCAAACATTGGCGAGCCAGCGTCGTGATCGGCGTGGCGTCGTTTTTATTGCCGTTTCTCGGAGCCTTGGCTTATGCGTACTTCGTGGCCGGATGGTCGTTGGCGTCCGCCAAGCTGGCGGGCATTGCCCTCTCCACCACGTCGGTCGCGGTGGTGTACGCCGTGATGGTCGAGACCGGTCTCAACCGCACGGACATCGGCAAAGCCATCCTGGCGGCATGTTTCGTCACTGATCTCGGAACCGTCCTGGCTCTGGGGATCCTGTTCGCCGGCTTCTCACCGTGGATGCTGGGATTCATCGCGGTCACGGTGGTGGTATTGCCGCTGCTGCCGCGTGTCTGTGGCTGGGGCTTTCGGCGGTTGGGCGGCAAGACGCAGGAGGTGGAGATGAAAGGCGTTTTCCTCATCCTCTTTGGTCTTGGCGCGCTGGCGACCGCGGCGGGGAGCGAGGCGGTATTACCTGCCTATCTGGCGGGGTTGGTCTTGGCCGGTACGTTGTTGCGGTATCCTGAGGTGGCCCGGCGGTTGCGCAGCTTGGCCTTTGCGCTCTTGACGCCGTTTTACTTTCTCAAAGCGGGTCTGTATGTGTCGCTGCCGGACGTGTGGCACAACGCATGGCTCATCCTCATCTTCTTCGGCGTCAAAATGGTCACCAAAATCATGGGCGTCCGCCCACTCGCTTCCATGTTGGGTTATGCGGCCCGCGAAGCCAACTACACCACGCTGCTGATGGCCACAGGACTCACCTTCGGCACGATTTCATCCTTATATGGGCTGAGCCACCATATCATCACGCAGGCGCAGTACACCGTGCTGGTGACGGTGGTGATCTTGAGCGCGTTGGTGCCTACCATGGTGGCTCAGACATGGTTTCAACCGCGGAGCCGTGTGGATGCTGCCATCGAGCCGCGGGGATGACCACTTCAATGGGGCCGCGGACATCGTCCGCGGATCAACGGTGCTGAGCGCCGACGCGCCGACCAAGCACGGGCTGCTTCAATGGGGCCGCGGACATCGTCCGCGGATCAACCATGGGGGACAGGCAGTGGACCGATTGTCGGATCGAGCTTCAATGGGGCCGCGGACTTCGTCCGCGGATCAACACGAAGCCGAGAAGTCCCGTAAGGAGGATGGAAAGAAAGCTTCAATGGGGCCGCGGACATCGTCCGCGGATCAACGGAAGGAGCGGCACTATCCCGGGCGCCCGATCCTGGTGAGCTTCAATGGGGCCGCGGACATCGTCCGCGGATCAACCGTGTATAACAGTGTTGGGATCGGCGTCTTGCAACATGCTTCAATGGGGCCGCGGACATCGTCCGCGGATCAACATGCCAATCAACAGAATGCGTACAACGACATCAAGACGCTTCAATGGGGCCGCGGACATCGTCCGCGGATCAACGCACAGTAGCTTTTTCCACTACCAACAGGCCCATGGTGCTTCAATGGGGCCGCGGACTTCGTCCGCGGATCAACTTTTATCAGATCCCTTCTGTGAGGAGTGGTTCTACGCTTCAATGGGGCCGCGGACTTCGTCCGCGGATCAACAGCTTCCGCGAACTGCAATGCCAAGTCCTCAACCGTTGCTTCAATGGGGCCGCGGACTTCGTCCGCGGATCAACCCATTAACAGACACTTGACGACCGTCATAAGAAAGCTTCAATGGGGCCGCGGACTTCGTCCGCGGATCAACCGGGTGTCACTACCTCCGGGTCCGGCTGCCAGACGACGCTTCAATGGGGCCGCGGACTTCGTCCGCGGATCAACCCATTAACAGACACTTGACGACCGTCATAAGAAAGCTTCAATGGGGCCGCGGACTTCGTCCGCGGATCAACCGGGTGTCACTACCTCCGGGTCCGGCTGCCAGACGACGCTTCAATGGGGCCGCGGACTTCGTCCGCGGATCAACCCATTAACAGACACTTGACGACCGTCATAAGAAAGCTTCAATGGGGCCGCGGACTTCGTCCGCGGATCAACTTCACGAAGGAGGAAGACTTTTCCTTGCGTTCCAAACGGGCTTCAATGGGGCCGCGGACTTCGTCCGCGGATCAACGATGTTTTTGCGACGTTTGAAGCCGCGCGCAATCGCGTGCTTCAATGGGGCCGCGGACTTCGTCCGCGGATCAACGAGACGGACGTGATGGTTCTGTCGATCTACTACAGGCTTCAATGGGGCCGCGGACTTCGTCCGCGGATCAACGACGGCCCATCCATCGCCAGCTTATTGAGCACCTCGCTTCAATGGGGCCGCGGACTTCGTCCGCGGATCAACCCAGAGATTTTTCAAGCGAGAGTAAATCGCTTCTTAGCTTCAATGGGGCCGCGGACTTCGTCCGCGGATCAACGGAAGGGACGGCCTGCCGGCCGCCCGCCCGGCCTTCGCTTCAATGGGGCCGCGGACTTCGTCCGCGGATCAACGCCGCCTGAGATGGGACAAGCAGAGAGGTGGTGAACGCTTCAATGGGGCCGCGGACTTCGTCCGCGGATCAACGCAGAAGAGGGGGTCCAAAGCGTCAGTCAGTGGCCGGGGCTTCAATGGGGCCGCGGACTTCGTCCGCGGATCAACGTAAGCTCCTCGCCAAAATCACAAGGTTCTACGAGAAGCTTCAATGGGGCCGCGGACTTCGTCCGCGGATCAACGCCTGAGTAGCGAGGATCCTTGCTTACCTCTTGGACGCTTCAATGGGGCCGCGGACTTCGTCCGCGGATCAACGTTCGTCAAACCGACCATAACGCGACGGTTTGAAGTGCTTCAATGGGGCCGCGGACTTCGTCCGCGGATCAACGCCATCGAACTCTTGTCGAAGAAGAATAAGCAAGGAGCTTCAATGGGGCCGCGGACTTCGTCCGCGGATCAACGAAGCTTGGCAGTAGGGATGCCGAGTTTCTCAGACAGCTTCAATGGGGCCGCGGACTTCGTCCGCGGATCAACGCCGCTTGGGGACATCTCTCCGCAGTTGAGCACCGTGCTTCAATGGGGCCGCGGACTTCGTCCGCGGATCAACTCCCGCCGGAATCACGGAGCTACCTGGCGGCAAGTAGAGCTTCAATGGGGCCGCGGACTTCGTCCGCGGATCAACGCCTCCCGATCCAGCCCAGTCACGACGCGGAATCTCAGCCGATTTCCGCGAACCCCCCAAGAACACATGCCCTTCAACTGCTGCAGACGTCCTCATTGTACCCGCTCCATGGCGAAAAATCCAGACATCTCACGCGTTCCCGGGTTTCCGCGAAACCCCCGGGGTTTCGCCGTCACTGGGGGTTCGCGCAGGAAACTTGCTGGACACCGCCAGTGTGCGCAGATCCGCAAACCCGCTGCCTCCGATGCCCCGGTGCTTGCACAAGAGCCATCGTCTGCGTCAACCCTCGCGCCTCAAAACTCCCGCGCCTCAAAACTCCTGCTCCTCAAAATTCCTGCTCTTCATCGTGCCAATCGGTGCAACACCCCGCCAATCACGCTGGTCAACAGTGCGCCGACCAGTGCAGCCAAGAAACCGTGCACGACAAACCCGGGCGTCAACGCCGCCGCGAGCCAAAAGCACAAGGCGTTGATCACGAACGTGAACAGGCCGAACGTCAGCACGGTGATGGGCAGCGACACAATCCGCAGCAAGCTGCCGACAAACGTGTTGACCACGCCGAGGATGAGCGCCGCCACGATGGCGCTCAACACCCCGTGTACCTCAATCCCCGGCAGAATGGCCGCGACAATCAAAAGCGCCACCGCGTTCAGCAACAACCGGACGATCCAATGCATCGTTTCACCTCCTTCTCCATCTCCTCTAACTCCTCTAACACCTCTAACTCCTTTCGTGATGTTCCAGCTCCCTTTTTGATCTTCCGTTTCGAACTTCACTTGACGAGCCACCGCTCGAGAAACGCCGCGATGGCGCCGTACGCCCGCACCCGGTTCGCCAGCTTCACTACACCGTGCCCCTCGTCCTCGAACCGGATGTACTCCACCGGATGGTTCCGCGCCCGCAGGGCTTCCACCATTTGTTCGGCTTCGCTCACAGGCACGCGCGGATCGTTCGCGCCATGGATGATGAGCATCGGCGCGCGGATCTTGTCGACGTGGTGGATGGGCGAGATGGTGTCGAAAAACTCGCCGTCCTCCTCGATGGTTCCGTACTCTGCCTCGCGCAGGTGGCGCCGGTACGGGCTGGTGTTTTGGATGAACGTGCGCAGGTTGGCGATGCCGACGATGTCCACCCCGGCCGCCCACAGGTCTGGGTAGTGGGTGACGGCGGCCAGCACCATGAACCCCCCGTACGATCCGCCCATCACCGCAATGGCGTCGCGCCGCGCGTCGCCGTGCGCGCAGAGCCAGTCGACGCTCGCGGCGAGATCGGCGACCGAGTCCATGCGCTTGCGGACGTCGTCCAGGTGGACGTAGGTGCGGCCGTAGCCGGTGCTGCCGCGCACGTTGGGCACGAACACCGCAAACCCGCGCTGGACGAAGTACTGGATGACGCTGTTGAACGCATTTCGGCTCTGCGACTCGGGCCCGCCGTGGACGAAAACGACCACCGGATACGGTCCGGGGTGCTTGGGCCGGTAGTAGAACGCCGGGATCTGCAGGCCGTCGAACGACGGGTAGTGCACCAACTCCGGTGCCACGAACGTCTCGGCCGGCACACCGGAGATGGACGCATACGTGATGCGGCGGGCGGACCAAGCATGCTGGGCGCCCTCTTCTTCGCCGCCGCTTGCCGCGGCGCCCGTCAGCGCCATTTCCCACACCTCGGTCGCGTGCAACGGGCTGGAGAGGGTGAGGGCCATCCGGGGCGCCATGGGATGCCACGCTGCATCGAGGACGACACCGGGCGGCAAATCCGCCGCGGTCCACGAGCCACCCTCCGCCGTCATGCCGTCATCCGTCAACCGGTGCACATACCACCGCGACGTGCCGTCCTCGTTGCGGGCATATGCCAGCCAGGCGCCGTCGCGGGAGACGGCGAGGCACTCCGCGTCCCAATCGTCCGCCGTCAACCAGGTCCACGCGCGGGACGCCAAGTCCAGGCGGGCGACGCGGCCATACTCGCTCTGCCAGTCCGACACGACGTACAACCAGCGGCCATTGGGATGAAAGCAGGGTTCCCTGAATTGCGCATCCCCGGTATGCGGGGTGAGCAGGCTGATCTCGCCCGTCGCCAGGTCGAGCAGGAACAGGTCGTGATTCAGGTTGCTGTACATCCGGGAAATGAGGACCGCTTTCCCGTCCGGGCTGAATGGTCCGGCAAAATTCGTGTCGTCGCTCACCCACACCGCCTGATGCGTGTCGGTTTCCAGGTCGTACACGTACACGTCGAAGTGGCGGCCGTCGCGCCGGTTGCTGCTGTACACCATCCGCCGCCCGTCCGGCGACCAGCCGCCGAAGACGTGCATGGTGCGCGGGTCGTCGGTGAGGCGCCGCAGGCCGAGTCCGTACGCGTCCGCCAAAAACAGCTGCGCGTTCTCGCTGCCGCCCTCGTCCGCCGCGATGCACAACCGCGGCGCCGCAGGGCTTGGCGCCACGCGCAGGACGCGATCGCCAAAAAACGTCACCTGCCGCGGCCACGGCGTGCCTTCATCCTGCGCCCAGACCTGCGGTGTGCCGGTGATGTTGGATAGAAAGTAGAGCGTCCGGCCGTCGTGGCTGTAAGCGGGCGCTTGCGCAAAGCGAATCTCCATGTACCGCTCTATCCCGATGCGTCCCGCTGGTTGCACGCGACTCACTCCCTGTGGTGGCGAACGTGCGTTGTCGAAAGTCGAACCTTTCAGTATGATGAAGTCAAATCTGCTCGACGGTTTGGTAGAAGGGGAGGATGGACATGCCTTCCGCCGTCTGCCCGCACTGCAACGAACGGGCGTATTCGAGCGCCGAGTTCGACCGGCCGTGGACCTGCCCGACGTGCGGCGAGATTGTGATACCGGACGACCCGAGCCTGATGGACAAGGTCGACGCCATCATCGAGCAGTACACCCGCTTCTGGCTGCGCGATCCGCAGGAAGCCGAAGTCGACACGCCTTAACCCCGCCACGGTGCGCCGTGCCTGTTGCCGCATCAGAGCGCCTGCATGCACCGTGGCGCCCGCACGCGCGCGTTTGTCCCCCTTGCGGTCGCGGCGGCACGGCGCCAACCGCGATGCTGCCCGCTTCCGGCCGCCTCCGGCCATGTACGGCTCGTTCGCCTGGTTCCTCGCGGCTCGCTGTTATGCGGCGACGGGCGGCGGAGCATACAGCGAGCTGGTGGCGAGGAAGACGACCCCGATGACCGCCCCGATGACCAACAGCCCGGCCAATTGGCGTTTCGTCGGCCGCCGGCCTTCCGCACCCGGCCGGATGGTGTACAAGAACGCAAAGCAGACGGCGATTCCGACGACAAACAATGCATTGAGCACGTGATGCAAAGAGGGGCACCTCACTATGGGGTTTGACCCGACGGTTTGCCCGGCGGGACACCCGGATGAACGGCGTTCACGTCCGCGCCCGCCGGGGTGCGGCTGCGTTCAGCCCTATTGTGCCATATTTCCGCGCGCGCGGACACCTCTTGACACGCGGCTTGCACCTGCGGCAAGCACGCCGCATAGCATGCATCCGACAGGCTCAGGTGGGCGTTCGCCCAACGGGAGGGAACGGACGGGATGGCACGCGCGGCGGAATCTGAATGGTGCAACCTCTCCGTCGGCATCTGGAACGGGGCCGAAACGGCAGGCGGCGGGCGCCTGTTGTACCGAGTATTGGTGGACGAGGCGTTGCGATCTGGCGTCGCCGGCGCCACGGTCTGGACGGGCGTGGAAGGCGGGCGGGCGACACGCGCCTTTCGCACGGTCGAGAACGAAGTGGCGTCGAACGAGCTGCCCATCTGGATGGAGATCATGGACCGCTGGGAGAGGGTGCAGGCATGGCTCCCGGAGGTCGCACGCCTGCTAAGGGGGCGAGGTGTGCTGGTATGGCAACCGGTGGTCCGGGGGGAGGCACGGGACAGGATGCACAACGGTCAGGATCCGGCGCGGGAGCATACGCCCCGGCCGGCAGGGGGGCCGCAGGCTGCGGCAGGTGCGGGGGCAACGGAATCGCACGGGTCGGACGTGCCGCCGCTCACCGCCGCTGCGCCGGCAGGCGACGAGCTGGATCAGATGGCCCGTGCGTGCGGGCTGCCGGTGTTGTCAGGGCTGGAAGTGCGGGTCTACACGGTGGAAAACGCGCAGCGGGCAGGCCGGCCGGTCTATCAGGCGGCGGCCGATGTCCTGCGCCAGTACCAGATCCTGTGGATTGCCACGTTCCGCGGGGTCTGCGGCTTTGGTGCGCGCCGCAAGCTCAACCGCCCGCGCCTGTTTCAGCCGGCGGCGGTGCCGGTGATGGTGACGGCGCTGGACCGGGCCGACAAGGTGGCGCGGGCGTTGCCGGCGTTGCAGGACGTACTTCAGGGCGACGGCATGTTGGCGATCACGCCGGTCTACCTGTGCACGCCGCGGTAACTTTCGCCGGTCTGCGCTGCCTCGCGCGTGTCCTCGGTCCAGCGTGCCGCGTACAGGTAGCGGGTGATGACGAGGTGGCGCAGCCAAGTCATCGCGGCGCAGTACAGCAGGCTGACGCCGAGGACGGTGAGCGGATGGAGCATGCCGGCCGCGGTGGTGGCGGCGCTGGTGACGAGCAGGATGGCAAGTCCGTACGGCCACAGCCCGGGCAGGGCGACGGCCCATGCCGCCAAGGCTTTGCGCAAGGCGCCGCCAAAGGAGAGATGTCCTTCGGCGACCAGCGCCACGTCGCCGAACAAGAGGGCGAACTTGGCCACCAGATAGAGCACGGTGAACACGCGGCCGGCGGCGGCCCACAAGACGGTGGTGTTGGCCGTAAACAGGGCCGCCAAGTCCCACAACACCATCCAGACGAGCAGACGGACGAATCCGCGCAGGCCATCGGCCAGGAACGTCCGCGGGTTCACCGGCCAGCAGAGGTTGGCGCGCACCATGGCGCCCAGGTATCCGGCGGACAGCACCGCTTGGAGGATCAGCACCAGGAACGGGACGAACCACGGGGTCTGCGCCGCATCCGGGCGTACCACCGACCAGAGCGACGGCATCCCCACCGGCAGATCGAGGGTGGCCAACAGGGTGCCCGGCCTTGCCAGTTCGGTGTGGTTCAGATACAAATACAACCAGGACAAGCCGCTCCATGCACAGGCCGTGGCGGTCAGCGCGGCCATCGTGCGCCAGAAGCGGGCGGTGGCACCATCCGGGAGCGAAGATTCTGTCATGGCAGACTCCTTTCTCCGGCCAAGGGGTCATTCCCATTCTACCGGGCCGAACGGAAGGACGGCAACACCGAATGTCTGCGGAAGGGGAGACGGGCGTGATCCTCGGCATGGGGACGGATGTGGTGGAGATTCACCGCATCCGGCAAGCGTACGAACGCTACGGAGAGAGGCTGTTGTTGCGCGTGCTCGCCCCCGGCGAGCTGGCCGCGGCGGCGAGGATGGTGGAACCGCGGCGCATCGAATATCTCGCCGGCCGCTTCGCCGCGAAGGAAGCGCTGGCCAAGGCGGCGGGGATGGGCCTTGGCCGTCTGCGCATGGCGGCGGTGGAGGTGCGCTTGACGCCGTCCGGGCTGACCGCTGTCTGGCTCGACGCGGGGATGGCGCAGGCGTTCGCCGGCGAGGCGTGGCATGTCTCCATCGCGCACGGGCGGACGGTGGCGGTCGCCACCGCCATCCGGGAACGCCGGGACGGTGCGGAGACATCCGGCCGGGCCCGTACATAATCGCCGGACGAGCAGAATATACGTATAGCAATCCTCGGGGAGGGTACCGCGCGTGGTGCTGGTCACGAGCGAACAGATGCAGGCACTGGACCGACGGGCGATGGAGGTGCAGCGCATCCCCGGGCTGGTATTGATGGAACTTGCGGGCAAGGCGGTGGCTGAGGTGGTGTGGGCGCGCCGGCCGCGGCGCGTGGTGGTGTTGTGCGGCAAAGGCAACAACGGCGGCGACGGTTGGGTGGCGGCGCGCTGGCTCGCCCACCTGGGCGTACCCCAGGTGCGGGTGCTGACCCTGGCCGACCCGGCGGACCTGCGCGGCGATGCGGCCCAAGCGGCGAGGATAGCCATGGCGTCCGGGATTGCCTATGAAGTCTGGCAACCGGGTGTGCGGCTGCCGGACGCGGACGTGTACGTGGACGGCCTGCTCGGCACGGGTGCATCCCGGCCGCTCGCCGGGGACCTGGCGGCGTTGGTCGAGGCGGTCAACGCCTGCTCGCCGTGGACCGTCGCCATCGATGTCCCGAGCGGGATTGACGCGAGCACCGGCGAGGTGCGCGGGACGGCCGTCCGGGCGCAGGTCACGGTGTGCATGGCGGCGCAGAAGCTGGGCACCGCCGTCTGGCCAGGTTGCGAATACGCGGGCGAGGTCCGCGTAGCCGATATCGGGATCTCCGTGCCGGACGCGCCGGAATACGCACGCCTCACCACGCCGGCGTGGGTCGCCCGCGTGCTGCCGCCGCGGACTCCGGCCAGCCACAAGGGGACGTTCGGCAAGGTGGGCATCGCGGTGGGCGAGATGGCGGGAGCTGCGCTCCTTGCCGGCACGGGCGCGGCGCGCAGCGGCGCGGGGTACGTGGTGCTCGGGGTGCCGGGCGAGCGGCTCGTTGCGCCGTACGAGTTCATCCAGCGCCCGCTTTGCGCCGACCACCCGCACACCTTGGCCGATGTGCTCGCCGACTGCCAGGCGCTCGTCCTCGGGCCCGGCTGGGGGCGGCGCACGGCAGACTGGGCGGTGGTCGTGAACCGCGCGCCGCAACCGGCCGTGATTGACGCCGACGCCTTGCCTCTTTGGCAGCCCGCGGCCGGTGCGGGCGCCGGTCCGCGCGTGCTGACGCCGCACCCGAAAGAGTGCGCCCGGCTCCTCGGCTGGCCGATGGCGGACGTGCAAGCGCGCCGGCTGGCGGCGGCGCAGACTCTCGCCCGCGCGGCGCAAGCCGTGGTGGTGCTCAAAGGGTACCGCACCATCGTCGCCGCGCCGGACGGCCGCATCCGCGTCAATCCCACCGGCGACGCGTCGCTCGCGACCGCGGGCAGCGGCGACGTGCTGGCCGGCGTGATCGGCGGGTTGCTCGCGCAAGGGCTCGATCCGTTCGACGCCGCGGCGGCCGGGGTGTACCTGCACGGGCTCGCGGGTGAGCTGGCCGGGCGCCGGCTCACCATGGCTGCCACCATGGCATCCGATGTCGTACAGCACCTGCCGCAGGCCATCGCGGCGGTGTGCCAGCAGCCACCCGGGGAGTAGCGTGACCGTCGCTTGCGTCGGGGAAAGGCGAGGTGGACCATGCGGAAGATCACCGGTTTGGCTGTGGCGGCCGGGTTGATTCTGGCGGTGGCCGCAGGCTGCGGCGTGCCAGGCAAGCAGGACGTGGTGCACAAGCTCCGGGCGGAAGCGGCGAGCCTGGAGCGGCAGAATTACAAGAGCGAAGCCCTGATGACCGTCCAAATGGACAACAGCGCGCAGACGTATTACATCGAAACGTGGTATGAGGGGCCGGACACCTACCGGATTGCACTGGGCGATGCGAACAAGAACATCAATCAGGTCATCGTCCGCAACCCAAGCGGCATGTTCATCGTCAGCCCGGCGCTGCAAAAGGTGTTTCGCTTCAACGGCAACTGGGCCCAAAACCAGGGCCATATCTACCTTTACGATCAAATTCTCGCCCAGATCATCCAGGATGCCAACGTGAAGGTGGGGAAGAACCAAGGGTTGTACACGTTCGACCTGCCCATCTCGCCGGCCAACGACGTGGTGGTGCGGGAACACGTGGTGCTCGACGCCAAGACGCTCCATCCCAAACAGGTCGTCCTCTACGACAAGGACGGCAAAGCGGTGGTGACCATCCAGTTCCAGAAGTTCGAGACCGGGGTGCAGTTCGCGCCGGATGCGTTCAATCCGCACCAGATTGCGGCGCAGAAGCCGGCGCAGCAGACGATGGCGGCCGACATGCAGTTCGGTTACGTGGAGCCGGACGAGACGTTCGGCGCCCGCCAGACCATCGCGTATCCTGAGGAGGCGGACCAATACCTGTTGCGCTACAGCGGCGCCCACGGTTTCACCTTGCAGGAGTCGCGTCCGGCGCCGGGCGTCTTCGGTTTCCCGTCGGCGCAGCTGGTGGACCTGTACGGTGTGCCGGCGGTGTACACCGGCACGCCGGCGTCCCACGCGCACGAGCTCATTTGGATCAACAACGGCATCGAGTACGATCTCGCCAGCAGCGACCTCACCCTCGGCCAGATGAAGGAGGTCGCGCTGTCCACGTTCGCCCAGATTGGCAAGTAGTCCATGCAGGCGGCCGTACCCATGCCCGCGCGCCGCGGGCGGGTGATGCGGCCGCTTTCTGCTGCCCCGGCTTCCTGCTACACTGGTGGTTGTGACACGGGGATGCACCCCAGGGTTGCACCCCAGGGTGAGGAGAGAGCGCATTGTACCGAGGCACCTATGCAATCGTCGACCTCGCAGCCATCCGGCAGAACGTGGCCGCGGTGCGGTCGCAATTGCGCCCGGGTGTGCGTCTGCTCGTGACGGTGAAGGCGAATGGCTACGGGCACGGGGCGGAGGCGGTGGCCCGGGCGGCGCTCGCGGCCGGGGCCACCGATCTGGGTGTCGCCTGCCTGGAGGAGGCGTTGGCGTTGCGCCAAGCCGGGATTGCCGCGCCCATCTTGGTGCTCGGTGCCACGCCGCAGACCGCGGCGCCCGTCGCGGCGCGCCACCGGGTGGCGCTGACGGTAGGCGGCGACTGGGATTGGGACAAGGTCCCGCCGCTGCCGGCGCGGTTATCCGTGCACCTGAAGGTGGATTCCGGCATGGCGCGGCTCGGGGTGCGGACGGCGGAGGAAGCCGTGGCGGCCGCCCGCGCCTTGGCCGCGCGCCCGGACGTGTCGTGGGACGGGGTCTTCACCCATTTGGCATGCGCCGACGCGGACGACCTGGCGCACGCGGCGGCGCAGATGGACCGTTTTCGATCCGTCTGTCAGGCGTTGGCGGACGCGGGGCTGCGCCCGCCGCTTTGGCACGCCGCCAACAGCGCCGCCACCCTGCGCCGGCCGGATTGGCAAGGGGGCATGGTGCGCATCGGGATCGCCGCGTACGGCTATCACCCGGGCGGCACGTGGCGGTTGCCGGTGCGGCTGGTGCCCGCCTTGCACCTGTGCAGTTTCGTGACGCGCACGGCGGTCATCGCGGCGGGGGAGACGGTGGGATACGGCGCGACCTTTACCGCGCGGCGCCCGACGCGGGTGGCGACGGTGGCCGCGGGCTACGCCGACGGGTATCCGCGCGCGTTATCCAACCGGGCGGACGCGCTGGTGCACGGAGAACGGGCGCGGGTCATCGGCAACGTGTGCATGGATCAGTCTATGCTCGACGTGACGCATCTGCCGGGTGTGGCGAGGGGAGATGCGGTGACCCTCTATGGCGCGCCGGCGCCGCCGGGCCTGCACGCGGACGATTGGGCGGCGCTGCCTGCGGAAAGCCGCCTGGCGTGGTTGGGTGAGGTCTGGACGCGGTGGCTGGACGCTTGCCGGCAGGACCTCGCCGCAGCAAGGGCGGACGCACCTTCCGGCGGTTGCGCCCGCCATGCCGGACGTGACGCGCGTCCTGGCGGCATTTTCCTCGATGAACTGGCAGGACTCGCCGGCACCATCGCGTATGAATTGATGTGTGCCCTCTCGCCGCGCGTCCCGCGCATCTATGTCGGGGCCTGACGCCGGCCAGGACGGCGGGTACCGCGCGCGGCGACACGTTCGGGCCCGTTTTGACATGCCAATTTTCGGATAGGTATAATCCTGGATGGTCGAGTGTACGTATCGGTGGAGGTGCCACGCGTGTCGGACACGAAACGCATTGTGGTCTACGTGCCGGACCAGCTGCTGGCGCAGGTGGACGGGATCGCGAAGCGCGAGCAGCGAAACCGGAGCGACATCATCCGCGAGGCGATGCGGGCCTACCTCGAAGAGCAGCGCAAGTGTGAGATCCGAGCCTCCCTGCAACAAGGGTATCTCGAGATGGCCCGGATCAACCTGCGGATTGCCACCGAGGCATTTCCACTGGAACAAGAGGCTGGAGGTACGGTTGAGCGTTTGGTAAGCGGGGGATAAAGGGTTGAATGTCAAACGAGGGGACATCTTCTTTGCCGACTTGTCGCCCGTCGTCGGTTCGGAGCAAGGCGGGTTCCGGCCTGTCCTGGTGATCCAGAACGATATCGGCAACCGCTTCAGCCCCACCGTGATTGTCGCGGCCATCACGGCGCAGATCCAGAAAGCGAAGCTGCCGACCCACGTCGAGGTGCCCGCGGACCGGTACGGGCTGGAACGCGACTCCGTCATTCTCCTGGAGCAGATCCGCACCATCGACAAACAGCGCCTGACCGACAAGATCACGCACCTGGACGAGCCGATGATGAAGATGGTCAACGAAGCCATCCAAATCAGCCTCGGCCTGGTCGACTTCTGATGCCGTGCCGCGGCGGAGATGCGGGACTTCTCCGCCGCGGGGCACGTCGGGCGCGGGGCTTGCGGTTGGTTGTGCCGCCGGTTGCTGTTCATTGCGCCGCCGCTTGCTGCACCTGCTTGAGCAGCCGGTTGAACGATGCCCGCAGCGGCGGCAGCACCTTCGCCGGGTCTTTGTCGGAGTTGAAGACGGGCTGCAGGTTGTTCTGCAGGAAGTCGTAGATCTGGGCATAGCCGACGATGAGGTGGTTCGGCGATTCCTTGCCGTTGGCGATCGCCTGGCGGTTCAAGGTGGCCAGGTAGTTCGGATCAATCCCGGCCTGTTTGAAGTTGTCGAACCAGTCTTTGGCGGCCGCCTGGTCGGCGGGCGGGTAGCCGGTGGTGTTCGTCCACATCTTCTGGCCTTCCGTGCTGGCGAAGAAGGCGATGAACTTCCACGCGGCGTCCTTGTACTTCGATGTCTTCGCCATCATCAGCGGGTCGGTGTACAAGACGGGTGTCGCCGTGCCGGCCGGCCCCTTCGGGATGGGGGCGATGCCGAAGTTCATCTTGGCCTGCGCCGCTTGTCCCAGCATCCAGGCCCCGACGGGTTCCATCGCAATCTTGCTGGTGAGGAACGGATCGCCCGTACCGGCCACCGCGCGCGAGATGGCGGGGGTCGGTGCCACCCGGTCGCGGTAGATCAGGTCTTGGTGTGCCTTGACGGCGGCGATGTACTTCGGGTTGGCGAAGTTGTTGTCGGTCGGCATGCCGGTCTGGTACGCGCCTTGGTTGTACAGGTCCACGCCCCAGTCCCAGCCGTAGCTGTCGGCGTTCCCCATGTTCCAGTTGACCCCGTAGACCGCGTCCGGTTTCCCGTAATCCTTCGTGAGGCGTTTGGCGTCGCGCACCATGGCGTCCCAGGTCCAGCGCGGGTCGTTCCACGAATAATCCGGTACGGGCACACCGGCCTGCCGGAACAAGGTCCGGTTGTAGAAGGTGAAGCTTGGGAAGAACGCGATGGGCACGCCGTACTGCCGTCCGTTCACTTGGTAGACCCGCATCAGCTTGTCCGGGATGTTCGGATTGCGCCAGTGATACTTCTGAATGTACGGCGTCAAATCGCCGATGAGTCCGCGGTGGTAGTAGTCGGCGAAGCCGCTCGCACCCCAGTGGCTGAACACGTCCGGGGCTTGTCCGGCCGCGACCAAGGTCGACAGCTTCGAGTCAAATTGCGCCCATGGCACCGCGATCACGTTGACGTGGATGTTGGGGTACTTCTTGTTGAACGCGGGAATGAGCACCTGTTTCAAAAAGTAGTCCTTGCCGTGTCCCGGCTCCTGAATCGAGAGGACGGTCAGGTTGGCCGGTTGGGCGGCCTCTGCGTTGCCGCGGTTGCCTGGCGCGCAACCGGCGACGGAGCCGGCGAGCAATACGGGTACGGCGGTGAGGGCGAGCACACGTGGTTTCATGGCAATACCTCCTTGTCGCTTGGACATGGGCCGTGGACATGGGCCGGGCTGCGGGCATAAGCCGTCACTTCAGCCCGGTGATGGCGATGCCCTCGATGAAGTAGCGTTGCGCAAAGAAGAAAATCAATACGGGCGGCAGGACGGCCACCAGGCTCGCCGCCATGATCAAGTGCCACGGGACGATGGAGAACTGGCTGGTCATACCGGCCAACCCCACCGACAAGGTGTACTTGTCCTGGTCGTTCAGGTAGATGAGCGGCGCCAGGTAGTCGTTCCACCGGTACATAAAACCGAAGATGGCGGCGGCGGCCAGTGCCGGTTTCGACAACGGGAGGGCGATTTGGACGAATGTGCGCCATTCGCTGCAGCCGTCGATCCGGGCGGCTTCGAACAGCTCGCCGGGCAGGCCGTTGAAGAACTGGCGCAGCATAAAAATGATGTAGGCGCTCCCGAACAGGGACGGGACGATGAGCGGCAGATAGGTGTTCGTCCATCCGAGCGTTTTGAACAGCACGAACTGCGGGATCATGACGGCCGGATACGGGATCATCATCGTCAGCAGGAGGATGTAGAACAGGGTGTCGCGGCCCAGCCCGTTGTAGCGCGAGAATCCGAAGGCGACGACGGACGACGAGGCGACCTCGAACAAGGTGCCCACCACGGCGTAGAAGGCGGTGTTTTCAAAATACGCGCCAAACGGCCCGGACTGCAGGGCGGCGATGAAGTTGTCCCAGTGCATCGGCCGCGGGATCCACTGCGGCGGGAACAGAAACACCGTCTGCTGGTCCTTGAGGGCGGTCGACAGCATGATGAACACCGGCAGCAGCATGATGGCGGAGATGACCACCAACAGCACGAACGAAACGCCTTTGAGCGTCCGTTCCACGGCCGATTTGCGCTGATGGAACGAGACTTTTCGGCGCTGCACCTCGCGTTCGGTTGCCGCCATGATCAGCTCACCTCCCTGTGCATGGCGTTCTCCGCATGGCGGTCTCTGCATGGCGCGGTCTCTGCATGACGGTCATCGTACGCCAACCTCTGCATGTCCACCGCCGTGCGCCGGGCGTACGCCGGCCGGCCGGAATGGGTCAGTAGTTCACCCACCGTTCCGACGTGCGCATCAGGATGTAGGTCAACAGGAAGACGACGAGCAGCAAGACCCACGACATCGCCGAAGCGTAGCCGATGTTGAACGACCCGAACGCCTCCTGGTACAGGTAGTACACGTAAAAGTACGTCGCGTACTCCGGACCGCCTTGGGTCATCACCGCGGCCTGCGTGAACACCTGGGAGGTCCCGATGATGCCGGTGATGAGCAAAAACAACGTGGTCGGCGAGATCATCGGCACCGTGATGGTGAAAAACCGGCGGATGCGCCCGGCGCCGTCCAGTTCCGCCGCTTCGTAGAGGGAGCGCGGCACCCCTTGCAGTGCGGCGAGGTAAAGGACCATGTTGGTGCCGATGCCCCAAATGGTCATCAGGATGAGGGACGGCAGCGCCCACTGCGGGCTGTACAACCACTGTGGACCCTTGATGCCGAACAGCTCCCACAGCAGGTAGTTGATGATGCCGAACTGCGGATTGAGCAGCCAGAGCCACAACAACGACATCACCACGCCGGAGACGAGCGTCGGGAAGTAGACGGCCGTCCGGAATGCCCGCTGCCCCGGGATCCGCATGTTGACCAGGACGGCCACGAGCAGGGACAACACCAATCCGAGCGGCACGCTGACGAACGTATAGATGCCGGTGACCTTGAGCGACTGCCAAAACAGCGGATCGCGCAGGAGTTGCGCGTAGTTCTGCAGGCCGACGAACGCCGGCGGCAGCACCAGGTTGTAGCGCGTGAAGCTGTACACCCCGGACATCACGATGGGACCGGCGGTGAACGCGATGAACCCGATGATCCAAGGCAGGATGAAGATGTACAGGTACTTCGTCTCATACCGGAGCTTGGGCCGCGGTTTGGCTGTGACCATGGCGAGGCCCTCCTTTCCGCCCTGCGGCGGCACGGCCGTGCATCCACCGGGGCGGCGGTGCCGGCCGGACACCCGGCAGCCCGCCTGACCGGGCGAGGAACCGCTGCCGTTAATGTGCGGTGGCTGCGGTACGTTCACACATGCAATCCATTCCAACCTGCGCCGCGCATGAATCTTGCGCGCGGGCCTTTTCTCACGCCGTGGTTCAGGTATTATAAGAGCCGTTCGGGTATCGCGGGCGGGCCCGCCGCCATCCGGCAGGATGGCATGGGAGAGGCCGCGCAGGCACGGTGACAAAAGAAACGGAGGTCTTTGGATGTCGGATCGAACGTCCCATCCGCTGGCGGACTCCCAGATTCGCGACATCGGGTTGGCGCCGGACGGACAGTTGAAGATCGACTGGGTGGCGGCCCACATGCCGCTGCTCAACCACCTGCGGGAAGCGTTCGCGCGGACGCGTCCGTTTGCCGGCAAGCGGATCGCCATCTGTCTGCACTTGGAGGCGAAGACGGCCTACCTGGCGCTCACCCTGCAGGCGGGGGGAGCGGAGGTGGCGGTGGCGGCAAGCAACCCGCTCTCCACGCAGGACGACGTGGTGGCCGCCTTGGTCGATCGCGGCGTCACCGCGTTCGCTTGGCATGGCGCGACCGACGCGGAATACCGTGCACACCTGGCGGCGCTCGCCCGGTTCGGGCCGGACCTGGTGATTGATGACGGGGGAGATCTCGTCGCGCTCCTCCACCAGAGCTACCCGGACGTGGCGGCCCGGGTCACCGGCGGCTGCGAAGAGACGACCACCGGCGTCCTGCGCCTGCGGGCGATGGCCGCGGAGGGCGTGCTCCGCTTCCCGATGATGGCGGTCAACGACGCGCGGTGCAAACACCTGTTCGACAACCGGTACGGCACGGGCCAGTCGGTCTGGGACGGGATCATGCGGACGACCAACCTGGTCGTCGCCGGCAAGACGGTCGTGGTCGTCGGCTATGGTTGGTGCGGCAAGGGTGTCGCCAAGCGGGCGCAAGGCTTGGGGGCGCGCGTCGTGGTCTGCGAGGTCGATCCCATCCGCGCACTCGAGGCGGTGATGGACGGATACGCGGTCATGCCCATCCGGGAGGCGGCCAAGGTGGGGGATGTGTTCATCACCGTCACCGGCAACCGCGACTGCATCACGGAGGAAGCGTTTGCGGTGATGAAAGACGGGGCATTGCTCGCCAATGCGGGTCACTTCGACGTGGAGATCAACAAGCACGACCTCGGGCGCCTGGCGGCCCGCGTGCGTCAAGTGCGGCGCAACGTGGAGGAGTACCAGTTCCCCGACGGCAGGCGCGTGTACCTGTTGGCGGAGGGACGGTTGGTGAACCTGGCCGCCGCGGACGGGCATCCGGTGGAGGTCATGGACATGTCGTTCGCCCTGCAGGCCTTGGCGCTGCGCGAGGTGGCGCAGCACGCCTATCCGCCCGGTGTACACCCTTTGCCGGCCGAACTGGACCTAGAGGTTGCGCGCCTGCGGTTGCAGGCGTGGGGTGTGGAGATCGACGCGCTGAGCCCGAGCCAGCGCAGGTATTTGGCGAGTTGGCGCGGCGAGTGACCAACGCGCCACGGTGGGCCCGCCGCGCACCACGGCGCGGGACATGGTCCTGAGGGCGCGGCAAAGACCGCACCCGAGGAAGGGGGAGGTGGAATGGCGAGCAAACCGCTCATTGGCATCACCGCGGCCCGGTTGACGCGCGACACGAACCTGCCGGGTCCCGCGCCGCTTTATCTCGCGCTGGCGGACGATTACTGTTCGGGGGTTGAGTCGGCTGGCGGCATCCCGGTCGTCCTCCCGTTCATCCAGGACCTGGCCATGGTATCCGCGCTGGCGGAACGCCTGGACGGTTTGCTGCTCAGCGGCGGAGAGGATGTCGATCCGGCGCATTACGGTGAAGAACCGCGGATGGGCTTGGGTGAGGTGTCGCCCGAGCGCGACATGCTGGAGCTGGCGCTCATCGAGGCGATGACGATGCAGCGCAAGCCAGTCCTCGGCATCTGCCGCGGCATCCAGGTCATCAACGTGGCGTTCGGCGGCACGCTGTACCAGGACCTGCCCCGCGAATGGCGCGGGCGCATCCAGCACAGCCAGAGGTCACGCCGCAGCCATGTGACGCATACCGTCACCATCGCGGAGCACTCCCGGCTGTTCGAGCTGCTCGGCCAGCGGTCGCAGATTCGCACCAATTCGTTCCATCATCAAGCCATCAAAACCCTCGGCCGGAATCTCATCCCTGTGGCGTGGGATGAGGAGGGGTTGGTGGAAGCCGTGGAGTTGCGGGACTACCCGTTCCTGCTCGGGGTGCAGTGGCATCCGGAAAACTTGATTTGGAACGAACCGGTGTTTTTAGGCCTCTTCCGTGGCCTGGTGGAGGCGGCACAGAATCAAAGGTAGGTCGCGGCTTGGCGGCCGGCGGGCGAAACACCCAGCCGGCGTTTTTTCTTGTCCCCTTCCCGGCCTGGCCGCGGCATCTCTTCCGGCGTGCGCATCACGAAGCAAGCGCACGGAAGGAGGAGCAAGCCCATGGCACAGGTGACTCCCATCGCGCGGCACCTGCAGCTGCAGTTTCAAAACGGCACGACGGCGTCCGGGTTGCCCCGGCTGCGCAACCGGAACTACCCGCACGTCTCGCCGGCTGCAGCGGATGACGACGTGTTGGCGGTCGGGCAGGCGTTGGCCAACCTGGCGAGCGAGCCGGTGTACGCCATCGCCCGCGTCGACCAGGCTGGGTTGGCGCCGTCGGGCGCATCGTCGACGGCGAAGGCGTGATCGGAAGGCGCGAACGAGCATGGCAGGCAGCGGGAAGGGGGTGTGGGTATGGCGAGCAAGGCGACGTTGCAACTTCAGTTTTTGACCGACCTCAACAAGAAGGTGCACATCACCATCCAGAACCCGAAGATCCCGGTCGATCCGCAGGCGGTCAAACAAGCGATGGACCTGATGGTGCAGCGGAACATCTTCGCATTCCCGCAGGGGCAACTGGTCAAGAGCATCGGTGCGAACCTGGTCCAGACCGACACGTCGTCCGTCGGTTGAGCGCCGCGCCGGATGAAATGCAGGCCCGGGCGGTCCGCAGCCTGGATGTCCACCATCCAGGGCGGATCGCCCTTTTGCGGTTACTCCCGTATCTCCGGGCTCGCTCCAGCCACGCCTGCGGCGCGAGTCGCTCGCCCGGAGATACGGGGAGCAACTGGTGACAACTCACCGGCACCGGTACATATGCACAGGATGCGGTTTGCGTTTGGTCACAAGGGTTTTGCGGGAAGTTTACGTTCCCTTTACAAACCGAGAAAAGAACCTTAACCCGTGCCAAGTATAATCGCGGTGCAAAGGGAAACGGTCGTCCGGCACCTGCCGGGCCACCGGGTCAGGGCGCAGTGCAGGAAGCATGCATGATGAAGGAGAAGCAAAGGAGAGGGTTGACACATGTTGCGCAAATCCACGCGGATGGCAGTCTCCGGGTTGACGCTCGCCGCGCTCGTCGCGGCCACGGGCGGCGTCGTCGGGGCGAAGACGTTGGCGCACGCACGCAAGGCGGACACGGTCAAGACGCTGACCGGCGCAGGGTCCACGTTCGATTATCCGTTCTTCAGCCGGGCATTCTATGTATACCAGCAGAAGACCGGCGTGCAGGTGAACTACCAGTCCATCGGCAGCGGCGCCGGCATCGAGCAGTTCTCGGCCGGTACGGTCGACTTCGGTGCCACCGACGTCCCGATGAACAGCGATGAGGTCAAGAAGGCGCAGGCGCACGGCGGGCCGGTCATCCAGATTCCCATCACGCTCGGCGGCGTCGCGATGGCGTACAACCTGCCGAGCGTCAAGCAGCAGCTGAAGTTCACGCCCAAGGCGCTCGCCGACATTTACCTCGGCAAGGTGAAGAAGTGGAACGATCCGGAGATCACCTCCGTGAACAAGGGCGTCAAGCTGCCGAACCTGCCGATTGTCGTGGTCCATCGCTCGGACGGCTCCGGCACCAGCTACATTTTCACCGACTACCTGAGCTCGGTGAGCAGCGAGTGGGCGAAGAAGGTCGGCAAGGGCAAGTCGGTGAACTGGCCGGTCGGCATCGGCGCCAAGGGCAATGAGGCGGTGGCGACGAGTGTGCGCAACACGCAGGGGGCCATCGGCTACGTCGAGCTGGCGTACGCGATGCAGACGAAGATGACCTACGGCTTGATCCAAAACAAGGCGGGTGTGTTCGTGGCGCCGACGCCGAAGTCCATCGCCGCGGCCGCCGCGACCAAGCCGAACGTCTCGGCGACCAACTTCTCCATCGTGAACGCTCCGGGCAAGGACAGCTACCCCATCAGCGGCTTCTCTTGGGTGTTGCTGTACCGTCATTATCCGGATGCGGCGAAGGAGCAGGCGCTGGTCAAGCTGTTCCAGTGGATGGAGACGGACGGGCAGAACGAGGCAAGCGCGGTGAACTACGTGCCGCTGCCGCAGAACATCCGCGACTCGGCGCTCGCCAAGCTGGACACCATGCACTGAGTGCGGTTTGAGATTGCGCGCACGTTCGGCGCAGCCGCGTGCGGAGCGAACCGATGGATGCGTTGCATCGCAACATGCGTGATTGAGGCGCGCGAACACGCATGCCCCGGCGGCCAGCCGCCGGGGCGCTCATTCGTTCAGGGGCGCCGGTTGCCGCGTTGCCGGCAACCGCGGTGCCTCGCGGCCAAGGGAGTTGGGGATGTGAAACGTCGCTCTGACCGGGTGTTGGACGGGTGGTTGTGGTTTGCTGCCCTGCTCGCCCTGGCGCTGTTCATGGCGTTTTTCATCATGCTCGGGACCGAGTCCCGCGCTTCCGTGCTGCGTTTCGGCTGGCGGTTCGTGGTGACCAGCGTCTGGGATCCGGTCCACAGCGTCTTTGGGGCGTTGCCGTTTCTCTACGGGACCGCGGTGACCTCGCTGTTCGCCCTCGTCTTCGGCGGTCTGGTGGGGGTGTGCACCGCGGTGTTTTTGGTTTACTTTGTCCGGGGTTGGTTCCGGTCCTGGCTGGGCGGCGCCATCGAGCTGCTCGCCGCCATTCCGAGCGTGGTGTACGGGCTGTGGGGGTTGTTCGTGCTCGCGCCGTGGCTGCAGCACACCCTGGAGCCGTGGCTCGGGAGGTGGCTTGGGTTTCTCCCCTTGTTTCAAGGCGTTCCGTACGGCGTGGGGTATCTCGCCGCCGGCCTCATCCTGTCCGTCATGATCCTGCCGACGGTGACGGCGCTCAGCCGCGACGTCTTGCTCGCCGTGCCGCGGGACATTCACGAAGGGGCGTTGGCGCTCGGCGCGACGACCCAGGAGATGATCACCCATGTCGCGCTCCCGTATGCCCGGTCCGGCATCATCAGCGCGTTGATGCTCGGACTCGGCCGGGCGGTGGGGGAGACCATCGCCGTCACGATGGTCATCGGCAACCGGCCGGAGATCTCCGCTTCGCTGTTTGCGCCCGGGTACACCATGGCGAGCGTGATCGCCAATGAGTTCACCGAGGCCACGACCCATGTCTATCTGTCCGCCTTGTACGAGGTCGGGCTCCTGTTGTTCCTGCTCACCGTCGCGTTCTATGTCGTCGCCAGGCTGTTTATCCGCGGGATTGCGAAGACAGAGGGGAACGTGTGATGCAACCAAGGGACATGATGCAAACCGTGCACCCAGGGCATTTGCGCTGGCGCAAGTGGAAGAACCGCTTGTTCGCAGGCGTCATCTTCGGACTGGCGCTGTTGGCGGTCCTGCCGCTCTTGCTCATTCTTGCGTACGTGGTGTTTCGCGGCGCCCCGGGGGTCAGTCTCCGCTTCTTCACCAGTCTGCCTGCGCCGACCGGCATTCCCGGCGGCATGGCGAACGCCATCGTCGGCAGCATCGTCATGGTCCTGATGGCCACGGCGATGAGCGCGCCGGTCGGGGTGACGATTGGCCTGTTTTTGGCGGAGACCCACCATGCGCGCTGGCAAAACATGGTGCGTTTCGTGTGCGATGTGTTGTCCGGTACGCCCACCATCGTGATTGGCCTCTTGGTGTACGCGATGGTCGTGGCTCCGTCCGGGGGGTTTTCCGGGTTTTCGGGCAGCGTCGCGCTCGCCATCCTGATGCTGCCGACCATCGCCCGTTCGTCGGAACAGGTCTTCCGGCTTGTGCCCGTCACGCTGCGCGAAGCGGGTCATGCCCTCGGCGGGACGCGGACCCAGGTGTGGCTCAGGATCTTGCTGCCCACAGCCCGGGCCGGGGTCATCACCGGGCTCCTGCTGGCCGTCTCCCGGGCGCTCGGCGAGACGGCGCCGCTGATGTTCACGGCGTTTGGGAACCAGTTTTGGTCGAACAACGTCACCCAGCCGACGGCCGCATTGCCGCTGCAGGTGTTCACGTACGCGCTCAGCCCGTACGACGACTGGCACCAGTCCGCATGGACCGGTGCGCTGACGTTGGTGGCCATTGCCCTCATCATCAATCTGTTCGCGCGTTGGGTCAGCCGGACCCGGCGCTGACGGCATGAGGTGATCCGTGTTGAGCATCGAGATCAAGGTCGAAGCGTTGCATGCATGGTACGGGAACGACGAGGTCCTGCACGGCATCGATCTCGCCATTGAGCCGAGGTCGGTGACGGCCATCATCGGGCCGTCCGGTTGCGGCAAGTCGACGTTCATCCGCTGCCTGAACCGGTTGCACGAGACGAATCCGGGGGCACGCGTGGCGGGCCATGTCTGGGTCGGCGGCGAGGACGTCTACCGCATGGACCCGATCGATGTCCGCCGCACCATCGGCATGGTGTTTCAGCGGCCCAACCCGTTTCCCACCATGTCCATCTTCGACAATGTGGCGCTCGGCCTGAAGTTTGCGGGCGTCAAGGACCGGCGCCGGCTGCGGGCGCGGGTGGAGGAGAGCCTGGCCATGGCCGCGCTGTGGGATGAAGTGAAAGACCGGCTGCACCAGCCGGCCATGTCCCTCTCCGGCGGCCAGCAGCAGCGGTTGTGCATCGCCCGCGCGCTCGCGGTGGAACCGCGGGTCCTGCTGATGGATGAACCGACGTCGGCGCTCGATCCGATTTCCACCATGCGCATCGAGGAACTGGTGCAAAACCTCAAACAGACGTACACCATCGTGATTGTGACGCACAACATGCAGCAGGCGGCGCGCATTGCGGATCAAACAGCGTTTTTCTTGGACGGTCATTTGATTGAAGTCGGGCCGACGTCGAAGGTCTTCACGAAACCGGACGACAAGCGCACCGAGGACTACGTCTCCGGCCGGTTCGGCTGATCCGGCGTAAGGCGGCACCGGTTCCTGCAAGCAGGCACCGGGTTTCTCAAGCAGCTGGTCAGGGTGCGGACGCAGCTGGTCAAGGTGCGGACAGAGGCAGAGAGGAGAGGTCGCGATCGTGCAGCGCAACGTGTTGGACGCCCAACTCGCCGACATCAAGCAACAGTTGCAGGCGATGGGAGAGCAAGTACGGTCCGCCCTGCAGCAGGCGCTGGCGTCCTTGCAACAGGGTGACGCCGCGCAAGCCCGGCAGGTGGTGGACGGGGATGCGGGCATCAACCGCATGGAACACGAGTTGGAGGAGCGGTGCATTCGCCTCATTGCGACGCAGCAGCCGGTGGCGAAAGACTTGCGGAAGGTCACGGCGGCGCTGCGCATCGCCGGGGAACTGGAACGGATGGCCGACCTGGCGGTGGACATCGCCCGCGCGGTGATCCGGCAGCAGCCTTCGCCGGCCGATCCGGTCATGCCGGACATCCTGCGCATGGCGGCCGTGGTGGAAGAAATGATCCGGCAGGCGCTCGTCGCGTATGTGAACGAAGACTTGGCGGCGGCGCGGAACCTCGCGGTGCTCGACGACGAGGCGGACCGCCTGTACCGCGGCATCCTCGAAGAATTGTTCAGCCGCCGCCCGGACGACCAAGGCCGCATCGCCCAGGCCATGGCGTTCGCCTTCATCGGCCGCTACCTGGAGCGGATGGGCGATCACGCCACCAACGTCGGGGAAGGTGTGGTCTACATCCACTCCGGCGAGCGGATTGACCTCAATTGACGGCGACGGCGGCGCAGGCGGTCGAACGGGGTACAGGCGGTCATCGTGGCGCGGGCGGTCATCGTGGCGCACAGCGTCGCAGGCCGTGCGCCGTGGGCGTGCCGCGCCTCAGCGCGCCATCCGCCGCCGCAGGAGGAGCCAGAGGGCGGTGGCCGCGACAAGGGCGATGCCGGTCAGATACGCGAGCCACGTCTGGCTGAACTTGAGCACGGCGGCGGCGTGATCGCCGAGCCAGTACCCGGCGAACACCCAGGCGCCGCACCACAGCCAAGCGCCGAGGGCGGTGTAGGCGAGAAACGGGCGCAGGGACATGCCGCAAAGACCGGCGACGTAGCTGCTCGCGCTGCGCACGCCGGGCAAGAAGCGGCCGGGGACGAGCAGGGCGGCACCGTAGCGGTCGAGGAGCCGCTCCGCACGCGTCATGCTGCGGGCGTCGAGCAGGATGAAGCGCTGCAGGCGCTCGCCGAGCGGCCGGCCGAAGCGGCGGCTCACGCCGTACGCCAGGCAGGTGCCCGTCAAGTATCCCGCCAGGCAAGCCGCCAGGACGCCGGGCAGGGAAAGCTGGCCGCGCGCCGCCTCGAACCCGTAAAACACCATCACCGCATCTCCAGGGAAAGGCAGCCCCAACCCTTCGATGACCAACGCCACGAACACGCCTCCCAGCCCCAAGCTGATGAGGGCTTCGGCCATCCACCCGAGCCAATCCGCCATCCGGCTCCTCCTCCCCTCACGCTTCCATGTATACGTGCTGTCCGCGGCGCGCATGTCCCGCGCGGTGGTGTTATGATAAGGGTCGAGAACGATGCGACCAAGCCTCGCCGCGGCCCGTTGGGCGGCGCCGGGGCGGAACAAGGCTGGAGTGAACGGCGTGCGCGGCATCGGCGGTTTGGATGAATTCGGCTTGATTCGCCACCTCACGGCGCGCCTGCCGCAGGCGGGGGACGGGGTGCGCGTGGGTGTGGGGGACGACGCGGCGGTCGTCACCCCGGAAGCCGGTGCGGAGTTGGTGTTGACGACCGACGCCTTGGTGGAGGGTGTCCACTTCTCCCCGGCGTTCTCCGATTGGACCGACGTCGGGTACAAAACGCTCGCCGTCTCGGTCAGCGACGTGGCGGCCATGGGCGGCACCCCGCGCTGGGCGGTGGTGAGCCTCGCTGTCCCGCCGGGCATGGCGCTGTCTGACCTGGAGCGGTTGTACGACGGACTCGGTGCGTGTGCGGCCGAATACGCCTGTCCGGTCGTGGGCGGCGACATCGTGCGTACCGACGGCCCGCTCGTGCTCACCAGCACCGTCGCGGGAACGGTGCCGGCCGGTACCGCCGTCCGCCGGAACGGTGCGCGCCCCGGCGACGTGGTGTTCGTCACCGGCGACCTGGGCGCTCCGGCGGCCGGGCTCGATCTGCTGCAGCACGGCGGGCAGGTGCCCGAGGACGAGCGGCAGTTCTTGATCGCGGCGCACCGGCGGCCGCGGCCGCAGGTGACCGCCGGGATGGTGTTGCGCGCGTGCGGGGCCACCAGCCTGGACGACGTCAGCGATGGTCTGGCAAGCGAGCTGAACGAGATCGCGTCCGCGTCCGGCGTGCGTTTGCGCATCGACGCCGCGCGCATCCCTGTTGCGCCCGCGGTGCGGAACCTGGCGCGGTTGCGCGGTGTCGATCCCTTGATGTACGCATGGTACGGCGGCGAGGACTACCAGCTTGTCGGCACCGCGCCTCCGTTCGCGTTCGCGCGGGCGCTGATGCGGCTGTCGAGCCTGCGCATCCCCATCGCCCAGATTGGGCGTGTGGAGGCGGGCGACGGCGTGATTGCGGACGTGGACGGGCGGCTCGAGGTCATCGAGCCGCGCGGGTTCAACCATTTCGCCACCTGACGCGGACCGGATGCGGCGGCAGACAGCACGGCACGCCGCTGCCTGGACGGCGGCGGGGCGGGAGGAGAGGATAGGCGTGGAAGAGATGACCATCACCACCCGCAGCCCGGAGGAGACGATGCGGCTGGGCGAGGCACTGGGGGCGGTGTTGGAACCGGGAGACGTGGTGTTGCTCACGGGCGATCTCGGCGCCGGCAAGACCACCTTCGCCAAGGGTGTCGGCCGCGGCCTCGGTGTGGCGGAAGAGTTGACGAGCCCCACCTTCACCCTGATCCACGAGCACGCGGGCCGCATCCCGCTCGTGCATGCCGATCTGTACCGGCTGCGCGAAACGGGTGCGGGAGCGGCGGACGGTGGCCACCTCGCCGGCTGCCTGGACGATTACTTGGATGGCGAGGCGGTGGTGGTCATCGAGTGGCCGGAGCAGGCTGCCGGCTTGGTGGCGGACGCCCTGTGTCTCGACATTCGGCGCGCGCCGCTGCCGCGGGTGGACGAGCGGGAGTTCCGGCTGCGGGCGACCGGACCGCGCAGCCACAGCCGCCTGGAAGCGTGGGTGAAGCGATGGCTGTTCTCGTGATGGACACCGCGACGCACGTGCTTGCGGTCGCCGTCGGAGACGGCGCAGGCAAGGCGTGGGCGGCGGCCAGCTCGGCGGTGCCGCGCGCCCACTCGCGGGTGTTGCAGCCGCTGTTGGCTGAGGTGCTCGCCACCGCCGGGGTGGCTGCGGCCGACGTGACGGCGGTGGGCGTCGGCATTGGGCCGGGATCGTACACCGGGGTGCGGCTGGGGGTGGCGACCGCCAAGGCCATGGCGTGGGCGCTGGGGCGTCCGCTCTATCCAGTCTCCACCCTCCTCGCCCTCGCCGAGGCGGCCGTCCCTGGCGAGAGCGACGGGGAGGTGATGGTGCTCCCGCTGCTCTACGCCAGGCGCCAACGGGCGTTTGGCGCGCTCTTCCGCAAGCAGGGCGTGCGGTGGGAAACCGTGGCAACGCCAGGCGTGCGGCCGGTGCAAGCGTGGCTGGCGGCGGCGCACCAGGCGTTGCGGGAGCAGGTGGCGCCGCTGGATCCGGCGCCGTTGCGGACGGTGCCGCAACGCGCCACCTTGGCCGCCGCGCTGCCGGCCGTGCCGGCGCCGCGGTTGGTGGTGGTGCACGATTTTCAACCTGCGCACGGCCTGCTGCCGCTGTCCCAAAACGGTATGGCGGGCACAGGGCCAGGTGCGGGCGCAGGGGCCGGTGTGAGCGCAGGGCCCGGCGTGGGCGCAGGGCCCGGTGTGGGCGCAGGGCCCGGTGTGGGCGCAGGGCCCGGTGTGGGCGAATGGGCTTCCCCCCAGGATCCGCCGTGGGTGGTTGCCCCGCGTGCCGCCGTCATCCCGGTCGACGCCGTCGGCCATGGGATGGGGCCGGCCATGCTGCGGCTGATTGCGGCGGGCGCGGCGGCTCCGGTCACCGGGGACGCGGTGCACGACGTGGTGCCGGAATACACGTTGCCTGTGGAAGCCGAGGCAAAATTGGCGCAGAAAGGCGGGATGTCCGAGTGACCGCATGGAACCCGGATGCGGTGCGGTTGCGCCGGATGACCGTCGCCGACCTGGACGGCGTGCTCGCCGTCGAGCGCAGGGCATTCTCCGCCCCGTGGTCGCGGCAGGCGTTTTTGTCCGAACTGGTCGACAACCACTTCGCCCGCTACATCGTGATGGAGTACGAAGGCCGCATCATCGGTTACGCCGGGGTGTGGCTCATCGTCGATGAAGGGCATGTCACGAACATCGCCGTCGATCCCGATTTTCAAGGCCGCCACCTGGGCGACAAGCTGATGCGCGCGCTCATCACCATGTGCATCGCCCACCGCGCGCGGCGGATGACGCTCGAGGTGCGCGTCTCGAACACCAAGGCGCAGAACCTGTACAAGAAGTACGGTTTCGTCGGCGTCGGCATTCGCAAAGGCTACTACACCGACAACCTGGAGGACGCCCTCATCATGTGGGCGGACCTGCCGCCGGCCGGATGGGACGTGGAAACGTGGGTCTGGGCAGAAACCCGCGCCGAAGCCCGCGCCGACACCCTCTGCGACGCCCGCGCCGACGTCCGCGGCGGAAGGGAGCGAAGCAATGCGCATCTTGGGGATTGAAACGAGCTGCGACGAAACGGCGGCGGCCATCGTCGACGGCCGGCGCGTGGTGAGCCAGCGGATTGCATCGCAGATGCAGGTGCACGCCCGCTTCGGCGGCGTCGTGCCGGAGGTGGCGTCGCGCCGTCACGTGGAGACGGTGACGCGGGTCGTCGCCGGGGCGCTGGCGGATGCCGGCGCCGCATGGGGCGATCTCGACGGCATCGCGGTCACATGCGGCCCGGGGCTGCTCGGGGCGCTGCTTGTCGGCGTGTCGGCGGCGAAAGGGCTGGCGCTGGTGACCGGGCTGCCGCTGGTGGGCGTGCACCACATCGCCGGCCATGTCGCGGCCGCGTTCATCGACACAGCCATCACGCCGCCGTGTTTAGCCTTGGTGGTCTCGGGCGGGCACACGGAACTGTTGCGCGTGGACCCGCCGTTTTGTTTGACGAAGCTCGGCGGGACGAAAGACGACGCAGCCGGCGAGGCGTACGACAAGGTGGCGCGCATGCTCGGGCTGCCGTACCCGGGCGGCCCGGAGGTGGACCGGTTGGCCCAGTCCGGAGATCCGGCGGCGTACGCGTTTCCGCGCGCGCTCATGGAGGACGAAGGGTTTGATTTCAGTTACAGCGGGTTGAAGTCGGCGGTGCACAACGAGATCGCCAAGCAACGGCAGCGCGGGGAGGAGGTGAACCCGGCGGACGTGTGTGCCTCGTTCCAGCAGGCGGTGGTCGACGTGCTCGTGGAGAAGACGGCGCGCGCGGTCATCCGCACCGGCCTGCGCACGGTGGTGGTGGCGGGCGGCGTCGCCGCCAACCAGGGGTTGCGCCGGGCGCTCACGGCGCGGGCGGCGGCGGACGGCTTCGCCGTGCACTTTCCGCCGCTTGCGCTGTGCACCGACAACGCGGCGATGATTGCGGTCGCCGGCGGGCTGCTGCTGGAGCTCGGCGTGCGCCACCCGTTGTCGCTCAATGCGGAGGCCAACCTGTCGCTCGCCGCTTGGCAGCAGGCCTGTGGACAACGAAGCGGCTGAACCTGTGGACGTTGTGGATAACCGGGGCAAGAACCGGGCAAAAGCCCGGTCTGCCGCATGTGCAGCAGCTTCCGGGTTGTGGATAACCCTGTGGATATTGTGGATAACGCTGTGGACAAACCTCAATGTTTCCACACGAACACCACGCCGCTCGTCGGAAACACCCACTGTCCCTTGCGCACCTTGAGCGTCAAGGATTGGCCGGCGGCGTGGTGCCATACCGCCACGTCGCCATCCTCCACGCCGCTGAGGAAGCGCAGGCAGACGACGTCGCGCATCCCCTCGTGGTAGCGGAATGTCACCTCGGGCGCGCGGCTCGGCTCCGACAGGTACACCGTGTAGAAGTTGCGCGACGTGGCGTGCACCGTCTCCAACACCGCCCGCAGGTGCAGCCGGACCCCGCCCGCGTCGGCGTGATCGTCCGTGTCCTCCGTGTCGCCCGGTCCGGCCTCGTGCAGGTCGTAGCCGGAGAGGTACGTCTTGAACACCCCGTCTTCATACACCGTCCGCAGTTTTGCCGGTTGGCCGTTGATGCGGACCTCCAGCACCTGGTGGAATGCTGCCGCCCAAGCCACCGGATCGCGCGCGTCCGCCAGCGCGGCCGCATCCGCGTCCGCCAGGCCCATCACGCTGCGGTACACACAGCGCGGATCGGCGAAATACGGCGCCAGGTCGTCCTCGCGGAGGGCGGCGACCAGGTACAGCCCGGCGCGGGCGAGCGCCGGGTCAGGGAGCCGCATCGCCTTCTCGTATTCGATGGTCTCAATCACCCGGTGGTACGGCCGGGAAGGCGCACCTGCCGCCGGGGAGGGCAAAAACGTGATGTCGTACTTGAAGGAGGTCCGGAACAGGGTTTCCGCATGAGGCCGGACCGCAAACGGGCGAATGTAGGCAGCGTAGAGGGCATCGCCCCGGCGCGGTCCCAGCATGGCCCGCAGCATACGTTGGATGTAGTTGAATTTGGCCTCATGGGTGAGGCGCCGGAGCACCTCGTCGCTGAACATTATGGCGTCGACGATGGCGGACCGGAGTTGTTCCTCGCTGCGCCGCCGGTTCCACCACTCGAAGATCAACCCGACGACCGCGAGGCTGAACGTGGTGGACGCGATGTCCTGCAGGACGTTGACGAACAGGGTGCCGGGGTGCAACCGGCCCTGGGCCCAGTTGATGAATGCGTAGATGGCGGCGGTGACGGCGATGAGCAAGACTGCGAACAAGATCAGGCGGTAACGCTGGTTTTGTTCCGCCAATTCGGCGAGCGGCGCCTGAGCCGGACGGGGTGAGGGGGTTTGTCGCTTCACACCGATGCCTCCCGTTCGATGTATCCGTACATGGCGGGCACGCCGCGCACCCGCCCGTAAAACTGGTTGCCATAGTCGTAATGCCACCATTCGTCCGGGTAGTTCGTGAACCCGGCCTTTGTCATGGCGTGAAAGAGGATGCGGCGCAGGTCCCGCTGCTGTCGCTCGGCCTCGCTTTGCGCGTGTTCCTCCAGCCACCGGGTGGCTGCTTCCGGTACGAAGGCGTCGAACGCGGTACCAAGATGGAGCAGCCGTCCGTCCGTCGTGCAGAGGCCGACGTCGACGGCGCCGCCGGTCGCGTGGGCGGACGGGTGGCGCGGGTCACGCGAGGGAACCGAGACGTACCGGGCGACCGCGCGCGCCAGCGCTTCTCCGGTCAAGCCGGTCCTTTGGGCGAGACGCGCGGCGAACTCGTCGAACAGGTACTGCTGGACCGCGAGCGGACGCCAGGCGTCGAAGACCACCAAGGCGATGCCGTCGGGCAGGGCTGCCGCGGCATGCAGAAGCCGCGCAATCACGCCTTCCCGCGCCCAGAGGGTGGCTTCGGCACCAGGGATGCCGCGCGCCCAGTACACAGGATGCGTGCGCAGCTTTTCCGCCGCAGGGATGGGCCGCAGCGGCTCGCCGCATTCCGCGATGGGGACGTCGCGGAATCCATCCACGGACCGCAGCGGCGGGATGGGCGCAGGACAATCTTGCCTGTCGGTCACGTGGCACCCCCCCTTCCTCAGTTGCCCTTCATTCTACCGCAATCCCCGGTTTTTGGCCGTATGGAGTACAATGACCCGTGTGTTTGACAAAACTCGCGCGAAATATGATAGAATACCTGTATTCCGGAACCCTGTTCAGATCCGATTCATCACAAAGTTTCATCCAGAACAGCGCACGGGGGGTTCGGAGTGATGCTGCGCCGGTGGCGGAACACCTCCCGGTTTGCAGATCCGGCAGCATGCGGGTCGGCCTGCAGGGAAGGTACCCGTCATTCGGCGTAACGGTCAAACAAATAGGAGGGATGTTCGGTGTTCAAAAAGTCCTTGCGGTGGTTGTCGGCGTGCACGCTCGCGTTGTCGGCGGTGACGGCGACCACGGCCACGGCGACCGTCAGTGCGGCCGCGAAGAAACCGCTTTCCACCAAGGCGGTCAAGATTGCCCTGTTGATGCCGGAGACGGCCAGTTCTCCGCGCTGGGAGGCGCAGGACCGGCCGGACTTCATCGCGGCGGTCAAGCAGCTCGACCCCAACGCCCAGGTGTTGTATTCGAACGCGTTCGGATCGCAGACGACGGAACAGCAGCAGGCGGAGAGCGCCCTGACCAACGGGGCCAAGGTGTTGGTGGTCACGCCGGTGGACGGCGTGGGCGCGGCGCGCATCGTGCAGGAGGCGGCGAAGGCGGGCGTCCCGGTCATCTCGTACGACCGGCTGATCCTCAACTGCAACCTGCCGTACTACGTCTCGTTCGACAACGTCCAGGTCGGGCGCCTGCAGGGCCAATACATCGCCCAGCACACGAAGCCGGGCGGCACGGTGGTCATGCTCGACGGCGCGCCCACCGACAACAACGCCAAGCTGTTCGCGCAGGGGGCCCACGAGGTGCTCGATCCGCTCTTCAAGTCCGGCAAGCTCATAAAAGGATATGAGCAGTACACTCCGAACTGGGATCCTGCCAACGGCCTGACCGAGATGGAGCAGGCGTTGACGAAACTGCACAACAAGGTGGACGCGGTGCTGGCCGCCAACGACAACCTGGCGGGCGCGGCGGCACAGGCGTTGGCCGCCCAGCACATCAAGGGTATCCCCATCACCGGCCAGGATGCGACGGACGCCGGGCTCAACCGCATCTACTTCCAAGGCACGCAGTCGATGACGGTGTATAAAGCCATCAAGCTGGAGGCGCAGGCGGCGGCCGAGTTGGCGGTGGCGCTCGCGACCGGGCAGAAACCGCCGGCAGGTCTGGTCAACGGCAAGGTCAACAACGGAAAGATGAACGTCCCGTCGGTGCTGCTCAAGCCGGTGGTGGTCACCAAGTCGAACATCGACCAGACGGTCATCAAGGACGGGTTCACCACGTGGGCGAAGATCAAGAACCCGGGCAAGTGAGGGAACGACCTTTGAGCGCGAACAACCGGCATCCGGTGTTGGAAGTGCGCGACCTGCGCAAGCGGTTCGGCGCGGTGCAGGCGTTGGACGGCGTGTCGTTTCACGTCCACCAAGGCGAGATTGTCGCCTTGGTGGGCGACAACGGCGCCGGGAAATCGACGACCATCAAGATGATTGCCGGGGTGGAGCAACCGGATTCCGGCGAGATCTGGTTCGAGGGCGAGCGGGTTCACCTCGCCAACCCGGCTGCGGCGGAACGCCTCGGCATCCAGACGGTGTACCAAGACCTGGCGCTGTGCGACAACCTGGACATCGTGTCCAACCTCTTCCTGGGGCGTGAGCTGGTCAAGCCGGTGGTGCCGGGGGTTGTCCGCAAACTGGACCGCCACGAGATGGAGCGGCGCGCCATTCCGGTGTTGCAAGAGCTCGGCATCCGCCTGCCGCCCTTGTCCACGCTCGTCGCCAGCCTCTCCGGCGGCCAACGGCAGGCGGTGGCGGTGGCACGGTCGGTGCTGTGGGGCTCGAAGCTGGTGATGCTCGACGAGCCCACCGCGGCGCTCGGCGTGGCGCAGCAGCGCGCGGTGCTCGATCTCATCGTCCGCCTGGCGCAGAGCGGCAAAGCGGTCATGGTCATCTCGCACAACATGCACGACGTCTTCCGCATCGCCGACCGCATCGTCGTCCTTCGGCTCGGCCGGACGGTGGCGATGTTCGAGCGGCGGGCGGTGACGCCGGAACAGGTCATCGCCGCCATCACCGGCGCGGAGGAGGCATCGGTCCAGGCATGAGCGCGCGTGTGCAAACCTCATCGGCCGGCGGCGTGCCGGGGCGGGGACTCGCAGGCTGGATCAACCGGCTCATCGGCGGCGACTTCGCCCTCTTGCCCGTCGTCCTGTCGCTGGTCCTCATCTGGGTTATCTTTGAGGTGCTCAACACGAGCTTTCTCACCAGCCGCAACCTGTCGAACCTCGTGTTGCAAATGGTGCAGTACGGGCTGCTCGCCGTCGGCGAGACGCTCATCCTGCTGCTCGGCGAGATTGACCTGTCCATCGCGGCGGTCAGCGCCATCGGCGGCGCGGTGCTGGCACTGCTCGCCGGACAGAACGTGCCGGCCGTCTTCTGTATCGCGGCCGCCGTCGCCAGCGGGGTCGTCATCGGCATGTTCCAAGGGATATGGGTGACGCTGCTCGGCGTGCCGGCGTTCATCGTCACCCTGGCCGGGTCGCTCGGGTATCTTGGGCTCCTGTTCGCCATGATTGGCCTCGCCGGTACGGTGCCCATCATGAACAACACCATCATCGCGCTGACGGCAAACTACCTGCCCCGATGGGCGGGGTGGGTGTTGGCGGCCGTGGTGGTGGGCGTGTACTTCTGGAACGCTTGGCGGACGCGGGCGCTGCGGCAGCGGCTGGGCCTCTCCGTACCGCCTATGCGGTCGGCCCTCGGCCGCTTGGCGGCCGTGGCCGTCGCGATGGTGGTCATCGTCCTGGTGCTGAACAGCTATCAAGGGATTCCCGTCTCCGGCTTCATCCTGCTCATCTTCGTCGGCGGGTTCGCCTTCATCACGCAGCACACGCGGTTTGGCCGCCACATCTACGCGGTCGGCGGCAACGCGGAGGCGGCGCGGCGCGCGGGGATCAACGTGCGGGGTGTGAAGGTGGCCGCGTTTACGCTCAGCAGCACCCTGGCCGCGGTGGGCGGCATCATGGGGGCTTCGCGCCTTGGCGCGGCGTCGACCGCCGCCGGGGGGAGCGACTTGCTCATGGGATCCATTGCGGCGGCCGTCATCGGCGGGACGAGTCTGTTCGGCGGCCGCGGCAGCGTGTGGAACGCCCTGGCGGGCGCGCTGGTGATGGGCAGCATCGAGAACGGGATGGACCTGCTCAACGCGCCGTCGAGCACGAAGTACCTGGTGGAGGGTGCCATCCTGCTGCTCGCGGTCACGTTCGACACGTTCACGCGCCGGCGGCGGCAGCAGTTGGGCAAGTGAACCTGCCTGGCAGTTGGGCAAGTGTACTTGCCTGGGCGAACCTGCCTGGCGGCCTCGGCCTGCCCTGCTGTCTGTCGGCCTATCCCTTCTGTTCGCACGCCTCGAGGGCCAGCATCGCTTCTTCCCACGCGGCGAGCAGCTCGTCGTGCTCCTCGGTCAGGCGGCGCAACGAGGCGTCCAGCGCTTGGGTGCGGGTGAAATCTTGGGCAAGGCTTGCTTCGACCATCGCCGCTTGCATCTCCGCTTGGGCGCGTTCAATCTCGGCGATGCGTGCCTCGATGGCGGCGACCCGTTCGCGCAGCTTGCGGAGTTCGGCGCTGCGGACGGGCCGTGTCCGGGTTTGGGGCCCGGCACCGCCGGCAGGGCGGTTCGTGGTCCGGCTGCCATCCGCGCCCCCTGGGGCCGGCTGCCCGGTGCGCGCCCCATCCGCCGCCCCGTCGCCTGCGCCCGCGTCCGCCCAGCGGGCTGCCTCCTGCCGCTTGGCCGCAAACTC
The DNA here is from genome assembly GCF_014647315.1 of Paenalicyclobacillus cellulosilyticus. Lineage (GTDB taxonomy): Bacteria > Bacillota > Bacilli > Alicyclobacillales > Alicyclobacillaceae > Alicyclobacillus_J > Alicyclobacillus_J cellulosilyticus. The sequence goes on from NZ_BMOY01000014.1 coordinate 55,029, forward strand.
GCTGTAATTGCCGATGAACCACTCCCAGCCGCCAGGGTCGAGGGCCAGCACGTGCGTGGCCAAGGTGTCGATGAAGTAGCGGTCGTGGGAGACGAAGATCACCGTGCCTTCGTAGTCGGCGAGGGCGTCTTCCAGCACCTCTTTGCTCATCAGGTCGAGGTGGTTGGTCGGCTCGTCGAGCAGCAGCACATTCGGCTGGCGCAGCATCAGACGGCACAGCGCCAGCCGGCTGCGTTCACCGCCGCTGAGCGCCGCGACCGGTTTCTCCACGTCTTCCCCCCGGAACAGAAACCGCCCGAGCGCCGTGCGCACGGTGGTGCGGTCAAGCTGCGGCTGTTCATCCCACACCTGCGCCAACACCGTCTTGGTCTCGTCCAAGCCGGCCAGTTCTTGGTCGTAGTAGCCGAGATCGACGTGGGCACCCCATACAACTTCGCCGGCCAGCGGCGGCAACAAACCGGCGAGCGTCTTGAGCAACGTCGTTTTGCCAACACCGTTCGGCCCCACGATGGCGATCCGCTGTCCGCGCGCGACATGGAGGTCCATCGGGCCGGCGAGCGGTTGTCCGGGGTACCCGGTGACCAGGCCGCGGACGGTGAGCACGTCCTTGCCGGACTCCCGCGCCGGGGTGAAACGAAGCGCCAGGCGCGGCGTCTGCGGCGTGGGCGGATCGAGCCGGATCATGCGCGCGAGCAGTTTGCGCCGGCTCTGGGCACTCCGGCTGGTGGACGCCCGCGCGATGTTGCGCTGGATGAATGCCTCGATGCGGGCAATCTCGGCCTGTTGGGCTTCGTAACGCCGCGCGGCTTCCTCCAGCAGGGCGGCCTTCTGTTCCACGTAGGCGCTGTAGTTGCCTGGGAAGCGCGTCGTGCGGCCGTGCTCCAACTCGTAGATGACGGTGGCGACCTTATCCAGAAAGTACCGGTCGTGCGCAACGACCAACACGGCGCCGGGATAGGACTGCAGGTAACCTTCCAGCCAGGTAAGCGTCTCGGTGTCCAGGTAGTTGGTCGGCTCGTCGAGTATGAGTACATCCGGTTCAGCCACCAACAGCCGCGCCAAGGCCAGCCGCGTCTTCTGGCCACCGCTGAGCGCCCGCACCGGTTGGCCGTGCATCCCGGCCGGAAAGGCAAGTCCGGCGAGCACCCGCCGCACGCGCGCCTCGGCCGCATAACCACCCGCCGCTTCAAACGCCTGACGCAGCCGGTCGTAGCGGGCGGCGAGATCGGCAAAGCGGCGTTCGTCCGCGTATACGTCCGGGTTGGCCATCTCCGCCTCCAGCGCCCGCAGTGCCGCTTCTTGGGCGAACAGGTCTGCCACGGCGGCCGCGGCAAACCCGAAGACCGTTTCGTCGTCCGCCGCATCCATCCACTGTGCCACGTAGCCGATCCGGACCCCTTTGGCGACGCTCACTTCGCCCGCATCGGCCGCTTCTTGACCGGTGAGGATGCGCAGCAACGTGGATTTGCCTGCGCCGTTCGCCCCCACCAAGCCGGCGCGCTCGCCCTGTTGCAGGGTGAGGTTGGCGCCGGTGAGGACCGGGTGGCCATGGTACGACTTTTGGATGTGGCTCGCTTGCAGCAGGATCATGGTTTGGTGCCTCACCGTCCTGGCCTGAATCTGGCGCGCGGGATGACCTTGATGGCGAACGCATCCCGCCTTGATTCGTTCCCAGTGTACTCAAACGCCGGGTGCAGGAACAATGCGTTCGGATACAATGGAACCGAAGGCGGGGTGAGCTGTGGTGACAGAGCGCGAGCAGCAGGAAGCCCGGCGTCAGGGCGACCTGCCCGCATGGGACAAACAGGCTGTGCGGGCCGCTTGCTTGCGACGCCGGCAAGCGCTTCATCCGGTGCAAGTGCAAGCCTTGTCCCGGCGTGTCTGCGGTCATTTGGCGGCGCGGCTGGCCGGGTGGCTGGCGGTGCGCCCGCCGGGCACCGATCCGGTGGTGGCGCTGTATCAGCCGGTGCGCGGCGAGGTGGACGTGCGGCCGCTGGCGGAAGCGGTGCGGGCGCTGGGCGGTGTCCCGGCGTTCCCGCGGGTGCGGCAGGATGGGTGGATGGCGTTCTACCGCGTCACCCCGGCGACCGATTGGAGCGCGGGCGCCTTTGGCATTCCGGAGCCGCGCGCAGCGGACGCTGACCTCGTGCCGCCGGAGCGTTTGGCCATCGCCGTGGTGCCGGGCGTGGCGTTCGGGCGGGACGGATCGCGGCTTGGTTACGGCGGCGGCTACTACGACCGGTTCTTTCGCGAACCTCGGTTGCTTACACTGCGCGTGGCTGCCGCGTACGGCTTCCAAGTGTTCGACGCGGTGCCCGCGGATGCGCACGATGTGCGCGTGCACGCCCTGGCCACCGAGGACGGCGTGACGGTGTGCGCGGCCGGGTGGTGGGGGCAGGCCGACGGATAGCCCCAGCGCTTGCCGAGGGGAGGGCGCCCGTGTATGATGGTGACGTGGCTCGTCGTGATGTTCGGATTTGTTGGACAGGTGGCTGGTTGATTGGACAGGTGGCTGGCTGGCGAGGGTTGGCTCGGCCCTTGCCCGCGCCGGTGCGGGATGAGGCATGGTGACGGCGGGTGCGGGCCGGCCGAGATGAAGTGTGGGACGGGGGATGCACCGTGAATTTCGCCAACGTCGGGATCTCAGGTCTGATCTTGATTGTCATCGTCCTCTTGATGGTGTTCGGTCCAAGCAAGCTGCCTGAGATTGGCCGGGCATTCGGCCGTTCGTTGCGCGAATTCAGGGAAGCGACGCGCGGCATGATGGACGAGCAAGGGCAAGCGACGGGGCAGGCTCGTTCCGGTGCGCCGGAGCGCCCTGTCGTCGAGCCGTTGGAGATTCAATCCGAGCCGGCAGCGCATGCGCGGCCCGTGCAAACGTCGCAGGCCGCGGATGGGCAGGGGACAGGGACGGGCAGCGCTCCCGACGCTTCGGCCGACCGGTGAGACGGTATGGATCAAGCGCGCATGCGGTTCTCCGAGCACGTGGCCGACTTGCGGCGCCGCATCATTTGGATCTTGGTGGTCTTTTTTGGCCTCTTGTGCCTGAGCCTCGGGTTGGTCGCCCGCTTGTACCGTTACCTCACCGCACCCATCACCCGTTTGGGTTACCATTTGATGGTGGTCAGCCCGGGGGAAATCGTGATGGTCTACCTGGCGGTGGCGGGTGTGGTGGCTGCGGGATTGACCATGCCGTTCGCGTTGTACCAGCTCTGGCGGTTTGTTCGCCCCGGGCTCACCCCCTTGGAGCGCCGCTATGCCCAGCGGTTGCTTCCCGTCATGCTCGCGATGTTTGTCCTCGGCGTGGCGTTTGCGTGGTTCGTGGTCTTTCCCATGGTGTTGCGGTTCTTGCTGCAGCTTGCATCCCGAGCGGCCGACGTCCACATCCGGGTGAACGCGTACTTCTCGTTCCTGACGGGGCTGTGCCTGCCGTTTGGCCTTGTCTTTGAGCTGCCGGTCGTGGTGGCTTTTCTCACCCGCATCGGGGTGATCACACCGCGGGTGCTCCGCCGCTGGCGCCGCTACGCGTACCTCGTCATCGTGGTGGTCGGGGTGTTCATCAGTCCGCCGGAGATGATCACGCACTTGTCGGTCATCCTGCCGATGATCGCGTTGTACGAGTGCAGCATCCTCATCTCGGCGTGGGTCGAACGGCGGGCAGCGCGGTTGCGGACGGAGGCAAGCGGCAAGGCGGGGCTCGGCGCACACGCCGGCGGCGGCTCTGCCGCCGGTTGAAGAGCGTCCGGACCGGATTTTTTCTCCGCCGGTTCTTGCAATCTCCTCCGCCAACGGATATGATAAGTCATGGTGTTAGCACTCGGGTTTACTGAGTGCTAATCATGCGTGCCTGCAGGATCATGTCTGAAGGAGGTTCACCCATGCTCAAACCACTCGCAGACCGCGTCGTGGTGCGCCCGTTGGAACGGGAAGAGAAGACGGCGAGCGGCATCTTCCTGCCGGACACGGCGAAGGAGAAGCCGCAGGAGGGCGAGGTCATCGCCGTCGGGCCGGGCCGTTACGAGGACGGCAAGCGGATTGAGATGGAAGTCAAGGTCGGAGATCGCGTCATCTTCTCCAAGTACGCCGGCACCGAGGTCAAGGTCGACAACCAGGAACTCCTCATCCTGCGCGAGAGCGACATCCTGGCCATCGTCCAGAAGTGAGGGTAACGGTGCGGACGCAGTCAACGCGGACGGCTGCACCGGGATCGTGAAGCGGAACAAGGTTCCTACATACTCCGGGTTGGAGGAGGTATGACGAGATGGCGAAAGACATCAAATTCAGCGAGGAAGCGCGCCGTGCGATGCTGCGGGGCGTCGACGCGCTGGCGGA
>NZ_BMOY01000015.1 GCF_014647315.1 Paenalicyclobacillus cellulosilyticus
CTTCGCAAGGGCACGACGTCTCGAATTGACGCGCAGCCGCCCCTACAAAAAGAACGACAACGCACACGTGGAGCAGAAAAACCGTGTCCTTGTGCGCGAGATCGTCGGCTATGAGCGATACGACACACCTGAGCACGTGCAATGGCTCAACACGGTGTATGCGTGGCTGGATGTCTACGCCAACGCGTGCCTCCCGACGCGCAAGACGGTCCACAAACAACGGCAGGGAAGCAAAGTCCGCAAGACATTTGACGCAGCCCGCACACCCCTGCAACGACTGCTGGAGAGCGGTGTGTTGGATGGGCCTGCCAAGCAAGTGTGGACGGAGTGGGCGGCCAGCCTCAATCCGCTGTCCATTCATCGCCAACTGGAAACGCTGTTGAGGCTCGGACCGGATGGGTTATCCACAGCGACGCCGCCCCAACCGGCTCCTGAACTGCCCAAAGTGGAGGGTCAAATAGTTTGATTTTCATATGAGTGATCCACTTCCCCTTGGGTTAGATTTTTTCGTGAGTTGACACGGGCACCCGCCCCCCTTCCGCCTGCAGCCGCTCCGGCTGCAGGTTTGCCGCAAAGCCGCAGACCGGACAGCGCCCTGTGCGCCATGCCTGCCGGCGCAGGATGAGGGGCGTCATCACCGCTGCCTTCCCCCACCCTTCCCGCCGCCCTGCCCTGCGGCCCGCGCGATATCCCAACAAGGCGGACGCCAGGCACAGGATGCACACCCATACCCCTAGATGGAACAGCGTCATCCAACGCTCACCCCGTCGTCGTTCGGCACGTGCCGCCGGCAGGTGGTGGTCCATTCCGCCGCCGCGTACAACAACACCGCGGCGACGAACGCGATCGCGGTATCCATGCCGTCGCACAACACCGCGATGCACAGCGCAATCAGCATGAGCATCAGCGTCTCCACCGTTCCGATGCGCACCGCCAGGTTCCGTTGCCCGGACTGTTTATCCGGCAGGCGGTCCATGAAATCGTCCAGCCAGTCGATCACGGCCATCATCGCGACTCCCCACAGCGCGGACCGCCACCCTGCGAGCAGCACGCTTGTCATGAATGCGAGCGCCATTTCGACGTACGCGGGCACGCGCGTCGGCATCCGTTCCGCAAATTGACTCAACATACCGACCGCGTAACTCCCGAAAAACAGCGACACCGCCAAGGTACGGTCGAGCGAGCACCCTATCAGCGCCAGGACCAGCGCATACGGCAGCGTCGCCCGTCCCCATCTGGCGGCGAGCGTCCGCTTCCCGAGGCATAGATCGAATTCTGCGTCCAAGTAGTCGTCCATCAGCTTGACCGCCGCACCGACCGCCACCATCGCTGCCAGCCGGATGAACACGTCATGCCAGCCGCCAAACATGGTCTCTCACCTCACGGAATCCCGTCCCTTGGCGCGCTGAGATGGGAATCACCTTGCCTTTCGGATAACGGTGCGCCAAGAACTGGTGGCCGTACCGGGCGGCAGGCAGGTCCATCTTGTTGGCCAGCAGCAGATATGCCCCGCGGTGCAACCCAAGTTGGACGAGTTGATCGTCGAGCGCAGACCACGCCGCATGTTCCCCTTCCGCCAAGGCGCGCCCGAGCGCGTCCGCATCGACCACGTGCAAGATGACTTGCGCCGTGAGCATCGCTTCGAGCGTTTTCGCCATGGCGTCCCGCAGCGAGCTGTCCGGGTGGATACCGTCCGCCAGGCCGGTGGTGTCGGTCAAAAGAAAGGATGGTTTCGACTTCCCGCGCGGCACCTCCACCTGGATGGATTGGAGTTGACGCGTGGTGTGGGCATGGGGGGCCGACAACCAACGTTCTGCCTCCAACAACGACATACGGCGCCGGTCTTTGCGTCCGTCGGTGCGTTCCACCAGCCAGGTCAACTCGTGCAGGCCAAGGAAACGGGCGAAACGGATGCAGAACAACGTCTTGCCGGCGCCCGTCCGCCCGACGACAATGTGCCGGTTCACATCCATTCCTCCTCCCCCCATTGGAAATCCTCCGGTTTCAACGTCATCATCTGTTCGCGGGAGAGGACGGGTGCATCGAACAGGCGCAGCGCATGGCGCCGCATCGCCCGTTCCAAGGTGTTGCGCACCCAGCGGGCGTTGCTGAACCCGGAGCACAGGTGCGGTACACGGCGGATGCGCATCAGCTGCTGGCGGATCTTCGCTTCTGCCTCCGGGGTGATCTGGTATTGCCGTGCTTGTGCCATCTGGCGCGCGATGCAGATCAGCATCTCGTCGTCGTAGTCCGGAAACGTGAGCTGGATGGGAAACCGGCTCGGCAGCCCCGGATTCGTCGCCAGAAATGCATCCATCTCTCGCGCATATCCAGCGAGAATCACGATAAACTGCTCCCGGTAGTCCTCCATCCCTTTCACCAAGCAGTCGATGGCCTCGCGTCCAAAGTCCTTCTCGCCGCCGCGGGCCAGGGAGTACGCCTCGTCGATGAACAACACGCCCCCCAACGCCCGTTTGATCTGTTCGCGCGTCTTCTGGGCGGTGTGACCGATGTACTCCCCCACCAGATCGGCGCGCTCCACCTCGACCAGATGGCCTTTCGCCAACAGGCCGCACTCGTGAAACATCCGCGCCAAGATGCGCGCCACCGTCGTCTTCCCGGTTCCTGGATTGCCTTTGAACACCATGTGCAGCGCCATCGGGTCGGCCCGCAAATGCAGTTGGGCGCGCCGCCGCTGCATGTAGAGGTACGCGAAGACCTCGCGCACGATGGCTTTCACTTCCTGCAGGCCGACCAATTGGTCGAGCTCGCGGAGCGCGGCCAGGAGGCGCTCTTTGCTGATGCCAAGTTCGCCATCCCCAGGCGCCGGTGGGTGTGTTGGATAGGTGAGCATGTGCAGAGCATCCGTCAACGCGATCTCGCCCGCCCGGTACTGGGAGATCACCTGTTGATGGGCGAGGTGGGGTTGCAGGAACGGCACGCTCGTCACCTCCGGCCGAAGCGATACGTGGGCACCCCCGGCAGGGCAGTGCATGATACCCTATGCACCGCTTCTCGCCTGGGTGATCGCCCATGCCGGAGGACGTGCGCAGGATACGGGTCAGTCTTTGCAACGGCGCGCCCGCCGCAGAACCTCAGGGATCCCGTGCAAATCGGAGGTCGGCACGCGCAGCAGGATGTCGCGCAGGCCGTTGCGCCAGCGAAACGGGATGAGCGGCCACAGGTACGGGACGCCGAACGACCTGGTCGAAAGGAGCAACACCAGCCAACTGAGCAAGGCGATGAACAAGCCCCATCTGCCGAGCGCCGCCGTCCACAGGATCACCCACAGGCGCGCCATTTGATTGGCCGACCCGAGCTCATACGACGACGTGGCGTACTGAGCCAGCATCACGACGCCCATGTAGACCAGTACCTCCTCCTGGACCAGGTGGATCTTGGCGGCAAACTGGCCGAGGAGCAGCCCGGCGACGATGCTGACCGATGACGAGATGGCGTCCGGGGTGTTCAGGACCGCAATGCGGAGCATGTCGAGCGCCACCTCCGCGATGACGAGCTCGACCCAGAGCGGCAGCGGATCGGAACGGTTGGCGATAAAAAACGACATCCACCTCGGCATCAACTCCGGATGGGCGTTGACGACGAGGAACACCCCGGGCAGGAAGATGCTGCCGATGACGCTGAACAGGATGACCCAACGCATGTACGTGCCGACGAGAGGATAAGAATGGTACTCCTGCGGGTGATGCAGGTGTTGAAAGAACGTCGCCGGTGCGATGATCACCTGTGCCGTGGTATCGACGACAATCACGACATGGCCTTCCAAGAGGGCGGTCACCGCGACGTCCGGACGTTCGGTGTAGCGCACGATAGGATACGGGTTCCAGCGAACCTTGCCGATGAGGTCGGTCACCTGCTGCTCACCGAAAACGAGGCTGTCGGTTTCCACGGTTTGCAACTTCTCGCGAACCTTTGCGACCAGTCTCTCGTCTGCCACGTCCTCGAGATAGACGAGCGACACGTCGGTCTGAGAACGGCGCCCAAGTTGCATCAATTCGACGCGCAGCCTCGGGTCGCGCAGGCGGCGGCGGATGAGCGCCGTATTCATCAACATGGTTTCGGTGAAGCTGTCGTAGTTGCCGCGGATGACGTGTTCGACCCGCGGCGTATCGATGCTGCGCATGGGATAGATGCGGGTGTCGATCATGAGGGCTTGGTCGAACCCATCCATGAACACAATCATCGGCCCGGAAAGGATGAAGCGCACAGCGTCGCGCATCCGCGGGACGGTCTGCACCTGGACGAACGCCACGTGCGTGTTCAGATGCGCCACCAGATCCTCCAAGGTATAGGGCTGGCCGTGCCGTGCCTCGATGAAAGACTTGACCTGGGCGTGCACGTCCTCCAGTACGAGCACCATGTTCATGGTCAGGAAGAACCCGTTGGTCACGTACGTCATCATACGCACGCCGGCAAACGCGAACGGCTTCGCGATGATGTCCCAACTCTTCCCGACGCCAATCCATTCGTCGATGAAGCGGACGTTTTCATCGAGACTGGATGAGATCGGTCTGTCTTCCACCTGCTGCACAACATCCTGCACCGGTCTCTCCGGCATGGCGACACCTCCCTGTCAGGCGGGTTCACGCCGCACCGGCGAACCCACATACTACGATTCCCAGAACAGGTGGCGCCATGCACCCAAAAGAAAGGGGCGGACGTGCAGGGAGGAATGAAGAGGAGGCATAAAAAAAGAGACCCGTCCGAAACGGATCTCTTCGGAAAAAAGAACATGATCCAAGGGATTGTACGCTGTTTGCCTTCTGAAAAGAAACTTCGACTTCGTGAGACGCGGCCAGCACACCACGCCCAACACGTGGCAACGATATGGCGGAGTGAGACGGATTCGAACCGTCGATACGCCTTTTGGGCGTATACTCGCTTAGCAGGCGAGCGCCTTCGACCTACTCGGCCATCACTCCACGATGTGGTGGGCGGTAACGGACTCGAACCGCTGACCCCCTGCTTGTAAGGCAGGTGCTCTCCCAACTGAGCTAACCGCCCGAACGGCTCCTTCGACACTCCCTGCCGCCTGGGGGTCACCGGCCCGGTCCGCGTGCGCTGGGATGATGACGTTTGGAGCTCCCAACCAGGCTCGAACTGGTGACCTCATCCTTACCATGGATGCGCTCTGCCAACTGAGCTATGGGAGCATTATTGGCTCCTCGAGTAGGATTCGAACCTACGACCCTCCGGTTAACAGCCGGATGCTCTACCGCTGAGCTATCGAGGAACGCTCACCACACCGAAACGGTTGGACCGCACGGATGAGTCCGAGCGCCAGCGACCGGGCTTGGTGGAGGTAGTCGGATTCGAACCGACGGCCCCCTGCGTGCAAAGCAGGTGCTCTCCCCCTGAGCTATACCCCCGCATCTCTCTGACAACGCCTCGCTGGTCGGAGCAGCGGGATTTGAACCCACGACCTCCTGCTCCCAAGGCAGGCGCGCTACCAAGCTGCGCTATGCTCCGATGGTGTGCCCGGAGAGATTCGAACTCCCGACCTCTTGATTCGTAGTCAAGCACTCTATCCAACTGAGCTACGGGCACATCCATTTGCATCCAAGCGCAGAACGCTGAGGTGTTCACCCAGGGGCGCCTGGATTGGCTGGGGAGGTAGGACTCGAACCTACGCATGACGGAGTCAAAGTCCGTTGCCTTACCGCTTGGCTACTCCCCAATCATGTGGGGTGAGTAGTGGGAATCGAACCCACGAATGCCGGAGCCACAATCCGGTGCGTTAACCACTTCGCCATACTCACCGCGTTGGCAGGGGCGGCAGGATTCGAACCCACGACATGCGGTTTTGGAGACCGCCGTTCTACCAGCTGAACTACGCCCCTGTCTGGCCCATCCCCCGGGCCGCCGCTTCCGCGGAGCCATCTCCCCGGTACCTGAGCGGTACCGGGGTGCAAGCATGGCCCAGAATCGTGGTGGAGGGGGTAGGATTCGAACCTACGAAGCATTACGCAACGGATTTACAGTCCGCCCCAGTTGGCCACTTTGGTACCCCTCCGCGAACCTGGAGCCAGCGACAGGAATCGAACCTGCGACCCACTGATTACAAGTCAGTTGCTCTACCTGCTGAGCTACGCTGGCACCGCATCGGCGACAGCACATAACTTAGCATATGCCTTGGCGATTTGTCAACGCCCCGGCCGGCGGTTTTTACGTTTCCGGTTCGGGTTCAAAGACAATCGGCACCGTTCGTGACGGGATGAATGTGGAGATGGCGTGTTTGTAGATCATCTGTTGTTTCCCATCCGATTCCAGGAGGACCGTGAAATTGTCAAACGCCTTGACGACGCCGCGGATTTGAAACCCGTTCACCAGATACACAATCACGGGCACCTTGTCCTTGCGCACCTGGTTGAGAAACGCGTCCTGGATGTTCACCGACGGTTTGGACATGCCTTGTGCCTCCACTCTCGGTCATATTCCAAGTTCTATTCGCGGGCGATTCGCTGAATTCCTGCTGTCATCTGCCGCGCCTCCGCCAAGATGCGCGCCACGTCTTCCTCAGCCATTCCCCGCACCGGATCGACCTCGAACCAAGTGATGCGGGGGTCCCTGCGAAACCACGCAACTTGCCGCTTGACAAACCGTTTGGTCGCCCGCTTGATCTCTGCGACCGCTTCCGCCAGCGTCATCTCTCCCGCCAAGTGGGCCGCCAATTCCTTATAACCAATGGCCTGCATCGCGGTCGCATCGCGCGGTACGCCGCTCGCCAACAGACGACGCACCTCTTCCAGCAGACCCTGTGCCATCATCTGGTCGACCCGCGCTTCCACCCGCGCGTACAAGGCTTCCCGCGGCATCATGAGGCCAAACTGGCGGGCATCGTACCGCCCGCCGCGGATGGCCCACCGGTATCCTGCCGACCACTTCTGTCCGCGCAGTTCCGCCACTTCGAGGGCGCGGATGACGCGGCGCACGTCGTGCGGGTGCAACCGGGCCGCCGCGTCGGGATCCACGCGGTGGAGCGCGGCGTGCAGCGCATACGGGCCATGCTGTTGCGCAAAGCGGCGCCACTTCTCGCGCACCGCGGCGGAACCCGGGCTCGCGGCGAAATCGAGGTCTTCCACAATGGCGCGGATGTACAAGCCTGTGCCACCGACCACCACCGGCAGTTTTCCCTCCGCATGCAGGCGGGCGATGACCGTATCCGCCAACGTCACCCACTCGGCGACGGTGAAGCGCTGACTGGGTTCCACGATGTCGATCAGGTGGTGCGGTACCCCCTGCATCTGTTCGGGTGTCAACTTCGCCGTCCCGATGTCCATCCCTTTGTAGACCTGCATCGAGTCAGCGGAAACCACCTCGCCGCCCACCGCTTTGGCGATGCGTACACCGAGATCGCTTTTGCCGGTCGCCGTCGGTCCGACGATGCACAACACCGGTCCGCGCGTCCCACCGTCCGCCGTCATTCCACCGCCTCCTTCCACCATACGCCGAAGGCGAACGGCGCGCGCGGTTTGTCGGGTACAAGGCCCAGCTGCTCCCAAACGGTGGATTGGGGGCGCTCCTTCACCACCACACAACGGCGGGCGACGCGCTGCGCCTCCGCAAACGCCGCGGCGGCCAACGGCGACGGGTTGGTGAACGCGCGGGCCGCGTCGATGCTCGTCCCGCCGACAAGCGGCCGTTGAAACATGGGGTCGAAATAGACCACGTCGACGCTGTCCGCCGGCTGGCGCGCCAACCAAGCCGTGTGCTCAGCCCAGACGGGCTCAATCCGCGGCCACAGCGCCCGCAGATGGGGAAACGCACCGCCTGGATGCGCCTTGGCGTAAGCGAACAGGCGGTACAACGCCCAAGACGACTCCAGGCCGATGACCCGCCCGTGCGGACCGACGCCAGCGGCGAGCACCAATGCGTCCAGCCCCCGGCCGAGGGTGGCATCGACCACCACATCGCCCGGGCGCACCCTGGCCACCCGCAACAGGCGGTCCCCCTGCCCGCGGTCAACCGCGACCAAGCGCGTCTGCGCCGTCCCTGGGTGGAAAAAAAGCGGCTCCTCCGGCGCACGCGCATGGTAGAGTTTCGGCATGGTCTCCGCGACGATCACGACGCTCGCCGCTTCTTCTTCGCACAGGCGGGCGATGCTGCGGCGGCGCCGCGGCACGTATGCACAAGCGAACCAAGCCGCCAGTGCTTGGGCGTGCGCGCAAGCTTGCGGCGTGTCGTGCCATGGTGTCGTCACGATGGCCCGCTCTCCCTGCCAAGGGGACGGTGTCCCCGGGCTCGTCCGCACCTCCATGACCTTCCCCCTTTCTGCCGGCGAACCCCGTCCACAGAGGCCGTCCGCCGTGTGCTCACACGATGCGGCTCACATGGTGCTGCTCACACGATGCGGCGAAATGCCTTCTCCAAATCGCGCTGAGACATGCGCAACAGCACCGGACGCCCGTGCGGGCAATGAAACGGGTCTTCGGCTGCGGCGAGCGCCGCGCAGAGCGCCTCCATCTCCGCCCGGTTGAGCGTTTGACGCGCTTTCACCGCCGCTTTGCAAGCCCGGGTCGCCAGCGCGTGCCGCAACGTGCCCGGCAGGTCGCTCGCTCCTTGCGCTTCTTCGAGCGCGGCGACCACCTCCTCCGCCAGCCGGACGTAGTCCAATCCCTCCCATACATCCGGCACCTCCCGCAACACCACATGTTGACCGCCAAGCTCTTCGATCACGATGCCGAGCCGGGCCAACAGTCCGGCGTGGGCGGACACCAAGGACGCCTGCGCGGGCGTGACGCCGAGCGATACAGGCACGATGAGGGGGACGGTACGAACCGTCTCGGCAGCCAAGCGGGCGCGGAAACGCTCAAACAACACCCGTTCGTGGGCAGCGTGTTGATCGATGATGTAAAGGTGCTCACCGTCCTGCGCGACAATGTACGTGTCAAGCACCTGCCCCACGGGCCGCAGCATCAGCCGGGGACGGTCCGTCACCGGGGCGGCGTCCGTGGCTACCTCAGCCCTGTCACGCTCGCCCGTCGGATGGGGGGGTGCCCATCGGTCGGCGTCCGCCGCGGCCGCCGGCTGCGGAGCTTCTTCCTCCTCTGCGTTGGGGGGGCGCATGGCGTCCAGTGCCAAACGACCGCGCGCCTCGCGGACGACGAACGGCGCATCATGGAGGCGCCGCGCCCCGGCGCCTCCCCCGCTTCCGGCGTCTCCGCCGTGGAACAGCCGCGGCGAAAAAACCGCCTCCTCCTGTCCCGCGCGTCCCTCCGGCGCCGGCGGACGCACCGAGGCCACAAGACCCGGCGCCAGGTTGGCTTGCGCCAGCGCTTCCCGCACCGCGCGCGTAACCATGCGGCACACGTCCGCTTCCTCACTGAAGCGCACTTCGGTTTTATGCGGATGGATGTTCACATCCACCAAGGCGGCATCCAAGTCGATGGCGAGCGCGTAGACGGGATGATGCTGCACCAGCAAACGTCCGCCGTACCCGTCGACGACCGCCTGGTGCAACAGCGGGCTGCGGATGGGCCGGCCGTTGACCGTCCAATACGCCTGCGCCCGCCGCGCCCGTGCTTGCGCCGGGCGGCCGATGTAGCCGTACAGGCGGTAATCGGCTGTCTCCGCGCGCACCTCGAGGAACTGCTGCGCCTCGCCGACGCCGAAGAGTACCGACAGCACCTCGCGCAGGTCACCCCGGCCGCTCGTCCGAAACACCACATGTCCGTTGGCCTCGCACCAGAACGAGACGTCGGGGCGGCTGACGGCTGCGCGCTGCACGACCTCGACACAGCGCGCCTGCTCCGCCGCCACCGACTTGAGGTACTTCAACCGGGCCGGCGTATTGTAAAACAAGGAACGCACCTCAACCCGTGTGCCCGGCGGGATCCCGACCGGTTTCGGCGGATCGATCACGCCGCCCGCGACGTGCACTTCGACGCCCGCCTCAGCGCCTGGCTCGCGCGTCCTGAGGGTCACGTCCGCCACCGCCGCGATGGACGCCAGCGCCTCGCCGCGAAAGCCGAGGGTCCGGATGTGGTACAGGTCGCGCGCCGAACGCACCTTGCTCGTCGCATGGCGCGCGAACGCCAAGGTGGCGTCCTCCGCGTCCATACCGCAACCGTCGTCTTGGACGACGATGCCGGTAATCCCGCCGTCCACCAAGGAGACCCGCACGCTGCGCGCGCCTGCGTCGAGGCTGTTTTCTATCAACTCCTTCACACAGGAGGCTGGCCGTTCCACGACTTCCCCCGCCGCAATCAGGTTCGCCAGCGCCTCCGGCAACACCCTGATGCGCCCCATCACAACACGCTCCTCGCCGCTTCCCGCAGTTCTGCCAACACGTGGATGGCCGCGATCGGCGTCATGTGCTCGATATCCATCTCGGCCAACCGCCGCAACAACGCCAACGCGCTCCCTTCCCGTTCCGCAGAAGCTTGCGCGGCGGACGCTTGTACAGCAGACGCCGGCGTGACAGACTCCCGCGCGGCGGACGCCTGCAGCGCGGCTTCCGACGCCTGCAGCGCGGCTTCGTCCGGCATACCCGCACCACGCGTGCGCCCGTCTGCCGCTGCAAGCTTTGCCTTACCTTCCCGTACCGCCAACAACGCCTGCGCCCGCGCGATGACGTCGGCCGGAATGCCAGCCAACTTCGCGACCTGGATCCCGTAACTCTTGTCGGCCGGGCGAGGGACCACGGTGTGCAAAAAGGTGATGTCCTGCCCGTCCTCCGCGACGAGCACAGAATAGTTGGCGGCTCCCGGGAGTTCTGCCACCACCTCCGTCAGCTCGTGGTAGTGGCTGGCGAACAGCGTCAACGGGTTACGCCCCGGCTGCAGCAACGCTTCCATCACCGCTTCCGCGATGGACAGTCCGTCGTACGTGCTTGTCCCGCGGCCAATCTCATCGAGCAACACCAAGCTCCGATCCGTGGCCTGGCGCAGGATGTGCGCCAGTTCGACCATCTCCACCATGAATGTGCTCTGGCCCGCGGACAGGTCGTCCGAGGCCCCGATGCGCGTAAAGACCCGGTCGAGGAGCCCAATCTCCGCCGCCTCCGCCGGGACGAAGCTGCCCATGTGCGCCATGATGGCGATGAGTGCGGTTTGGCGCATGTACGTGCTTTTGCCCGCCATGTTCGGTCCCGTGATGAGGATGAGCGGCTGCTCGTCGTCGAGTTGTACATCGTTGGGCACGAAGCGCCCCGGGACCATCGCTTCCACGACCGGATGCCGTCCGGCTCGGATGCGGATGGCGCGCTCCTCGGTGATGACGGGGCGAACATAACGGCGCTGTGCGGCCACCGTGGCCAATGCGGTGAGGACGTCGAGGCACGCCAACGCTTCCGCCGCCGCCTGGATATCCCGCTGCCGGGCCAACACATGTTCACGCAACGCCGAAAACAACTCGTACTCCCGTGCGAGCGCCCGCTCCCTGGCGTCGAGGATCTCCGCCTCGGCCGCTTTGAGCGCCGGCACGGTGTAGCGTTCCGCGTTGGCGAGCGTCTGCTTGCGTTCGTACTCCGGAGGGACCAGGTGCAGATTGGCTTTCGACACCTCAATAAAATACCCGAACACCTTGTGGTAGCCGACCTTGAGCGACTTGATGCCGGTGCGCTCCCTCTCCTGGCGTTCAAACGCCAACAGCCATTCGGCGCCTTGGCTCTGCCCGTCGCGCAAGCGGTCGAGCAACGGATCGACGCCCGGGCGGATGATCCCTCCCTCGCGCGGGGATACGGGCGGATCGTCCACCAATGTGCGGGTGATCTCGTCCGTAAGGTCGGCGAGATTAGGCAGACTCTGCGCCAACTCGGCCAGCCAACCCCCTTCCGCAGCTTGCAGGACGCCCCTGATGTCCGGCAGGACGGCGACCGAATGCGCCAAGGCCAACAGATCGCGCGGATTGGCTGAACCGAATGCGACCTTGCCCAACAACCGGTCCAGGTCGTAGACGCCGTGCAGCGAGGCTTTCAGCCGCATCCGGAAGAGGGCGTTGTCGACGAGCCACGCGATGGCGTCGAGGCGGGCCTCGATGGCCGACTTGTCGCAAAGCGGCCGTTCAATCCAGCGGCGCAGCAGGCGCGATCCCATGGCCGTCTCGGTCTCGTCGAGCAACCCGTACAGCGAGCCTTTGCGTTGCCTGGTCCGGACGGTTTCAAGCAGTTCCAGATTGCGCACCGCCGTCTCGTCGAGCACAAGGTGTTTCCCCCGCAGCAGGTTCCTCGGCGTGCGCAGGTGCGGGAGGATGGCGCGCTGCGTCTCCCGGATGTACATGACCGCGAGCCCCAAGGCGTGTGCCGCCACAGGATGGGGTGTCAGGTCGAGCGGCACCAGGTTTGCGACACCGTATTGCGTGCAAAGGGCCTCCACCGCCGCCTGTTCCGCCGCGAACGTGTCCGGCCGGCGCGTCAGGCGCCAAGGCGCATCCTGTGCCGTCAACCAGGCAGGAAGCTGCGCCCCTTCGTAAACCAGCACCTCTGCCGGTTGCCACGCGCGCATCCGTTCGCGCAGCATCTGTTCGTCCGCATGTTCAAGGTACCAGACCTCGCCCGTGCCGACATCGATGAACCCGGCCCCCCATACGCCGCCGCGGCCGACGACGGACGCCAAAAACCGGTTGCGGGTCCCGTCTTCCGCCAAGAACGTCCCCGGCGTGATGACCCGGACGACTTCCCGCTTCACCAAACCTTTCGCCGTCTTCGGGTCTTCGACCTGTTCGCAAACCGCGACCACATAGCCCTGATCGATCAGGCGGGCGATGTACTGATCCGCTGCGTGGTACGGCACACCGCACATCGGGATCCGCCCCGCACTGCCCGCATCACGGCTGGTCAACGTGATCTCCAGTGCACGGCTGGCGACCATGGCGTCGTCGAAAAACAGCTCATAGAAGTCCCCGAGCCGAAACAACAACAAGGCTTCCGGGTACGCTTGTTTCAACTCCATGTACTGTTGCAGCATCGGCGTCAGCGACATGGCCGCGCTTTCGCCTCCCTCCCGCCGCAGGCACAAGACCCGGGCTGTCCCATAATGGATGACGCCTATGCAACGGCATAGGCGTCATCCACTCCCGTTCGTCCATGCATCCCAGGATGACCACTCAGGACCTGCCGCAACTGCAACCTTGCCCGCCGTGGCCCTGACCGCATCCTTGGCGGGGGCCCGGCTCCACAGGCAAATGGTCGCCGAGGCGGGACAGGAGGACCTGGACCACGCTCTGCATCAGGTCGTTCAGCTCGTCCTGCGCCTCTTTGTACTGCATGGCGACCGGAATTTGGTAGAGCTTCTCTTCAATCTCGCTGATCTCGACCTGCACCAGCATGACTTTCGGGTGGTCCGCGCCCAAACGCTCTTGGAGGATGAGCTTCTGGTTCGTCTTCAGCTTCAACGTTTCAAACAACGCCTGCGCTTCCTCATGGCGCTCCATCTTCTCCCGCGCCTGCCAGTAGCGCTGTGCCACGTCCGATGTGCCGATCCGCCTGGCAATTTGATCCGCTTTGTACAGCGCCTGGTTGCACGGATCACAGTGGGCGCAACCTGCTTCCGCCTGCGGGAGGGGGGTATGGAGCGCCGTACCGTCCGTCATGACACCGCCACCTCCTCGCGGACCAACTCGCCCTTGAGCAGCCATGTCTGGGCTTCCGTCACTTTCACGGGGAGGAGTTGACCGACGAACCGCTTTTCCCCCTGGAACAACACCAATTTGTTGGTGCGGGTGCGGCCGGCGAACACATGGCGGTTGGTCTTGCTCTCCCCTTCCACCAACACCTCGACGGTCCGGCCGGCCAACTGTTGGTTGCGGCGCAGACTGATCTCCGCCTGCAGTTCGTTGAGCCGGCGCAGGCGGTCCTTCTTCTCCTCAAGCGGCACATCGTCCGGAAAGTTTGCCGCCGGCGTGTTTTCCCGCGGCGAATAGATGAACGTGAATGCGTTGTCGAACTCCACCTCGCGTACCAGGCTCAGCGTGTCTTGGAACTGCGCCTCCGTCTCGCCGGGGAAGCCGACGATGATGTCGGTCGTCAAACTCACGCCGGGGATGGCGCGGCGGATCTTGTCCACCAACGCCAGGTAGAACTCCCGCGTGTGCGTGCGGTTCATCCGTTTGAGGATCTGCGAGTTCCCCGACTGCACCGGCAGATGGATGTGTTCGACCACGTGCTCGCACTCGGCGATGGCCGCGATGAGGTCATCGGTGAAGTTCCACGGATTGCTGGTCGTAAACCGGATCCGTTCAATGCCTGGCACCCGGTTGATACGGCGCAAAAGGTCGGCAAACGTGACCCCGATGTCAATCCCGTAATCATTGACGTTCTGGCCGAGCAGCGTGACCTCCCGATAGCCTTCCGCCGCGAGCGCCTCCACCTCGCGTACCACGTCCTCCGGCAGGCGGCTGCGCTCGGCGCCGCGCGTGTACGGAACGATGCAGTAGGTGCAGAACTTGTTGCAGCCGTATTGAATGTTCACCCATGCCCGCACACGGTCCTTGCGCACCTTCGGCATATCCTCGATGGTCATCGCCGCCCGGTCCCAGACCTCCATCACCGTCTCCTGGCTCTCCCGGGCGCGGGTGAGCAACTCCGGCAGGCGGTGGATGTTGTGGGTGCCGAAGACGAGATCGACCCAAGGGAACTTCTCCCTGACCAACCGCTGCACGCCTTGCTCTTGGGCCATGCAGCCGCACAACCCGAGCAAAAGCTGGGGGTTCTGCATCTTGAGCGGGCGCAAGCGGCCGATTTCACCGAACACCTTATCCTCCGCGTTTTCCCGCACGGCGCAGGTATTGAAGAGGATGAAATCGGCCTCCTCGACCGCATCGGTCGCCTCATACCCCATGGCCTCGAGGAGCCCGGCCATCACCTCGGTGTCGTGTTCGTTCATCTGGCACCCGTACGTCCTGATATGATAACGGTACGGGCTGCCGTCCGGCTTGCGTCCCACGCGGTACGCCGCCACGTACTGATCTATATCGAAGTGGATGCGCTCCACTGGATGCGGTCGATGCGTGCCGAACACCAGGCCTTGGCCTGGCTGCAAGCGTCCTTGCCGCAACAGGGTGATCCGATTTTCCACACGGTTTCCCACCTTTCTCGCCGGCACACCGGAGTGCACTTTACTATTATAGACGATGGACAGCCTGCGGCGCATGATGGCGTCCGCTGCTTGCGGGATTTTCCGGTGACGCCTCGCGCATGCGCACCGCCGCGGTCCTGCACGAAAGGGGAGATGCCCATGTCGCACAAACGCCAGGTGCCGACGTTTCGCCTCACCCTGCTCGGCGGAACGACGATGGAAGGCCCGGTCGTTTCACCGGACCGCCGTCAGGTGGCGGAGCATCTTGGACAACTGCACCAGGTGTTGAGGGAGCACGGTGCCGGATTGGTGTATGCCGGAGAGTGGAGGTACGTGCCTCTGCACGCCGTGCTGGAAGCCCGTCGCGGCCAGCGCTGGTTCCTGTTGCCGTGGCCGCTCGTCGACGACGAAGCCATACCCGGTGAAGTCCCGTTGCCCTGAGCCGGCGCGGCCTGGAAGGATGCCGGGCCATCCCTGCTGCAACGCGGCCGTCCTCATCCTGCGCCGAATGCCAGTTCTTCCAAGTGGTCCAAGACGCCTTGCACAGCACGCCGGCGGATCTCCGGTTCGTCAAACCGCATTGGCTTGGCGTTCGCTTCGAAGAACCACAGTTTTCCCTCGACGTCGATCCCGATGTCCATCGACATTTCACCCAACTGGCCGCTGTACGCGCGGTCGATCACCTCCGCCATGCGGACCGCGAGGTGGTCGATCTCGCGCGCCAAGTCGTCTGCCCGCCCTGGAAACGCCGCCGACAGCACCTTTCGTGTGTCCGCGATGGAACCGCCGTTCGGGACGTGCGTGGTGATGGCACCCGGCCCGGACACACGCACCCCTTTGCCCACCACCCGCCACGAGCCGGCGCGCTTTTGCACCAAGAGGCGGACGTCGCAGGGGCGGCCTTGCCAAGCGATCAACCGTTTGGCGGCCTGTGCGACGTACGGCGCGCGCAGGCGTTCCGTCCGCACCGCCTGCCACGCTTCCGCAGCCGTTAATCCTGCGCGGGCACGGCACGTGCCGTGACGGAGCGCACAGACACGAAAGCCGCTTGGTTCGCGCGCCACCAGGATGATCCCGTGTCCCAGGCTGCCGCCGACCGGCTTCAGGTACACCGCCCCGTGGCGGCGCAGCATGGCCGTGAAGGCCGTCCGGCTGGGCCTCGTCACCGTTTCCGGCAGGTGCGACGACAGCGGGCTGTCCGCGACGATGCGGTATATCTCCGCCTTGTTGAAGTAGCCTGGATTGAACATCGGGATGTGCAAGGCGCAAAACCGGGTCCGGGCATGAGCCATCCAGGGCGTCCGTTCCCCGTCCCGTGTCGGGACACGATTGTACACCGCTTGCGGATGAGGGCATGGCAACGGAATCCATTTACGATCGCCGATCCGCACGTATCCCGTCCAGGTCGGTTGGTCATCGACCGCGTCCAAGGGCAACACATAGAGAAATGCGTGCCGTTTGCGCGCTGTGCGCTGCAAATCGCGCAGATCCGCCCGGTTGCCGGTAAACCCCCTTCCGCCCGGTCCCACCAGGACCGCGAAGACGGGCCCCGTCTCCCATCCCGCTTTGGTGTGCCAAATCCGGACAGGATGCCGGTACACACATGGGCCGGGCAACCGGGCGGTCGTCAACGGAACCTGCAGGTTTCCCACCCGGACCCACGCCGCATCCATGCCGGCTGGCGAGGAAGCCATCCGCACCGTCATCTGGATGTGCTCCCCGCTCTGGTACCAGATGAGTTCTGCGTGCGCCCCCCGGCGCGCTGCCCTTGTCCGCATCACGCAAAGCCCCTCCTTACCCTTGGATGGTCAGGCCGAGCCGCGCCGGATGCGACCGCGCCGGATGCGACCGCGCCGAAGCGGCGCGCACGACGGGAATGTTCCAGACGGCGCGAACGTCCACGTCCTCGTTCCACGTCGCGCCCGCTTCAATCATGCGGTAGAGAGGTTCGATGTGGTCCCGGTACCGTTCGTAGCCCGGCAGGCTGCGCACGGCTGCAGCCGTGCGCTCAAACACCGGCCACAGCGGGCGCGGGTCTCCGTCGTAAAACGCGGCCTGCAGGCTCGGTTCGTAGATGTCCCATACAGGCAGCGTCCGATGGTGGGATACCACCAGGTGCGCCAAGCACAACGCCGCCGCCGTGATATCCGGATCGACGACGAAGCTGGCCGGCGTGCGGTACTCGAAGCCGCCGTGCTTCTTCATCCGCACGTCGCCGAGAAACCCGTAACGAGGGCGACGTTGGCGGGCGGTCGCATGGTTCTCGACCATCATCAGCGGCAACCCCACGTAGTTGTCCAGCACGCGGACCAAATGGCTGGAAAGGGGTACCCCGGAGAAGTGAAGATGTCCGCCTGTCGTGTACGGACGGAACGGGGAACTGCCGGCACGCCACTCAATCTGGCTGCGGTTGATGGCAGAAGCCGCCTCGACCATCGTCTGCCGCAGGTTTTCCAACAGCACGAGCGGGTTGGTGTCCGGGTCGGGGCGAAGTTCCATCAACGGCAGGCGCTGCCCGTCGTAGCGGACGCTGCGATCGTCACATCCCACCCTCCCTTTCCGGGGCAGGAACTTGCTGGCCAATACCATCTTCCCTTGGGCATTGCGCAGCATCAGCTCGATGTCCGCACCCATCCGCACCGGCCCAAATCCGTCGCGGGCCAGCATTTCCTCGCGCGTGATGAACTGTTCGACCGCCTCCGCAAACAGTTCAAGCAAACGTCCTTCGAGCACCGGGCTTGGCGTCACGTCCACGACATACAGAAACCCCTGGGCGTTCATCCCCATGCTGACCAATCCGAAATCCAGCCCCAGCGCATGCAGGGCGCGCACCGCCAACCGCTTCGCCCGGACGGCCGCCGGATCGTCGTCGAGCGCGACTTCCGTAAACGTCTCGGACACGCGCTGAATGCGCCGGTTCAGCCACAGCGGCTCTGCCTCCGCTTGAAAACAGGCGATGGGCTGCAAGTCGAACACCGGGATCCGAAAGTGGCGCACAAACCGGGTGGGTGCGTGCGTGGGATCCGCCAGTTGCTCGCGCGTCGGGAAACGGATGCCCGCCCGGCGCAGCAGCTTCCCCATGTACACACGAGAGACCGTGCGCTCCACAGCGCGGCGGGCGTTGAGCACCCGCGCCGCCACCGGATCGCTTTCCACCGCAGGTCCCCACCGCAACACGACGTCCGACTCCGTGATGGCGTTGCTCGCTCGGTAGTTGCAGAGGCGCGGCACGCGCCGGATCAGCCGTCTGGCAGACGGTTGGTTCGCGTGCAGCAGGTAGAAAGCCACAAGCGACATCTCCTTTCCCAGACACCGCCTACTGCCGTGTTGCCAGGTACACGGCGTACTCCATTGGTCTGCGAAACGCCATTTCCACCAGTTCGGGGCGCCCCTTGCCGGTGGACGGAGACTTCCACGGCTTGGAGTTGACCTCAATCACCCAAGCTTTGCCCGTCGTATCAATCCCGATGTCAATCCCGAGCTCGCCGAACGTTTGCCCGGCCCCCCGTTCCATGGCTTCCGCGACGAGGCGGGCCACACGGCGGATCTGCCTCATGCACCTGCTTCGGACTGCGGAGGCGGGAAAGACCGTACTCAGTAAGACAGGAACGGGCAGCGCCTGGCCGCCGCTGCTGAGGTTGGACGTGAACTCGCCCGGACCGGCGATGCGGGCGAACATCTTGGTGCGCCGCCACGCACCGGTGCCGTCCCGCTGGAGAACAATCCGGATGTCGAACGGGCGGTCCCCGGTGCGTGCCAGGTCGATGCCCTGTTGCAGGATGTACGGCCGCGCCTCGAGGCGCGGCCGCAATTGCTGTATAGCAGCAAGCGCGTGGTCTGCTTGCACACGCCACGGCGGCTTCTGCTTGCGTTTGACCTCGCAGATCCACGTCCCGTCCGGTTGCCGTACGAAGCGGACGATGCCAAGCCCTAAACTGCCGTGAGCAGGTTTGGCGAAGACAACGGAATGTTTCGCCAAGAACCGGGCCGCTCTGTCGGCCTGCTGATAGCGTATGGTGGACGGGATGTGGCGGCGTAGGCGTACGTCCTGTGCGAGCCACTCGTACACCTGCCACTTGTCGAAAAAGCCGGCGTTGAACATCTTGTCTTGATACAGGCGCGCCAAGCGCGCCCTGTCTCGTTGGTAGTTCGCATCCTGTTCCAGGCGGCGCGACACCACCTGGTCGTAGACCACGTCGGGCAACGGCAACCACATTCGCGTCCACGCCCCGCGCGTCGTGCGCACGAACGCGTGCACACGCTGGCCTTCCCAATCGACGTCCCGCATGCGAAACACGTACGCCAAGGCGCCGATTCGGTCCGCTGCATCCGCCAACCGTTCCAGCGCCAGAGCCAAAGGCGAAGGAGCGTACCTCTTTTGTTTCTCAATCCAGCGCGGGTTGCTCAAGACCCCTACGGTCGGGCCGATGTGGAACTTCCGGCCCGAGGGCCAAACGCGGACGCGCGCCGCGACGTCACGCAGCAACAGGCGGTCCGCCAAGGGCGTGCTGACGGCGACGGTGTCGGCGGGGAGCGCCGGATCCGCCCACACGGGAGCCTGGGCCGAAAGGCGCCCGAACGTGCATTCCGCCCGTTCCCCCTCTCCCACGGAGAGCCGCGCACACAGCTGCGGATGGAGCCGGATCATCGACACCCCATGGGCGAAGACGGACAACTTCAAGGCGCGCGTGACCTCCATGCGGGCATCCCCTTTCGCTCGCGAACGCGCTCTGGTTGTGGCGCTCGGTCACGGATCGATGAACCCAGTCGCCCTGCTAACATATTCAAGCAAGTACGCGAGTGACATCGTCCGCACGTCGCCCGCGAGCGATCTGAGCATGCGCCTACCGGGTGTCGGATTCACTTCAAACAAGGCGATCCGCCCGTCCGGCGCGACCGCGAGGTCAATCCCCACCTCGGCAAACGGACCGAACGCGACCGCCAACCGCTCCGCCGTGGTCAATGCCACCTCATCCAACGCCGTGCGCAGGCGCGATGCATCATGACCCCACCGTGCCTGAAGGAGGACCTCCGCGTCTTTTGCCTGCGCTCCGGTGTGGATGTTCGTCGTCACCGCGCCGGGCAGACCGACCCGCGCCACGCGCGCCGCCACCACCCATCGTGTCCCCGTTTGCTGCACCAACCATCGGAAGTCGAACGGACGCCCGTCCTCCGTCCGCGGCAACAGGAACGTCTGCTGCACGAGGCATGTTCCCAACCCCATGGCACGGAAAAACCGGCGGACGTCGCGCCGGGTGCGCAAAAGGTGTGCACGGGGCAGAAGGGAAACCGTGCGTGCGCCCCGTCCGCAACGGCCGTGCCATCGGGCCAAAACCCCGTCCCGATGCACGGAGAGACGGACGATGGATCGCCCTTGCGACCCGTGCACCGGCTTGACATACACGTCGCGCCAGACATGGACGAGGCGGTACACCTCCTCCGCATCCCGGGTCCGCGTTGCGGGGAGCAGATACGGAGCCAAGTCAGGCAGGGACCTGAGCCACCGCTGCAAGTACCACTTGTCGCTGCAACGCCACGGCAATGTGTGCAGACGGCCAGCCCGGCGCAGACAGGACAGTTCCTTCCGGGCCAAACGGCGTACGTGGCAAGGAAACACCCCGGCGCGTCGGATCACCAGGTCTGGCAATCCGACCACGGACTCATGCCAAACCCCCTGCTCCGGGTCGAACCGCCAACCACGCCGTAGCTGGGAAAAACCTGGCCCCACCACGACCAGATCGATGCCGCGCGCTGCGGAGAGGACGGCGAGATCTTGAAACATGCGGGTCTGTTCTCCGAACAAGCGGCCTGGCGAAGGAGAGGGACAGGCGTAGATGCCAAAACACGGACCGAGTTGCCAGCCCGTGCCGTCCGTCCTCGTCCGCAGACGCAAGCGTGCAGGTACCCCCAACGCCGCGCCGACGGCCGGGCTGATGAAGAGCCGTGGCGTCGCTGCATCCATTTCTCTGCCCGAGGAGACGGGGAAGGCTGCCCGGGGCGCGATGGGTGCGGCCGGTGCGCGCGCGCAATCAATTTCCGCCGTCCGCCCGGCAAACGTCAGCCACTTCGGTATCTTGGCCGCAGCTTGTCCATCGAGCCGCGCCTCCCTTCCTGTCAACACCGGATCGACCACAACCTCGACCATCACGTTCGCTTCATCCTTTCACCCGCCGCGTGCGAAACGGCAAAATGGGGCGTCATCCGCCCCATCGCCACAACCGGATGGTGCCGCTGCGAACGGTCAACCCTCCACCTCGGCCTCTTCGAGCAAAAGGTCGTCTTCCTCCCCGTACTCCTCTCCTTTTTTGTCCGCCACGTCATACGTGACGACACACAGCTTGGTCTGGCCGAGCACCTCGACCCCCAACTCTTTTTCAACTTTGACCAGGATTTCGGATCCATTGCCCGTGATGGTGGCGTCGATGCAATTCGGGCTCTGCAACACGCGCACCTCCACCTGCCGCGTGTCGCGTGCCGCGTGGACATCCAATTCCCGCAGGGCAATCTGTTCGACGTACGACACCGTGTCCTTCGCAACCGCCGTCTCTGAGTTCCCGTTGTACGAATACCATACATTGATGTCGAAGCGGCCGCGCACCTCCACGTAGTCTCCGACCAGTTCCGCCTCGCAGGTGTGGTTCATCACCCAGCACCCGCCGATTGTGCTCGGCCGGTTGGCCGGGCGCAACGTGTAGGTGGTCTGAGAATACTTGCTGCCGCGGCCGCACACCGCGTTCGCCACGATTTCGCGGTAGTGGAGATCCTTGCTCGAGAGCACCATGCGGCAACCTCCTTGCTTGATCCCTTGACCGGCGTGAGCCACCTCTTTGCCTGCACGCCGGACCGGAAGGCGTTTCACTGTACATCCGCCAAGCCAAAACCATGCCGCGACGGGGAGCGGTCAGGTGGATGCCGGATGCACTTACGCCTCATCGTATGCCGCCGGCTCCCGGGCGGTTATCCTGTCTTTTGCGGGATGCTGAAAATGGGCTCGGCTGACGAAGCCGGAGACGGCGGACGCCGTGGCGGCACGACCGTGCCGCGGGTGGCCGAGGGTGTATCAAGGGGAGGACGAGTCGCGGAGATCGGCGGAGGGCAGAGCTGAGCGGAGGAAACGCATGAGGTTGCCGATGAGCAGTTTTTCGGCGAGCGCATGGCCGTAGCGCGCCGCGATTTGACGGGCGAACGCTGCGTAGTCGGCCGCGGTGGCAAGGCCGGGAAGCGGACGGGAGAGGCCGTCGAAATCAGAACCAAAACCCACGTTGTCCTCTCCGCCCAAGGACAGCATATGGTCGATGTGGCGAAACAGGGCAGCAGGTCCCGGGGACCGTTCCGCTGTGACGAAGCTTGCTTCAAACGTCACACCCACAAACCCGCCGCGGGCAAACACCTCGCGCAGCACGTCGTCGGTCAGATTCCGCGGGTGCGGATGCACGCTGCGCGCGTTGGCGTGCGATGCCATCACAGGTCCGTCCAGCATGCGAAACACATCGCGGATGCCGGCTTCCGACAGATGCGCAAGGTCCACCCACATCCCGAGCCGCCGCGCCTCGCGTATGACCTCCCGGCCGCGGGACGTAAGCCCTGCGCCACGCGCTTCCAGGCAACCGTCGGCCAGGTCGTTGGCCCAGTTCCATGTCAACCCGAGGCCGCGGACGCCCAAGCGGTGCAATGTGCGCAGACGCCAGGTCTGGCCTGCGAGGCAACCGGCCCCTTCCAGCGCGAGGACGCCGCGTAAACCTGTCTTGGCGCCGGCTGACAGGTCTGCGGCGGAAACCACCGGCGTGACGCCCGCCTGCGCCACGAACGCGGCGTAGTAATAATCCAATTCCTCGAGGACCTGGTCCCACTGCGCGTGCGGCGGCAGTCCGGCCGAGGCGTAGAGGGCGAACACCTGCAGGGCGACCCCGCCCTGACGCAGCCGCTCCGGGCTGGACGCCAACGCAGGTTCTAAGTCACCACCCGCGGTGACCATTCGCCACAGCGCGTCCACATGCGCGTCCGCCACAGCGTACACCGCCCTCGCCCTCCGCTAGAACCTCCTGCCGACGTGGCACGAGCCGTCATCGTCCGCGGCGCCTTCCGGCAGGAGGCTCACCAAGGATCCATGCGACCGACCTTCACCGCGGCTCGACAATCAATTTGATGGCTGTCCGTTCCTCACCGTCGATCATGATGTCGGTGAAGGCCGGGATGCAAACGAGGTCCACCCCACTGGGCGCGACGAACCCGCGCGCGATGGCCACCGCCTTTACCGCTTGGTTGAGCGCGCCCGCCCCGATGGCTTGAATTTCCGCAATGCCGTGCTCCCTCAATACACCTGCCAGCGCCCCGGCTACCGAATTCGGATTCGACTTAGCAGAAACCTTTAACACATCCACGCACCGACGACCTCCTCGTTCACCTCGGGACTGGGACATTATATCGATATTCGCCGCTCGTGCGACTATTCCTGTAAGGAAGACGACACATCGCGATCACGGCGGCGCGCCTGAACACCTGGAGCAGGCGTTTGCTCCGCGATGTACACGCGTTCAATCGAGCGCGCCCGGCCGGTTGCGTCGTCGAGTTCCACCAGAACCGCGCAAAACTGGCGCGGGCCGTTGGCCACCGCAAACTTGCTCGGCAACTGCGTGATGAACCGGCGGATCACCGTCTCCCGGTCGATGCCGAGGATCCCGTCGCTCGGCCCGACCATGCCGACATCCGTGATGTACGCCGTTCCCCCGGGCAGGACGCGCTCGTCTGCCGTCGGGACATGCGTATGCGTCCCCACCACCAACGAAGCGCGTCCGTCCAAGTACCATCCCATGGCCAACTTTTCGGAAGTCGTCTCTGCGTGCATGTCGACCACGATGTGATGAATGTGCGGGTGAAGCGCGAGGATGCGATCGACTTCCCGGAACGGGCAGTCCAATGATTGCATGAACGTGCGGCCCATGAGGTTGACGATGAGCACAGGCCGCGAGCGGACGGTGCAGACCGTGTATCCTGAGCCGGGTGTTCCCTCCGGGTAGTTGGCGGGTCGAATGATGCGCCGATCCTCGTCGATGAACGTGAAGATGTCTTTGTGGTCCCAGGCGTGATTTCCCAAGGTCAGGATTTCGACGCCGGCGTCGAACAACTGCTCAGCCGCCTTCCGCGTCAAACCCTTCCCGTTCGCGGCGTTCTCCGCGTTGGCCACCACCAGATCTGGGTTGAACGCGCGCAGCAAACCCGGCAATACCTCGCGCACATACTGGCAACCCGGCACGCCCACAATGTCCCCGATAAATAGCAGTTTCAAGGCCGTTTCTCCTCTGACCGCTTCTTGGCACAGACAGTCCGCGGTAAAAAATAGAGTAGCCATCGCGGCTACTCTATTTTGCGTATTCGACGGCTCTCGTCTCCCGAATCACGGTCACCTTGATTTGACCAGGGTAGTCCAACTCACTCTGAATCTTCTTCGAGATCTCCTTCGCCATGCGCACCGACTCCGCATCGTCGACCAGTTCAGGTTTCACAATGATGCGGATCTCGCGACCGGCTTGAATGGCGTACGACTTCTCCACACCCTCGAACGCCTCGGCAATCGCCTCCAGCTTCTCCAGGCGTCGTAAGTAGACCTCCAACGTCTCTCGCCGCGCACCGGGACGCGCCGCCGAGATGGCGTCCGCCGCGGCCACAATCACGGAGATGGGAGAGGTGAACTCGACGTCGCCGTGGTGCGCGGCGATGGCGTTGATCACCACCGGGTGTTCCTTGTACCGCTTCGCCAGGTCGACGCCGATTTCGACGTGCGAGCCCTCCACCTCGTGTGTGACGGCTTTCCCGATATCATGCAGCAGACCGCCGCGTTTGGCGAGGGCGACGTCGAGACCGAGTTCCGCCGCCATCAATCCCGCGAGGTTCGCCACCTCGATGGAGTGCTTCAAGACGTTCTGTCCGTAGCTGGTGCGGAACTTCAAGCGCCCGAGCAAACGGATCAAGTCCGGATGCAGGCCATGAACGCCTGTCTCCAACGTCGCCTGCTCGCCCTCTTCGCGAATCAGTTCCTCGATATCGCGCCGGGACTTCTCCACCATCTCTTCGATGCGCGCCGGATGGATGCGTCCGTCCGCCACCAACCGCTCCAGCGCCAAGCGGGCGATCTCGCGGCGAATCGGGTCAAACCCAGACAGGATGACCGCTTCCGGGGTATCGTCGATGATGAGATCCACCCCCGTCAGCGTCTCCAGCGTTCGGATGTTTCGACCCTCGCGTCCGATGATGCGACCCTTCATCTCGTCATTCGGCAGATTCACCACGGACACCGTGATCTCCGCAGCATGGTCTGCCGCACACCGCTGAATGGCCGTCGCGATGATGTCGCGGGCCCGCTTGTTCGCCTCCATCCTGGCTTCCTGCTCAATCTCCTTCATGAGCAGGGCGGCGTCATGACGGCTTTCCCGTTCGACGTTGGCCAGGATGATTTCCCGGGCGCTCTCCCGGGTCAACCCGGAGATCCGCTCCAACTCCCGCACTTGTTGGGCGTGCAATTCGCTGATCTCCGCCCGCAATTGTTCAATCTCCTGCTCCCGCTCGCGCAGGGCTTCCGCCTTGCGGTCGACGGCTTCCAATTTCCGGTCCAGTACTTCCTCTTTTTGGAGAACCCGGCGCTCCAGCTTTTGCAACTCGGCCCGGCGCTCCCGGATCTCCCGCTCCGCCTCTTGTCGGATGCGGTGAGCTTCCTCTTTGGCTTCCAACAGCGCCTCTTTCTGCTTCGCCTCGATGTCCCGCTGCGCAGCTTCCAGGATCTCTAAGGCCTTCGCTTCGGCCGCGCCAATCTTCGCCTCCGCAAGCGAACGGCGTACGTAGTACCCGCCGCCGAAACCGACCGACAGCGCCACCAACACAACCAGCGCCAACACAATCCATTCAACAAGCGTCATGCTTGCGATTGCCTCCTTGCTCTCCCGTGTGAACACGCCAGAAGGTATACCCGCAAGTGCCACCGGTTCGAGCTAGAGGCCGCAAACGATACGCGTTTCCATTGTAGCTTTCGGTACCAAACCTTGTCAAGGAAAGGTGGCTGACGCAACGCACGCCGCCGGACACCGAGACGACCGCGGGATTCGCTGCGTGCGCCATGCGCAGAGAGGAAATGTAAAACAAAGAGGAGAAATGAAATGAAAATATCATAAAAAACACGCACGGAGCGCGCCTTGCTCGTGGATGCCCTCACGCTACGGCTTTGGTCCGCATTCCTCGCCTGCTTCCGGCACCGCCACCGCCCGCACCGCGTCTTGGACGACGGCGGCGGGGAAACCCCGCCGGTACAACCACGCGGACAAGCGTTCCCTCCGCCGCAGCCACGGCAGAGAAGCGTGCGTCCGCCAGTACTTTTCCGCCAGACGGAGCGCGGCCGACCGCTCGCTGTTCTCCACATCCGAACCCCTTGTTTCTCCGTCTGCTGCACCCGGCGCGTTCCCCGCCAACACCGTGTCGATGAGCGACGACGCCGCACCGCGTTGCCGCAACCGCCACCGCATCTCCTGCCGGCTCATCTGCTCCCGGTGCATCTCCCAAAAACGGAGCACAAAACGCGCGTCGTCCACCCAACCGGCAGCCTGCAAGCGTTGCAACACCGAGGCCGCCACGGGCGCGGGAACGTTTTTTCGTTGCAAGAAGCGACGGACCTCCTGCGCCGTTCGGTCTCTCCGTTGCAGGTAAGCGAGCGCCTGCTGATACGCTTTTGCCTCCGCCGCATCTTCTGCCAACGCCTGCAGCAAATCCGGGGTCACCGCCTGGCCCAGGCGCAGACCTCGGTCCAGCCAACTCGCAAGCGGGACCTCCAACGCCTCGCCGTTCGAAAGCTCAATACGTAACCAATCGGCACGGCCAGGCACGCCGGTGCGCCCCGTGATGACGACCGGCTGTTCATTCATCAAACGTGAAGGCCTCCTCCTCGTCGTCCTCCGCCGCACCAATCGACAACTTGGCCGCCGCGACGTTGAAGTGGGCGCGGATCTCCTCCTCAATCTGATCCGCGATTTCAGGATGTTCCTTCAAAAACTGCTTCGCATTCTCCCGGCCTTGGCCGAGCCGTTCGTCACGGAACGCATACCATGCGCCGCTCTTCTGAATGATGTCGATCTCGACACCGAGGTCGATGAGGCTTCCTTCCCGCGAGAATCCTTCGCCGAACATCAGGTCGACATCCACCTGCTTGAATGGCGGGGCCACCTTGTTCTTGACCACCTTGATCCGTACCCTGCTGCCGACGATCTCGTTGCCCTGCTTCAACGCCTCGGCACGACGCACCTCCAAGCGGATGGTGGAATAGAACTTGAGCGCCCGGCCGCCGGTCGTGGTCTCCGGGTTGCCGAACATCACGCCGACCTTTTCGCGAATTTGGTTGATAAAGATGGCAATGGTCTTCGATTTGCCGATGGCGCCGGCCAACTTGCGCAACGCTTGCGACATCAACCGCGCCTGCAGCCCGACGTGGGAATCCCCCATATCCCCTTCCAATTCGCTCTTGGGCACCAGGGCAGCCACCGAGTCGACGACGATGATGTCGACCGCGCCGCTGCGCACCAGCGCCTCCGCGATCTCCAGCGCTTGTTCTCCAGTATCCGGCTGCGAGATCAGCAACTCGTCGATGTTCACACCCACGCGGCTGGCGTACAGCGGGTCCAAGGCGTGCTCCGCGTCGATGAACGCGGCTTGTCCGCCACGCTTTTGCACTTCCGCGATGCAGTGCAGGGCCACCGTCGTCTTGCCTGACGATTCCGGGCCGTAAATTTCGACCACCCGGCCGCGCGGCAACCCGCCGACGCCGAGGGCGATGTCGAGGGCGATGCAGCCGGTCGGGATGGTCTCAACGCTCATCGACGCGGCTTCACCCAGGCGCATGATAGAACCTTTGCCAAATTGACGCTCAATCTGCTTCAAGGCTTGGTCCAGAGCAGCGCGCCGGTCGTTCATCATCGTGCAGCATCCTCCCATGGTTCAAACATCCGTACACATCAGCCATTCGGCTCGTCCAACGTCCTTTCCTGCTTTCCATTGTATCAATTCGTATCCATCGCGCAAACATGTGTTCGCTTCCCGGGACACAAAACCGCCGCGGCTTGCCGCGGCGGTGACCCAATCTGATGCCCCGAATCCGAAGCGCTGCGTCCGTACAGCGCGTTGCCCGTCAACGCGCGCGCGTGCGCGGCTTGGCCGGCTCCAGGTTGACCCGAGCGCCGTTGATCCGGCTCTGGCGCAGCGCTTCGTATACAAAAGGCGCCGATTCTTGCTCCACCTCGACGAACGTGAACCGGTCGAAAATATCGATCTTCCCGATGGCTTGGCCGGGCACCCCCGCTTCCTCGGCGATGGTGCGGACGAGATCCGCCGGGCTGATCCGGTTGCTGCGCCCGATATTGACGAAGAAACGCACCATCCCCGGCGTCGCCCCGGTGTCGCCGAAGTCGTAGTCGGCTTGCTCCGACGCCTCCAATTCGCCGGAAGACGCAATTTTGAGCAGCGCGCACGCGATGTCGATGGGGTCGTACTCGTCGACGATGTTGCCGAGGATGGCCCGGTAGTGGCCGAGACCTCCCTCTTGAATGGCCTCCACAATCCGGTTGCGCCACATCTCGGCTTGCCGTTCCGCCACGTCCGCGAGCGATGGGACGTCCCGCGCCGTCATCTTCGCACCGGTCTCACGCTCAATCTGCTTGAGCAGCTTGAACTCGCGCGGCGTCACCAGCGTGATGGCCAATCCGCGCTTGCCGGCGCGTCCTGTGCGGCCGATCCGGTGGACGTACGACTCCGGGTCCTGCGGCATGTCGTAATTGATGACGTGGGTCACGTTTTCCACGTCCAGTCCGCGTGCCGCCACATCGGTGGCCACCAAGAGCTCGATCTCACCTTGGCGAAACTTTTTCATGACCCGATCCCGCTGCGCCTGGCTGAGATCGCCGTGCAAGCCGTCCACCAGATAACCTCGGGCCAACAGCGCCTCCACCAGCTCGTCGACGCCCCGCTTGGTGCGGCAGAAAATGATGCCGAGCGCTACCTCCTCGCTGTCGATGATGCGGCAGAGGCTCTCCAGCTTGTTGCGTTCAAGGACCTTGTAATAGACCTGCTCCGTGAGCGGCGCGGTCATCTCGCCCCGCGTCACCGTCACGTGCTCCGGCGAGCGCATGTACCGGACAGCGAGCCTGCGCACCTCCGGAGGGAACGTGGCGGAAAAGAGCAAGGTCTGACGTTCGCTCGGCGTCTCGCGCAAGATGGCCTCGATGTCGTCGATGAATCCCATGTCGAGCATCTCATCCGCCTCATCGAGCACCACCGTCTGCACGGACTGCAATTTTAAGGTACCGCGGCGGATGTGGTCCAACACCCGCCCGGGGGTGCCGATGACCACCTGCACTCCCTGCTGCAAGGCGCGGATCTGGTGCCCGATGGACTGCCCGCCGTAGATAGGAAGGGTGCGTACCCGCTTGTACTTGGCGATCTTGCGGAATTCGCCGGCCACCTGGATCGCCAACTCGCGCGTGGGTGCAAGCACCAAGGCTTGCACACGCGGCTCCGTGGTCACCCGTTCGACGATGGGGATGCCAAACGCCGCCGTTTTGCCCGTTCCGGTCTGCGCTTGGCCGATGACGTCCTTACCTTCCAAAATCAGCGGAATACACGCCGCCTGAATCGGGGACGGCTCCTCATACCCCATGTCGTCGATGGCCTGTTGCACGCGCCGGCTTAAACCAAAATCCTGAAAAGAGGTCACTTGTGTATTCACCTTTTCTGTTGTTTTTTCTTCCATATTTCGTTCTTCCATCCCTTTGCTCATCCTCATGCTCTGGATTGTGCACCAGGGAATGCCTCCGCACGTGGGCTGACGAGCTTGAGCAACTCCCAAAGCACACGTTTGGCGGAACGCAGGCGCACCTGTTCCCGTGAACCGCGCCACTGCATGCGAACCACCGTCTGCCGGCCGTCCGGTCCGACCACGGCGCCGAACACCAGGCCGACCGGCTTCTGCGGACTTCCTCCCCCCGGTCCCGCGATGCCGGTCGTCGCCAAGCCGTACGTGGCGGCAAATCGTTCACGTACGCCCTGCGCCATCTCGAGCGCCGTCTGCTCTGAGACGGCGCCGAACCTCGCCAACGTCTCCTCGCGGACACCGAGCCAAGCCACCTTGGCCTGGTTGTGGTACGCCGTGACACCGCCCAACATGTAGTCTGACGCCCCGGGGACCGCCGTAATCATAGATGAAACCAAGCCGCCGGTGCAACTCTCGGCGACCGCGAGCGTCGCTCCTGCCTGCCGCAGCGCCTTGCCCACGGCGCTCGCGATGGTCTCATCGTCAAACCCGTACACGTACGATCCGAACCGCCGCAGGATCTCGTCTTCCACAGGCTGGATCAACGCCCGCGCGCCCTCCTCATGGTCAGCCGCGGCCGTGATCCGCAACAACATCTCCCCTTCGCCCGCCAACGGTGCCACGGTGGGATTGGCCATACCGGTCAGGTCTTTGATGGCAGCATCCACGTCAGATTCCCCAATTCCGCAGAAATGGATCACCCGCGACACCAACACCTGCCCGCCCCCAAAGATCTGCTTCAGGCGGGGAATGACCTCATGCTGCAGCATCGGCTCCATTTCCAGCGGCGGGCCGGGCAATAAGAAGTAGTGCACCCCATTCGCGCACACGTACACACCGGGTGCCGTCCCGTTTGGATTGGGGAGCAGCTCGCCGCCTGCAATCCGGTACGCTTGCTTGCGGTTCTGCTCCGGCATCTTGCGCCCGCGCGCGGCGAACCAAGACTCGAGCTGCCGCAGGGCTTCCGGTGAAAGTTCCGATGGGCGGCCGAGGAACGCGGCCAACGCCTCCTTCGTCAGGTCATCGTCCGTCGGCCCCAAGCCCCCGGTCACGACGACGACGTTGGAACGCCTTGCGGCCACCTCGAACACCTTCACGATGCGTTCGAAGTTGTCGCCCACCGCAGTGTGATGGAATAGAAAAAAGCCATGCAAGGCAAACGCCCTGGAAATGGTTTGTGCATGGCCGTTCGCAATCTGACCGAGCAGGATCTCGGAACCGACGGCGATGTGTTCCGCCCGACACGCGGCGGTCATGCTGTCACCCCGCTTTCACCGCAAGACAACCGGTGTCTCGCGGCCTCCGTCGTTACCGTTCCGGACCGAAGACCTGCTTGTTCCGGATGAAGTAATCGATGCCGGACCAGACGGTGACGGCGACCATCACGTAGACCATCACCACGTCGAAGGGGAACCCCACGATGGAGAACGGGAAGTTGTTCATCATCAAGGCCACCATCGCCACAATCTGCGTCGCCGTCTTCCACTTGGCGAGCTTGCTCGCGGCAATGACCACGCCTTCCGCGGCGGCGACCAAACGCAGACCTGTGACCGCAAATTCGCGGCTGATGATAAGAATGGCGACCCAAGCAGAAAGCCGCTGCATCTCCACCAGGCTGATGAGCACAGCGGAGACCAACAGTTTGTCGGCCAAGGGGTCCAACATCTTCCCGAAGTTGGTAATCAAACGGCGCTTGCGCGCGATGTACCCGTCGAGCGCATCGGTGCTCGCCACGGCGATGAACACCAGCGCCGCAATCATTTCGCTGCCTGTGGTGGTGCGGTGATTGATGGTCACAGACCAGAAGTTGTAACGTACCAGCAGCAGAAACACGACCACTGGGACTAAAAAAATTCTGGCTATCGTGATGCGGTTAGCCAGATTCAATCAGACGCACGCCCCAATCGTTGGACCGAATTCTGCACTCGGCAGCGACGAACGGTCACCTGCCCTTGGCCGCTTCTGACCACAACCTCTCCGCCCTTGCTCTTTCTGTTCCCGTCCGTGCGAAGGTAAAATTAGTATAGCGCAGCCTCGCCGCAGGTGTCAAAAAGACGCGGCAACATACCGTCCTCGGAGCACATGCATCCATGCGCACGACAAGCATGCATGCGCGCAAGCCCCCTCACGGACCTGCACTCGGCGACCCCGTCTGCCCGTTGGGAGGACCAGGCGGCGTACGGTTGAACACCACATCGATGGCGGCATTGGTCGCCGGTAAGGGGACTTGCTGCCCATTCACCGAGAGTTGAACCCCTTGCACATGCCCCAAGCGAATCGATACCGTCTGTTCCCCCTGCCATGACCTCGGTGAACCAGGCTGAAGGATCTCACTCACGTCCACGGTCTGCCCGTCCGCGCTCACGCTGACCCAGCACGGCGAAGTAACGCTCATCGTCACCGACAACGGGAGCGTGGTCGCGACAGCGTACGTCTGCACCAACCGATGCGGGTCAAACGGAGCCGCGATGACCGTCGTGCGCAAAGGCGCCGGCGACGTGGGACGCTTCGGATGCCGCGCTGTATTGGACATACCCGTATGCGAATGGGATGTACCGCCTGCGCCCGAACCAGTCTGTGTGTTCGGCGTCTGCGTCGGCGCCGGCGTTCCCGTGGTTGCCCGCCCGCCGGGATGCCGGTTCAAATACCAGACACCGCCCGCCAACAGTACCAGGATCCCGGCGACCACAAACACTTGTCCGGCCCACCCGCGCGGTGTGCGATGCACATCCGCTGCACGGCGCCGGGTGCGATACACAGGCGGTGCGGATGCAGCAGGCACGCGCGCGGATGGCATCGCTTTGGAAGGACCAGAACGAGGCATGCTTACACCTTGTCCGGTTGGCTGGGCGGACGCGGGCGTGCGGTCCGGATTCGGACCGGGCGCGGATGTGTTCCCCGCCATGGCGGAGGGCTGGTCGGACGAATCCAGAAATTCCCTTAGCAACGCCGAACCGTCCAATCCTAAAAAACGGGCGTACGTACGGACGAAGCCGCGCGCGTAGACTTCTCCGGGCAGCACGCTCCAGTCGCCCGCCTCGATGGCTTCCAAATACCTGGTGCGGATTTTCGTCTCTGCCTGGACGCGCCCCAAATCCAAACCCAGGCGTTCCCGCTCCCGTTTGAGCCGCATTCCCAGTTCGCGCAGTCGTTCATCCTCCACCCTGACCACCTCCTCATGGTGCCTCAACCGACGGAGGCCCGGTTATTCACCGTGCCATGCTTCGGTCTCCCGCTCATACCGTTCAGGTTCAATCGGTTCGTCCGGATCGCGGCGCAACTCGATGACGAGGTCGAACAAGTCCCACGAGAACCGCGACCGGCGCACGAAGACGTCCGGGTGCTCGATGACGACAGGCGCCGGCTGGCGGCAAACCTCTTCCACCACGCGCAGATGGTCCTCGCTGCCACGCAGGGTCGACACGGCTCCGTCGATGATGTAAACCACTTGCTCGGTCGGCGGTGTATCCGGCATCTCCTCGAGCAGCGTTTGCTTGAGCATCGTCGAAGACACCAAAAGCCAGCGCTTGTTGGCGTAAACGGCCGCCGCGACAATCGCCTCCGTTTTGCCGACCCGCGGCTGTCCGCGCAATCCGATGACCTGACGGCCCGGACGTTTAAACAACTCCCCCATGAAATCGACCAAGACACCCAACTCATCCCGCACGAAACGATAGGTGCGTTTCTCCGCGTCGCTGCGCTCGATGAAACGGCCATGCCGCAATGCAATCCGGTCCCGCAACGACGGCGGCCTGAGCGCGGCCAGTTCCACATCTTCCAACCGCTCGACGATGGCGCGCAGGATCTCTGCGTTCTCCGGGCGCGTCGTCCGCAACAGGAACCCTCGTTCAGCTTCAGAGACGCCCCCGAGTTGCAGAATGTTGAACCCGAGCATCCCCAACAGCGACGCGATGTCGCCGAGTAATCCCGGTCTGTCCCGCTTGATTCGATACTGGAAGTAAAACTCCGCCGCTTCCTGGTTCAATAAGCCGTCGGAACCATGATTCGACACGATTCGCCCGACTCCTTCTTCGCCTAGGCTCATCCTGCGCTCGCCAAGATATACCGGACAACTTGGATGAAAAAACGTTTTTCATTTCATGGGACCCAGACGGACCAAGCCGCACGGACCACATCCGGGAGAGACGCCCACAAGCGGTCCACAAGCGCAGGCGTCAAGGCGGTGCCGGCAGCGGCGATCCGCCACGTCGCCGTGAGTGTGGCCGGCAATGCCGTCACGCTCAACGCGCGCGGCCCGCCCAACGTGGTCACCCCTGGGTGCCACGCGCGTTGGGCCCAAGCCGTCAAATCCGCCGACAGGTCTTGCGGCGCAGGCACCCGCGGGCTCATTCCCGCCACACCCACCGGCGTCACACCGGTCAACACCACCAGTACACCCTGGCGTTGAGCCATCGCCGTGGCCAACCAGGCAGGCGGCGGCGAAACGGACACCACCACATCCGGCACAGATGCAGCCGTCCCGCCCGCTGACGCCGTGGTCACCTCGGTCAGCGATACCGCCGGATAGGACGTGTACAAGCCAACGAGCGCCGCCCGGACAGCCGTCCGCAGCCACGCACGGTTGACACCCGCAGTGCGCGGGAATGACGTTTGTACCGGGTTGCCCGACGCGAAACGGTTGGATGGAAGCGCGTCGTACCAGCCCACGGACAGCGTTTTGCGCCCGGCTGCAAGTTGCCCTGCCAGCCATCCCGCCCAGTAGCCGGCAGCGGCAGCGTCCGGGACCATCGCGCGCACATTGGCCGGCGGCGACCCGCCGGGGAGATTGGTCCCGCAAAACTCAAAGCGCGATGCTGGGTGTGCCGCGGCAAAACGCCATGCATCTTGAGGAACGGGACCGGGGAACACGACGAGAAATAAAACGCCGCTCGCCCGCATCACCTCGCGTCCCAGCACGGCCTGCCACGATGCGGGTGCTGCCGGGACCACCCGGGCCACCATACCGTCTTGAGCCGCCAGGCGCGTCACGGTGTCCGCATTCCACCCTGCGGCCGTGCCGACGAGGACCACTTCCGCGGCCGGTTTCCAAGCCGTGGGTCGCATATGCGCCAGGTCGGGGACGCCACATCCGGTGCACACGGCGATGACGACCCATGTCAACGCTCGCAACGCCTTTTGGCAGCAGGCACGTACCACGCCATCGCCCCTGTCCATGATGAGTGATGCGCGCTCCACGCGAAAGAAGACACGCCGCCCTGATGCATGGCGACGCGGCCAGCAGCGTGATTTCCATCCCGATGTGATTTCCAACTCCATCCGATGTGTCCATTATACCATGCCCCGCGGGTACCTTGCCTTTCCGCCCGATTCCCAGGATAATAGGCTCGAGAGGGAGGATATGAAATGTCTGAAAGTGCTCGCGAGCACCTGTCGGTCGCGAAGGCTTTTTATCAGTTGGAATTTTATCTGCGGATGGTGCATGCTCCGTTCACGGTGAAAGACCTGTATGAGCGAGCCTACCGAAAACGCCGCAAAGACCAATACGATGACCGTTGGCTGTCGTGCTTGGACGAGAATCCCGAAGTCCAAAGCGCACTCGACGAACCCTTTACGGCGCACACCATCATCGAAACCTTGATGCGCACCGGCCATCGACCGGTGGTGCGCGCGCTGCTCAAGGAGATCCGCCGCCATCACATCATCTATACGGAAGCCTACATGGTCGGCATGCCCGACGCGCCTTGAACGAAGAACCACGCTCCGTCTGCACCGTTCGCCTTCGCCAGCACGGCAGCGAGATCGCCTGGGCGGGCAGAATTGGCTGCCATGGTTTGCCGGTACGCTTGCCGCGGCAGCTCTGCCCCTCCTGTCAAGCGCCCATCCACAAAAAAGTAGATGCGGGCATTCTCAATCGGCAGCGCCAACCGGTAGACCGCCGGGAAGAAAACATCGACATCCCGGTGCGCCGCCGCCACCAACGCCGCATCCGCATACGCACCGAGATCGACCTCCGCCGCCACATCGTATCCTTGCCCCGCGGACTGGACGACCAATTCCGTGACTCCCGCCACCGGCGCCAGTGCGGAGGCAATCGTCTCCACCACCGCATCGGGTACATCGGGCGACTGCTCTCCCTGACCGCTCTGCCCAACGCCGGCTGCGATGGGGCTTGCGGTTTGCGGCACCGCTCCTGTGGCGGACGGCCGCCCGAGCACGGTTTGGCCCAACCCGGCCTGTCCTCTTCCTGCCTGCTCCACCCCTGTGTGATGTTCGAGCCCGGCTGTGACCCATGCGTACATGACACCGAGTGCCATCACCGCAAACCATGCGCCCGCGCGCAGGCGCCACTGCATCCCCTTCATCTTCATGCCGCCGTCCCCCTCGCTCGTCCGCTCTATCACACCTTATCGGGGTTGCGGCGAAAATATCCCTCTTGGCGGCTGTTCCATCACCCGTTTCCATGCACGCGAAACGTCGACTTGATCTGTTCCCACTGCGCCTTGTCAATGCGAACCTCGCGCGGCTTGGAACCCTCAAACCGGCCGATGAGCCCGTGCTGTTCCAATTGATCGATGATCCTGGCCGCCCGCGCGTATCCGATGCGAAACCGGCGTTGCAACATCGAGACGGACGCCTGCCCCTGGTCCAATACCAAATCCATCGCCTCGACGAACAGCGGATCGAGGTCGCCTGTGTCCGCACTCCCGTCGTCCTCGCCGCCGTGTTGGAGATCGACGGTGTACACCGCGTGCTGCTGCGCCTTGACGAACGCCACCAAGCGCTCAATCTCCGCTTCCGACACGAATACGCCTTGTACCCGCGTCGGCTTGGACGCGCCGCCGGGGAGGTACAGCATGTCGCCCCGCCCGAGCAGCTTTTCCGCTCCGCCGGCGTCGAGGATGGTGCGCGAGTCCGCCATGGACGAAACCATGAACGCAATCCGGCTTGGGATGTTCGCCTTGATGAGCCCGGTGATCACGTCCACCGACGGGCGTTGCGTGGCAACAATCAAATGGATGCCGGCCGCCCGCGCCATCTGGGCAATCCGGCAGATGGCGTCTTCCACCTCGCCTGGCGCCACCATCATCAAGTCCGCCAACTCGTCGATGATCACGACGATGTACGGCAAGGGATCGCCGCCGTCCTGGCGCACAAGTTGGTTAAAGCGTTCGATGTCGCGCGCGCCGCGCTCCGCCATCGCCTGGTAACGCGACTCCATCTCCTGGACGACCTTCTTCAAAGCGAACGCCGCCTTGCGCGGATCGGTGACCACCGGTGCCAACAGGTGCGGAATGCCGTTGTAGACGCTCAACTCCACCATCTTTGGGTCAATCATCAAGAATTTGACCTCATGCGGCTTGGCGCGGGTCAGGATGGAGGCGATGATCCCGTTGATGCACACGCTCTTGCCGGAACCGGTGGCCCCGGCCACCAACAGGTGCGGCATTTTCTGCAAGTTGCCCACGATGGCCGCGCCGGTGATATCCCTTCCCAACGCGACCGCGAGCAGACTTGGCTCCTGCTGGAACTCAGGGGACTCGAGCACTTCCCGCAGCGTGACCACCGCGACCTCTGCGTTCGGCACCTCAATCCCGATGACCGATTT
Organism: Paenalicyclobacillus cellulosilyticus; assembly: GCF_014647315.1. Taxonomy (GTDB): domain Bacteria; phylum Bacillota; class Bacilli; order Alicyclobacillales; family Alicyclobacillaceae; genus Alicyclobacillus_J; species Alicyclobacillus_J cellulosilyticus. The sequence goes on from NZ_BMOY01000015.1 coordinate 37,442, forward strand.
CCCAGGCACAGGCGCCTCAATCCGGATGTCCCGCGCCGCCAGCGCCAGTGCGATGTCGTCCTGCAGGCTGAGGATGCGCGAGACCTTCACCCCCACGGCCGGCTGGACCTCGAAGCGGGTGACCGCAGGCCCGCGGCTGATCTCCAGGACCTTCACCTGGACACCGAAGCTTTCGAGGGTGGTCTCCAACTTGCGTGCCTTCTCCTGCGCGCTGCGCAGATTGAACCCGCCCTTGGCCGGTTCGGGCAACGCAAACATCGAGAGCGGCGGGAGTTGATAACTTTCGTTCCGCACCGGCGGACTCATCCAGGAAGCATCTTCTGCCCCCGTCCGGACTGATTCCCCGCGGCCTCCCTCTTGACCTTTTGTCCAGGCGGGCTGTTGGTGCGGAGGGTAGCGCACGACAAGCGCGTTGCCCACCTGTTCGACCCATGGCTGCGGCGGTCCTTCTGGATCGAGCCGCGGCGGCCGGGCGAATTCCGCGAAATCACGGACCACGGGGGGTTGATCCTGCGCCATGGGTTGCGCCGCATCCGCCGCCACATCCTGGTCCTCTTCGGCCACCACCTCGCCTTCGAGCACCACCTCCGCCACTTGGCGGCGCGATGGGCCGGGACGTTGTCTCCCTGCTCGGGACTTGGTGCGCGCTGTGGCACGTTCGGCGCTGAACAGCACCGCGATGTACTGGCGGCACGCGGACCAAGCTTTCTCCAACTGCCGCTCCACCCAGCGGGTGCCGCGCTGGACACCGGCCACCAGCGACTGCTGCGTCACCAGCGCTGCGCCGATGAGCGCACCGACAGCCAGCACGAGCATGGTACCGACGGTGGAGAACAAGGCGTGTGCGACCGCGAAGAACACATACCCGATGAGACCGCCCCCTGCACCGGACGGCTCTGCCGATACGTCCGCGGGGTGAAACAGCGGTTCGCACATGTTCTTGATGGCGTTGAGCGTGGCGGTGTACAACGGCACAGGTTGCCCGGCGTACAACGGAGCAATCCGTTGATACAAATCGAATTCCATCGCCGTCAACCACGTGACGAACAGCACCAGGAGCCCCATGTGGCGGCTGTGCCACGGAAATGTGGCTCGCTGCACCATCATGTACACCGCTGCATATCCGATGAAGATGGGCACGAGGAAGCTCCACGATCCCGCCAGGTACACGAACGCCACGTCGAGGTAGCGCCCGACCAATCCCAGCTTCCCCAGCGCGAGCGCACTGAGCGTCAACAGGCCCAAGCCGGTGAGTTCATAGCGAAGCACATCCTGCCTGTGTTGCTTTTTGCCCATCTGGCCCTCCTGGACAGCGGCGGGAGCGCTCCAAACACGCTCTTTGCCGAGGTACAGGAGAATTCGCGTCAGAGGCGGCTTTTTCCTGCCAAAGAGATCCTCGCCCCAGGTTGCCATTCCGGGCGCAGGTAGTCGCCGGGGCGCGGGCTGATGAGCCGCTCCAGCCTGGCAAAGCCGTCACCCTGCGGAACGACCAACATGGTGACGCCTTCATGCTCCACCTCCACCCATCGCGGCGACGATTCGCCAAACCCGTCCCAAAGCAACGACGCGGGCACGATGGTCCACATCACCAAGTCACTGCACCCCCTGTCCAGTCACCTGGGTTCCGCGCCGCGCAGCGATGAGCGCGTTGAGCTTGGCCATGGCTTGGCCAATGCCGCCGACCTCATCGATCAACCCGTACCTCACCGCGTCCCGGCCCACCACCGTGGTGCCGATGTCCCGCGCCATCTCGCCGGTGTTGAGCATCAATTCACGAAACACCGCTTCGCTGATACGCGAATGACTGACGACGAAGCGGGTTACCCGTTCTTGCATCTTTTCTAGATATTCGAATGATTGCGGTGCGCCGATCACCATGCCGGTCAAACGGATGGGATGGATGGTCATGGAAGCGGTTTCGGCGATGAACGAGTAGTCCGCCGCAACCGCAATCGGCACGCCGATGCTGTGCCCGCCGCCGAGGACGAGGGAGACGGTCGGCTTGCTCAAACTGGCGATCATCTCCGCGATGGCCAAACCCGCTTCGACATCGCCGCCCACCGTGTTGAGAATGACCAGCACCCCTTCAATCTTCTCGCTTTGTTCCGCCGCGACCAGCTGCGGGATCACATGCTCATATTTGGTGGTCTTGTTTTGAGGCGGCAATACGAGATGCCCTTCGACTTGACCGACGATGGTCAGGCAGAAAATGTTGGAATCCGCCCGAATGGGGTCCGTCTGGCCCAAGGCTTGCACGCTTTGCACGACGGCTGCGCTCTCTGCGGGCGCGGGTGCCGGCGCCAGCGTCTCCTCGTCCGCACCGGCGCTCTCCATATTCGGCCACGCTTTTTCCCCTGGCATAAGGTCGCCCCTTTCCTGCGCGTTCAAGGCGATATGCCGCCTCGTCGAACGCTAGCTAGTATGAGACACCGGCCATGCACCCATACCCGACGGCACGCATCCCGAAGCACGCGCCGATCCCGCGCAGAAAATCGAAAAGCCTGGCGGCCATGAGCGTCCGCCAGGCACCCGCATCCGCAGGTTATGCTTCCATGATGATGGGCAGGATCATCGGCCGCCGTCGCGTCTGTTCGTACAAGAAACGGCCGAGGGTATCCCGCACCGCCGTTTTCAGCGACGACCACTCGCTGATGTTGTCTGACACCATGCGGACCAAGGTGGCTTCCACCAATTTGTTGGCTTCCTCCAACAGCGCTTCCGATTCACGCACATAGACGAAACCGCGCGAGATGATATCCGGTCCGGACAGGATTGAACCCGTCGCCTTCGAGAGCGTGACCACCACCACCAGGATGCCGTCCTGCGACAACAGCTTGCGGTCCCGGAGCACGATGTTCCCCACGTCGCCGACGCCCAAGCCATCGATCATCACCGTGCCCGCGGTCACCCGTCCGGCAAGCCGGGCTTGGCCACCTTCAAACTCCACTACGTCGCCGAGGTCAAGGATGAAGATATGGTCCGGGTGGACACCCACCGCCTTCGCCAGTTCAGCGTGCTGGCGTTGCATGCGAAACTCGCCGTGCACCGGCAAGAAGTACTTGGGCCGCGTGAGGTTGAGCATCAGCTTCAATTCTTCTTGGCTCCCGTGGCCCGATACGTGCACACCTTGATAGATCACGTTGGCGCCGACCCGGAACAGCTGGTCGATGGTGCGCGCCACATACTTTTCGTTCCCCGGGATGGGCGAACTGGCCAGGACCACCGTATCGCCCGGCATGATCTCCACCTTGCGGTGCGCAGCGCGCGCCATGCGCGTCAATGCGGACATGGGCTCACCCTGGCTGCCGGTCGAGAGGATGACCAGCTTCTCCGGGGCCATCTTGCCGATGTCATCGACGTCAATCAGGGTGCCGGGGTGGATGTGCAAGTACCCAAGTTGCATGGCGATCTGGATGTTGTTCACCATGCTGCGCCCGACGACCGCCACCTTGCGCCGGTGCCGCTCGGCCGCCGCAATCACCTGTTGAATGCGGTGGATGTTCGATGCGAACGTCGCCAGGATGATGCGTCCCGGCGCTTGGCTGATGATGTCCTCGATGGCCTTTCCCACCGTGCGCTCGGACGGCGTGAAGCCAGGCCGTTCCGCGTTGGTGCTGTCCGAGACGAGCGCCAACACGCCGCGCTGGCCGAGTGCGGCCAACTTGTGCAGGTCGGCGTGGCGGCCGTCCACGGGGGTATGGTCGAACTTGAAGTCCCCGGTGTGGACCACCACGCCTTCCGGCGTCTCAATCGCGAAACCGGCCGTATCGGGGATGCTGTGGTTCAGATAGAAGAGAGAAACCCGGAACGGACCGGCGTGGACCTGCGCATTGCCATCCATCACATGCAGTTTGACCGTATCGGTCAAACCGTGCTCCTTGAGCTTGTTTTCGACCAACCCCAAGGTCAGGCGCGTCCCGTAAACGGGGACGTTCAGGCTTTTCAACACATACGGCAATCCGCCGATGTGGTCCTCATGGCCGTGCGTGAGGAATATCCCCCGTACCTTATCGCGGTGCTCAAGCAGATACGTGATGTCCGGAATGACGGCATCCACGCCAAGCATGTCCTCTTCCGGAAACTTCAAACCCGCATCGACGACGATGATGTCATTGCCGTACGTATACGCTGTCATGTTTTTGCCGATCTCGCCCACACCGCCGAGGGGGATGATCGACAATTTGGATCTTCCGCGCGCCAACGTTGCACCTCCATCAATCCAGGGAAAGCTTCGATTGTCGCGACCACACGGCACCGACCTGCGCGCGTTTCACGGAGCGGGCAAAAAAAGAGCCGTTCACCCCGACCGCGGTGAGAAAACCACAAAAAAGCTCGGGCTTCGCACCTTCGACCACCGACCAACCACACCGCAGTCTCTCGTGGGCCCTGTGCGCTCCGTTCCGTGCCGACGAGAGTCCCGCGCGCCGCCAGTCTCCCATGAGGATGACCTATCCAATCAAAGCCGCACCAGTCACTGTACGAGTATTATACCCTGGCCGTGAGGCCGGCACAACCTGCCGCACTCGACCCGGAGATGTCGCAAGTGACAGACCGGACGAGGAAAGACATGACGGACGACGGGCCTTCAACCGAGTTTGCCCAACCGCACCAACTCGCGCCGCAACTCGTCCTCGACATGCCGGGGCGCTTCCACCAGCGGCAGGCGCACCCCGCCCCCCGGCAACCCGAGCAACTGGAGCGCTTTCTTGACCGGAGCCGGACTGGTCACGCGGAACAGCGCGTCGAACAACGGCAGGAGGCGTCCGGACCACGCTGCAGCCGTGCGCACATCCCCCTGGACAAACGCGTTCAGCATCGCCTGCATCTCCTGGCCCGCGACATGGGAGGCGACGCTGACCACGCCGTAACCGCCCAAGGCCAGGATGGGGAGCGTAAACTTGTCGTCCCCGCTGTACAGGAGAAAATCATCCGGTTTTTCCGCTGCGATGCGGGCAATCTGCGAAAAGTCGCCGCTCGACTCCTTCACGGCGACGATGTTGGGGATCTGGGCCAAACGCATCAGCGTCGATACGTCGATGTTGACCGCCGTCCGGCCGGGGATGTTGTACACCATGATGGGCAACGGCACCGCGTCCGCGACGGCGGCAAAGTGGGCGTACAAACCGTCCTGGGTCGGGCGGTTGTAATACGGCGCCACCAACAACAGCCCGTCGACACCAAGCGCCGCCGCCTCCTTGGACAAGGCGATGGTCTCTTTGGTATTGTTACCTCCGGTTCCGGCAATCACCGGAACCCTCCCCCTGACGCACTGAACCGTCCGTGCAAAGAGGCGCAACTTTTCGTCGTGAGAGAGGGTCGGCGATTCACCCGTTGTGCCGCTGACCACAATCGCGGTCGTCCCCGTCGCAATGAGATGGTCGATGAGGACAGACAAACCCGGTTCATCCAGGTTGCCGTCCTCATCAAACGGGGTCACCATCGCCGTGACCAGCCGTCCAAAATCCATGGGGTTCCCTCCTCGCTGTTTACGCACCCAATTCAAACGCCGCGTGCAGGGCGCGCACCGCAGCTTCCATTTGTTCTCGCCGTACCAGACACCAGATGGTGGTGTGGGAGTCGGCAGACTGCAGAATGTCGATGCCTTCGCGCGCCAACGCCGCGACGATTTTCGCCATGATGCCCGGTACACCCGCGATGCCGGCGCCCACCGCCGCCACCTTGGCGCACCCGGGGCGGACCACGGGTTCGAAGCCGCTCGCCCGGAGCAACCGCACGGCCCGCTCCGCGTCCGCGTCAGCCACCGTGTACGCAATCCGGTCGGGCGAGATGGAGATGAAATCGACGCTGATGCCGTGTTGAGCCATGACGGCAAATACCCGGTGCTGCGCGCCTGCGTCCGCCTCGACCTGGATTTGGGTGATGTCTGCGGTGTGAGCCACGCCCGTCACGTACCGGTCCGTGACTCTCCCGGCCTCCAGCGGTGCAATGTGGTTCGTGACCAGGGTGCCCTCATCCTTGGAGCGTGTGCTGCGGACTCGGATGGGGATGTTTTTTTGCATGGCGATCTCGACCGCCCGCGGGTGGATCACCTTCGCCCCCTGGTAAGCCAGGTTGCATATCTCCGTATAGGTTGCGTAACGGAGGCGCCGGGCATCCTGCACGATGCGCGGATCGGCCGTCATGATACCCTCGACGTCCGTGAAGATATCGACGTATTCCGCATGGAGAGCCACACCGAGCGCGGCGGCCGTCGTATCGCTCCCGCCCCGGCCGAGGGTGGTGACGTCACCATCGGTCGTCACGCCTTGAAACCCCATCACCACGACGACCCGGCCCGCCTCCAATTCACGGCAGATCCGGTCCGGACGCACCTCCAGAATGCGCGCGCTGCCGTAGTCATGGTCGGTGATGATGCCCGCCTGTCCGCCGCTCAACACGGTGACCTCGTGGCCGCGGCCGCGCAACAGACTGGCAAACACCACGGCGGAGACCGCTTCACCGCACGACATGAGGATATCCAGGTCCCGCTTGGTGACCGCATCGTGGTCATCCAGGAGCCCCAACAGCGTATCGGTGGCGTACGGATCCCCTTTGCGCCCCATCGCCGACACGACCACGACGACGCGATAACCGGAAGCCAACGCATCCTCCACGTGACCCGCAGCTGCCAGGCGGCCTTCCCGGGTCGCCACGGAGGTCCCGCCGAACTTCTGCACCACAATCTTCATCGTCCGCTCCCTCCTGGCGCACCAAGGTGCATCGTCTCGCTGCCTTCCCGCCCGGGCGAGCGGTCGTCCTCACACACCGCGCCCAATCAGCGCCTCTGCAATCTGGACCGCATTCCACGCCGCCCCTTTGAGGAGGTTGTCGGCGACGATGAACATCAGCACGGTGTGCGGGTCGGACAGGTCCTGGCGGATACGGCCGACGTACGTCTCACCCGTGCCGGCCGCCATGCGCGGGTGCGGATAACGGCGGCGAGCCGGATCGTCGACGAGCACGACACCGGGTGCGCGCGCCAGCCGCTCGCGCACCTCTTCCACGCGCACAGGCCGGGAGAACCGGAGCGCCACCGCCTCCGAATGGCCGTACAACACCGGCACGCGCACCGCGGTCGGACTGACGGCCAGTCCCGGCAGCTCGAGGATCTTCCTGGATTCGTTGACGAGCTTCATCTCTTCTTTCGTATAACCGTTGTCCAAAAACACGTCGCACTGCGGGAGCACGTTGAACGCCATCGGATAGTGCTCAGGTTGCGAGACGACGGGGAACAGCGTCGGCTCGGATGACGCGGGCCCGCGCGCCACTTCTTGCATCAACGCGTCAACCGCCTTTTGCCCCATGCCGCTCACGGCCTGGTAGGTCGCGACGTGGATGTGCTCCAGGCCGAGATCGACAAGCGGCTTGACCGCGACCACCAGTTGAATGGTGGAGCAGTTTGGATTGGCGATGATGCCACGGTGATGCGCCAGGGCGTGCGGATTCACCTCCGGAACGACCAGAGGGACATCCTCGTGCATCCGGTAGGCGCTGCTGTTGTCGATCACGACGGCTCCCTGCCGCACGGCCAGGGGAGCGAAGGTCAGGCTCGCATCCGCACCGGCGCTGAACAAGGCGATGTCGATGCCGGCGAACGCCGCCTCCTCCGCCGCCTGGACCACGACGGGCTCACCGCGAAAGGAAATGGTCTGGCCGGCCGATTTGGGCGAGGCCAACAGACGAAGTTCGGCGACCGGGAAGTTGCGCCGCGCGAGCGTCTCCACCATCGCCCGGCCGACCGCCCCGGTCGCACCCAACACAGCCACCCGGTATGCGTCCTTCTTCTGCAAACTAACCATGAGGGACATCTTCTCTCCTTTTTCTCTTCTGCTGCGGCGCAAGGGGAAAGAGCCTTCATGCGCGCTGTTCACGCCAACGCTCGATGAGGACAGGCTGCAACTGCCGCTTCTCCAGCGCCGCCGCGCACGTCTCCGGAATCAGCCGCATCAGCGAAACCAACGAATTCATTTTAACATGCGGCGCGTCCTGCCCAAACGGCACAAAGAAGACATTTTTCATGTTCATCAATTTAGCGATATTATACAGGTTCAACCCCAGCCCGTCATTGGTCGAGATGGCGAGAACCACCGGCCGGTCGTTGCGCAGCGTCGCCTTGGCCGCCATCAAGACGGGCGAATCGGTCGCCGCATGCGCCAACCGGCTGAGGGTATTCCCCGTACACGGTGCAATCACCATGCAGTCGAGCGCCTTGGCCGGACCGAGCGGTTCCGCTTCCGTGATGTCGGTGATGGCTTGCTGCCCGGTGACTTCCTGGATCTTCCGCGCCCACTCCCCGGCTTCGCCAAAGCGCGTGCTGACCGAAAGGACCGTATGCGAAAAGACAGGAATCACATGCGCCCCGAGCTCGACCAGCCTGACGATCTCGGGGTATACCTCGGCATACGTGCAGTGAGAACCGGTGACGCCGAAACCAATGGTCTTCCCTTTCAGTTCCACCGCCAATCGCCTCCTCCGTTCAACTCTCCGCCTCTGCCAGCATCCGGCAGACGGTGTTGGCGATGATCCGCCCGGCTGTCTTCGGCGCGACCAAGCCAGGCAAGCTCGGCGCGAGGATGGCTTTCATCCCGCGCCGCTCCGCGTACCGAAAGTCGGTCCCGCCTGGTTTGGAAGCGATGTCGATGATCACGCACTCCCGCGGCATGCCGGCCAACACCCCCGCGTGCAGGACCAGGTGCGGAATGGTGTTGAACACCACGTCCGCGTCCGCCACCGCGCGCTCGATGCCGGACAGCGGAAACGGCTCCAAGCCCATCTCGACGATCCGGGCGATGTGCGCCGCCTGTCTTGCACCGACGCGCACCCGCGCCCCCATCGCCGCCAGGACGCGCGCCAGCGTCTGTCCGCAGCGTCCAAACCCCAACACAACCGCCTTGGCCCCGTGGATGGTGATGTCGGTATACTGCATCGCCAGGGCGATGGCCCCTTCCGCCGTCGGGATCGAATTGAGGATGGCTACTTCGTCCAACTCCATCAACTTGATGAGGTTCAGCCCGTGCGCGGCACACCGCTCTTCCAACAGCGGCCGGGCGATCCCGGTAAAGACCATGGTCCCGGGCCTCATGGCTGCAAAATGCTCTGAGCCCAGTACCAGCGGGGCATCGCGAAACTGGCTCTCCACGCGGCCGTCGTCGTCCATGCCCGCCACGGGCAGGATGACGGCGTCCGCCTGCCGAAACACATCCGGGTCCAACTCCGCTTTGACCGTGTCGGGAAACGTGCGTTCGACCTTGTCAAACCCAATCAACACCGCACTGGCATCCCATTCTGTCGCCAACGCGACAACCTCGAGTTGCCGCGCGTCGCCCCCGAGGAACACGATCCGGCGACCTGTCAGCATGGACATTCCCCCTCTCGCCGCAGCGACAGGCGGCCGCAGGTGGGCACGCCCCTTTGGCATTGCGCCGAGTGTCCGCCATCCGCCTTGCACGATAGCCTATGACACAGGTGCAACCGGCGTCACCCGCCGCGTGAGGCAAAAAAATCGGCCCTTCGAACACACCCGGTCGCTGTTCCGGGTGCCCCGAAGGGCCACTTGCCCGCGCATCCCCCATCCGAAGCCGGAGGCATGCGCCCTGTCGCCATCCGTCGAAGCCATGGCCTGCACAAACCGCCTTACGTCCCGCCGCCGGCAAGCGGTGCGACGCCGGTCGACCCAAAGCCGCGCGCCCCGCGGGCCGTGGGTGTGAATTCCGCCACCTCCATCAAGCGCGCCAAATAGACAGGCACGAACACGACCTGCGCGATGCGGTCACCCGGCTGAATCTCCACCGGTTGGTCGCCGAAATTCGTGAGCAAGACCTGGATTTCGCCCGTGTAATCGCTGTCGATCACGCCGACACCGTTGGGAAGCGCCACACCTTGCCGCCAAGCCCAGCCGCTGCGCGCAAACACCAAGGCGGCCACGTACGGGCTGTCCCACTGGAACGCAACGCCGGTCGGCACCCGCTGCCGCTCACCCGGCAGCATGGTGAGCGGGCCGGGGATGCAGGCGTGCAGGTCCATGCCGGCTGCACCCGCGGAAGCGTACGCCGGCGTATACTCCGGCTTGAACCAAGGGGACACCGGTTTCCATTTCACCGTCAACTCGCCGCAAACCATTTGTCGACATTCAACCCTTCCGTCGGCCCGACGCATGCCAAGGCAAACGGCTGGCCGATGATGTCGCGCGCCACCGCTTGCACGTCCGCCACCGTCACCCGGTTGATGGCCGCGAGCGTCTCGTCCAGGGTGACCTCCCGCCCGAGCAACAGTTCGTTCTTCGCCAACCGGCTCATGCGGCTGCTCGTGCTCTCCAGGCTGAGCATCATCGAACCCTTCACCTGTTCCTTGCACTTCTGCAACTCCGCCTCGGTCAAACCCTTGCAGGCCACTTCGGCGCAGATCTCCTGGATGAGCGCCAAGACGTCCGCCACCGTCTCCGGGGAGGTGGCTGCGTACACCCCGAACATGCCGCAGTCGCGGTACGCAGAGTGAAACGAAAACACGGAGTACGCCAGTCCTCGTTCTTCGCGGATCTCTTGAAACAACCGCGAGCTTTGCGTGTTGCCGAGGGCGTTGTTCAACAGGATCAGCGGATACAGACGGTCGTCACCCGCCGCCAAGCCCGGCGCTGCCAGGCAGAGGTGCACCTGTTCGGTGTCTTTTTGCCGCACCGCACACGTCCGGATGAAACCGGGGGCTCTGGTCCCCGGCCCGTCGTCCGCCGCCTCCCCGTCGTCCGCCACACCGTCGAAACACCGCGCCACCGCCGCCACCGCCTGTTCTTCAGGAACATTGCCGGCGATGGCGATCACGATGTTCTCCGGGCGATACCGTTTGGCCAGGTACCCGCGCACGTCGCGCTGCGTGAACCGCCGCAGGTTCTCCTCCAAGCCGAGGATGGTGTACGCGAGCGGATGCGGCGCATAGACGTGTTCTGCCAAAACGTCCATCACGAGCTCATCCGGGGTATCCTCGTACATCCGGATCTCCTCGATGATGACCTTTTTCTCTTTTTCCATCTCTTCCGGCGCGAACAGGGAGTTCAACAGCATGTCGGCGAGGGTTTCGAGGGCAAGCTCAAAGTGCTCATCCAATACCTTGGCATAGTAACACGTGTATTCCTTCGACGTAAACGCGTTGACCTGTCCGCCGATGCCGTCGAACACCTGCGCCAGCTCGCGCGCGGTGAACCGCTTGGTGCCTTTGAAGACCATGTGTTCGACGAAGTGGCTGATGCCGTTGTTCTCCGCCGTCTCGAAGCGAGAACCGGTGCCAATCCAAATCCCGAGGCTCACCGACCGGACGGACGGGATCTCCTCTCCCACGACCCGGATTCCGTTGTGCAATCGGCACCGATAGGCCACACCGCATCCTCCTAGCTCAGCAGGTCTCTCCGCCGCGCCTTCGTCACGTCCTCTGGTCGCTGCATGAGCAGCCTAACTATACCAGAAGTCCGGTTGGCCGCTCAAGGCGCACATGCTCCCGGCCGGCGCCAGGTGCACGCATCCGGCCACGCTGCACGAAGCATGCTGCCTGGATCACGGACCTGCCGGCGGCTGCCCGCACCGCACCTCCGAAATCACGTCGTCAACCGTCTTGAAACAAAACCCGCGCTGACGCAGGTCGTCGATGATCCCGGGCAAGGCGGCGGCCGTCGGTTGGGTTGGATGCATCAAAATCAGTGCTCCCGGTTCGGCGCCATGCACAGCCCGTTGCCGGATCACGCGGGCGGGAGGCCGACGCCAGTCGATGGTATCGGCTGTCCAGAGGATGGTGTACATCCCCGCCGCCCGCGCCATCTCGACGGTCCTTTGGTCGTATGCGCCGGCGGGCGGCGCCAGCAGCCGCGGCGTCACGCCCGTCACCTCCCGGATGATCCGGTTGGTCACCTGAACTTGGCGAGCAAGCTCTGAATTGGCGAGGCGCCGGAAATCCGGGTGGCCCGTGCCATGGCTGCCGACGGCGTGACCGGCGGCCGCGATGGCCCGCGCCCAATCCGGGTGTTTGCGGACAAACGCCCCGTCGAGAAAAAAGGTTGCGCGCACACGCTTTTCTGCCAACGTGTTCAAGATGGAGGGCAGGGCGTCCTCGCCCCATGACACATTGAACATCAGGCAGACCGCCCGCTCCGCGGCAGGACCCCGGTACACCGGTTTTGGCGGCAGATCGGCGAGGCGAACGCGGGGCGGTACGGCGCGCCACACCCAATGCACGCGGCCGTCGCGCGCGGCTTCGGTCTGCCGCCGGCTCGCTTCCTCATCCAACCGCCATCCCATCAGCCCTGGTATGGCGTGCCACACCCGGTCGACGCGGGCATCGACGGCGGGAACCGCAAAACGCGCCGCATCGCGCCATGCGGCTGCCCAATCCACGCCCGCCTCGTTTGCAGCAGACATGGCGGTCGCTGCCCGCGCAACCGGCGCACGCCACCCGCCCCAAAGCCCGTCCGTCCCCGCGATTCCGACGGCGAGTGCGACGGCTGCCCACCTCCGCCAAGACTTCCCATGCGCCTTCATCCGACGGTGCACCCTCCTTTGGCCTTGCGGTATGGCCTGTTGTGCTCACCTTCGCTAGGGTGCCCAATATGAAAACATCCTTCCCCGACGGGCAACATCGCCTCGTCGTCGGAAGGACCGCGGCCAGGAAGGGACATTTGCTCGCTCACGCGCTCGCCGGCGCTGCATCCGGGCGGCGGGTGCAACAAGGTTCACCGGCGGGCCGAGTGGGATGAAGGACGGTGTGCGACCCCGGGGCGCCCGCCCGGCGCGGTTGCGCCCGGCCGGCCTCCGCGCAGCGGTGCTTTCGCGTCCTGCTTCGCCGGGGCCTGCACTTGGTTTTTCAATACTTCGCGACGGGACAGGTTGATCCGCCCCTGTGCGTCGATCTCCGTCACCTTGACCATGATCTCGTCACCGACCTGGCAGACGTCCTCGACGCGGTTCACGCGACGAACGTCAAGCTCCGAAACGCGAACCAACCCTTCCTTGCCGGGCAGGATCTCGACGAACGCACCGAACTTTTCAATACGGGTCACCCGGCCACGGTACGTCTTGCCGACCTCCACATCCCGCGTGATGTCGAGGATCATCTCCTTCGCGCGGTTGGCACCGTTCGGATCGGTGCCTGAGATAAAGATCCGGCCGTCCTGTTCGATGTCGATTTTCACGCCGGTCTCGTCGATGATCTTGTTGATGACGCGGCCGCCCGGCCCAATCACGTCGCGGATCTTGTCCGGGTTGATCTGCACCGTGATCACGCGCGGCGCGTACTTGGACAATTCCCCGCGCGGCTTCGCGATGGCCTCGAGCATCTTACTCAAGATGAACATCCGGCCTTCATACGCCTGTTTCAGTGCCCGCGCCAAGATGTCGCGGTCAATGCCCTTGATCTTGATGTCCATCTGCAGTGCGGTGACCCCTGTCGCGGTACCCGCCACCTTAAAATCCATGTCGCCCAAGTGGTCTTCCAGTCCTTGGATGTCGGAGAGGATGGCGACCTGATCCCCTTCCTTCACCAGCCCCATCGCGATGCCCGCCACCGGCGCCTTGATGGGCACGCCCGCGTCCATCAACGCCATGGTGCTGCCGCAGATGCTGGCCTGCGAGGTCGAACCGTTCGACTCCAAGATCTCCGACACCACGCGGATGGCGTACGGGAACTCTTCCGGCGGCGGGATGACCGGATCGAGGGCGCGTTCACCAAGCGCACCGTGGCCGATGTCGCGCCGGGTCGGTGCGCGCAGCGCCCGTGCTTCACCCACGCTGAAAGGCGGGAAGTTGTAGTGGTGCATGTACCGGTTCGACTCTTCCAACCCGAGCCCGTCGAGGATCTGCTCATCGCCGAGCGCTCCGAGCGTACACACCGACAGCGCCTGCGTCTGGCCGCGCGTGAACAGGCCGGACCCGTGCGCGCGCGGCAGAATGCCGACCTCGCAGGAGATGGGGCGAATCTCATCCAACCGGCGTCCGTCCGGGCGAATGCCTTCCTCGAGGATGGCACGGCGGACTTCTTCCTTCAAGATGGTGTGCAGCACTTCGTCGATGTCCTTCTCCTGGCCGGGATACTGCTCGGCAAACGCCTCCTTCACCTGCGCGGACACGGCTTCGAGCGCCGCGTCGCGCGCCTGCTTGTCCGGGTTGCGCGCCGCCGTCTTCACCATCTCCGTCGCGTAAGCCCGCACCGCCTGCTCCAGCTGTTCGTCGATGGTGTGGAGCACCACCTGGCGTTTCGGGACACCCGCCTCGGCGGCGAACGCTTCGAGTTCCGCGATGATCTCCTTTACGGCTTCGTGGCCGAACAAGATGCCGTCGAGGATGATGTCCTCCGGCACCTGGTTGGCGCCCGCTTCGACCATCACGATGGCGTCTTTCGTCCCCGCCACCACGAGGTGCATCTCGCTTTTGTTCGCCTGTTCCACCGTCGGATTGATCACAAACTGCCCGTCGACGCGGCCGACAATCACGCCCGCAATCGGTCCGTCAAACGGAATGTCGGAGATGGTGAGCGCTGCCGACGTGCCAATCATCGCGGCGATTTCCGGCGAGCAGTCTTGGTCGACCGACAGGACCATCGCGACCACCTGGACCTCATTGCGAAATCCTTTGGGAAACAGCGGCCGAATGGGCCGGTCGATGAGCCGTGAGGCCAGAATGGCGTGCTCACTCGGTTTGCCCTCGCGCTTGATCCAGCCGCCCGGGATTTTGCCGACAGCGTAAAAACGCTCCTCATAGTTGACCGTCAGCGGAAAAAAATCGAGGTCTTTCGGTTCTTTCGACGCCGTCACCGTCGCGAGGACGACGGTGTCGCCATAACGGACCAACACCGCCGCCGTCGACTGTTTCGCCAATTTGCCTGTCTCCAAGGTCATCTGTCGCCCTGCGACCATAAACGACCGCTGTTTGACCATGCGCCTAACTCCTCCTTGGGCGCGGATGGGTCCGCACCCACGCGATGCATCATGCTATGTACGCGCCTTGCGGCGGGGGATGTAAAACAAGCGGGCACCATGCCCGCTTGTTCGCGGCGAAGCTTCCGCTTCGCCCGCCTTGTATCCCTATCTGCGCAGCCCCAGGGTTTCAATCAATTGCCGGTAGCGGTTGATGTCCTTCTTGCGAAGGTAGTTCAACAGGTTGCGCCGGTGCCCAATCATCTTGTACAGCCCCCGGCGGGAATGATGGTCTTTCTTATGCACCCGGAAGTGCTCGGTCAACTGGTTGATCCGCTCGGTCAAAATCGCAATCTGGACCTCGGGCGACCCGGTGTCGGTCGGATGCAACTGAAACTTCTCGACGATCTCCCGCTTTTTCTCCTGGCTCAGCATCTCTCTGCCTCCTCCACATTCCAGCCTGGACATCCCTGCACCGAAGGCGCCGCGTGGAGGGCGCGCACGTCCCAGGTACAGTTTGCGGCGCGTGCGTGCGAGCTTTCCGCGCCGCCCGTCCTTCCCAGGCGATTGGATGGTCGACTGATACAGTATATCACAAGCGTTCACGCGGATGCCAGAGATGGCTGGCGAGCAGCGCGCGTGCCGCTGCCACGTCGCGCTGAATCTGCGCCGACAGCGCAGTGAGATGGGTGAACTTCTGCTCCGGGCGAATCTGTTGCCGGATGCTCACCCGCATCCGGGCGCCGTACAGATCTCCGGAAAAGTCGAGCAGGTGCACCTCGGCGCGCGGGCTTTGCCCGCCGACCGTCGGCCGCACCCCGATGTTCATGACGCCCGGCCACCCTGCGACGCCGTGTTCCGGCACATCGACCGTGACCGCGTAGACGCCGAACGCGGGCAGCACAAACAGGTCCAGCCCGTCCAGGTTCGCCGTCGGGAACCCGATCTTCCTTCCGAGCGCGTCACCCGCTGCGACGGTCCCTTCCAACACGTACGGACGGCCGAGCAGCCGGGCCGCGCCCGCCACATCCCCCGCGGAAAGCAGGGCGCGGATGCGGGAACTCCCCACCTTTTCGCCGTCCAGCCGCACCGGATCGACCACGACGACCTCGATGCCCATCTCGCCCCCAAGCGCTGCGAGCTCCGCGGTGCCCGCCCGGCCGCCGTGACCGAACCGGAAATCGGAACCGACCACCACCACCCGCACCCCCAAGGCGGACAGGTGCTGGCGCACGAACGATTCCGCGCTCACGCGCGCGTACTCCTGCGTAAAGCGGACCCGGTACAGCCGGTCCACC
This sequence comes from Paenalicyclobacillus cellulosilyticus, assembly GCF_014647315.1. Taxonomy (GTDB): domain Bacteria; phylum Bacillota; class Bacilli; order Alicyclobacillales; family Alicyclobacillaceae; genus Alicyclobacillus_J; species Alicyclobacillus_J cellulosilyticus. The sequence goes on from NZ_BMOY01000015.1 coordinate 53,627, forward strand.
CCAAACCCGTCCAACAGGCGCGCCTGCTCGGCAGGCGGTGTCAGCCACCGGTCGTACCCAGGGCGCTGAAACAGCACCCAGTCGGGGTGGGGAAAGAAGGTCAACACCCCGAGTTCGGTGCCGGGATGGCGGCCGCGCAACACATCCGCCCGCTTCAGGATGGCCTGGTGCCCGAGATGGACACCGTCGAACTTGCCGATGGCGAGGATCAACGCACCCTGTTCCTGGGCCGGCCGGTCTGTCCATTCAATCACCCGCATCGTCGGATCCCCTCTTTCGGCCGGGCTTGCCGGTCTGCGCCTGCATTCCCGCGTGCGCCGGGCGCCACAACACTTTGTGCGGCCGCAACCAGCGCGCACCCCGGAACCAAGCGACGAGCGCAATGGCCGCCACCTCGCCGGAGGGCGCCAGCACAGCGACCGGTTCGCCCGGCGCCAAACCGGCCACCGCATCGGGGCACGACACGGGCTTTCCCTGCGCCAAAGCCGTCAACTCCGCTTCCCGCGCCGCCACCTGCGGCAGGTGCGCCACCGCGTCCCGCGCCGGCCGCAAAAACGACCGCGGTGCAGGCGAGGCTTCCCATGCGTCGAGCGCAATCGCGTCTTCCAACCGGAACCATCCGACGCGGGTGCGGCGCAGCGCCGCCAGATGGGCGGGCAGTCCGACCGCTTGCCCCCAATCGCGGCACAGCGCGCGCACATACGTTCCCTTGCTGCACACCACGCGGAAGGAGGCATGCGCCACCTCACCCGGTGTGAACGACGTGACTTCGAGGGAATGAATGCGGACCTGGCGCACCGGCATGTCCACCGCTTGCCCCGACCGGGCCAGCTCGTACGCACGCCTGCCGCCAATCTTGACCGCAGCGTAGGCGGGTACCCGTTGCCAGATGTCGCCGACGAGCCCTGACGCTGCATGTCTCACCGCTTCTTCCGCCAGTCCGGCGGCGGATGCGCGGGCGATGACGCGTCCGAACGCGTCGTCCGTGTCGGTGGCGGCGCCGAACGCCACCACCCCTTCGTACGCCTTTTCGTCCGCTGCGATATACTCCAGCAAGCGCACCGTCTCCCCGATGCACAACACCAACAGCCCGGTCGCGCCGGGATCGAGCGTGCCGGCATGACCGACCCGCCTCTCCCCGAGCACGCGCCGCACGCGCACGACCACGTCATGCGACGTCAACCCTTGCGGCTTATCGATCAACAACACGCCTTGCTTCCCTATCAACTTCGCGCCTCCGTCAATGCGCGTTGGACGGCGTCCCACACCTTGTCCATCGCCTCGTCCAGGCTGCAGGCCAGCGTGCAGCCCGCTGCCCGGGCATGCCCGCCGCCGCCGAACTGTTTGGCAATCCGGGAGACATCGACGCGCCGCTTCGACCGCAGCGAGACTTTCACCTGCCCGTCGGCCGTCTCACGAAACAGCGCCCCGACCTCGACCGTGTCGATGCTGCGCGCGAAGCCGACCAACCCTTCCGTGTCGTCGTCGGACGCCCCGGTCCCTTCCAGCATCCCGCGCGTGACGTACACCGCGGCGTATTGTCCGTCGTCCGAGACGGACAAATTGGTCAGCGCCAACTGCAACAAGCGCATCTGCTCCCACGACCGCGATTCGAGCGCCGGTTCCGCGATGTCGTAAGGCTGCACCCCGCACGCCAGCAACTCCGCCGCAATCTGATGGACCTCCCGCGTGGTGTTGGGATAACTGAACCCTCCCGTGTCGGTGAGGATCCCTGTGTACAAACACATGGCGACCTCGACCGACAGCGGGACACCTAATCCCATCACCACGTGGTAGACCAATTCGCACGTCGCCGCCGCCCGTTCGTCCACCCAGGCCGCCTGGCCGTAGTGCGGGTTGGTTCGGTGGTGGTCGACGTTGACCACCCGCGCCCCCGGCTCAATCCAGTGCGACACTTGGGCGAAGCGGGCTTCATCCGCGCAGTCGAGCGCAATCACGTTCGAAAACCGCCGCGCCGGCGCCCCGGATGCGATCTTCGCGCACGCAAAACCGGGCAAGTAACTGTAACGGCGCGGCAACGGCTCGCCGACCGCAAACGTCCAGCGTTTGCCGAGTTGTTCGAGCGCCTGGGCCATCGCCAGCGAACTGCCGATGGCGTCGCCGTCCGGCCGCTCGTGGGTCACAATCAACCACTCATCCCCGGCCAGGATCTCCCTGACCACCGCGGTCAGCCGCTCCTCGTCACGGGGCCGGGGCTGCCAAATCACCATGTTCCGTTCCTCCATCCGTTCATTCGTTCCCCGGTTGCGCACCGCTCGCTTCCCCCGGATGAGCACCGCGTTTTGTGTCGTGATCTGGGGCGAGTCCGTGGTTCCCGCCGGGGGCGGCGAGTCCTTCCGGCGGGCTGCCGCCGCGCAGTTCTCGCAGGACCTGCTCAATACGGGCGCTGTACTCCCCTGAGTCGTCCTCTTTAAACACCATCTCGGGCGCCAGGCGCAGATGCAGCCGGCGCGTCACCTCGCCGCGGATGTAGCCGCTCGCCTTTGCCAACGCCTGCAGCGTGTGCTTCTTGGTCTCCGTGTCGCCCAAGACGCTCACATACACCCGTGCGTACTGCAGGTCGGGCGACACCTCCACCCGGGTGATGGTGGCGAACCCGATGCGCGGGTCTTTCAATTCATACCGAATGATGTCCGCCAGTTCCTTTTTCATCTCTTCCGCCACACGTTGGGTGCGAATGCGCGCCATGTCTTCTCCCCGTCCTTCAGAAGGCTCTGCGCCGCGAGCGTGCCCTTATTGTGGCTTGACGGCTTCCATCTTAAAGAATTCGATCACGTCGCCGACCTTGACGTCATTGAACCGCTCGAGCGTCAGGCCGCACTCGAACCCGGCCGCCACCTCGCGCACATCGTCCTTGAACCGCTTGAGGGAGTCGACCTTCCCTTCGTACACGACGATGCCGTCGCGGATGAGCCGCGCCTGCGCATCGCGGGTGACCTTTCCGTCCTGGACGTAGCAGCCGCACACCGTGCCGACCTTGGAGATGTGGAACACCTGCCGTACCTCCGCATGGCCGATGGTGACCTCTTTGAACTCCGGTTCGAGCAGGCCTTTCATCGCCGACTCCAACTCGGAGATGACATCGTAGATCACGCGGTAAAGCCGGATTTCCACCCGTTCCGTCTCGGCGGCGCGCTTGGCGTTGGCGTCCGGCCGCACGTTGAAGCCGATGATGATGGCGTTGGACGCGCTCGCCAACGCCACGTCCGACTCGGTGATGGCGCCCACCGCGCGGTGGATCACCTTCACCCTCACCCCCTCGACCTCAATCTTCTCGATGGAATGCACCAACGCCTCCACCGAACCCTGCACATCCGCCTTGACGATGACGTTGAATTCTTTGATGTTGCCCTCGCGGATCTGACGGTACAGGTCGTCGAGGGTGACGCGCGTCGTGGCCTGCATCTGCTCCCGCTCGCGGTTCGCGCGCTTCTCGACCAAGTTGCGCGCCGCCCGCTCATCGTCGTACACGACAAACAGGTCTCCGGCGCTCGGCACGCCGTTCAGGCCCTGGATCTCGACCGGCGTGGAAGGGCCGGCTTCCTTCAGTCGCTTCCCGCGGTCGTTGACCATCGCCCGCACCCGGCCGTACGTCGTGCCAGCCACCACGATGTCGCCCACCTTCAAGGTGCCATTCTGCACCAGCACGGTGGCGACGGGGCCGCGGCCCCGGTCCAGCTTGGCCTCGATGACCGTGCCGCGCGGGCGCGCCTTCGGATTGGCCTTGAGTTCCCTGATGTCCGCCAGGAGCAGCACCATTTCGAGCAATTCATCCAGACCCTGCCGCTTGAGGGCGGAGATGTTGACGAAGATGGTATCCCCGCCCCACTCCTCGGGCACCAGGCCGTGCTGGGTCAATTCCTGTTTGACGCGGTCCGGGTTGGCGTCCGGCTTGTCGATCTTGTTCACGGCGACGATGATGGGCACGTTCGCCGCTTTCGCATGGCTGATGGCCTCGATGGTCTGCGGCATGACGCCGTCGTCCGCCGCCACGACCAGGATGCAGATGTCGGTCACCTGTGCGCCGCGCGCGCGCATCGTGGTGAACGCCTCATGGCCCGGCGTGTCGAGGAACGTGATCTTGCGGTCCCCGACCTCGACCTGGTAGGCGCCGATGTGCTGCGTGATGCCGCCGGCTTCCGTCTCCGTCACGTTGCTGTGGCGGATGGCGTCGAGCAGCGTCGTCTTGCCGTGATCGACATGGCCCATGATGGTGACCACCGGCGGCCGCGGCACGAGGTCCTCGGGACGGTCCTCCTCCACCAGCATGTCGATGGCCTCTTCATCCACCGGCGGCTTGACTTCGAGCGTGATGCCGTATTCGCTCGCGATGAGTTCCATCGCGTCGGTGTCGATCTCTTGGTTGATGGTCGCCATGATGCCGAGGAAGAGCAACTTCTTGATGACCTCGGACGCCTCACGCCGAATCAGCTTTGCGAACTCGCCGACCGTCATCGGCCCTTCCACCGTCACGCTCGTCGGCACGTCCGCCTGGCGGGCGTCGCGGCGGCGGGGCCCGCCGCGCTGGATGAGCTTCTCTTCATTAAACCGCTCTTTGCGGTCGAACTCCTCGCGTTCCCGATCCTTCTCTTTTTCCTTGCGGGCCATCGGGGACTGCGGCTTGGCCGCCGCGGTCATCAGACCAGCCTGCGGCCGGCCGCCGAAGCCGCCCGAGCGACCGCCGCCCGGACGCGGGCCACCGGCAAAGCCGCCCGTCCGGCCGCCGCCCGG
>NZ_BMOY01000016.1 GCF_014647315.1 Paenalicyclobacillus cellulosilyticus
CATCGCGGCGACGCCCGGGGTGGCAGCGTCCGGGGCTGAGCCTGGGGCTGAGGCGGCGCCCGGGGTGGCGGCGCCCGTGGCTGCGGCGACGGACAAAGCGGAGGCGGCGGACGCCGCCGCACGCGACGCCAGCCACCCGGACGAGGAGGACGTGGCCATCCTGCTCTTCACCTCCGGCACCACCGGGCTGCCGAAGGGCGTCGCGCTCACGCACCGGCAGGTGATGGCCACGGCGCGCAACGTGATCGCATCCCATCGCCTGACGCCGGCCGACGTGTCGTACGTGTTCCTGCCGCTGTTCCACATCAACGCTCAGGTGGTGGCGCTGCTGTCGACCCTGTTGTCGGGCGGGCGGATGGTCATCGAGGAGAAGTTCAGCAAGTCCCGCTTCTGGGACACGGTGGCGCGGTACCGGGTCACGTGGGCGTCCGCGGTGCCGACGGTCATCGGCATCCTCGTCAAAGCTACCGATCCGCCGCGCGTCCCGGCGTCGCTGCGGTTTTTGCGATCCGCTTCCGCCCCGCTGCCGGCGTTTGTGGCGCGCCGCTTCGAGGCGAAGTTCGGCATCCCCGTCATCGAGTCGTACGGGTTGACGGAGGCGGCGAGCCAGGTGTGCGTGAATCCGTTGCCGCCGGGCAAGCGGAAGATCGGTTCGGTGGGTCTGCCGTGCGGCGTCGAGCTGCGGGTGGTGGACGGGAACGACCGGGAACTGCCGCCGGGGGAGATTGGCGAGATCGTCATCCGCGGCGAGAGCGTGATCACGTCGTACGCGTACGGCGACGCAGGGCCGGAGACGTTTCGCGGCGGCTGGTTCCACACAGGGGACATGGGCTATGTGGACGAGGAAGGGTACGTCTACATCACCGGCCGGACGAAGGAGATGATCAACCGCGCGGGGCAAAAGGTGAGTCCGCGCGAAGTGGAGGAGGTCATCGCCCAGCACCCCGCAGTCAAGCAGGTGGCCGTGATCGGCCTGCCGGACGAGCTGTACGGCGAAAAGGTGCTGGCGTATGTGGTGCCCGAAGAGGGCATGGTGCACGATGAGGCGGCGTTCAAGGAGGCGCTGCGCCAGTTGTGCCAATCCTCGCTGTCGAGCTACAAGTGCCCGGCCGACTTCCACTTGGTCGACGACATCCCGGTGGGTCCGACGGGCAAGGTGCAGCGCCACCGCCTGCGCGAGCAGGTGCTCGTGGCGCAGGGACAGCCGCGTTGAGCGAGCGCGATTGCGTTCCGCGAGCGGCCCCGTCAGGATGAAGTATGAAGGCGGATCGGAGTCTGCGCCGATGTGCAACGCAGGGAATCCGGCGGCGCGGGGTGAGCCTGCGCGCGCCGGAAGCGGACAACCAGGAGGCGAACGACGATGAGACGCCGCATGTGGAAATGGGCGGGGTGCTTGTTCGCGTGTGCCTGCACCGCTTTGGCGGCGGCCTGGCAGGCGGGGACGGTGGCATGGGCAAGCACCCCGGTGCGGGAAGTGAGCGTGGTGCATTCTCGCCATATCAACCAAACTGGGGCTATGGTGCGTACCGTTGCGGTGGTTGGCCGTATGACATCCGAAGTCGAGACGCAGGTGAAGGGCGCAGGGACGGCGGCGGGCGTTGCCCTTGCCGGCACACAACCCGACGCCGTGCCCGGGCGGGTGGATGCCCCTGCCGCCGCAGGTGCCTCCCCGGCGGCCGACGATGGCCGCGCCGGCGCTGAACCGGGCAGGGGGGATGACCAGGCCGCGGGGACCTTATCCCCGGCACCGCTTCCTCCGGCCCGCGATCCGTCCGTGCGCGTGCTCGTGATTGGCGCTTCCGTGGCCCGCGGCTGGCGGGATGAGGAAGGCGGGTACATGGACAGGGCGTTCCGCTGGCTTTCCGCGCAAACGCGGGTGCCGTTCGTGGTCTACAACCGCGCCATCCCGGGCGCGCTGGCGGGCGGAATTGCCGCCGATTACCCGCGTTGGCTGGAAGAGGTGCGCCCCGACCTGGTGGTCATTGCGTGGGGGACGCTGAACGACGCGGCGAAACGCACTCCGGTGCCGGTCTTTCGCGACGCGGTCGCCTGGCAGATGGAGATGGCACTCGCCCACGGGGCGAAGGTGCTCGTCGTCACGCCGCCGGTGTCGAAGGCGTCGTACACCGCGTACAAAGACCTGCAGCCGCAGTACCTGCAGGCGGAACTCGACGTGGTGCAGAGCCTCCGCAGCCCGGACGTGGCGGCGGTCGATGTGTTCCATGCCATGAAAGACTACCTGGCGGAGAACCACCTGCCGTATCAGCCGTTGATGGCGGACGCGTGGCATCCCAACGCCGCGGGCCACGAGTTGGCGGCGGAGTTTTTGGAGCGCGGGATGTTGCGCCAGTTCACGCACCTGGTGCCGGTGCGGCTGGAGCTTTCGGCGCGTAAGCTCGCCGCCATCCGCCGCCTGAGCCAGGAGGTGCTGCATCAGCGCATCGAGCTGCCGCCAGGTATCTGACGGCACTGCGGTTTGGCGGTGCCGATTGCGGCCCGCCGCGCGACGGCGCCCGGCCGGTCAAGCCTCGCCCGGGTTACAAGCTTCGCCCGGGTCAGCCGGGGGCCTGCGGTTGATACGCAGGGATGCCGGTCAATTCGGGCACGGTGACGAACGTGTAGCCGAACCGCCGCAGCGTCACGATGATGTACGGCAGCGATTGCACGGTCGGCTCCCGGCCCTCGCCGGTGCCGCCTGCGGAATGCATCAGGACGATGGCCCCAGGCCCGGCGTGCGCCAAGACGTTGGCGGCGACCTGCGGTCCGGTCAACCCCGCCCAATCGAGGCTGTCGACGTTCCAAAACACGATTTTGTACCCCATGGCGACGACCTCGCGAATGACCTCATCGCTGAGCGCGCCGTAAGGAGGCCGGAACAGGTATGGCCGCACGCCGAGGAGGCGTTGTATCTCGTCGCTCGTGCGCTCCACTTCCGCCCGGACCTCGGCAGGCGACAGCCGGGTCAGGTTCGGGTGGCTCCACGAGTGGTTTCCCACCACATGCCCTTCGCGATAGATCTGCTGCAGCACGCGCGGCGATTGCTGCACCCGTTGCCCGACGCAGAAGAACGTGGCCTTCACTTGGTATTGGGCGAGAATGCGCAAAATTTGCGGCGTCCACACGTCGTCCGGGCCGTCGTCAAACGTAAGCGCGATGGCCTTGCGATCCGTCGGTCCGTGCAGGATGATGTCGTTCGGGTAACGGGCGTGCCAGTCGATGTGGTGCGCCCGCGGCGGCCGTTCCGTGATCCGCTCCGGGCCGCCGGCATGTGCGGGCGCTTGCCGCCAGGCGTGCGGCACATGCCGCCAGGCGTCAACCACCGGGAACGTCAGCGGATGTTCAACCGGATAGCCTGCCCAAGCGTACGGTGGCTGCAAGAACCATGGGTCAGGCGTGAACCACGGCTCCGGCGCAGGCCATGGATCCGGCGCGGACCATGGGTCAGGAATGCGCCAAGGGGCATGGGGGGCGGAGCTTACGGAGCGTGAGGAGCCTGGGTACGCCATGCGCGGTCACCTCCGGGAGATGGTTTGTGACAGCGTATGCGTTGGGCGACCGCACGGGTACACCAGGCCATATGAGGGTGGATCAGTCACCGTTGTACTCCATCACCGTGCCGAGCACCGGCAGCCCCAAGTATTGTTGCACCTCTTCCTCCGTGCGGATGCGGTAATCCAGGTACTCAAGCAAAAACGCGAGGCCCACGCTCACCATCAGGCCGAGGATGAACGCCACCGCCACGTTTAATTTCTTGTTGGGCTTCACCGGTTTCGCGTCCGGGGTGACGACGGCGGGATCGATGATCTGCACGTTCTTGATGGTCATCCAATCCTGCGCCTTGACCTGAAACACCCGAGCCAACGTGTTGGCAATCCGCACCGCGAGCGGCTGGCTGGGCGCGGTGACACTGAGGGTGATGACCTGCGACTGATTGGGGGCCGTCACCTTGATCATGCTGTCGAGTTCCTTGACGCTGTACGGAAGATGCAATTGCTGAATGACGGTGCGCTCGACCGTTTGGCTGCGGATGATGTCGCTGTACGTGTTGACCAACGCCTGGGAAGCGATGATGCCTTGGTAATCGAGTGCCGCGTTCTGGTTGGCCTGGTTCTGCTGGTTGACGAGGAGGGTGGTGTCCGCCTCGTACTGCGGCTTGAGCAGGTATATGGAGACCAGTGCGCTGACCAAGGCGGCAATGAGCGGGATGGTGATGACCAAAACCCACCGCTTGCGGATGATGGCCCAGTACGCTCGCAGTTCAATCTCTTCCACGCTGTGCACCTCTCGCTGCAAGGATGTGTCGGCCGATCTTCGTGATTTGTGCTGCAGGCCAAATGACTTCACACCGTCGCCTGGCTGCTGTAGTAGTGGGAATAATAGTAGTAATATCCTTCCGTCCCGCGGCGGTCCACACGGTTGAGCACGGCCCCCAACAGATGCGCATTGACCTGGCGCAGCGCGGCCACCGCTTTTTGTGCCAATTGACGATGGGTTCGCTGGGCATCGACCACGAACAGCACGCCGTGCGCCACCTGGGACAAAATGAGGGCATCCGCGACGGACAGCACAGGCGGGCTGTCGAGGATCAGCAGATCGAACTCACGAGACATCTCCTCCACCAAGCCGGAGAAAGCGGCGCTGGCCAGCATTTCGGACGGGTTGGGCGGGATGGGTCCGCTGGGCAGCAACCACAGGCCGGGTGTGTTGGGGGACTGGATGATGCACTCGGAGAGCGGACGCTCCTTGATGAGGGCGTTGCTCAAACCATCCAGGTTGGACACCTGAAAGCGTTGATGGACCTGGGGTTTGCGCAGATCCGCGTCCACCAAAAGCACCTTTTTGCCGGCTTGCGCCGAGACGACCGCGAGATTGGCGGCGGTGGCCGTCTTGCCCTCACCAGGCATGGTGCTGGTCACCAGCAGGACGCGGATGTCGCGTGCGACGGCGGCAAATTGGATGTTTGTCCGGATGGTCCGGTACGCTTCCGCGATGGGTGAACGCGGATTGACCTCGGCAACCAGTTTTTCCACAGATTTCTTCGCCGGCACGTCTCGACCACTCCTTCGCACAGCATCACATCCGTGCGCATTGCCGGCACGGGAATTTTTTAAGGTCATTCTGCTGCGGGGCGGACCGAACAGGGGAAAAGGAGGCCGCCGCAAACACGGTTTCAATCCGGTACGCCTGTCGATCTGACCCGTAGAACTTCGACAGGAACGGCCAAATTCCTGTCTGCGAACACAAAGCGGATCGCCCGCATGCTTGCAGGCGATCCGCAGTGTGCCCTGCCCTTTTTCTGATCCTGCCCCCAGGTGCCGCCGCAGCGCGCACCCTGGGTCTGCCTCGTCACCCGGAGCTTACATCGTGACCCGAAGGCCGCATCGCCAACCCTCGTCATCCGTTGAGCGGCCGCGGGCCGGGGAAGGAGCCGCCGCCCTCCTCGCCGTAGACGACGGCCGCCTGGACCACGGCGACGGCCGCATCGGCGAGGGTCACGGGACCGCCGGGGTTGAACTGGTTGTCCTGCAGCGGGAACAGACCCAGGGCGTACGCCAGCGCGCACGCGGCGTACGCGTCGTCCGGGATGGACGCGACGTCGGCCGCAGGCAGATTAAGCGCCTCCGGGTGCGCGAGCAATGGCGCGAAGTTGAGCGCCCGTGCCAGGATCTGTGCGGCGAACGTCCGCGTCACCGGCTCATCCGGCGCAAACGTGACGTCGGCCGGGATCCAGCCCAGTTCATACGCCACCGCAATTTCGTTGTACGCCGGCGACCCGGCGGGCACGCGGCTGAGGGCGGACGCCAAGGCTGCCGACTGGGCGAGCAGCGGATCGTACCGGTATTGCTGGCCGAGCGCGTCGACAAGGAGCTTCACGAACGCGGCGTTGGTCATGGCCTGGGTCGGGTGGACGTAACCCCCGCTGTCCACCGGGATGAGTTCACGCTGGACAAGCAGCTGGATCTGCGGCGCGGCGGCGACGCCGTTCAGGTCCTGGATGGGGCCGGCGTACGGTGCCGGCACGCCGGTCGATTCGAATTGACCGGTCACGGCGTTGAACACGTCGTCGCTGCCCGCAGGGTACATCGGTGCCCAGGCGAGGATGACCTGCGGCGCGGTGCTGGTGCCGCCCGGTTGGGTGACGGGGGTGGGCTCGGTCTTCAGGTACACGAGCTGCAAAGGCTGTGCCTGCATCCAAGTCTGCTTGGCTTGGTCGGCCGCCACAGCAAGCCGTGGATTGGGCAGGCTCTCACCCAAGTTGTTCGTGCTGAACCAGAAATTTGCGACCTGGCCGGTGTTCGCGTCGACCTGTACATAGCCGGTTAGTTCCATGTCCGGGATGCCGTTGGCGAACACCTGCACCTGGAAGCCCGTCGTCAGGCCGGTGTTCGTCTTCCCGGGATACACGGGCTGCGGCAGCACGGCGACCGCGCCCGTGTCGCCGGCGAACACCTTGCGGACGAACGCGGTGGCGGCGTCGAGGATCTGCTGCTGGGTCGGCGGCGCCGGTTTGCTGGCCGGGGCGGGCGCGGCCGTTGCGCCTGCAGAGCTCGCCTGACCGCTGGCGATGAGGGCGGCTGACTTCGCCATGGCGATCACCAGGTTGGAGTTGGAATAGCTCTGCAGGAAACCGTAGGTGGCGTCGACGGAAGCGTTCACCTGGCTCCCGTCCGGCAACAGCCAGGAGAAGCTCCAGGTGGTGTCGCTGCCCGCCCCTTGGTACTGATAGACGGTCTGCAGCTTGGCGCCGCTCGGAATGGAAAGGACGCTTTGAGCATAGCTCTGGGCATGGTCCTGCGTCCAGTTCACCTTGTTCCACGGCAGCGGTTTGACCGGGCCGTTGGGGTCGATGGGCTTGGGCACCTGATACGGGGCGGGCGTGTAGGCTTGGCCGGTGGCGTCGACGACCTGGCCGGTGAGGGCGTTGAGGACGGGCGCCGCCACCTGCTGGTTGGTGAATCCGCCCGTCCACCACACGGGGCGGCCCTCTGTGTCCTGCACGTACACCAACTCCGTCTGCGCGGACGCGCCGCCGCCTTTCCACACTTGGTTATAGGCGAGATGGATCTGCAGGGCTTGGTTGTACAACCGGTTGGCGTCCGCCTGGCCGATGGCCTTGCCCGGGTCCGGGAACGGCAGGTCGGTCCAGTTGTCGTTCACCGACACCAGGCGGCCGTTCTGGTCAATGGTGACGCTGACGCCGTCAAACGGAGCCGGGATGCCGTTCACCATGCGCGTGAAGGTGAACGTGTACTGGATGGGCCCCTGCAGCGGTCCGGGCTGCGGGGTGAGCGGCTGCAGCTTGAGCGATCCGTACTGGTCCGGGTACAGCTTCTGCACCCACTGGATGGCTGTCTGCTGCGCTTGGTCGGCCGTGGTGGGCACCGGGAAGACAAAACGGTTGCTGCCCGGGTAGTTGCGGGCATAGCTGATGATCCGCCCGGTGTTCGCGTCCACCTGGGCGTTGATGGACGCCTGCGGCGTGGCCGGATCGGACGAGACGTAGTAGAGCGTGTAGGTGGCCGCACCGGATGGATCGCTGTTGTACGACTCGTTCTGCAGCGTGAACGTCGAAGGGATGGCGAACGTCGTCTCGACGATCCGCCGCGCGTCATCGAGGCTGAGCTTCGGCTTGACGGCGGGATCGGTCTTGGCTTTGGCGCCGGCGATTTTGCCGGCGGCCAAGCGGTGACTGGCGCTTGTGGTCGTGGGCTGATGGACGCGTGCGGCCAAGTGGTGGCTGACGCTGGTGGCCGCGAACGCTGCCGGGCTCGTCAACGTGGAGCCAAGCAGGATACACAGGGCGGCTCCTGTGCCAAGACGTCGTTTCATCGGCTCGTCTCCTTCCTTTCTCCTGCCGGGACTACCTTTCTTGTCTCATTCCGTGGCCGTGGTTGCATCGTGACCATGCATAAAAATAGACGCGGATGGGAGCAGGATGTTACAGAGGCGGGACACAAGCGCGGGATTGGGCATCTGTGAATGTGCGGTTTTGGTTGACTTTATGTCGGAATACGTCTATGGTGGGGGTGAGTCCACGAGAAGGAAGGGACCGTGCATGCGCGTGGCGCTGTTCATCACCTGCCTCGTCGACAATCTCTTCCCCCAGGTGGGCGAAAGCATGGTGCGGCTCTTGCACCGGCTCGGCGTCGAAGTGATGCTGCCAGCGGGGCAGACGTGCTGCGGCCAGCCGGCATTCAACAGCGGGTACGCGGAGGAGGCGCGGGCGGTGGGCGCCACCCTGCTCGAGGCGTTCGCCGGCGCGGATTACGTCGTGTCGCCGTCGGGATCGTGCACAGGGATGGTGCACCACTACTTTCCTGAATTGTTTCGCGGGGACGATCGCGCTGCGCGCCTGGCGGACGAGCTCATCCGCAAATCCTACGAATTCTCCCAATTTGTCGTCCGGGTGCTCGGCGTAACGGACGTCGGCGCCTGCTTTCCGCACCGGGTGACATACCACCCGTCGTGCCACGGCAGCCGCCTGCTCGGCGTGCGGGATGAGCCGCAGCAGCTGTTGGCGAAGGTGCGGGACATCGAGCTTGTGCCGCTGCCCTACGCGGAGGACTGCTGCGGTTTTGGCGGCACGTTCGCGGTGAAGATGGGGGACATCTCCACCGCGATGGTGGCGGAGAAGGCGGCGCACGTCGCGGAGACGGGGGCCGAGGTCCTGGTCGGGACCGACATGGGCTGCCTGATGAACATCGGGGGCCGCCTGGCGCGGGAGGGGCGGCCGGTGCAGGTGATGCACCTGGCCGAGTTGCTGTACGAAGGCGTCGTACTGGCGGAAGGGAGGCGCGTGGGATGAGCGGGATCGAGCAGGTGCGTGAAGTGGGCCCGGCGCAGGCGGGCGCGGCGGAGTCTGTGGCGATGCGGCCGGCGGCGCGGCCGGGTGCAGGCGGGGTGCAGGCGCGGGCACGGGCGGCGCTGCAGGACGAGTTTCTGCGCGGGGCCGTGCGGTTTACGACGGACAGGCTGCGCGGGCGCAAGCAGGCGGCGGCGGAGGAACTGGGCCGCTGGGAGGAGTGGCGCGAGCGGGGGCGCCAGATCCGCGCACACACCGTCGAGCACCTCGACTACTACCTGCGCCAGTTCGTCGACAACCTGCGCGCGGCGGGGGCGAAGGTCTACTTTGCGGTGGATGCGCATGAGGCGGCGGAGACGGTGGCCGGCATCGTGCGCGAAAAGCAAGGCCGCCTCGTCGTCAAATCGAAGTCGATGGTCTCCGAGGAGATCCACCTCAACCACCGCCTGGCGGAGGACGGCGTGGAGGTGGTGGAGACCGATCTCGGCGAGTACATCATCCAGTTGGTGCACGAGGCGCCGTCGCACATCATCATCCCGGCCATCCACAAGACGCGCGGGCAGATCCGCGACCTGTTCGCGGCGGCGGGGGGCGAGGACCTCTCCACCGAGACGCGCGATTTGGCCGCCTTCGCGCGCCGGACCCTGCGCGAGAAGTTTCTCGCCGCCGACGTCGGCCTCACGGGGTGCAACTTCGGGATTGCCGAGACGGGGTCCATCGTCCTGTTCACCAATGAGGGCAACGGCCGGATGGTGAGCACTTTGCCGCGCACCCACATCGTGACGATGGGGATGGAGCGGATCATTCCGGCGTGGGCGGACCTGGAGGTCATGGCGAACCTGCTGCCGCGCAGCGCGACGGGGCAAAAGCTGACCGCGTACATGACGGTCATCACCGGCCCGCGCCGGCAAGGCGAGATCGACGGACCGGACGAGCTGCACGTGGTCATCCTCGACAACGGCCGCTCGGCGCAATTGGGCGATCCGGCATTCCAGCCGGTGCTCCACTGCATCCGCTGCGGGGCGTGCCTGAACGTCTGCCCGGTCTACCGCCACATCGGCGGCCATGCGTACGGGTCGGTGTATCCGGGGCCCATCGGCGCGGTGCTCTCGCCGCTGTTGCGCGACGGGGAGCAGTACGCCGATTTGCCGTACGCGTCAAGCCTGTGCGGCGCGTGTTTCGAAGCCTGCCCGGTGAAGATCCCCCTCCACGACATGCTCGTTCACCTGCGCCAGCGCAACGTGGCCCGCGGCTGGGTGAAGCCGGCGGAGCGGGCGGCGTTTGGCGCCTTTCGCGCCGTGTTCGCGCACCTGGGCCGGTACCGGCTGGCCATGCGTGCGGCGCGCATCCTGCAGCGGCCGCTCGTGCGCAGGGGGCGGATGGACGCGCGCGTGGGGCCGCTCCGTGGCTGGACGCAGAGCCGGAGCTTCCCGGCGCTCGCGCGGCAGCCGTTTCGCGAGCGGTTCCCGGCGCTTGTGGCGGAGTTGGGGCCGGCGGGCGCGGCAGGCATGGAATCCGCCAAGGCGCGTCCGATAGGTGAGGCGCACCAGCAGGCCGCCATGCGTGGCGGACAACCCAACGGCGTTTCAGACCCGGCGGGGCCGGCGGGAGGTGAGCACCGTGGATGAGGCGGCGTTTTTCGAGCGCATCGCCCGCCGCCTCGGGCGCAGTGCGCCGCTCTCCGCACCCCCGGCGCGTGATGCGGTGGGCGCGCCGGAGTTCTGGCAGGCGTATCAGCTGCCGGAGGAGGAGCGGATCGCCAAGTTTTGCGCGGAACTGGGGAAGCTCGGGGGGCACGCCGAGGTGTTCGACAGCCTGGCGGCGCTGCACGAGGGGCTGCGGCGGGTTTTACGCGAACTGGGGCCGCGGCGGATTGGCCTTGTGGGCGGCGGGGGGCTGGCCGCGTTTGCGTTGGATGAAGTGCTGGCGGAATGGGAGACGGTGGTCTGGCCTTACGCGGGCGGCGGTGAGCTGAGCGAGGAGGCGGCGCGCGCGGAGGTGCTGCGGGTGTTCGCGGCGGCGGACGTCGGCATCACCGATTGCGACTGGGCGGTGGCCGACACCGGCAGCATCGTGATCGCGGCCGATTCGGGCCGTGGGCGCTCGGTGAGCCTGCTCCCGAGCGTGCACATCGCCCTCATCCGCAGCAGCCAGATCCGCACGCGCATGGGCGAGGTGTTGGCGGAGGTCGCAGCGCGCCGGGCATCGGGCGGGATGCCGTCGGGGCTGTTCTTCATCACCGGGCCGAGCCGTTCGTCGGACATCGAGAACGATCTCACCATCGGCGTGCACGGGCCGGCGGCGGTGGTGGCATTGGTGCTGCGGGGGTGAGGGTGGCGCCCTGGCGGCCGCCCTCCTGAGCCTGCCGCCAAGGCTTAGGTCAAGCGAACACGTGGCGGACGTCGATCTCCAAATCCGGGAGGGCGGCGGAGCGGAGCGCGGTTCCTGTTCCCACCTCGCCGACAAAGCGCAGCCGCTGCCCGTCGTGTTGATATACGAACAGAACTTTCAAATCCGGATCCGCGATCCAATATTCCTTGACGCCCACGCGCTCGTAGAGATGGAGCTTGCGAATGGTGTCGACCGTGGCGGTGGACGGCGAAAGCACTTCAACGACCAGGACCGGGACGCCGATAATCCGCCGCTCCCGCCGATACACGCCGCACATCACGAACAAATCCGGCTGTACGACGGTCTGTGTTCGCTCGTCGTCTTCAAACGTCAGGTCCATGGGCGCGATGTACGGTACGCACGGACCGCCCTGCAGTCGGTTGTCGCGTCAAGCATCGCGGATGTGTGCCTGCTGGGTGCGCTTGCAGGACGGGATCGCCGGCACCGGTGTTGCCCAAGGCCACGCCAGACCTCCTCTGCGTTCTTCGTAGCAGGGATTTGTCGATTTAGGTCAAATAGTAAGATTCATGAATATCTGGGAGCAGAGGAGGTAACGCGCGTGGCAGAACATTTTGGCCGCGCCGGTCACAGTGCGAAGGAGCGGGGGCGTCGTTTGTCCATCCGCGCTTATGCCATTCTCTTGGCCTATGTCATTCTCGGGGGTCTGGGTGCTTGGTTCTCTTGGCACTGGGTTCACAGCAACAACGTGTTGGTGCGTTATGGAAGTTATATACTATTATGTATTTCATTGGGTGTCTTCATCGCCGGATGTCTGCCGGTTTTGAATGACAAGTACGATCCTGAGACGTGGTTGTCGGCGTTTGACCGTGGTGCCAAGGGAGAAGAAACGGTACAAAGGTGGCTAGCATCCTTGCCCGACGGCTACAGCGTGTTTCACGATATCGAATGTGCGGTGGGGAATCTCGATCATGTCGTCATTGGTCCAACCGGTGTTTTTGTTATTGAAACCAAGAGCCATTCTGGGCAAGTGGATGTAGACATGAACGGGAGGCTGGTGCGCAACGGGCGTCCGTTTGAGAAGGATTTGATTAAGCAGTCTTGGCGTGAAGCGCTGTGGTTACGAGATTGGATACAGGGCCGGCTTGGAATTGAAGTCAGGGTATATCCGCTGCTTGTCTTTTCAAGGGCGTTCGTCCTCGTGCGCAGGCCAGTGAATGGTGTGACGGTTCTCCCTGGGAAGTGGTTGGTCGACCATATTGTAAAACGAAAGCCTGAGTTGACGGCGGAGAGGGTACAATCCATACGGAGCCTGTTGCTTGAGCTGTTGGTTTCGGGCCAGGTGGGCGGAGCTGTCGCGGGCCACGGTTCCGAATGATCGTCACGCTGTGAAATAGGCGAGATCGGCCCTTACATGCAAGCAACCTAGGTTTTTCATCGGCTTGCCGTCTGCCGTTATGGTCAGGAATCGGGTACTCATCCGCAGATGGGCGCCGATTTTGCAGGAAGCCGCCTATGGATGCAGAAAGATTGGGGTGACCGTTCATCGACAAGGAGTGGGATATGGATGCCTGAGACGAAAATCCTCTTGTCTGAGCAGGAAATCCCGACGCACTGGTACAACATCGCGGCCGACATGCCCAACCGGCCGGCGCCGCCGCTCAACCCGGCCACCGGAGAGCCGATTGGCCCGGAGGCGCTCGCCGCCATCTTCCCGATGGCGCTCATCGAGCAGGAGGTGAGCAGCGAGCGGTGGATCGAAATCCCGGAGGCGGTGCGGGAGATGTACCGGATGTGGCGGCCATCGCCGCTGTACCGGGCGCACCGGCTGGAGAAGGCGCTCGATACGCCGGCGCGCATCTACTATAAGTACGAAGGCGTCAGCCCGGCCGGCAGCCACAAGCTGAACACCGCCATTCCGCAGGTCTACTACAACAAGCAGGCCGGCATCCGCCGCATCGCCACCGAGACCGGCGCGGGACAGTGGGGATCGGCCTTGAGCATGGCGTGCCAGTTCTTTGGGCTCGCATGCACGGTGTATATGGTGAAGGTGAGTTACCAGCAAAAGCCGTACCGCCGCATCCTGATGTCCACGTTCGGGGCAGAGGTCATCCCGAGCCCGAGCGATCGTACCGAGGCCGGGCGGAAGATCCTCGCGGAGCATCCCGATTCGCTGGGGAGCCTCGGTATCGCCATCTCGGAGGCGGTGGAGGACGCGGCCAGCCGTGCGGACACCAACTACGCCCTCGGCAGCGTGCTCAACCATGTCTGCTTGCACCAGACGGTCATCGGCCTCGAAGCGAAGAAGCAGATGGAGAAAGCGGGCGACTACCCGGACGTGGTCATCGGGTGCTGCGGCGGGGGCAGCAACTTCGCCGGGATCGCGTTCCCGTTCCTGTACGACCGCCTGACGCAGGGCAAGCAGGTCCGCGCCGTCGCCGTCGAACCGGAGGCGTGCCCGACGCTGACGCGCGGCAAGTTTGCGTACGACTTCGGCGACACGGCACAACTGACGCCGATGCTGCAGATGTACACGCTCGGCCACACGTTCATGCCGTCCGGCATCCACGCGGGCGGGCTGCGCTACCACGGCGATTCGCCGCTCGTCAGCCAGCTGTACCACGACGGGCTCATCGAGGCGGTCGCCTACAACCAGACCGCCATCTTCGAGGCGGCCGTACAGTTTGCGCGCGCGGAAGGCATCGTGCCGGCTCCCGAGTCGGCGCATGCGGTGCGGGCGGCCATCGACGAGGCGCTGCGCGCCAAGGAGGCGGGTGAGGCCAGGGTCATCCTGTTCGGCCTCAGCGGTCACGGCCACTTCGATCTCGCTGCGTACGAGGCGTACCTGTCGGGCGACCTGCAGGATGTGCCGTTGTCGGAGGAGGCGCTCGCCGCCGGGCTGGCGGAGTTGCCGAAGGTGGGCGGGTGAGACGGCGTTTGACCCCGCCCGTGGTGGAGACAGACAACGATTGCTCGAGGCGGACAACGGGCCCCGACCTGATTCATGACGAGCCGAATCGGGTTGGGGCTCGTTCTTGTTGCTTAAAAGCGAAATCGGGGCTGGCAAGCTGTTTTTGCGTGTGCGATCGGATTACAAATCTATTTCAGTTTTTACAATCCAAGTATAGGTAGCGAACGATCGCGGTGGTATCATGTCTGCACAAGGATTGGACGCGCGTGGGATGTCCGTCCACGAATTCCAGTACGGGTCTGCTGCACCAGGATTGTTGGCTCGCACCGTTTCTTTTACACTGAAGGTACGAGGTTTTTCAATGGCCCGACAGGATACCCTGATGAAGGCCCTGATGCGCGCCTTATCGGATGGCGCACTGGACGTTTTTGGGGTGCGCGGAGTCGAACTGCGAGAACCTTTGCCGACAGAGCTGCCTGCCAACACGTTGCGGAACGACAAGGCGTGGCGTATGCGGGATGGGCGCATCCTTCATCTGGAGTTTCAGAGCACGCGGGAACCGGCGTTGTATCGTTTTCTCGAATACGACGCGCGATTGGCGCGCGCGTATCAGACGGATGTGCGGACAGTGGTGATGTATCACGGCGGGGTCACGAACGCGCCGGAGGAATTGAGTATCGGCGTAGCCTTATACCGCGTGGAAAACGTATATTTGTCGAAACTGGATGGAGACGAGGCGCTGGATGCCGTGGAGAGGCACCTCTCTGCAGGTGCTTGGGAGCCAGGCGACCGGTTGCGGTTGGCGTTGGCCATGAACATGCGAGTGCGCGACGAGACGCGGGCATTTGAGCGGTTGTTGGCGTTGATTCCCGCCGTACCGGATGAGGCGGAGCGCGACTTGGTGATCAGTGCCATTCTGGCGCTTGGTGACCAGACGTTGGAAGAAGCCCAACGGGCGCGTTTGCGAGAGGAGTTGAAGAAGGTGTCCAAAATCGTGGAGGAGTTGTATCAAGAGGGACGTCAGGAAGGATTTCAAATCGGCCGTATAGAAGGAGCGCGGCTGAAATCGATTCAGATTGCGGAGGAGTTGTTCCACAGGGGAACACCTGTGAAGGATGTCGCCGAGATCACAGGCCTGTCGGAACAGGAAGCGGAAGAAGTCCGGCGCAGGGTAATGAGTTGAACCAGCCGTGGTGAGGGAGATGCAGCGGAACAGCTGCGCGGGGTGATGACTGCCTTGACCACCAAGACGCTGTCCATCGACGGCTGGACCATCCTTCGGGGCGGACAAGCGGTCGTGCGCGACGTCAGCCTGACGCTGCACGGGGGTGAGATCCTCGGCCTGATTGGGCCGAACGGCGCGGGCAAGTCGACGACCATCGGCGGGTTGGTCGGCCTGTTTCCGGTTGCATCGGGCAGCCTCACGTTTCAGGGCGAGGCGTGGGACTTGCAGGGCCATGAGGTGCCTTTCCGCGTCAGGCAACAGTTGGCGTACATTCCTGAGCAGCCGATGTATTACGCCGATATGACGCTCGCGGAGCACATCGAATGGAAGCGGCGGTTGTGGAGCGCGGGCCGTCGTGATGCGCCGTTCGAACAGAGACGCCTTCAGGAATTGCTGGCGCGCCTCAACCTCACACCGCACATGGACAAGTTTCCGCACCAGTGCTCCAAAGGGACCTTGCAGAAACTGATGGTCGTGTTGGCGTTTTTGTTTCCCTTTTCGGTGCTTGTCGTCGATGAACCGTTCATCGGGTTGGACGTGTTGGCCATCCGCCAGGTGCGGGCTCTCCTGGCATCGGCGCGCGACGGCGGGGCGGCGGTGCTCGTCTCGACGCACGTGCTCGACTCGGCGGAACGGTTCTGCGATCGCTTCGCCTTCATGATGGACGGGATGGTGTTCGCGCAGGGCACCCTCGCCGACCTGCGGACGGCCGCTGCGAGCGCGGACGGCTCGCTGGAGGAGGTCTTCATTCGCCTGTACCATCACCGGCAGCAGGAGGTTCATGGTTGAGACAGGAGACTCTGTTGGCGATTTGGACGTGGCGCCGGCTGCGCGCACGCGGGCGGTTCTGGCGGATGGCCATCTCGCTCGTGTTCGACTGGGTGACCGCCATCTACGTGTTTTTGCCTGGGGTTGCGCTGCTTGTCTGGGGGCTGGTGCGTTTCTATCGCTGGTTGCCCACGGTCGCCTTGGGCGCAAGCGCAAAGCTGCCCGGGTTGTCTGCGGCCACCGTGATCGCCAGCAGCATCAGCCTCTTGCTCTATTTCCCGCACGCGGCTTGGTACGGCAAGGTGGCCATCCCTTTGACCAGCGGCGACAGATTCTTTCTGCTTCTCTCTCCGCTCTCGCGCCGCGCGGTGGCGGCCACACTGTGGGCCGAGACATGCCTGTTCACCTTGCCATGGGCCTTGCTGATATGGTTGGGCACGCTTCCGCTCGTACGGCTTGGCGGTGCACCGGCATGGGCCTGGCTTCTCTGGCTGCTGGGATGGTCGGTCTTGGAGGCGTCCGTGCGGCTCATCAGCCAACTGTTCAACACGCAAGGCAGAGCGACGTGGCGCCGCAGGCTGGGCTACCACGCGGGTCGCTATGTGTCGTATGTTGCGCTGGCCTGGTGCACCCGCCTCGCGCTTCTGTACCCGACGTGGATGCCCATGGCAAGCTGGGTGTGGTTGGGGTGCAGCGTCGTCTGCGCGTGGTCTATCGTCTCCCTTGCGGCACGGATGGACTGGGACCCGCTGTTTCAGGCGCGTGCGAGCGCGCTGGTGGCCCGCTGGATGCCGGAAGAAGAGGATGCCCCCCGCCGCGTCGATTATCGCCGGCGCCGGCTGTCCGCGTGGGTGGGGCGCGCGTTGGACCGCCTTTGCCGGGGCCGGCTGCACCCGGTCGTATGGTTGTTGGTGGTGCGCGGGCTGCGCCGCCGCGGCACGCTGCGCGATGTACTGTTGCTCACGTCCGTCGCGCTGTTCAGCGCCTACACGGCGCCGCCTGCCGGCAAGTGGATCAGCCTCGGATTTTCCGGTTTCATGCTCTACGCGTGGTGGGACCTGGCGATCACGCCGCTGTACCGCACCCCCATCCGCGAGCAGGCGGTGGTGGAGCCGTGGCGCTTGCAGGTGGTGGCGGCCCGCTGCCGGTGGTGGACGGTGTTGGGCGCGGCGGGGGTGTGGGCGTTGTGTATGTCCCTCAAGGGAGCATGAAGCGGGCGGCGTGGCGCGGGCGGCGTGGCGCATGCGTTCCCGGCGCCAGCCAAGCGCCGCCCAGCCAGTTCAGCCGCGTTTCGATTTCATCACGCGAGCGTTCCTCTCTGGTGGCCCCGCGGGACCGCCCTTGTCCACGGTGGGTTACACTTCCGCCACAGCATACGTAAAACAGTACATCCCCGACCCCACCTCCACCTCGACGCCGTCCGCCGTCTCGGCCACCGAGCGCACCCCGCGCGGGCGCGCGTCGGCCGGGGCGAGCGGCGCATCGCCTTCGCGCACGTCCGCCAACCGCGCGCCGGGTAGCACCACGTGGGCGCTGGTGTTCGCCGGGATCGCGATCTCGATGACGACGCGGTCGTCCTCCCACCGCCAGGCGGATCGCACCAAGCCGTACATCGTCCGCAGCTCCGCCCGCACGAACGACAGCCGCGGCGTGAGGTGCGGGTGGATGACCACGCGCTTGTACCCGGGCGCAGACTCGTCCGTGTCGATGCCCGCCAAGACCCGGTACATCCAGTCGCCGATGGAACCGTACGCGTAGTGGTTGAACGAGTTCATGTCCTTGCTCCAGAACGATCCGTCCGGCTTGATGCCGTCCCAGTGCTCCCAGATGGTGGTGGCGCCCTTGGTGACCGGGTAGAGCCAGGACGGGTACGTCTCCTGCAGCAACAGCCGCACCGCCGTGTCGTGGTAGCCGCTCGCCGAGAGGGCGAAGCACAGGTACGGCGTGCCGACAAACCCGGTCGTCAGGTGATCGCCGTTCTGGACAATCATGTCGTTCAGGGTGCGGGCAATCCGCTCCCGGTCCTTGGGCGCGACGAGATCGAACCAAAGGGCGAGCACGTGCGCCGTCTGGGTCGGGACGGCGAGGCGGCCGTTCGGCGTGACGAATTCGCGGCGGAAGTGCTCCAGGATGCGCTCGTGCAACGCGGAATACGCCTTGGCGTCGTCTTCCTTGCCGAGCACCTGCGCCGCGCGGGCCAACAGGCGCGTGGAATACGCGTAAAACGCGGTCGCGATGTAGTCCTCCGCCGTCGCCCCTTTGTAGCTGCCCTCCTTCGCGTCCAGGCCCAGCCAGTCCCCGAAGTGAAAGCCCGTGTTGAAAAGGTATTCATTGTCTCCTTGGCGCCGCATGTACTCGACCCAAGCCTTCATGCTGTCGTACTGCTCGGCGAGCAGCCGTTCGTCGCCGTAGCACAGGTAGATGGTCCACGGGCAGATGACGGCTGCATCCGCCCACGCCGCCGATCCGCCGCCTCTATCCGGCAACACGTCCGGGATGACGTGCGGGACGCGCCCGTCCGGGTATTGATCGGCGCGCAGGTCGCGCAGCCACTTGGTGAAAAAGGGTGCCACGTTCATGTTGAATGCGGCCGTGCGGATGAACACCTGGGCATCGCCCGTCCAGCCGAGGCGCTCATCGCGCTGCGGGCAGTCGGTGGGAACGTCGACGAAGTTGCCTTTCTGGCCCCAGACGATGTTGTGCTGCAGCTGGTTCACGAGCGGATGCGAGCACTCGAAGCTGCCGGTGACCTCCATGTCGGTATGGACGACGCAGCCGGTGAAGTCGTCGCGGGAGACGAGCCCCGGGTAGCCTTCGACCTTCACGTAGCGAAAGCCCTGGAAGGTAAAGTGGGGCGCAAACACCTCCCGGCCGCCGCCGCGGCAGATGTAGCGGATGGTCTGGCGGGCGCTGCGCAGGTTCTCGGTGTAGAAGTTGCCGTCCTTGTCGAGCACCTCGGCGTGCTGGAGCACAATCTCCGTGCCGGCAGGCGCGGTCACGGCAAACCGCACCCAGCCGACCATGTTCTGTCCCATATCGATCACGGTCTCGCCCGCGGGGGTCGTCAGCACCGCCACCGGACGGATCTCCTCCACGACGCGCGTCGGCAGGTTCTCCTGGGCGATGAGGATGTCCTTCGGGTGGTCCAGAACCACGGTGCGCGCCCAGCCGCTGTCGTCGTAACCCGGTTCGCTCCAGCCGGTCAGTTCCTGCCGCGCGTCGTACGTCTCGCCGTGGTAGATCTCGGACATGAGGATAGGGCCTGTCTGCGCCTTCCATGTGTTGTCCGTGACCACCACGTCTTCCGATCCGTCTTCGTACGTGATATGCAGCTGCAGGATGAGCGCTCGCTGTGTACCGTAGATGTTGCGCTGCCCCTGCCACCCGAGCTCGCCTTTGTACCAACCGTTACCGAGGATGGCGCCGATGGCGTTCTCGCCGGCCTGCAGCATGTCGGTGACGTCGTACGTCTGGTACTGCAGCCGCTTGCGGTAGCTGGTCCAGCCGGGCGTCAGCACCCAGTCCCCGACGCGGCGGCCGTTGAGGTGCAGCTCATACAGGCCGAGGCTGGTGACGTACACCCGAGCGGATTTCACTCCGCGTCGGACGGTGAACACCTTGCGCAGGTACGGGCTGGCTTCCGGCGCGCCGTCCTCGGTCTCAAATTCCGGCGTGATCCACGCGGCCGTCCACGCCTCCGGCCGCAGCAGCCCGGTCTCGAAGAATGCGGTTTCACTCCAGTCGGACGTGTTTCCCGCCGCGTCCCACACCCGCACGCGCCACTCGTAGCGGGTGCGCGGCTGCAGCGGAGCGCCCGCATACGTGACGTGGATCGACGCGTCGGATACCACGCGGCCGCTGTCCCACACGCACTCGGTGAAAGAGGTGTCCGCGCGCGCGACCTGAATCTGATAGGCCGCCTGCATCACATCGCGGTCCTCGGCGTCGATTTGCCAATTGAACCGCGGCTGGGCCACGTCGATGCCGATGGGATTACGGCGGTATTCGCAGGTGAGGTGATGGACCATCACGTTGCGGGACCTCCCTGTAAGGTTTTGCGCACTAGAAATGATTTTCCGAACCTACCTTTGAGAAAAGAAGTTGAGACCAAACGTCATCGACGGCGGACACCTTCCCCCAATATAATTGGGGCGTGAGGTGCTTCCATGCATCAAGCCAAAGACATCATTCTACGCAAACTAGCTCAGAGCTGGTCCACCGGCGGATTGGCCGTGATGGGCCTGTCGGACGTCCGTCTCGCGGCTTCCTTACCAACTGATTTGCCGAACGTCGAATCACGAGAGGTGGATATGCTTTGGCGCACAGCCACAGGACAGTTGCTGCATTTGGAATTTCAGACATCTTATCGTCCAGACGACTTGCATCGTTTTATTGAATACGATGCAATGCTGTTCCGGCGCTATCGGGTACCCATTCGTACAGTGGTTATGTACACTTCCGTACGTTCAGTGTCTGACCGAATCAACGCCGGGAGCATCCAATACCAGGTGGAAAACGTTTATCTGGCGAAGATGGACGGCGATGACGCGCTGGATACGGCCATGCGGCACTTGCGCGCAGGCATGTGGACGCCCGAAGACCGAACACGTCTTGCGTTGACTCTGTGCATGAAACGCACCTGCAGAACCCGTGAAGAAGCTTTCCAAACCGTTGTATCATTGATAGAACAACTTCCAGGCGAGGAACGGGATTTCGTCAGCGCGGCCATACTTGGGCTAACGGGCCGCGCATTGACCCGTGATGAACGCCAACGGCTTGAAAAGGAGTTGATGCGCATGAGCAAGATGGCCGAAGAGATCTTCGAAATGGGTGAGCAAAAGGGTCTCCAACAAGGTCTCCAACAAGGTCTCCAACAAGGCCGGCTGGAGGTGGCCAAGAACCTGTTGAAGGAAGGGATGGCGCCTGACAAGGTGGCCGCGTTGACGAATCTTCCCATCGAGGAGATCCGCAAACTCCTGAATTGAGGATGGGTTCGCCGCGACGCCATCCGACAGCCCCTGCGATGTTCCCCGCAGTCTTTCGCGTACGGGCGGAGCGCGGACGGGAAGCTGCCTCCCGCTCCACGCCCGCTGCACATCCTTGTCACACATGTCCTTGCCATGCGCGTGGTCAGCCGATGGGTCTCCCGCTTCCAACTGTACCCGCAGCTCCCGCTACTACGGCAACCACACCACCTGTCCCGTTTCCGCGCTCTCCCAGGCCGCTTCCGTCAGGCGGGCCACGGCAAGACCGCACTCCGCAGGCGCGGCGGGCGCAGACACGCGGCCGAGGATGAGGTCGACAAAGTTGCGGTCGGGATCGCTCGAAGGCGGGAACTCCGTCTCCGGCACCGGCTGCGGATGGCGCTCGCCTTCGCGGGCGACGAAGAGCCGCCCGTTGCGGTAGAGCGCGGTGCCCTTCGTGCCGTGCACCGAGACGTCCTCCCACCACTCGATGCTGGCGCTGCCGACGATGTTGAACGTGGCGATGGCGCCGTTATCCAGCGTCACAGTGAGTGCAGAATCAATGTCCACTGGGGCCCCGCGGTGGTCGATGCGGGCCATCACGCTCTTCGGCGCGGCCCCGGTCATCCACAGCACCACGTCGAGCAGGTGGCTGCCGGAGTCGTTGAGCTGGCCGCCGCACGAGAGCGCCGGGTCCTGGCGCCAAGTGCCGGCGGTGCCTTTTTGCCACGCCTGGGCCTGGTACGCGGTGATGAACTGGATGTCGCCGAGTGCGCCCGATTGGATGAGGTGGCGCAGATACAGATACGGCCCCTGCACGTGGCGCTGGTAGGCCACCGCCAGGTGGCGGCCCAGTTGGCGCGCGCGCTCGATGATGGTGCGAGCGTTTTCACTCCCGGCCACGAACGGTTTCTCCATCAGAACGTGCAATCCGGCGTCCAGGCACATCATGCCCTGCTCGAAGTGCTGGCTGTGCGGCGTGACGATGACCGCCGCGTCCGCCTGGACCCGGGCCAGGGCGTCCGCCAGCGAAGCAAACGAAGGTACCTCTTTGAGTTGCGGGAATTGTTGCCGAACCGCTTCTATCGCGGCGGCTGACGGATCGACAAGGCCAACGATGACCGCTTCCGGGACCTGCACCAGGTTGCGGATGTGGGCGCGGCCCATGCCGCCGGCCCCGATGATCAGAAAACGGACCTGGTTCATGCTCGCTGCTCCTCTCTTTGGGCAACCTCCCACTGCCGATGATACGGAAGATTCGGCACAAAGAGAAGGGGTAACAACAAAAGAAAAGGCGTGAGGAGGAACGGCGGTTCACCCGGTCATGCGATGCAGTGCGGTGCCATGCGGCGCGGATGCGGGTTTCCTTCGTTGACAACACGCATAGGTTGCCGGATAATAAGCTCATCAACAGACATAAACAGAAAAGAACACACGTTGAGATGTTGGGGAAGTGGCGCGGGTGAAGCACGTGGTGGCGGTGGACGTCGGCGCGTCCAGCGGCAAGGCGTTCCTCGTGTCGTACGACGGATCGCGCATGACGGTGCAGGAAGTGCACCGGTTTCCCAATGAACCGGTATCGGTGTTTGGACGTTTATACTGGGACATCTACCGGATTTTTGGTGAGATTCGTTCGGGATTGTTGCGGGCGGGCGCACAGGTGAAGGAGCAAGGCGGCGAGCTCACGAGCGCCGGGATCGACACCTGGGCGGTGGACTTCGGCCTCCTCGATGTCCGCGGCTACCTGTTGGACCTGCCGCGCCACTACCGGGATGCGCGGACGCAGGCGGTGTTTCCGCGCGTGGTGGATGCGCTCGGCGGCGCGTACATCTTCGCGCGCACCGGAATTCAGCTCATGCCCATCAACACCATCTACCAACTGGTGGCGGCGCGGGAAGAGAATCCGGCCCTTTTGGAGGCGGCCGACCGGCTCCTCCTCATCCCGGACCTCCTCGACTACTTCCTCACCGGCGAGGTGGCGGCCGAGTTCACCAACGCCACGACGACGCAACTGCTCCATCCCGGCACGCGCGACTGGGACGAGGAGCTCCTGCAGGCCGCCGGCATCCCGCGCCGGCTGTTGCCGCCTGTGGCGCCGCCGGGGCAGGTCATCGGCCCGCCTGCCGCCGACCCGGAGCTGCGGGCGGACGGGATGTGCAGCCGGGTGTTGGTGGTACGGGTGGCGTCCCACGATACGGCGTCCGCTGTGGTGGCGGTGCCGGTGGCGGCCGAGCCGTACGCGTTCATCAGCAGCGGCACCTGGTCCCTGCTCGGGACGACGGTGGCCGCACCCGTCCTCAGCATGCGGGCGCAGCGGTTCAACTTCACGAACGAGGGCGGCGTCGGCAACTACCGGTTGCTGAAGAACATCATGGGCCTGTGGCTCCTGCAGGAAACGCAGCGGACGTTCGCGCAGGCGGGCCTGCCGCACGCGCTGGCCGAACTGTTGGCGCGGGCCGAGTCGGCGCCGCCGTTTGCGGCGTTGTTCGATCCGGACGACCCGCGCCTGCTCTTTCCGGGCGACATCCCGGCGCGCATCCGCGACCTGTGCCGGGCGGCCGGGGAGCCGCCGCCGGACGACCCCGGGGCGATGGTGCGGGCCATCCTCGAGAGCCTGGCGCTCAAGTACCGTCTGGTGCTCGCGCAACTGGAACAGATCCTCGGCCAGCGTGTCGCCGCTCTGCACATCGTGGGGGGCGGATCGCAAAACCGGCTGCTCTGTCAATGGACCGCCGATGCCACCGGACGTCCGGTGTACGCCGGGCCGGTGGAGGCGAGCGCCGTCGGCAACGCCCTCGTCCAGTTGGCGGCGCTGGGCGAGGTGCGCGGCAGCGCCGAGATGCGCGAACTCGTCCGCCGCTCCTTCCCGGTGGCGGTGTACTGGCCCACGTCCACCGCGGCGTGGGACGCGGCGTACGAGCGGTTCTGCCGGTTGACGGCGGGCAGCGCGGCAGTCCGGCCCGACGCACGTGACGCGGCGGGCAGCGACACAGCGAAAGGGGAATGACAACATGACGACGATGACCACAGAAGCCGCCTTGGCCGAACTCGTGGACCGGTCCCGGCGGCTCGGCGCGGACCGTTCGGTCTGCAACTGGGGCGGCGGGAACACGTCGGTGAAGACGGTGGAACACGACTTCCGCGGGCGGATGGTTGAGGTGCTCTGGGTGAAAGGCAGCGGATCGGATTTGGCGGAGGCGACGGAGAGGAGCTTCACCGCCCTGCGCATGGACGACATCCGGCCGCTCCTCGAACGGGACGACATGACGGACGAGGAGATGGTCGCCTACCTGGCGCATTGCATGCTCGACGCCCGCCATCCGCGCTCGTCCATCGAGACGCTCCTGCACGCGTTTCTTCCTTTCAAGCATGTCGATCACACCCATCCGGACAGCATCGTGGCGCTCTGCTGCACGCAAGGCGGCGAGCGGCTGGCGCGGGAGATCTTCGGCGACCGGATGGTCTGGGTGCCGTATCGCCGGCCGGGGTTCAGGCTGTCGAAGGAGATCGCGCTCGCCGTCGCGGCGAACCCGCAGTGCGAGCTCGTCCTGATGGAAAAGCACGGGCTCATCACCTGGGGCGAGACGTCGGAGGCGTGCTACCGGAACACCCTGCGCGTCATCCAAGAAGCGCGCGATTACATCGAGGCCAGGGTCAATCCGGCACGGCTGTTCGGCGGCCCGCGGCACAAGGCATTGCCGCAGGACGTGCGGCGGAAGGTGGCCGTCTCCATCCTGCCGGTCATCCGCGGCGTGGTCTCCGAGCAGCAGCGGGTCATCCTCACCTGGGACGACAGCGAGGACTTCTTGCAATTTGTGAACAGCCAGGCGGCCAAAGACCTCTCCCAGGTCGGCGCCGCCTGCCCGGACCACCTGGTGCACACGAAGCGGGTGCCGCTCTTCGTCGACTGGGACCCGGCATCGATGGACCTGGCGGACTTGGAGCGGAAGCTGCGCGACGGGCTGGCCGCGTACAAAGAAGCGTACATCCGCTACTTTGAGGAGAACCGCACCGGCGACGAACAGATGCACGATCCCTACCCGCGCATCATCCTCATCCCGGGGCTCGGGGTCATCGGCACCGGCAAGTCGAAAAAGATGGCGGACATTTGCGTCTCCCTGTACCACCGCGCGGTGGCGGTGATGCGCGGGGCGACGGCGCTCGGCGAGTTTGTTTCGCTCGATGCCAAAGAGTCGTTCGACGTCGAGTACTGGCCGCTCGAGCTGTACAAGCTCACGCTGGCGCCGCCCGAGCGCGAGCTGGCGCGCCAGGTGGCGTTCATCACCGGGGGCGCGGGGGGCATCGGATCGGCCATCGCGCGGCGGATGGCGGCCGAGAGCGCGCACGTGGTGATCGCGGACCTCGCGGTGCCGGCGGCGGAGAAGCTGGCGGGCGAGCTGAACGAGCGGCACGGGGAGGGCAGCGCGATCGCGGTGTCGGTCGACGTGACCGACGAGGCGGCGGTGGCGCGGGCGTACGAGGAGGCGGTGCTGTATTACGGCGGGGTGGATATCCTCGTCTCCAACGCGGGGCTGGCCGGGTCGGCACCGGTCACGGAGACGAGCCTCGCCGAGTGGAACCGCAACGTATCGGTGCTCGGTACGGGGTACTTCCTCGTCTCGCGCGAGGCGTTCCGCATTTTCCAGAAGCAGGGCATCGGTGGGAACATCATCTTCGTCACGTCGAAAAACGCGGTGTACGCCGGCAAGGACGCGGCGGCCTACAGCGCGGCGAAGGCGATGGAGGCGCACCTGGCGCGCTGCCTGGCGGTGGAAGGCGGACCCCTCGGCATCCGCGTCAACTCCGTCCTCCCCGACGCGGTGTTGCAGGGGTCGAACATCTGGAACTCGTCGTGGCGCGAGGAGCGCGCGCGGGCGTACGGCATCCGGGTGGATGAACTCGAAGCGTACTACCGGGACCGGACGCTGCTCAAGGTGAACGTGTTCCCGGACGACGTGGCGGAGGCGGTTTTGTTCTTGGCCAGCGCCCGCAGCGCCAAGACGACCGGCTGCATGATCACGGTGGACGGCGGGGTCCCGGCGGCGTTCACGCGGTAGGGCGACCGTGCGGACGCCGACGGGGCCGCGCGGTTCGCCTCGGTGGGCCTGCAACGGCCCGAGGGCCTGAGCGCGCTGCTGGGCGGCGGCCGTCGCGCAGACGCGGCCCAGCGACACGGATGGGGAGGAGGGAGCCGGTGTGATTGGCCATCGGAAGTGGCTCATCCCGGACGGGTACTTGCCGGAGCGGAGCACGGGGGAGCTTGTCAGCCATGAGGCGGTGTGCGTCCTCAACGTCCACGACGAGGACGCGGCCATCCGCCTCACATTCTATTTTGAAGACCGCGAACCCATGAGCGGCTTCGTGGTCCCTTGCGGTGCACGGCGCACCCGCCACATACGGCTGGATCAACTGCGAGACGACGCAGGCCGCGGGTTGCCGCGCGGCGTGCCGTACGCCATCGTGGTCGAGAGCGACGTACCGGTGGTGGTGCAGCACAGCCGCATGGATACGTCCCAGCCTGCCCTCGCCTTGTTCACCACCATGGCCTACCCGGCGGAGGCATGACGCCCGGGGCGAGGCGAGCACCTGAAAAGGAGATGAACCCACCATGACGACCGATCGCGCGTATGCGCTGTTTGAAGCCCGGCAGCGGGAACGGGGCATCGACCTGGAGCAGGTCATGCAGAAGCTCTCGGCGCTGCAGATTGAGACGCCCTCCTGGGGCTACGGGGACTCCGGCACGCGGTTCAAGGTGTTCCGCCAGGCGGGGGTGCCGCGCAATCCGTTCGAAAAGCTCGAAGACGCGGCGGTGGTGCACCGGCTGACCGGGATCTGCCCATCGGTGGCCATCCACATCCCCTGGGACAAGGTGGACGACTACGCCAAACTGAAAGCGCATGCGGAGGGGCTCGGGCTGCGCATCGGGGCGGTCAACCCGAACCTGTTCCAGGACGACGACTACAAGTTCGGCAGTGTCACGAACGTGGATGCGCGCATCCGCCGCAAGGCCGTCGACCACCTCCTCGAGTGCGCGGCCATCGCGAAAGAGGTCGGATCGAACGTGCTCAGCCTCTGGTTCGCGGACGGCACCAACTACCCGGGGCAGGGCGACTTCCGGCAGCGCCGGCGCTGGCTGCACGAGGCGCTCGCCGAGCTGTACCAGGCGCTGGGGCCGGACATGCGCATGCTCATCGAGTACAAGTTCTTCGAGCCCGCGTTCTACCACACCGATCTCGCCGACTGGGGCATGGCGTACACCGCCGCCATCAAGCTTGGCCCCAAGGCGCAGGTGCTGGTGGACACCGGCCACCACGCCCAGGGGACGAACGTGGAGCACATCGTCGCCGTCCTGCTCGATGAGGGCAAACTCGGCGGCTTCCACTTCAACAGCCGCAAGTACGCGGACGACGACCTGATCGTCGGCGCGCACAACCCGTACGAGCTGTTCCTCATCTTCTACCAAATCGTCGCGGCCATGGCCGCGGACGATCCCGCCGTGCGCGCATGCGCGGAGCACATCGCGTACATGATTGACCAGAGCCACTGCATCGAGCCGAAGATCCCGGCGATGATCCGCTCGGTACAGAACGTCCAGACGCAGTACGCGAAGGCGTTGCTCATCAATCTGGAGGAGGTGAAGGACTTCCAGCAGCGCAACGACGTCCTCGGCGCCGAGGAGGCGGTGCGGCGGGCGTTCGAAACGGACGTGACCCCGCTGCTCATCGCCTGGCGGGAGGCGCGCGGGTTGCCTGCCGATCCGATGCAGGCGTACAAGCAGAGCGGGTACGCGGAAAAGATCCTGGCGCGCGGGGTCGGCGGCGCCAGCTGGTGAGCCGCGCCGCCCCCGCTTCGCGGGCGCACGCCCCCGATGGCGCGCCCGGATGCGCGTGCGCCCGGCCGTCCGGCCCGCCCGGCGCCGCTTGTGGCTGCAAACGGAAGAAATTTATAATGGATCACAGACACTTGCGAACAAGACCATCGGCCTTGCGGACGAACGACACCACGCCATCGGACAGCCGGAGAGCCCGGCGGGGAGGAGCCATGAAGGTGTTGCCGGCAGAACGCCATCAAAAAATGGTCGAACTCATCAACCAGCGCGGCAGCATGCGCGTGTCGGAGCTGAGCCAGATCTTCGAGGTGACGGAGGAGACCATCCGGCGCGACCTCGACAAGCTGGAGGCGGAAGGCAAGATTCGGCGCAGCCACGGCGGTGCGGTCCGCATCTACGACGAGGCGCCGGAGATCTCCTATCTCGAGCGCGAAGGCACGCAGGTGCAGGAGAAGCGCAAGATCGCGAAGGAGGCGCAGAAGCTCGTCCAGCCGGGCGACCGCATCATCCTCGACGCGAGCAGCACCGCATGGTACCTGGCCACCATCCTGCCGGACGTGCCGCTGACGGTGCTCACCAACTCCGCCCGCGTCGCGATTGAGCTGGCGGGCCGCGAGCGGGTAGAGGTCATCCTCATCGGCGGCATCCTCCGGCCCCGGTCGCTGTCGTTCGTCGGCCCGATGGCGGAACGGTTCCTCG
This sequence comes from Paenalicyclobacillus cellulosilyticus, assembly GCF_014647315.1. GTDB lineage: Bacteria > Bacillota > Bacilli > Alicyclobacillales > Alicyclobacillaceae > Alicyclobacillus_J > Alicyclobacillus_J cellulosilyticus. The sequence continues at coordinate 28,549 of NZ_BMOY01000016.1, forward strand.
AATACTACCACGTGAACAAGGCGTTTTTGTCGTGCAAGGCGGTGCACCCGGAGCACGGCGTCACCGAAGGCAACGAATTGCAGGCATTGGTCAAGCGTAAAATGATCGAGATCGCGGACGAGGTGTACATCCTCGCGGATCACAGCAAGTTCGGCCTGCGCGACTTCACCCACCTGGTCGATCTCGCCCGGGTCACGGCGATCATCACGGACGATGCGGCGGACGCGGAGGTCTGCCGCGAGCTGAAAGCGCGCGGGGTGAAGGTGATCCAGGCGTCGGGGTGAACGCCCGCGATGAACGCCCCGCGGTGGGCAAGGTTTTGTGCACGGTGAGAGGAACGGGGGTGACAGGTGTGGAAGATCTTTTGAAGAAAGCGGTCGATGTCGGGTTCGGCGTCATCTCCGTGAGCCGGCGCGCCCTGGAATCGACGGTCAAGCAGTGGGTGGACGACGGGGTGTTGCCGGCCTCGGCGGCCAAGGAGTTCCTCAACCGGCTGGCCGAGCGGGGGGAAGAGGAGAAGCAGCATCTGCAGCGGGCGGTCCAGGAGCAGGTGCAAAAGGCGCTCGACCGCCTCGGCGTGCCGACGCGGGAAGAGTTGCAGCGCCTGGAAGCCCGCATCGCGCAACTGGAAGCGCGGCTCGGCCTCACCGCCGATGCGGCGCCAGGCCCGGAGGCTGGGCCAGGCCCAAAGGCGGAACCGGTCCCGGATGCCGGTGCACCGGAGGCGGGCAGGGCAGGCGCCGGTGCGGCTGCGACGGACGCGTCCGGCTGAGGCCGGAGAGAAAGGGTGCAGGCGATGTGGGCCAGACGGGTCCGCCACTTGCGGCGGTACCGGGAAATCGTGCAGGTCCTCGTGCGGAGCGGCTTTGGCTGGTTCATCGATCGCGTCGGCCTGCAAAGCCTCGTCACGTTGCCCAAGCGCATGCTTCATCGCGGCAGCCCGCCGCAGCCCGGCGGGCCGGGGCCGCGCCACACGTTTGAGCGGCTGCGCCAACTGGCAGAGCAACTCGGCCCCACGTTTGTGAAAATCGGCCAGGTGGCCAGCCTGCGGCCGGACCTCCTGCCGCTCGAACTCATCCAAGAACTTGAAAAGCTCCAGGATCAAGTCTCCCCCTTTCCGTTCCAAGACGTCGTGGCCATCCTCGAGCGGGAGCTCGGCCGGCCGATGGCCGAGGTGTTTCAATCATTCTCGGAACAGCCCATCGCGGCGGCGTCCATCGGTCAGGTGCACCAGGCGGTGTTGCACAGCGGTGAAACGGTGGCGGTGAAGGTGCAGCGGCCCGGGGTGGCGGCAAGCATCGCGCTTGACCTGGAGATCCTGCTCGACATCGCCCGCCGCGCCGAGCGCCACTTCGCCTGGGCGCGCCAGTATCAGTTGGCGGCCGCGGTCGAGGAACTGGCGACGGCGCTGCAGAACGAGCTCGACTACACCATCGAGGCCCGCAACGCGGAGCGCATCCGCGCCCAGTTCCGGCGCGACGAGACGGTGGTCATCCCGCGGGTGTTCTGGGAGTATACGACCAGCCAGGTCCTGGTGATGGAATACATGGCGGGGCCGAAGCTGACCGACAAGGCGGGGCTCGCGGAACTGGGGCTCGACCGGCGCCTGCTCGCCGAGCGGTTGACGCGGGCGGTGTTTCGCCAACTGCTCGTCCACGGCTTTTTTCACGCGGATCCCCACCCGGGAAACCTGGCGGCGCTCCCGGGCCATCGTATCCTGTTCCTCGACTTCGGGGTCGTCGGCCACCTGACGCCGGAGATGAAAGACCATCTGGCGGACCTCATCATCGGAATGATGCGCCGCAACAGCGCGCTCATCGTCCGCGGCCTGCTCAGGATGGGCGTGGTGCCGGACGACGTCCAGCTCACCCGCCTGCGCCGCGACATCGACCGCCTGCGCGAGAAGTACTACGATGTGCCGCTGCGCGACATCTCGCTTGGCGAGGCGGTGCGCGACTTGTTCTCCGTCGCCCATCGCCACCGCATCCAGATCCCGGCGGACCTGACGCTTGTCGGCAAGGCGCTGCTCGCGCTGGAAGGAGTTGTGCGCGATCTCGACCCCGGCTTCCGCATTCTCGACGTGGCGGAGCCGTTCGGCCGGCGGCTGCTGGAAGAGAAGGTCAACCCGCGGCGGGTGGCGCGCAAGGCGGCGAATCAAGCGGCCGATTGGATGGAGCTGTTGTTTCAGCTGCCGCGGCAGCTGCAGGCGCTCTCGCAGCAGCTCGGCCAAGGCCGGCTCCGGGTGCAGCTGCTCCTGCCCGAGCTGGAAGAGCTGATGGCGAAACTCGACCGCATCTCCAACCGCTTGTCGTTCAGCGTCATCCTGCTCGCGTTCAGCATCTTCATGTCCGGTCTGATGATCGCCTCCTCGGTGGCGCGGCCGGGCAGCCGCTTCCTCGCCTCACCGGTCACCAGCGCGGGCTTGGCCATCGCGGTGCTGATGATGCTCTGGCTGTTGTGGTCCATCTTCCGTTCCGGCCGCTTCTAGGCCGCGGATGCCGGGGAGGTTTCACATGGCGTGGGAATGGTCTGCCGCCGGGTCTGTCGTCGCGGCCGTGATCGCAAGCTACGTCCTGTTCATTCTGCCCACGCAATGGTTGAAGGTGGAGCGGGTCAAGCTCCCGTTGGGCTGGGGCATCAAGGTGCTGCACGTGAGCGACCTGCACGTGGAGAAAAACCGGATCCCACCGCAGCGTCTCGCCCGTCTGGTGGATGCGGAGCGGCCGGACTTCATCTGCCTGACGGGCGATTTCCTCGACTCGATGCGGGCCATCCGGCGGCTGGACCGGTATCTCTCCGCCCTGTGCCGGGGAGAGGCCAGGGTGTACGCCGTCCTGGGCAACCACGACGACAAGGCGGGTCAGCGGCGGGCATTGGCCGCCCACCTGGCGCGCCGCGGCATCCGGGTTCTTCTCAACGAGGCGGAGGATGCCGGGGTTTGTTGGGTGATTGGGATTGACGACTTCCGCACGCGGCGTGCGGACCCGGCGCGCGCGTTCGCCCGGGTGCCGCCGGGGGTGCGCCGTCTCCTCCTCACGCACGATCCGAACGTGCTTGCGCTGGTCCGCGAACCGTACGATCTCGCCCTCGCCGGCCACCTGCACGGCAAGCAGTTCAACCTGCCCGGATTGTTCTGGCTGCGCCCGATGGGACCGTTGCCGCGGCGCGGCATCTACCAAGGGCTGCACCGGCTGCCGGAAGGTTGGCTCTATATTTCGAAGGGTGTCGGCCAAGTGGGCCTCAACGCCCGCCTGTTCGTGCGCAGCGAAGTGAGCGTGGTGGAACTGTGACGCCGGTGCGTGCCGGCGGGCTGTACGGACGCACGTGCTTGTATCTCGTCGTGCCGGCGGCTTGCCGTACCTCGGCGTCCGTCTCGCGCGATCCAGCACGACCGAAGTACCGCTGGCTCGTCATTCCGCCCCATCAGGGTGCGGTGAGAAACGTGTACACGTCGGGCACCGACAAAAACGCGTACATCCGTGCGGCGGGGGCGCCGGCTCGGAAGCGGGCGAGGCACGGCACGCTGGTGATCCGCCAGGCGGCCGCCTCGGCCGCGAGGCCGTTGATGTCGCACGCGTAGACGGTCACCTCGCGGCCGGATGCCGCAAGCGCCGCCAAGGCAAGTTGCAGCATGCGGCGCGCCAACTGGCACGTGCCGCACAGCGGGGTGTGCAGGTACACCCACACGTCCGGGTTCCCCGCGAGGATGGATCTCAACTGCGCCGGGGTGACGTCTGTCAACACTTGGCTCCCTCCCACCCGCTGCTGTCCACCTGGATTCTACGGTATGATAACGGATGAACAGCGGTCGTTGCGAATCGGGTACCGGTTGCCTTCGCGGACCGCGGGCGGGGAGAGCGGAAGGTGGAGAACGGGAGGAGACGGGATGAGAGGGAACCGCCGGTCAGGCACTTCCTCCGGCTGGCTGCAGCGCGCGGGCGGTTGGTGGTCCGGGCTGTTGTTCTTGGCCGGTCTTGCCGGCATCGCCGCGTTTTTTTGGGCGGACCGGCACGGCGACCTGTCGCGCCTGGTGAGCTCCTGGGGCGTCTGGGGCGTGTTGCTCGCCATCTTGGCGATGGCGGTCGTCTGCATGGTACCGCTGCCCAGCGAGTTCTTGCTGATGCTCGACATGCGGGTGTACGGCGTCGCGCTCGGCGTACTGTACGCCTGGTTGGGTTCGCTGCTCGGCACGGCGGCCATCTTCCCCATTGCGCGCCACCTCGGGCGCCCGGTGTTGCAACGGTTCATTTCGGAGGAGCGGATGGAACAGGTCGAATCGTGGGTGCGCGACCGCGGGACGGCCGGGTTGCTGGTGGCGCGGCTCCTGCCCGTCCCGGGGTTCGCGGTGAACTATATCGCCGGCGTCATGCGTCCGGTGCGGTTGTGGCCGTACTTGTGGACGGCCGCCGTCACGATGATTCCGTACTACATCGGCACCGCCCTCGTGTATCTCGGCGTGGTGACCCGTTTGGCCGTGTGGATTGTGTTCGGGGCCATCGCGTTGGCGGCAGCGGCAGGGTTGAGTTTGTGGTTTCGGCGGCAGGTGGAAAAGCGGAGCGGGCCTCCGCCCGGAGGGCCTCGCGGCGGACCGCCGGGCAGGCGCGGGCCGGGAAGCGGTTGGAGAGGGGTGCCGCCGGGCGGAGGAACTTGATCATTCTCACCAGTCTAGTAAACTGTAGCCAAACGCAAACTTATCGAAAAGGTATGGGGTTATGACGACCGATTTGCCGGTTCACGATTGGACGGATTACGGCATCAAACTGGTGGAAGAGGAACGGCGCCGGATTGCGCGCGACCTGCACGACGGCCCGGCCCAGGCGCTCGTCAACCTGAGCATGCGCCTGGAGATCATCCAGCAGTTCTTTCAGACGAATCCGCAGATGGCGATGCAGGAACTGGAGCGTGCCAACCGGCGGTTGATCAGCGTCGTCAACGAGCTGCGCCGGCTGATCTACGACCTGCGGCCCGTCGTGATCGACGAAAAAGGGTTGGTGGGCGCGGTGGCGGACCTGTGTGAGCGCGCGGCGCAGGATTGGAACTTGCGCGCGACGTGGGAGGCGCCGGAAGGGTTCGTCTGCCCGCTTTCGCCCGCCAAGCAGGTGGGGCTGTACCGGTTGGTGCAGGAAGCGTTCAACAACGTCCACAAACACGCCGAGGCCTCGTCCGTCCATGTCCGCATGGGGGTGGAGGCCGGACACTTCTTCCTCGAAGTACGGGATGACGGCCGCGGCTTCCGGCCGGAGGACATTCCTCCCGGTCATTACGGCCTGGCGGGGATGCGGGAGCGGGCGCATGTCCTGGGGGGCACCCTCGAGGTGAAGTCCCAGGTCGGCGCCGGCACCACGGTCACCGTGCGCATCCCGTTGTCCCGGCCGGCGGTCTTGGCAGGGGCCGCGGGCCCGGACACCGCGGCGGAAGCGGCAGCAGCGGCCGAGGGTGCCACCACGCCGCCCGGCCGCCCCGCGGACGAGGCGGTGTCAACGGGCGGGCAGGAAGGCGCGCCATGAGGCGGGCCAGCCCACCTCGCGCTGCATGAGGACGCACATCACCGCGAAGACGAGTGCGTTCAGGTACACCATCCACATGTCTTGATCCGGATTGACGGCATGGCTGACCACCGCCATCAGGTTGCACCAGGCGCTGAGGGTGAGTCCCGCGGCCAGCCACGCCCAGCGGCGGTCGAACGCGGCGGCCGCGACGCTGAGCATGACCGCCATCAGGATGTAGCGCTCGTGGATCTCGGTGGGGAGCATGAAGAACGCCAGCGACAGCATGGCGGCCGCCTTGAGCACGGCGGCGGTGCGGAGGTCTGCGTGCCACCACAGGTACACCAGGGCGTACAGGGTGGCGGCGGCAAGCAGGATGAGGCCGAGCGCCTTGACGGTCAGTCCGGGCAGCACCGGCGCGGTATCCGGCATCCACGGCATGCCGCCATAGACGAAATACCACACGTTCATCGCGTTGAGGGTCACGTACGGGTACTCGCCCGTGGTCGCGATGTACGCCTTGAAGACCATCTGACCCAGGGTGCCTGTGCCGGCAAAGTACAGGCTGACGGCGAGCAGGGGGAGAGCGGCGCCCGCGGCGAACCAAGCGGCGCGCCGGTACGAACGCTGCGCCAGGTCGCGCAGCCACAGGCCGCCCAGCACAGGCAGCACGACGATGGACTGAAACTTGGCGAGCAGCCCGACGGCCCAGCTTCCGCCTGCCAGCGCCGGCCGGCGCAGGTACCAGGCCAGCGCGGCGAGGACGAGGATGCCGTCGAGAATGTCCACCTGTCCCCACACCGCGGTGTCGTAGATCACGGCAGGATTGAGACAGAAGAAGGCGAGGATGAACACCCGCCACCCCGGCCGCACCCCGCGCGTCACCCAATAGAACAGGAGCATCGCTGCAGCAGCGATGGCGATGCCGGGCCATTTCATCCCGGCGCCCGTCGGCGGCACCGCCCAGTGCCCGGCGGATGCCAACCGGGCGTAGAGGCCGAGCACCCAGAGGTACACGGGCGGGTAGTCCACGTCCATCGTCCGGTACACGGACGGCAGCCCGTACTGGTGGATGGCCTGCATCCACCCCCAGAAGATCCGTTGATCCCCCACGAAACCGCGGGTGTGAAGGGCCAGCCAAACCTGCACCAGGACGGACGCCAGCCAGCAGGCCGCGAACGCCGTGCGCACGAACCACGGGGAAGCCACGAGCGCCGCGCGCCACGTCGCGCTGCGCGCGGGTTGACCGGATGCATTCGAACCTGACATGGCGGATTCGCCTCCTGTTCTGCTGCCTGCGGGCAGCGCCTTGCACCGGGCGGCTTCGGCCGGGCCGGGCGCTTTCAGCTTCCTGCCGGCAGCTTGGCACGTCTACCGGTTCTCGCTTAGAGGCAGCGCCGCAAAATCGCCAACACGTCGTCTTTCTCCAGCCTGCGGAAGCGGCCGATGGGCCCGAACCGCACCGCCTGCGCCGCCATCCGTTCCAGGTTTTCCTCGCCGATGCCGTAGTCCGCGAGCCGCTGCGGCGCGCCGATGCTGCGGAAGAACGCCCGCACGCGGGCAATCGCCGCCTGGGCCAGGTCGCGATCGCTTCGGCCTTGCGGGTCGATGCGAAACACCTCGGTCGCCAGGCGGGCGAAGCGGGACGGGTCGGTGTCCACGACATAATCCATCCAGTTCGGGAACACGATGGCAAGCCCGCCGCCGTGCGGGATGTCGTAGATGGCGCTGATTTCATGTTCGATGGCGTGGCAGGCCCAGTCGCCCTGGATGCCCATGCTGATCATGCCGTTGAGGGCCATCGTGCTGCAGTACATGAGCGTCTCGCGGGCGTCGTAGTCGTCCGGGCGTTCGAGCGCCTTGGGTGCGTATTCGAGGATGGTTTGCATGACCGATTCGATGAGCCGCACCTGCAGCGGCGCGTGCGTCTTGGCGTGGAAGTAGTGCTCGAAACAGTGCGCCAGCATGTCGCAGACGCCGTAGACTGTCTGATCGCGCGGGACGGTGAAGGTGTTGACCGGATCGCAAAAGGAGAACTTCGGGAACGTGTACGGCGAGCTGGCGCCGATTTTTTCCTTGGTCTCCCAGTTGGTGATGACCCCGCCGGCGTTCATCTCCGATCCGGTTGCCGCCAAGGTGAGAATCGTGCCGAGCGGCAGCGCGCCGGTGGGCTTTGCCTTCTTGAGGTAGATGTCCCACACGTTGCCGTCGAACACGGCGCCCATGGCGATGGCCTTGCCGCAGTCGAGGACCGATCCGCCGCCGACGGCGAGGATGAGCTGGATGTCATGGGCACGGCAGAGGTCGATGCCCTTCTGTACGGTCGTCAGCCGCGGGTTGGGCTCGACGCCGGCCAGTTCCCACCACGTGACCCCTGCGCCGCGCAAGATGCCGGTCACCTTGTCGTACAGGCCGTTGCGCTTGATGCTGCCGCCGCCGTAGACGAGCAGCACCCGCGTGCCGTACTTGGTCACTTCTTCCGCCAGGTGCTGCTCGATTTGATCCCGCCCGTAGTAGAGCACCGTCGGGTTGTGAAACCGGAATGGCTGCATCGCGAAACCGCCTCCTTCATGAAATGGTCAACGGCAGGTTGTCGATGAGCCGCGCCTTGCCGACGTACGCGGCGACCGCGAGCATCACGTCGCCTTGGATGCGCGCGAGCGGTTGCAAGGTGGCCATGTCCACCACCTCGGCGTAGTCGAGGCGGACCATGGGCTCCGCTTCAATCATCGCCCGCATCCCCGCCGCCACCTGCGCGGCATCCCGTTCACCCGCGTCAATCCGCGCCTTGGCCCACATGAGCGCCCGGTAGAGCACGGTGGCATGAGGCCGCTCTTCCGGCGTCAGGTAGACGTTGCGCGAGCTTTTGGCCAACCCGTCCGGTTCGCGTACCGTGGGGATGGCCACCACCTCGACCGGCATGTTCAGGTCCGCCACCATACGCCGGATGATGGCCAGCTGCTGTCCGTCCTTCTGGCCGAAGTATGCCCTGTCGGGCTCCACGATGTGAAACAGCTTGCAGACGACGGTGCTCACGCCGCGGAAGTGGGTCGGGCGCGAACGGCCGCACAGCGGGCGGCTGAGCTCCGGCAGCTCGACGACGGTGGCCATCGGCTGTGGGTACATCTCCTCGACGCTCGGCGCGAACAGGATGTCACATCCAGCCTCCCGCAAGAGGGCGGTGTCACGGGCGAGATCGCGCGGGTAGCGTTCGTAGTCCTCATGCGGGCCGAACTGGAGCGGGTTGACGAAGATGCTGACGACCACCAGGTCGTTGTCGCGGCGGGCGGCGGCGACCAGCGCCAAGTGTCCTTCGTGCAGGTAGCCCATGGTGGGTACAAAGCCGACGCGCTGGCCCGCCTGACGCGCCGCCCGCACCGCGGCGCGCACCTCGGCGATGGTGTGAACGACCTTCATGCCCGCCCCTCCTCGTTCAGCCATTGTTGCCAGCGCGCGGCCTCCGCAGGGTCGAGCCGGACCGTCTGCGCGGGGCCGGGGAATTCTCCCGCCTGGACCTCCGCCACGTATGATTTTGCCGCCTGCGCGATGACCTCCGCCAGATGGGCGTAGCGCTTGTTGTGGCGCGGCACGCGGCCCGGGGAGTAGCCGCAAAAGTCGTGGAACACCAGCACCTGGCCGTCGCAGTGCGGCCCGGCGCCGATGCCGATGGTCGGGATCCGCAGCCGCTCGGTCACGGCTTGCGCCACCTCGGCCGGGACCAACTCGAGGACGACGGCGAAGGCGCCGGCCGCTTCGAGCGCCTTGGCGTCGGCGAGGAGCCGCTTGGCCTGCTCCAAGGTCTTGCCTTGTACGGCGTAGCCGCCGAGGGCGTGCACCGACTGGGGTGTGAACCCGATGTGCGCCATGACCGGAATGCCGGCTGCGACGAGGCGGGCCACCGTCGGCGCCACTTCCGCGCCGCCTTCGAGTTTGACCGCCTGCGCACCGCCCTCCTGCAGGATGCGGCCGGCGCTGCGCAGCGCCTCCTCCGGGCTCACCTGGTAGGTGAGAAACGGCAGGTCGGTGACGACGAGCGGCCGTGCCGTGCCTTCCGGCAGGCTGGTCACCGCGCGGGCGACCATCTGGGTGTGGTAGACCATGTGATCCAGCGTCACCGGCAGCGTGCTCGGCTGGCCTTGCACGACGTTGCCGAGCGAGTCGCCGACAAGGAGGATATGTACGCCGCTTTCCGCCAGGAGGCGGGCGGTGGGGTAGTCGTACGCGGTGAGCATCGCGATGTGCTCGCCGGCTTCCTTCATGCGCAGCAGGGTGCGCACCGTGATGTCTTTGCTCATGGGCGATTCCCCCTTTGCCCTTTGCCAACCGCTTCTATTGTAGCAAAGCTGGACGTCCGCCGCGCCGGCGGACGAAGCTGCCGCATTCACTGTCTGTGCAATCCCGCACGAAAGGAGGCATGGCGCCATGTACGGTGTGTTCGGCGGTTACACGCGCTGGGCGGTCGTGTTCCTCATCATCTTCGTGCTGTTCTTCCTGCTTGTCCCGGGTTACACGACGACGACGTGCACCACGCAGGTCGTGACCTGAGCCGGCGGCCGCGATCCGCAGCCTCCATCCTTTGCCGGTCCGTGGTCTGCGTCCGGCATCCCTTCCGGGGAAAGCCGTCGCGAAGGCGGCGGGCGGTTGCGTTGGCAGCCGCCCAATTTTTTCGTGCGCGTGTTGCGGCGCGGATTGTATTGACTTCGCATGGGGGAACATCAATAATATCACTAATTTGAAGTAGAATGGCGGGCGTTTGCCTGCCTGCGGAGCGCGTGGCATCCAGCGAGGAGGCTTCACACCTGATGAGTTCAGCATCATCCGTCATCCCCCGACGTTGGACGGGCATCTTGGACCGGTACCGGGCGTGGCTGCCGGTGACCGACAAGACGCCGTCCTTGACGCTGTGCGAAGGCAATACCCCGCTCATTCCGGCCCACCAGTTGAGCGATCGCGTCGGGACCCAGGTGTTCTTCAAATACGAGGGGGCGAATCCCACCGGATCGTTCAAAGACCGGGGCATGGTACTTGCCGTGGCCAAGGCGAAGGAAGAAGGCAGCCGCGCGGTCATCTGCGCCTCCACCGGCAACACGTCCGCCTCGGCGGCGGCGTACGCGGCGCGGGCGGGCATGGAGGCGGTCATCCTCATCCCGGACGGGTACGTGGCCCTCGGCAAACTGGCGCAGGCGATGATGTACGGCGCGAAGATCATCGCGGTGCGCGGCAACTTCGACGCGGCGCTGCAGCTGGTCCGCGAAGTGGCGGACGAGGCGGGCCTCACGATTGTCAACTCCATCAACCCGTACCGGCTGCAGGGACAGCAGACGGCCGCGTTCGAGATCTGCGACGCGCTCGGACGCGCGCCGGATCATCTTTGCATCCCGGTCGGCAACGCGGGCAACATCAGCGCGTACTGGATGGGCTTTTGCGCGTACGCCGAAAAGGGGGTCGTGCCCAACCGGCCGCGGATGCACGGCTTTGAGGCGGCGGGTGCAGCGGCCTTGGTGAAGGGGGAGCCCATCGAGCACCCGGAGACGTTCGCCACCGCCATCCGCATCGGCAAACCGGCGTCGGCGGAGCTCGCGCTCAACGCGGCGAGATCGTCCGGCGGGGGCATCTACGCCGTCACGGACGACGAGATCCGCGAGGCGTACCGGCTCATCGCCCGCGAAGGCGTGTTCGCCGAACCGGCGTCGGCCGCGTCGGTGGCCGGGCTGTTGTCGTTGCACCGCCAGGGGGTCATCCGCTCCGGCGAGACGGTGGTGTGCGTGCTGACCGGCAACGGGTTGAAGGACCCGGACAACGCGGTGGCGGTCAGCCAGACGCAACCGATGGTCGTGGATTGTGACCGGCGGGCTGTGGCGGCAGCGCTGGGTGTTGGCCGATGAGCCGCAAAGCGGACGCAGCGCAAAGCACGGACGGCATGGTGTCGATGCTCGTGCCCGGGCGGGTGCGGCTGACGGTGCGCGTCCCCGCCACGTCGGCCAATCTCGGGCCGGGCTTCGACTGCATGGGTGTTGCGCTCACCGTGTTCAACGAGATGACGGTCGAGACCGGGCAGCCGTTCGCCGTGGAGGTGCACGGCGAGGCGGCGGACGTGCTGCCGGCCGACCGGAGCAACGCGGTGGTGGCCGCCATGGATGCGCTGTTGGGGCAAGTGGGCGCGGCGCGCGTGCCGTCCGATTGGCGCGTCGTGCTCCACAACCGGATCCCGGTGGGATCGGGCCTCGGTTCGAGCGCGTCGGCCATCGTCGGCGGTCTCTTGCTCGCCAACGGGCTTCTCGAAGTGTACGAGCCGGAGAAGGCGCTCCGGCGCGACGAACTGTTGGCGATCGCGGTGGCGATGGAGGGACATCCGGACAACGTGACGCCGGCGTTGCTCGGCGGCTTGTGCCTCACCCTGCCCGGAGAGGCGCCGCACACGCTCAAACTGCCCGTTCCGCCCAGCCTGCGCTTCGTCGTGGCGGTGCCTTCGTTTCGCCTCTATACGGAGGACTCGCGCCGCGTCGTTCCCGCGATGGTGGCGCGGGAGGACGCGGTGTTCAACGTGGCGCAGGCGGCGCGCTTGACGTACGCTTTGTGCAGCGGCGATTTGGCCAGTCTGCGCGACGGGTTCGGTGACCGGCTGCATGAACCATACCGGCAGACGCTCATTCCCGGCTATGCGGCGGTGAGCCGCGCGGCGGTGGCGGCGGGGGCGCTCATCACGACGTTGAGCGGCGCAGGCCCGTCGATGCTCGCCTGGTGCGACGGAGACGCCGTCGCGTATGGCGTCGCCCGCACGATGGCCGAAACGTGGCAGGCGCACGGCGTCCCGGCCCGGACGTTCGTGTACCGCGCTTGCGAAGAGGAGACCGTGGTTGTGCGGGAAGCGATATGACGAGCGGTCGCCGCGTGGCGTGGGTAGCAAGGCAGTGCTTGGATACAAGGCGTGCCGGTGTCAGCATGAGGACGGTGAATGGGCGTGAGGAGATCGCCGGCCCGCGGGTACCGCGCGGGTTCCCGCGCATCGTACCGCAAGGTCATCATCGTCGAGGGCAAGACCGACAAGGAGCGCTTGTTGCAAATCCTGATGGAACCCGTCGAGATCATCTGCACGCACGGCACGGTCAGCTACGAGTGGCTGGAGCGGCTGGCGGATCGGCTCCAGGATGAGGAGGTGTACATCCTCGTCGACGCGGATGAGCCCGGGATGAAGCTGCGCAGCCAGCTCCGCCGCGAACTGCCGAACGCCCGCCACCTGTACACGCGCAAGCTGTACCGTGAGGTCGCGCGCACCCCGATGGACCACCTCGCCCGCATCCTGTATGACGCCCACTTCATCATCGACGAAAGCTGGCTCCTCGATCCCGGCACGCACGGGTGACCTCTCCGGAGAGTTTGACCGCCGGGACTCACCGCCGGGGCTCACCGCCGGGGCTCACCGCCGGGGTTGACCGTTGGGGCTGGCCGTTGGGGTTGGCTGTTGGGGTTGACCATTGAGGTTTACACGGCTGTCCGGGTTGAATTTGGCTGACCTTCTCGCCAGGGTATGCCATCCCTCACGCGCGCCGGCAACAGATCGAACGGGAAGAAATTAGAATGTGTTCGATGCTATGATGATAGCCGAATTGTCCCGGTGCGGGACGAGCGGGAGGGATGGACATGGCAGACGAAGTGCGCGGGGCTCCGCCCGCAAGCAAAAAGACGAGCGCGGAGCGGGACGGGGAGCTGGCCAAGAAGGCGTTCATCGAGAACTGGCGGCGCGAGATGGAGGCGGTCGCCCTCTACGATCTCGCCGCGCAACAGGAGCCGGACGAGCGGCGCAGGTCGGTGCTGCGCCAGCTGGCCGAGTTGGAACGGCGGCATGCGGAGCTGTGGGCGGACAAGCTCGCGGCGCTCGGCGTGGAGGTGGCGGCGCTCCCGGCGCCCGAGCCCGGGCGACGTCCGTTGCAGCGGGACCAGTTGCTTGAAGAGATTGAGCGGATGGAGCGCAGCAACGCCGATTGGTACCGTTCGCTGCGCCATATGTTCAGCGATCCGGACGTCGTGCGGGTCCTGGAGCAATTGGAGGCGGACGAGCGGGCGCACGGCGACCTGGAGCAGGTGCTCGGCGGCGGGGACACTGCCGAGCGAGGATCGGGTGCGGCGGCCGACGGCGCACGCGGCGGCACCGCGCAAGGGGGTGACGGACGAGACGGTCCGGCGCAGCTTGGCCACGGTCAGTCGAGCCGCGGGGAGATGAACCACGGGCAGACGGGCCACGCGCAGACTGGCCACGCGCAGACGGGCCACGGGCAGACGGCGCGATCGCCAAACGCGCGCGGGGCGGGGGTGATGTCGCGCCTCAGCCACATCTGGGGCAGCGAGCGCTGGCACAACCAGGGCCGCGGCGGATGGATTGGCGACGCCATCTACGGCGTGAACGACGGCCTCGGCGCCATTTTCGGCATCATCGCCGGCGTGGCGGGATATACGTCGGTCAACAGCCACGACGTGTTGGTCAGCGGCTTCTTCGGCGCATTGGCGAGCACCCTCTCCATGGGAGCAGGCGCATATCTCGCCGCCAAGTCGGAGAACGAAGTGATGGAGAAGGAACTGGCGAGCGAGCGGTCGGAGATTGCGGAAGACCCGGCGCACGAGGAAGAGGAACTGGCCTTGTTATACCAGCTCAAAGGGTTCGGCGAGGACGAGGCGCGGCAGATTGCGGCGCGCATCGCGCAGGACCCGGAGCAGTTCTTGAAGACGATGGCCCAGGAGGAGCTCGGCATCCACGATGTGAGCCGCAGCAACCCGTGGACGTCAGCCCTGTTCGGCAGCCTGTCGACGTTTGTCGGCGGCATCGTGCCGCTGGTGCCGTTCTTCTTTATGGGCGGCACCCCCGCGATGGTCACGGCAGCCATCGTCAGCATCCTCGCCCACTTCGTGGTCGGCGCCTTGAAGAGCATCGTCACCGTGCGCAGTTGGTGGAAGAGCGGCTTGGAGATGACGCTGGTCGGCGTCATCACCGGCGTGGTTTCGTACGGGCTCGGTTTGGTCGGCGCGAAGGTGTTGTAGGGACGCGCGGCGAGCCTGCCGCGGGGCGGTGGTCCTGCGATGCTGCGATGCGGCGGTTGTCCGACGGGCGGCCGCCTGCGGCGGGCAGCCGATATGGGGCGTTACGGGAAGAGAGGGCGGATTTCAAACGGAGCGGGTTTCAAACCGCGTGGCTTGCGCGAACCCTGAGTGATGGCCAAACCCCGGGGGTTTCGCGCAAGTCCGGAAACCCGCGAGATGTCTGGATTTTTTGCTGAAAAGGGGCTACAATGAGGGCGTCTGCAGCGTCAGAGGTGCAGATGTCGTCGAGGGGTTCGCGGAAATCGGCCGGGAAGGCGCGTCAGGACTGGGCTGGATCGAGAGGAGTTGCTCCGCGGAGACGATCCGCGGCCCCATTGAAGCACGTCATCATCCCCTTCCGTGTTGGAGTTGTCATCGCTGGTTGCTCCGCGGAGACGATCCGCGGCCCCATTGAAGCGCTGGATTGCAATTCGCTGATATCTTCGAATCACCACCGCGTTGCTCCGCGGAGACGATCCGCGGCCCCATTGAAGCAGTCACTGAACGTGATTCCGCGTTCAGTGTCCTTGTCGGTTGCTCCGCGGAGACGATCCGCGGCCCCATTGAAGCTGTCCCTGCTGGCATGGCCTCAAAAAAGAACACCCCGTTGCTCCGCGGAGACGATCCGCGGCCCCATTGAAGCGGCTGTGGCAGAGGACGGACGTCATGGGTCTGACGTTGCTCCGCGGAGACGATCCGCGGCCCCATTGAAGCCCGGCAATGGTTACAGTCTGTCCGGATACCGAGTGTATGTTGCTCCGCGGAGAAGATCCGCGGCCCCATTGAAGCGTATTGGCCATCATGACCGGGATGCGCCAGGGAGAGTTGCTCCGCGGAGAAGATCCGCGGCCCCATTGAAGCCTGATCTACGAGCCGACTGGTGCCGCGCCATCCCCCGCGTTGCTCCGCGGAGACGATCCGCGGCCCCATTGAAGCGCAGCGTTGACTCCCATCTGACCGGCCTTGTGGAGCGTTGCTCCGCGGAGAAGATCCGCGGCCCCATTGAAGCCGCCTCGCTGATGGTGAAGTTGGGAACATGAACCGGGTTGCTCCGCGGAGAAGATCCGCGGCCCCATTGAAGCTCCAATGAAACGCGAAGCAACTCGCGGTCTTCATCTGTGTTGCTCCGCGGAGACGATCCGCGGCCCCATTGAAGCTCCTATGGACTGCTCGGGAAGATGCGGATATAGTGCGTTGCTCCGCGGAGACGATCCGCGGCCCCATTGAAGCAAGTCGAAATATTTGGTTCCATCACCGTAAATGTAAGTTGCTCCGCGGAGAAGATCCGCGGCCCCATTGAAGCTTCCTGCCACCACCTTTCAAAGATATCTAATTCGCGTTGCTCCGAGGAGAAGATCCGCGCCCCCATTGAAGTCAATAGGACAATGGAGAACTTCTTTACAAGGCTGACCAGTGTACAACCGCGAAGCGGGACAGGTTGGACGAGAAATGGGCCAACGTGACCTTTTCGGAAACCAGATGGCCGCACTGGCTCGTCGAGGATAGGTCGTGAATACCATATCTCATTCGCAATCTGTTATTTTCTATTTGAGGATCTATCTGGATAAAAAATTTTTTTATTTGTGTAAGAAGGATCATTCAATTTATTTGTCGAATTCGCCGAGTAGTTCATGCTGCACCACCTTGAATGAAAGGAGTGCAAGGATGGTGGCCGTTCGGTCGATCCGTGTAAAGTTGGCGGTCGGGTCGCCGCAGTATCGCGATGTTCGGCGAGGTTTATGGAAGACGCACCAGGTGATGAACGACGGGGTACGGTATTACTGCGAATGGCTCGTGCTGATGCGCCAAGAACCTATTTTTGACGAAGACGAACATGGCTTGACCGTTGTGCGAAAATCCCGTGAGGAGATTCAGACGGAACTTTTAAAGCGATTACGCAGACTGCAGCAAGCGCACAGTCATTCTGGAGATGCAGGGACGGATGAAGAACTGCTATCCCTGATGAGACAGTTGTACGAGCAAATTGTGCCGTCCAGTGTAGGGAAAAACGGAGATGCACAGATGTTATCAAGAAAATTTCTCAGTCCATTGACCGATCCGAATGCAGTGGGCGGGCTCGGCATCGCAAAGTCGGGCCGGAAACCTCGCTGGTTCCTAAAAAAACAGGCTGGTGATCCTACGTGGGAAGAGGATTATAAACGGGCGATACAACGGAAACAGGAGGACCCGACTCCGACGTTGTTGCTGGAGTTGCGGAGATTTGGTCTGCATCCATTGTTAGAACCCTTCACCGATACGGTGCAAGATGTCAACTGGACGCCTAAACGGAAAGGCCAGTTTGTTCGCACGTGGGATCGCGATATGTTTCAACAGGCCATCGAAAGGATGTTGTCTTGGGAGTCATGGAACCGGCGCGTGCAGGAAAGATTTGAACAATTGGCAAGAGATGCGGAGAAGTTTTATCAGGAAAACTTCGCGTCGGATGATGCGTTTCTATCGCTCGCGGAGCGCTTGGAGGACGAATTGAAGCGGTCGTCTCACGGTTTTATAGCTGTAGCCGAAGGCGCGTTTCAAATCCGACCTCGGTCTGTACGCGGTTTTGGCCGCGTCGTGGAAGAGTGGCTTAAGCTGCCGGAAGACGCCCCGGTCTCTGAATACGAGGCTGTGATCAAGGCGGTTCAGGCTCGCTCAGGTCGGGATTTTGGTTCATATGAATTATTTACGAAACTGGCAAGACCAGAATACCGTCCGTTGTGGCGCGATGATCCGACAAAGCTCATAAGATACGCTCGTCTGCGCGCGCTGCAGCGAAAAGTGGCGGGAGCGAAGCAGTACGCACGACTCACTTTACCGGATGCTGTGTACCATCCGATTTGGATTCGCTACGACGCGGAAGGCGGAAATATTCATGACTACGCGATCCGCACGCCCATAGGCGGAGATCGCCGTTATTTCGTCACATTTTCTTCTCTCATTATGCCGAACGATCACGGCGGATGGGACGAACATCGCGACGTTCACGTTCCCATAGCATTTTCAAGTCAGTGGGAACGTCTGCGTTTTGTGGAAGATAATGCAGAACTTTGTGTAGTCTATGTGGAACCCGGTGCAGGATCTCCGCTTCCTGCCGAGTTGGGCGGAGCCAAGATTCAATTTGACAGAAGACATCTCCAGCGTCGCCCAAATATGCTCAGTGCGGGAGGGTGCGGGCCCGTCTATCTTAACGTCAGTGTAGACGTGCAGCCGCAAGTACGACCGGACGTACAGGCTGTGCAGTTAACTAAAGTGGTGTCCGTTGGCAGGGAAACCGATCGTATTTTCTTGCGCCCTGAGAACCTGGTTAATTATTTGAAGTCTTCTTGTCGCGGTGAAAACAATAGTGCGTCACCTACCCTGCGCGTGATGGCTGTTGATCTGGGAATTCGCTCCAGTGCGGCGGTGGTGGTCTGCAGGGTAGACCCCCATGCCGCTGCGCGGCGCCACGAAGGATGAAAATGGGATTTGTCGAATGTTCATCAGCGGTGCTCAAGAACAGAGAACGGGCTTACTTGGTGCTGTGAGCCCGCAGGGTAGACTGTTCTCGACGACCGATTGTACCACGAATTGTCGCTCCGGAGACGGAAGCACGCACGGTAGAGGAAGGTCGAGGGTCGTCGTCTTGGGCTCCTGAACATGAGGCAGGAGGCGAAGCCGGGATGCAGGTCGTATACGAGCGTTGCTGTGGCTTGGATATTCACAAGCGTTCAGTCACCGCCTGTTCCCTCACCCCGGAGGGCAAGGCGATCCGGACGTTTGGCACGATGACCGAGGACTTGCTTGAACTGGCCGATTGGCTTCAAGACCAAGGCTGCAGCCACGTAGCTATGGAAAGTACCGGTTCATTCTGGAAACCCATCTACAATGTGCTCGAGGCGACGGGAGCTTTCACCCTTTTGGTGGTCAATGCCCAGCACATCAAGGCGGTCCCAGGACGCAAAACAGATGTCAGGGACGCCGAGTGGATCGCAGATCTCCTACGCCATGGCCTTCTGCAACCCAGCTTCGTTCCAAGCCGGGAACAACGGGAGCTGCGTGAGTTGATTCGCTATCGTCAAGAGATTGTCGATGAGCGGGCGAGAGAAGTGAATCGGCTGCAGAAGGTACTGGAAGGCGCGAATATCAAGCTATCCTCAGTGGCAACGGACATTACCGGCAAATCAGGATGGTCCATCCTGAAAGCCTTGAGTCAAGGAGAAACCGATCCACAGGAGTTGGCTGCTATGGCCAAAGGTCGGATGAAGGCTAAGCATGACGAACTCAAGCGGGCTCTTCATGGTGTGATGGGGGACCACCAACGGCTAATGCTTCGAGAACAGTTGCAGCACATTGAGGAGTTGGACAGGCGAATTGAGCGGCTTACCAAGGAAATTGGGGAGCGGATGCGCCCTTTTGAGGATGCGCTGGAGCGGCTGGATACGATCCCGGGTGTCGGACGGCGAATTGCGGAAGTGATCGTTGCCGAAACCGGTGCTGACATGTCCCAATTTCCTACCGCTGGCCATCTCGCCTCGTGGGCCGGCATGTGTCCAGGGAACCATGAGAGCGCAGGTAAGCGCAAGTCGGGACGAACTCGCAAGGGCAACGTTACGCTCAGACGAGCTTTGGTAGAAGCCGCGCAAGCAGCAGGGCGAACGCGGGACACCTATCTGTCCGCTCAGTTCAAGCGCTTGGCACACCGACGGGGGAGCAAACGGGCAGCCGTCGCGGTCGGGCACACGATTTTGATCATTGCGTATCATCTGCTAAAGCGGCAAACGACTTACCAAGAACTGGGTCCCTTGTACTTCGAAGAGAAGCAGCGGGAGACGGCGGTCCGGAACAGTGTCAAACGTCTTGAGCGTCTCGGATATCAAGTCATACTTGAGCCGAGAATACCCGCGTAGGAATGGATAATCTCCACCTTCTGGAAAGGCAATTCGTATTGCCTATAGGGGGTGGTTGTCTTGTCCCAAATTGTGGATTTTCACGGTAGAGCACAGGGACAACGTGACTACATCAGGTCCGCGCAAACCTACCATTTATCCCATCGCCGGCACCGATGAGTATGTGGCTGTCCAAGAGCGCGCGTTCCTTCTCAGGTTGCCGGGTGAGGGGAAGACTTCTGCCGCGGAAGACGCGTTTGGTCGTGTCCATGCGTTGCAAAGGCGGATTCGTCAGGGTATCCATGTACTGTCCCGATTTTTGCGGTTGAGCGAGCTGGCCGATCCGGAGGATCGCAAACGGGCGTTGGAGAGTCTTTCTAAAACCGTGGAGGGAACGCAGGATTGGACGAGCCTGTTTCGTGAGGAAATGGCTTCGCTACAGGATCGAGTCGGGGAAGAAGCCGCACTCTGGCGCGACCATGTCATCGAAGCGCATCGTCGGATGGAACGGTGGCTGGGCCAGGCAGTGCGCGAGTGGAAGGCAGTTCGCAAGCAGGCGGGCAAAGTGCCTGTGCGCCGGGGTGCGGGAGGCCTGTCCCTGCGGAGAATCCGTCAACTGGAACGCGATCGAACGACGCTGATCTCCTGGTCGAATCACGCTCGTGAGCCGGGCCAGGTGGTTCGAATGGCGAGAGGAAGCCAAGTGGCGCAGCGGTTGACAGCTCGACTGAACCACCTCAAGGAAGACCGGATCAAGAAGTTGGCGGACCTTTTGGTCATGACAGCCCTTGGCTACGTGTACGACGATACCCAACCGGCAGGAAATCGTTGGCATCGCCGTTATCCGCCATGTCATGTCATCCTCATGGAGGATTTATCGCGGTATCGTTTCCAAAGCGACAGACCGCCCTCTGAGAACAACCAACTGATGTCATGGAGCCACAGGGGGATTCTCCAAACGCTCAAGATGCAAGCAGACATCCATCAAATCATCGTCGGCACGGTATTCCCGGCCTTCTCGTCGCGGTTTGATGCACAGACCGGGGCTCCGGGAGTGCGGTGTCGGCCTGTCACGAAGCAGGACATCGAAAAAGCCGCGCGGGGGGAAGGCTGGCTCGCGCCAGAACTGGAGAGGTTGAATTGGACACTCGAGAAGATGCGTCCCAATGACCTCGTCCCGACCGGAGACGGAGAGATCCTTGTGTCGCCCGCGAAGTGGGATCGCGCCAAAGGCGTCAAAGTGGTACACGCAGACCTCAACGCGGCGCAGAACCTCCAACGGCGTTTCTGGGGAGGCGACGAAGCGTCAACGTTCCGTGTGTCGTGCGACGTGGTCGACATGGATGGCAAGCGTTATGCAGTCCCGAAAACCGATTCATTCTTCAAGGTGTTTGGTATTGGGGTATTTGAAAGTACAGACGAGGAGGGGGTATATCGCTGGGTGCCGGGACGAAAAATAGAGAAGAAAGGGTTGCGTCGTGGAAAACTTTCCGGGGAAGACGCAGACGAGAACGAGTGGCTTGAAGAAGCGCGCGAGCTGCAAGGCAAAGCAGTCACTCTCTTTCGGGATCCCAGCGGCCAAATTTATGGGGGAAGATGGCTGACCGCCAAGTTGTTCTGGGGATGGGTGGAACGGCTCGTCGCCGCCCG
Organism: Paenalicyclobacillus cellulosilyticus; assembly: GCF_014647315.1. GTDB lineage: Bacteria > Bacillota > Bacilli > Alicyclobacillales > Alicyclobacillaceae > Alicyclobacillus_J > Alicyclobacillus_J cellulosilyticus. The sequence continues at coordinate 49,619 of NZ_BMOY01000016.1, forward strand.
TCTGCGAGATAGGTCTTGGGAGCCCGAAGCTGCTGTTTCCGAGCGAGGAAAGTGAGGAAGTTCGGAATGCCTATCCCGGTCCGCATGCTCAATGAGCTATTCTATTGCGAGCGTCTTTATCACCTCATGCACGTTCAAGGATTGTTTGAGGCAAACGCCGATACCGTGGAAGGTACGGCCCAGCATCAACGTGCGGAACGTCATCGGAGGCCGTCGGACGTAGGGGCGATTGAACCGTGGGTTAAAGCGCCTGAATCACTGCACCTCGGCGATGAAGAACTGGGGATTGTGGGGAAGTTGGATGCGGTTCGTTTGGACGAAGCAGGGGAATGGCAACCCGTCGAGGCGAAACACGCGTCCTCCCCCGCTGGGAGGCAGCCGTTCATCATTGGCAACTGGACGCTCTCGGGAGATGCGTGGCCCAACGATCAGATTCAATTGTGTGCGCAAGGCCTGCTGCTCCGCGCGAACGGTTTTCCGAGTACGTCCGGACAATTGTATTACCGTGGCAACCGGAAAAAGGTCATGGTGAAATTTACCAACGACCTGGTGGATGCCACCTTATGGTGCATTCGGCGTGCACGTGAATTGGAAAGCCAGCCCATGCCACCGCCGTTGAAGGACTCTGACAAGTGCTTTCGATGTTCCCTCAATTCCGTTTGTCTGCCGGACGAGACAAACTTTCTGAACGCGACCGTCGATCGTGTCCGGAACATTGTTCCTCAACGTGATGATTTGGGAATCCTGTATGTTTCCGAACCGGGGACGCATTTGGGCAAGAATGGGCATGAATTGGTACTGACCGCACCTGACGGGTCAAGAACGAACATTCCTCTGAAAGATCTGATTCATGTGGCGCTATTTGGTAACGTGCAGATCTCTACGCAGTTGCTTCACGTTTTAATGGAGCAAGGCGTCACCGTCAGTTTTCTGACTTCGGGTGGAAGATTGGTTGGACAAGCTCACAACCTCATCACCAAAAACACGCACGTCCGTCGCGCTCAGTTCTCTAAATTTGAGGATGAGTCGGTTCGTTTCAATTTGGCGCGTGCCATCGTGCGCGCGAAGATCCTCAATCAACGGACCTTATTGCGACGGAACGCCAGAGATCTGCAGAGCACGGTACTCAAGGAGCTTGGCGATCTTGCCCGTTCTGCAGAGATGGCGGAATCTCTTGCGTCACTACGCGGAATCGAGGGGATGGCTGCGAAGATATACTTTACATGGTTTCCATCCATGCTTCGAACGGCGGAACTGGAACTCTCTGACGGAACGGTTGTGATGAACGGCCGGAATCGACGCCCGCCTAAAGACCCTGTGAATGCGATGCTCTCCCTGGCATACAGTTTGCTGGTGCGCGACATGTCTACCGCGATCGCGGCTGTAGGCATGGACCCAATGCTTGGTTTTTATCATGCCCTTGAACCAGGTCGTCCTGCGTTGGCACTTGACCTCATGGAGCCGTTTCGTGCTATCATCGCCGATTCCGTTGTCATTCGCGCACTGAATACTCGCGAGATTCAATGGCAGGACTTTTACCTGGGTCCAGATTCGTGCAGTCTCAAGCCCGCAGCGCGTAAACGGATGCTTCACGCCTATGAGAGGCGGATGAATGAAAAAGTCACCCACCCCGTTTTCGGGTACAAGGTATCATACCGGCGAATGCTGGAGTTGGAGAGTCGTATTCTCGCCCGATATCTCACTGGCGATTTGGCATCCTATACGCCCTTGGTGACAAGGTGAAAATATGCGGAGATATGTTTTGGTCAGTTATGACGTCAGCGATCCAAAACGATGGCGCCGGGTGTATAAAGTCATGCGGGGGTATGGCCAACATGTTCAGTATTCCGTGTTTTTGTGTCAACTGACGGACACGGAAGAGGCACGGTTACGCGAGACACTGTACGACCTCATTCATAAGGAAACCGATCAAGTCTTGTTTGCTCGCCTTGGCAGTGTGGAATCAGACGCGTTGGATCGTAATCTCACCGTGATTGGTCGCGAATACGATCACCTTGATTTGAAGAAACTGATTTTTTAACAACGATAGCTTGCGTGCGTACCGGCTGAACGTTACAATAAAGGCAGCCGGATAGGCGAGCCGCGACCTATAGGGTCGTAGGCTGAGCGGGACTTTGTGCCGACGCCTCAGAGACGAGGCATGTCCCGCGCTTCGATCCCTTGTTCAGCGTTCCGGCTTAACGAGCGCCTCGTCAGGGCAAATGCCCTGGGAGGTGCTCGCATCTTTGTCGCGGTGCGGATCGATGGCTTTGTATGGAGAGGGAAGAGGGGTGTATTCCCATGACTCACCGACTTGGTCAACGGGATGCTCGAAAGAAGGGCCTCAAGCTTGTGCGGATTGGGCATTGCGAGCACCCGCTGTCGGAACGATGAACAAGGGATCGAAGAAGTGGCACTGGATGATGGCGTTGTGCCAGGTCAGACCTACTATGTCGGAACGATGAACAAGGGATCGAAGAAGTGGCACGAGCTTGTCCACTTCAAGTGCTGTCTTGGGGATGCCCGGTCGGAACGATGAACAAGGGATCGAAGAAGTGGCACTTGCTGACAGACTTCCACACACGAGGATGAGAGCCAGTCGGAACGATGAACAAGGGATCGAAGAAGTGGCACTTCTTCCTCCTTTGCTGTTGGAGACGCTTCAGCCTCGTCGGAACGATGAACAAGGGATCGAAGAAGTGGCACTTCTTCCTCCTTTGCTGTTGGAGACGCTTCAGCCTCGTCGGAACGATGAACAAGGGATCGAAGAAGTGGCACTTCTTCCTCCTTTGCTGTTGGAGACGCTTCAGCCTCGTCGGAACGATGAACAAGGGATCGAAGAAGTGGCACACGGATGAATCAGAGCTTATCGAGGCCCAAGCGTGTCGGAACGATGAACAAGGGATCGAAGAAGTGGCACTAGATTCCTGGGGCCGCGCTTGCCGCGATGATTATGTCGGAACGATGAACAAGGGATCGAAGAAGTGGCACCAAGTCAGAGATGAACATTCGCCCACTCAAACCGCAGTCGGAACGATGAACAAGGGATCGAAGAAGTGGCACGCCAGGCCGTTGCCAAGGCTGTAGAGGCTGGGCAGGTCGGAACGATGAACAAGGGATCGAAGAAGTGGCACACACCAATGTTGGTTTGGCGGTTTATAACGGGGCCACGTCGGAACGATGAACAAGGGATCGAAGAAGTGGCACTGTTCATATCCTGTCACACCACCACGAATTGCGGCCGTCGGAACGATGAACAAGGGATCGAAGAAGTGGCACCGGCCAAGAAACCACGCAGGGAAATGTACCGTCGTTGTCGGAACGATGAACAAGGGATCGAAGAAGTGGCACACCGGAGTTTAAGGAACGGGCTATGTTGGATTTTGCGTCGGAACGATGAACAAGGGATCGAAGAAGTGGCACGCCTCTGTCTCCCGAGCGTCCTCGTCGTAGGTATTCGTCGGAACGATGAACAAGGGATCGAAGAAGTGGCACGTATTGAATGCTCCAGCCGCTGGATATGGGACTGGGTCGGAACGATGAACAAGGGATCGAAGAAGTGGCACCCTGGTCGTCTAGTTGGTCGTCCAAGTAAGACGGAAGTCGGAACGATGAACAAGGGATCGAAGAAGTGGCACGTAAGACCTGTGTTGAGATTCTGCCATTCCTCACGTCGGAACGATGAACAAGGGATCGAAGAAGTGGCACATGGGGAGGCACCTCCCGCAGGTTTAAGATGATACATCAGTCGGAACGATGAACAAGGGATCGAAGAAGTGGCACAAGCAAACGCAATGGACCGATGAACACCCGGTGCTGTCGGAACGATGAACAAGGGATCGAAGAAGTGGCACCCTCCAATTTGTCAAGAGGGGAACACCTGTTCGCCTCCGTCGGAACGATGAACAAGGGATCGAAGAAGTGGCACTAACATACCGCGTTTACTTTGTCAACTGGTGCCTAAGTCGGAACGATGAACAAGGGATCGAAGAAGTGGCACGCGAACGGAATTTTATCCGATTTGGTGAAGAGTGGTAGTCGGAACGATGAACAAGGGATCGAAGAAGTGGCACTGTGCGGAGAAGATCGATGTCCGCATGGCGATATTGGGTCGGAACGATGAACAAGGGATCGAAGAAGTGGCACAAGCAGGGGAAGGTCGTCAAAGTCGTACCAAAGGGGTCGGAACGATGAACAAGGGATCGAAGAAGTGGCACTTGTTCAAATATAGCACGCGGGTACACAACTCGTGGGTCGGAACGATGAACAAGGGATCGAAGAAGTGGCACTTGTTCAAATATAGCACGCGGGTACACAACTCGTGGGTCGGAACGATGAACAAGGGATCGAAGAAGTGGCACTTGTTCAAATATAGCACGCGGGTACACAACTCGTGGGTCGGAACGATGAACAAGGGATCGAAGAAGTGGCACTTGTTCAAATATAGCACGCGGGTACACAACTCGTGGGTCGGAACGATGAACAAGGGATCGAAGAAGTGGCACTCTGAACAGCGGTCAGTGCTCAGATGGCCGGTGCCGTCGGAACGATGAACAAGGGATCGAAGAAGTGGCACTTCCGGGCCATGTGCGGCGAGATGACACGCGTCCGCGTCGGAACGATGAACAAGGGATCGAAGAAGTGGCACTATCGTGGGAGTTTGTATGAAGTAACACCCGCTTGTCGGAACGATGAACAAGGGATCGAAGAAGTGGCACCTCTAGCTTTCTCCGTTCCTCTTCTGTGCGCCTCTGTCGGAACGATGAACAAGGGATCGAAGAAGTGGCACTCGGGTATGGGGCTGCAAATCCCGAAACCGCAACGGTTGTCGGAACGATGAACAAGGGATCGAAGAAGTGGCACACGATGAGCCAATAGTACATCACGCGACACCCCATGCGTCGGAACGATGAACAAGGGATCGAAGAAGTGGCACACCGAGGACGTGAACCGAGCAACGGCGCAGGCGCAGGAGTCGGAACGATGAACAAGGGATCGAAGAAGTGGCACAGCCGCTCCTTCGCCGCCTGCAACCTATGCCATGCCGTCGGAACGATGAACAAGGGATCGAAGAAGTGGCACAGCCAATCTCGTTGATTTTCGTCCCTGCTGGCAAGGTCGGAACGATGAACAAGGGATCGAAGAAGTGGCACTTTTGAGGAAAATCGACAAAACATATTGACAGTGTAATGTCGGAACGATGAACAAGGGATCGAAGAAGTGGCACGTTATGGTCAATCGACATGCAGCGGAAACCCTTGGTGTCGGAACGATGAACAAGGGATCGAAGAAGTGGCACAGCTGCTTGACGGTGATCGTCACATCAATGTCCACGTCGGAACGATGAACAAGGGATCGAAGAAGTGGCACACAAGAAAATCCATATCGATCACACCTTGAATATCGTCGGAACGATGAACAAGGGATCGAAGAAGTGGCACATGCGAGTGTATTTGCGGCCGCCCCTCCGGTGGCGCGTCGGAACGATGAACAAGGGATCGAAGAAGTGGCACACAGTGACTTGATTTTGGGCAGGCATTCCGTTTGCAAGTCGGAACGATGAACAAGGGATCGAAGAAGTGGCACATTACGATGCCGTTTAGACCTGCGGACGAATTGTTGGTCGGAACGATGAACAAGGGATCGAAGAAGTGGCACACGATCCGTGACTGAACCTGTGCACGACGCGGTAGTGTCGGAACGATGAACAAGGGATCGAAGAAGTGGCACCAGCAGGACGGTGTCACCAAGATACAACACGCCAACAAGTCGGAACGATGAACAAGGGATCGAAGAAGTGGCACAACTTGTCGCGTTCTTCTCCGGTGACAAAATCCATCGTCGGAACGATGAACAAGGGATCGAAGAAGTGGCACAACGGTCTGCGGCGGCCTGCAGTTGTTGCGAATCCGTCGGAACGATGAACAAGGGATCGAAGAAGTGGCACTTGGCAAAGAGTGTTTTGGACGGTGTTCACAGTTCTAGTCGGAACGATGAACAAGGGATCGAAGAAGTGGCACTCCGGGCTGATCGGAGCCTCATGAGAATGCATCATTGTCGGAACGATGAACAAGGGATCGAAGAAGTGGCACTCCAAGTCATCGGCCCTAAGCGGCGCTCTGCCTTCGTCGGAACGATGAACAAGGGATCGAAGAAGTGGCACACTTCTGCCAGCCACTCCACATCATGCGCGGTCCAGCGTCGGAACGATGAACAAGGGTTCGAAGAAGTGGCACCGGTGATATAGCTCATGTATCTACTTCCCCCATATTGAGTCGGAACGATGAACAAGGGATCGAAGAAGTGGCACACAAGAGCGTCGTTATCATGGTCAAGATGGCCGTGAGTCGGAACGATGAACAAGGGATCGAAGAAGTGGCACGAAGTTCCGTGAGCGTCAAATAGCGCACACCTGGCGTCAGTCCGTCTTCTGCGAGATGATCCCCTCCAGAATCCAGTCATGGAGGGATCACCGTGACAAAGGCCGAGTTGGAAGCACTTCGTAAGCTTTGGCGTGCCCGCGTGGCGGACTTTCGGGCCAGCGGGTTAACCGGCGCAGCCTGGTGTGCTGCGCATCAGGTCAAGGAACACCAGCTGTGGTATTGGGTCGGCAAGTTTAAGGCGGACACTGACCACGACGGCCGTCAACGTGAGCATGCTGAGCCGCGTTTCATCCCGGTGCGTGTGGAGGAATCCGCGCCTGAAGTGACGGACAAGCTGCTGTCCGTGCGCGTGGGTCCTGCTGTCATCGAGGTCACGCCCGGTTACGACACTGAACTGCTGCGCGATGTGGTGCGCACCCTGGCGTCGCTATGCTGAACATCGGTGCTGGACCGGGGGAGTTGCGCGTGTACCTGGCCTGCGGCAGCACGGATATGCGCAAGTCCATCGACGGATTGGCGGCTCTCGTGCAGGAGTCCTTTCACCTGGACCCGTTTTCCCCTGCGGTCTTCGTGTTTTGTAACCGGGAGCGGGACAAGTTGAAGATCTTGTACTGGGAACACAACGGCTTCTGGTTGTATTATCGGCGGCTGGAGCGGGGCCGGTTTCAATGGCCGGACGCCAGCGACGGCAAGACCCTCGTCATCAGCCGCCGGGAGCTGGGCTGGCTGTTGGACGGACTGCCATGGAACCAACCGCAAGCACACCGGAGGGTTACCGCGAAAAAAGTGGTGTGAGACCGGTAAACACAGAAGGATCTGGCAAGGGATTTCGGCAGGCGTGTCGAAGTCCTTTTGCATGATGAACCCGACAGCGACCCCCAACCAACTGGAAGCCCTGCAGGCGCGCTGCGAAGCGCAAGAGAAGGAAATCGCGGAGCTGAAAAAGCAGGTCAAATTGCTGCTGGAACAGCTTCGCTTGGCTCGCCACCGGCAATTCGGGAAGTCCAGCGAACGCACGACGGACGACCAGGTGCGCTTGGACCTGGTATTCAACGAGGCCGAGGCGGAGGCGCAACCAGAGGCAGAGGAACCCACCTTCGAGACGGTGACGTACCAGCGGCGCAAGAAGCAGCCAGGCCAGCGGGACGCCATGCTGGCAGACCTTCCGGTGGAGCGGATTGAATACCGTCTGCCGGAGGAAGAACGGATCTGTCCGTGCTGCGGGGAGGTCATGGACGAGGCGGGTGTCGAGATCCGTCGCGAGCTCATCCACATCCCGGCACAGACGAAGGTGCGCGAACATGTCCAGCAACAATACGCATGCCGGACGTGTGACAAGCATGGGACCGAAACGCCCATGGTCAAGGCGCAGATGCCCAAGCCCCCGATACCGGGCAGCCTGGCGTCCGCCTCGATGCTGGCGTACGTGATCGACAAGAAATACGTGGATGGCTTGCCGCTGTACCGCCTGGAGGAGCAGTTTGCCCGGCAAGGCCTGCGGTTGACCCGGCAGACTCTGGCGAACTGGGTGGTGTTGGGGGCGACGCGGTGGCTGGAACGGATATATCACCGGCTGCATGAGGAGTTGCTCAAGCGCCGGTACCTCCATGCGGACGAGACGACGCTGCA
>NZ_BMOY01000017.1 GCF_014647315.1 Paenalicyclobacillus cellulosilyticus
AGTAGACACGCACGGTGGCTTCGTCGTCAAATGTGGACGACGGATTTTACACCACTACTTGAGACTTTAACCGATATGTAAGGGATAAACCACGGCGAACGCGATAAAAAAGACTCCCTCAAGATAAAGCGTACCAATTTCGGAAATAACAATTTTAAACCTCTCAGATAAAACAAGCAGCCCCGTCAAAGCATAATAGACCACCCAATCATCAATCGAAAAGGGTTGATTTATGTACAACGTATATAGAAATATCCCAAACCAGAGGCTTATCGAAAAAAAAGTTGCTCTCTTACTCCATAACACTTGATTCACGACGAGTCTCCCTTCTCGCCATTGTCATGCCATACTGCACCAGGATAATGATCCCTGTCATGATCAAAATATCTCCAATGCTGATAATGCTGGGTGGAGGAACTCGGATACTAAAGATATCGCCAAGAAAGTTAAGACGTGTATGCGAAGACATCGCAATACTTTTGTTAAAGTCACCATGAAGAAGTCTCTCAACAAGTCCTGCCCCCATCTGTTTCACCGCGGGGAGATAAACTGGCATCCGCAGGCCATTCGCCGCCATGGCGATAAAATTGGACAACGTTCCTAAACCAGCCCAAACTACGCCTGGCAAACGGAAATTCAAGGCACAAAAAACAAGCGAAAGGATGTAACTCACTACAATCGAAACCTCATACATCAAACCCGAGAAAACATGAACAGAAAGATATTCTAAAACAAAAGCGACAGGCAAGGTCAACAAACCTCGGAGCGGGAGATTTGTTAAGTTCCAAAAACTACCCTTTTTTAGCCAACCCAAAATAAAACCTATAAATAAGGCCAAAATTTCAAACCCCAAAATCCCACCTCATTCGACATTTCATTGAGTCGGAAAAACCGGGCTTGAATTGCCCGGCTTTTAAATGAAACAATCATGAACTCTCATGTCGTAAAGCCCCAGCTTGCTTGAGCAGCGACGGAGAACAGCACCATCGCCCCCAACACCAACACCGCTTTCACCTTCTGAGACATCGGCGGTCCCTCCTTCAGAAATGGCTTGACGCCCGTTTCTGAAGTGCTGTGGTCCGTGCTGCGACATGTAAGTCGCTCACTGGCCGCGATGCACCCGTAGCACATACGTGCGCCGGTACACCGTCCGCCCGCGAGCCGTGGCTGCGAATGTTGCTGCGTGAGTTACACCCCGATGGCATGATTATAGAGCAGAATTGGACAAGTTGCTAGACCTTCACAAAAATCAAAACGAGATTTCTGTGCATTGAATTCAGCGTTCCGCCTCCGACCCTGCGTTCAGCCACACCTGCTTGCTCGCCTTCCGCCTTCATCCCTGTACCGCCTTCATCCCTGTACCGCCTTCATCCCCGTTCCGCCTTCATCCCCGTCTCGTAGCGCGGACGCCTGCACCCCGAACACCTCAATCAAAACACCTCAATCAAACTGAGCCGGCGAATACACGGAGACGCGGTTGCGGCCGGTCTGCTTGGCGCCCAGGTACACGGCGCGATCGGCATAGCGCAAAAGCGTCAAAGCTGAATCCGCGCCGTCCGGGAAACTCGCCACCCCGATGCTCAACGTGATGTGAATGGCGACCAGAGGCGGCGGCCCGCCGTCCGCACGCGGAGCCAGGGCGTCTTCGACGTAAAACGCGGTCTCCTCCACCTGCATGCGGATCTGGTCGGCGATGGCTTGTCCCTCGGCCAAGCTCACGCCAGGCATCAGGATGGTGAATTCCTCTCCGCCGTAACGCGCCAAGACGTCGGATCCGCGCACGTTGCGCCGCAGCACATCCGCCAACTGGCGCAGCACCTGATTGCCGGCCTGGTGACCGTAGCGGTCGTTGACCTGTTTAAAGTGATCGATGTCGATGATGAGCAGGGTCACGGGCTCGCCCGTCTCACGACAGGACTCCACGAAGTGGTGCAACGCCTTGTCGAAATAGCGGTAGTTGTAGACGCCGGTCAATTCGTCCGTCTGGGACTGCAGCCTTGACTCTTGGTATTGGTGATAATGACCGAGGATGGTGGCAAACTGTTGACAGAACATCCGCAGCCACGCCCGTTCCGGCTCCCTGTACACCCGATAGCCGCAGACCTGGTACAATGCCACCACGCCGAACACCGTTCCGCCCAGGCATACGGGCGCCGCCAACCCGCTCGACCAAAACGGCGCGTCGTCGACCATGTGAAACAGCGCCCAGCGCTGGCGCGGCGATGACACCACCACCGGCTCGCGCGAAGAGGCACAAAAACCCGCCAACCCCGTCCCCACAGGCATCGACCTGAGGACCTGGGTGAAGTACCGCGCCAAGGCCAACCCGCCGGTCCCAGCCTCCACCGCCTGCGGGCGGAGGTGGAGATCGTCCCCGAGCGACCAAAAGACGGCTGCGTCACACACCAAGACTTGGCGCACCTCGCGCAGGAAGGTGTGGATGAGCTGTTCCAAGGTCATCTCCGGGTGCAGGGCGGCGACGCACCGGACCGCCGCCTGCAACCGCATCTTTTGTTGCAGCCACCTGCCTGATGCGGACGCTGCAATCGCCGAGCCGGCCGTCAACAAGATGGCGAGGAACGTGCCCGTCCATGCGCCGGTCCGCATACTGACCCAGGCGCACACCGCGCACACCACGTCGATGCACGCCCAGATCTGCGGCCATCCCCGGGGCATCCGCCACGGGTGAACCACCGCCCGCGGCCCGGGCAAGTTCTGCATCGCCCAGTCGGTCAGCAGGTAGACTGCAATGACAGCAACCCCGGACACCCACAGCGGCATTCCGTACGCCCGGCTGATGGTCTGCAGACCCCCGGCCGCCAACGGAGCCAAGAGCGCGGTGCCGTACCACCGTCCATCTGTGTCGAACGTGCGCAAGCGCAAGCCCATGTACACCTGTCCGGCCAACCAAATCGCGCTCTCCACGGCGATGACCGGGAACGCCCCGCAGGTCATCAGCCATGGCCCATGGGCCGCCAACAACAAACGACGGCGGTCACGCACCGCCGGGATCCACGCATGTTCCACCACAGCCAACTGGACGGCGACGGCGACCCACACCCAAAGCGGCAACGGCCGCCAAGGCAGATACGCAAACGCGATACCCAGGCACGCCGCGTCCGCGGCGAGCCAGAACCATACCGCCGTAGCGGCGCGCACAGCGGCCGGCATGCGTTTCACCGACTTTCTTCCGAGGATTGAGCGCGAAATCCCACCGGCGCCCGCCAGCACCGAGGTTCATCCGTCCCACATCGCCAGCGCTTGTTCCAAACCCGCGCTCCGGGAACCTTGCCGGCCGTTGACCACACACGTGATGGCAGACCCGTCCACCCACCGCTGCAAGCGCAACGGCAGGTCGCCTTCCGTCACCACGCGCTCATAACGCACCTCGTCGTGCCGGCGGGCGAACGCCTCCACAATGAACCTCGTCCCATCCATTGAGTTTACATCTAATACGACAATTCCGCGATCCCCGGGGCGGTTACGCGCCAGGGCCATCAACTGCCGCAACCATCCTTCCACGCCGTCCTCGCTGTCCTGGACAATCAACACAAAGCGCACCGGCACCTGCGCGGCGTGCCGGCGACGCCAGAAAGACACGGTATGCCGCACTAGCGCCCACGCACCGTAGAGCGTGAGGATCCACAGCACGACCGACCAGAACACGGGACCCACCTCCTGCGGCACTATATGCGCAAGGAAGCGGGCTTCGCGCTTGCCTCCGGCCGACGGGAAACCTCCACAAAACGATTCAGGGTGCCCGCGAGCAATCCTGGGATGGCTTCGAAATCGGGATACAACGCCAAACGGCCTGCCATAACATCGCGGATAGCCTGCACGATGCCCTTAGCCGATCCGTCCTTGACCACGTAGCCGGACGCTCCAGCCTGCAACGAGTGCAACACGTAACCCAGATCGTCGTGCATGCTGAGCATGATCACGTGCGGCGCGGGACGCTCCGCCCGTATCAGGCTCACCGCGTCGAGACCGCGCAAAAACGGCATGTCCACGTCGAGCAGCACAATGTCCGGTTGGACGTCGTCCAACCCGGCAAGCGCCTCGACCGCATTCGGCCAAGAAGCCACCACGTCGATGTCAGGTTCATAACTGAGGATTTCCGTCAGTGTCTCCCGGAACGGCTCATTGTCGTCGGTGACGCCGACGCGCACAGGGCGCCCGGCCGTAGCTGCGGCGAGCAAACAGGGGGACACGCCAGAGGCCTGCACCAACATCCTCTGTCGTCCACCTCCCACAAGGCGGGGAAGGGCCAGCCAGCACGTTGTCACGTTGGAATGAGAATTCCACAAATGGAACAAAAACTCCTGCCGCTTTCCGAAACAAAAAATTCGGCACACATGGCGACGATTCGCCAAGCGTGCCGAATGCACCCGCCGTGCCCGTACGCTGGCCCGGCGCCAGACGCGATGCAGAGCGCGATCACGATTGGGCCGACGCGAACGCCGCTTGCCGCAGCACGTCCGCCTTATCCGTGCGCTCCCAGGGGACGTCGAGATCGGTACGGCCGAAATGGCCGTACGCCGCCACCTGCCGGTAGATGGGCCGCCGCAAGTCGAGCATCTCGATGATGGCCGACGGACGCAAATCGAAGTGCTTGCGGATGAGGTCGACGATGACCGCATCCGGCACCTTGCCCGTCCCGTATGTGTCCACCGCAATCGACACCGGGTGGGCCACGCCGATGGCGTACGCCACCTGGACCTCGCACTTCTTCGCCAATCCCGCCGCTACCACGTTCTTGGCCACGTACCGCGCCGCGTACGCCGCGCTGCGGTCCACCTTCGTCGGGTCCTTGCCTGAGAACGCGCCGCCGCCGTGACGGGCATAGCCCCCGTAGGTGTCGACGATGATCTTGCGGCCGGTGAGACCCGTATCCCCTTGCGGGCCGCCGATGACAAAGCGGCCGGTCGGATTGATGAAATACCGCGTCCGTTCATCGAGCAGGTGCGCAGGCACCACGGCGGAGATGACGTGCTGGTGCATGTCGCGCGCGATGGTCTCCAACGTCACCGCTTCGTCGTGCTGCGTCGAGATGACGATGGTGTCCACGCGCACCGGGACGTCGTCCTCGTACTCGATGGTCACCTGCGTCTTGCCGTCCGGGCGCAGGTACGGCAGCGTCCCGTCCTTGCGCACCTCGCTGAGGCGGCGGGCCAGCCTGTGCGCAAGCGAGATGGGCAACGGCATCAACTCGGGTGTCTCATCGCACGCAAACCCGAACATCAGGCCCTGGTCGCCCGCACCGATGTCGTGCCCGTCCGACTCCCGCGCCTCCAAGGCACGATTGACCCCCATCGCGATGTCGGGCGATTGCTCGTCGATGGAGGTGATGACCGCGCACGTGTCGGCGTCAAAACCGAACTTCGCGCGGGTGTAGCCAATCTCGCGCAGCGTCTGCCGCACCACCTTCGGGATGTCGACATAGCAAGACGTGGTGATCTCGCCCGCCACCAGCACCAAGCCGGTCGTCGCCAACGTCTCGCACGCCACGCGCGCATCCGGGTCCTGCGCCAGGATGGCGTCCAGGACGGCGTCGGAGATTTGATCACACACTTTATCTGGATGGCCTTCGGTGACCGATTCGGACGTGAACAGCCTGCGCGTCGCCAAGTCCCATTCCTCCCCGCTCCGGTGTACTGCGTACCCGCCGCGGACACGGGCACCCCCCGGCGCCCGGCATACCGTACGCAAAACAAACATATCGTATTATATTTCCCCTCGCACGTCAAACGCGCGCGCAAAGCGGGCACCAAAGCGCCATACAGGAAAAGACGAGGCGCTGTGCCCCGTCTTTCTCATCCGCGTGGATTCGTTTGCCGCCGTCTTCCTGCACCAAAAGGCGATCACGCTTGTTTGCCGGCCAACGTCTGCTCCGCGAGTTGCACGAGCCGGCGCGTGATCTCGCCGCCGACCGCTCCTGCGTCCCGGGCCTGGATGTGCCCCCAGTAATCCTCGCTGCCTTGATGCACCGGCAGCCCCATCTCGGCGGCGATCTCGTACTTCAGGTTGTCGAGGGCGTTGTGGCAACCTGGAACCAAGAGCGTGTTGTTCTTCTGGCCGTACGCCATTGCAGGCACCTCCCCCAGGTTTGCGGGGACTCATCCCCGGCAATCCTAGTGTGCGCGCAACCGTCGGCAACACCCGTACAGATGGCTGGGAGTTCAGGCGCCACGGTCCGGATGGCGCAAAACATGCCAGACAAACCTGGGCAGGGCCAGCTGCCGCCGCCAGCGGCTGGGCTGGCGCAGGAGGCGATACAGCCATTCCAGGTTCAGGCGGCGGAAAAGGGCAGGCGCCCGCTTGATCCGTCCGCTCCAGACGTCGATGGCCCCGCCGACCCCCATCGCCACGCATGGCGGGAGGCTGTGCAACGACTGAAAGATAAGGAGTTCCTGCCGCGGCTGGCCCAGGCCGACCAGCCAGAGGTGGGGCGCAAACGCGCGGATGTCGTCCAGCACCTTCGGCCACGCCGGCGGATCGAAATACCCATGGTGACCGCGGAACGTGAGGGCTGGAAACTCGCGGGCAAAGCGAGCGAGACACGCCGCGAGCGCATCCGGGTGCGCGCCGAGCACGTACACGCGCAATCCCTGACCGCGCTGCTGGGCCGTCGCCAAGATCTCGAGCGCCAGCTCCACCCCGGTCACGCGCTCCGGCAACGGTTGTCCGCGCCACTTGGCGGCAAGGACGATGCCAATGCCGTCGGGGGTGACGAGATCGGCCCGCTGGGCGACCTCCATCACCGCCGGGTCCCGCTGCGCCATCATGACGAATTCCGGACCCGCGGTGATGATCATGCGGCGGCTTTGTTCCTGGATCCACAAAAACACCTGTTCAACCACTTGTCTCATGGTCAACCGCCCGAACCGCACGCCCAGAATGCGGACGTACGCGGGGTGGAATGATGCCCATGTTTCTGCACGTCCGAACACGTTCATCCCGCCCGCATCCACGCCGTGCGTCCAACCGGCGCACAGGTGTGGCGTGATGGATTCGCGGTGCACGCGGTGTGACGGGATGCTGTTTCGCCTCTTGCCGTGACCGCGTTGGCCGCTGCCGATATCTTACCACGCGCACGCCGCCTTGTCCCGCGGCAACTCGCCGCCCGGTCTTCCGCCCTGGCGAACGCCGGGCTGCCGACGGACTCACGGCCAAGGCGGCCGATGGGACGGCGTGGTCGGTCGGAACTTCCATTTCAACGGACTTCAACGGACGCACGGCCAAGGCGGAGGCCAAGACGGAAGATTTTTCTGACGTGTCATTGACATTCCAGCGCGGAAGTGATATGGTGAACACGCAAGGCAAATTTCATCGAGTACAGTGGGTACTTGGTAGGAGGCAGTATTGTGCAAGGTACAGTAAAGTGGTTCAATTCGGAAAAAGGGTACGGGTTCATCCAGGTCGAAGGCAGCAACGATGTCTTCGTCCACTACACCGCGATTTTGGGTGAAGGGTTCCGCACGTTGGAGGAAGGCCAGCGCGTCGAGTTCGACATCGTTCAGGGTCAACGCGGTCCGCAGGCTGCCAACGTGGTCAAACTGTAATCCAAAAATCGACGCCAGCGCCCCGCAGCAGCGGGGCGTTTTTATGTTCCCCCTCCCCGCACACGTCATCCGTCTCCCCATACCGATGCCACCCGGTGCGGGCATCCCGCAGTGCCGGACACAACAAAAGCCCCGCCGGCAATCGGGGGGTGGCGGGGCAAATGGCTGGTGATGAGACGTGCAGGGAGCAGCAATCCCATACCCTTTGCAGGGTTAAATTCGCCATCCGATGCCAAAATCCTCTCTCGTCCGCGACGTTCTTTCCATACCCTGTTGGCCGGCCCGCTTGCGGTTCACGCCAGGGCCTGCACACGCACGACCTCCAGGCCGAGGGGCACGCCGGTCGCCGGCTCCGTGATGCCGTCGTCGCTGCCGGGCGGAAACACGGTGGTCGAATCGATGTACGCCGTGCCGTAGAGACGTGCGATGGCCACCAAAGCCTGCATGTCGCCCATTTGCCCGCCGATGTCCCACGTGCCGTCCGCAGCGCTCGTCACAGGAGGCAGCGCCTTCAGCGACCCAGGGGCCGCCACCGATCCGTTGGCCCGCAGCACAAACGTGTACAGGCCGGGTCGCAGCCCCGTGTACCAGTACGTCTGCCCGCTCGGGTTGCTGATGAACATCTCGCGCACCGCCCCGGGCAGCACGCGCACCGTCACCGCGACGGCGCCGTCGCTGCCGGCGGCCATGCGCGCCAGCTGGCGGTTGACGGCCTGCGAGAACGCGCGCAGCGACTCACCGAACACCGCCGGAAAAGCTGCCGTCGGGCCGGCGCGATCGACCAGGCGCACGTACTGGAGCACCTTGACCATGCCGAACCGTTGCACGAGGGTGTACACCGCGTAGTCATCCTGCGCCTCCACGTTATACCGTGGCGCGAGCGATCCCGCTTCTCCCAGCGCATACAGGTCCCCTGTCCGGGCATGCCGGATCACGTCCGACCACAGGCTCCAGCGCAACGACTGCCAGAGCAGCGCGTTGGGCGTCGCATCCGCTTCCGCGGCCAGCCCCAGTTCCCAGGCAACCCCTTCGTTCACCCAGTCCGGCAACCGGTTGCTCACGCTGGCCAGGAGACAATGCGCGAACTCGTGCGCCATCACGTTGATGCCCCACTCCGCGTCCAATCCGTCCAGGTTGACGGCGATGGTCTGCGGTCCCTCGGACGCGGCCTGCGAGCTGAGCCCGTAGCTCTCGGCGTCGGTCGCGGCGTAGCCTTCGTCTTGAAAATGCTGCGTGTACGAGGCCGTGCCGCTGAAAACCTCGATGGTGACCGGCAGCGCCGGGCGAATGCCGGTGGCGGCGAGATCGTCCGCGTAGGCGCGCTCGAACAGGCTGCCGATGCTCACCAGGTCCCAGGGCGACACCCCGCTGTCCTGAGCGGCCACCACCGCGTGCGCGCTCCGGTACACCGGGCCGGAGGGCGCCGGCGGCACCGGCGTGGCGCCCACATGGTTCGCCCCCGCCCCCGCCACGATCCGTTGTCCGAGGAACACGTCCGCTCCGTGCACCCGGACGGCCCACAACTCGTACGGCCCTGCCGGCACTTGCAGCGTGTACGAACCGTCCGCCCGCACCGCCGTCGTGTAGTGGGCGTGGGTGAGATCGCTGCGCAGGTCAAGGACGCAGCCCGCCGGCCACGTTCCGGCCGCGCCAACCGCGGCGGCGTTCCCGCCGCTCCACACGAGCCGTCCGGATATGCGCGCCAGTGCCGGCTGCGGATTGACGGTCACCTGCCCTTGGCTGGGTGAGACGGGCACCCCGGTGCCGACCCAGCCGGACGCCGGGGTGAAGACGCCCGCCAACACCCCCCGCGTCCCGGGCAGCACCGTGTGAAACCGGCCATCGGCCGCCGCCGGCACGGTCAACAGGCGGCCGTCCGCGGTGACAAACGCCACCTTGGCACCCGGGGTGCGCACCCCCGCCACGCGGCCGGAGACAGGAAACGAACCGGCGGGCTTGGCGGGCGGGCCCACCACCCCCGGGTTGACAACCGGATCGATCACGACGTTGCCGTCCGGACGGACGCCCGCCGCGACACCGGTCGCCGCCATCAGCGTGGACATCGGCACGAACACATGTCCGCCCAAGCGAATGAGCGCGGAAGGCGTTCTGACTCCGTCGACGGCGAGGGTGCCGTCCGCCACCACCTCGGGCCACACCGGCAGCTCCCAGCGGCCGTGCTGCCACACCATCCGGTAGCCGGCGCGGGCGAGCCATTGTATGAGCACCGCCACATCCGCATACGCGCTGCCGCCGGCCACCACCACGTCCATCGCCGGTCCGCCCGCAATCCGTCCGCGCACCGTAGCCCCGGTCTGCTGCGTACGCGCGCGGGGCGCGGCTGTGCCCGGGACGGAGGGGAAAGCTGCCGACGGCGCCGCAGCGCGCGGTTGGGCGGATGTCGTTGCGGTGATGAGCTTGGCGCGGGCGTCGTAGCGGACCGACCAGTGGAATGCGGGTGCGATGGCGTCCAGGTCGACGTACACGCTTCCGTTCACCGTCAAGGTATGCGCCTGGGTGTAGACGCGCCCGTCGACCGTCGTCGCGGCCTGGGCGTGATACACCGGCAGACCGGCCGTCCGCAACACCCGTCCGTCCCACGTGGCGGAAACGCCCGCGTTGCGCAACAGGCGCAGAACATACCAGACGGACGCGAACGTCCTCCCCCCTGCTTGGACAACCGGTACAGCCCCGGCGGGGTGACCGGCCACCCACACCGGCTGCCAGACGACCGCAGGACCAGCAGCGGCAGCCGTCCGCGCGAAGGCCGGCAGGCATACACTTGCCGCCGCGGCCGCTGCGCCCATCCACGCCGACGCCACAGCCCGCATCTTGCGCGTCCCGCCGGTTCTGCCGCTGCGCATCCACCGCCACCTCCGCGCCCCCGTCGCGCCTGAAGCCTCCCACGTCTTCGGGCGCGATGACGAGATTGACTAGGATAAGCATACACCGGCGCCCTGCCGTCAGCCAGCGTACAAAAAGCCGTACGTCGCGTCGTACAGTGCCCGCACGGCCGGGTCCGGCGAACGCGCCGCCTGGCTGAGCAGCTTCGACCCGGCGTAGAAGGCGTGCGACACGATGCCCGCAAAGCCGTCGTTCTGCATCTGGCGCAGGCTCTGCACGTACAAGCCGCGGTACAGCGGGCTGGTCAGCGCCTGCGACGGCAGCTCGAGCTCGATGCCCGTGCCGTTGCGGGCGGCGAGCGCCTCGGCGTTGGTCAGCCGCTCTGCGTACGCCTGCTCGCCGAGGAATACGTAGTTGAGTTGGAGCCAAGCCGCGTCAAACCCGAGCTGTTGCCAATCCTCGAGGCCGGGCGCGTAGTAGTACGGGATCCAGAACAGCGGCAATCCCGCTTGGTGCACCAAGGCGGCGGTGCCTTGGATCAACTCGGTGTCGCCGGGCGACTTGTAGCGCACCGCCTCGCTGGTCCAGTAGAACCCGGCCAGCTTGAGGTGCGGCAAGCCAGCCTGACGCCAGCGCGACAGGACAGAACGGACAAACCAGCCCACAGCCTGCAGGCGTGCCGACACGGCGGCGGGATCGCCCGTTTTCGCTTGGAAGGAGATGGTGTGCCCGTCCACCGTCCCCCACCTCCCGTCACCAAAGCGCGGGTACGGGATGCCGATGACCACCTGTTCCGGGCCGGGCGGATTGCCGCCGAACCGCTGCAGTGCGTTGTTCGTCTGCGCTGCCGCGGCGTCGAGGGCTTCCAACTGCACGCCGTGCGCGAACAGGCTCTGCAGGTACTTCTGCCACCCCATTTGGGTGTCGGGCACATCGCCGTAGGGCAAAAACAACATGGTGTCGAACATCCGGCCGCCAATCTCTCCGTTTGGCATCAGATAGCCGGTCGCCGGCAGAAAGTCGTCCGCCGTCCACGTCCCCTGCTGCCCGTGGCTGCCAGTGTAGACGAGCAGCATGTTGTGGATGCCGTGGGCACGCGCGTCAAGCGCGGTCATCGGCTGGGTGAACGGCGCCGGGACGGCGGGCAGCGCAGGCAAATCGGGATAGCTTGGTTGCGCGGTCATGTCGCAGATGACCTGCAGGTGGCGGACGAACACCCACGCCGCCACCGGGAAGTGAATGCGCACAAGATGTGTCATCACCCCCGGGGCGGAGACGCTGAACACCTGCGTCGTCTGCCGCGGGTCCCAGGTGGGGATGGCCGTCTGCCGCGTCCCCAACAACACCCATTTTCCGTTCACGTACGCCTCAAAGTCCACGTGTTCCGGGTAGAAAACTCCCCATGCCGGCTTTTGCAACATCTCGATGGAGACCTCGACCACCGGGCGGTCGTACGTCAAGTCGACGGTGATGTCCCGGCCGCCTTGGCTGTCGAAGCCGCGCCAGCCCTCGGTGCTGGTCAACGGCGCGTCATACTTCTTCTCTTGCGCGGCGAAGCCTTGGTCGACCGGCCCGTCCACGTCCACCTGAATGTTGGCGTACGGCGCGAAGTCCAGCCACGCGTCCTTGGCTTGCGCCCGCGCCGCCGGAGGGGCGATGGCCGCGAGTCCCATGGCTGCGCACAGCGCGGCGGCTGCGATCCGTCTCCCACAAAGCGTACGTCGTCTCCCCATCACAACCTCCTCGCGTCTGCCATCCTGCTGGATGGGAGAGTTTTCCCCGTATCCCTGTGGTAAGACGCAACCGCGCGTCGATTGTTACGCGTCCATCGTCACAACGTCTTGCACACCCGCGGATGGCGCACCCGCCGTGACACCTTTCGCGATCACACGCCCGCCAGCCACGTCGCCCTGGGCCTAAGCCCGCGGTCGAGCACAACCAGGTCCGCGTCATAACCGGGCGCAATCCGGCCTTTGCAATGGCCGAGGCCGATGGCCCGGGCAGGCGTCGTCGCGGCCATGTACACCGCGTCCCACAGCGGCACCCCGCACCGCGCCACCAGGTTGCGCACCGCCTGGTCCAGCGTCAAGGTACTGCCGGCGAGCGTCCCGTCGGCGAGCGTCGCCCGCCCGTCACGCACCGTCACCGGGAGATCCCCCAGCTGGTACTCGCCGTCGGGCATGTCCGCCGCCATGATGGCGTCGGAGACGAGCATGACCCCATCCCGCCCCTTCACCCGGATGAGCAGCTGCATCGCGGCAGGATGCACATGAAAACCGTCGGCGATGAGCTCGGCGTACACCCCGTCCGCCAACAGGGCGGCACCCACCACGCCGGGTTGCCGGTGGTGCAGGCCGGTCATCGCGTTGAAACAATGGGTGACGTGCGCCGCGCCGGCGGCAATCGCCGCCTCCGCCTGCTCGTAGGTGGCGGTGGTGTGCGCGATCGACACCGTCACCCCCTGTTCGACGAGCCATCGGATCACGGGCAGGGCACCGTCCACCTCCGGCGCCATCGAGACGATGCGCACCTGTCCGCCCGCGGCCGCCAGCACCTCCGCCGCGACCCGCACGTCCGGCAACCGGATGTACGCCTCATTCTGCGCCCCTTTGGCCTTGGGGTGGATCCACGGTCCCTCCAGGTGCACGCCCAACACCCGCGCCTGGCCGACAGGGTTGGCCGTTTGCTGTTCCATGTACGCGCACACCGCCGCCAGGGCCCGCTTCGTCACTTCCAGGCTGTGCGTGACGGTCGTCGGCAGAAAACCGGTCACGCCGTGCGCCCACAACCGCTTGGCAATCCGCTCCAGCGACGCGACCGAACCGTCCATCACGTCCGCGCCCGCCATGCCGTGAATGTGCAGATCGATGAAACCTGGCGCCAGATAGCTGTCCGCAAACACGTCCGTCGGCGCATATGCCCCCGCGGGGGCCACCTCTTGGATCACGCCGTCTTCGATGACCACCAACCCGTCTTCCATGACCCCGTCCGGGGTGATGACATCCCCTTGCAAAACCCGCACCGCCATCCTGTTTCCCCTCCAGTCTCTCGCCCATCACGTCGGCGACGGTTGTGCCGCATCGTTCGGCGTGATGCCCGCCGGCACGGGCACCTTCGCCAAGACCTGGTGCAAGAACGCCGGAATCGCGCCCCCCGCCACCGATTCTTTGCAGGCGTCCACCTGGCGCACCAACGCGGACAGTTTCCGCCACGCGGCCTTGTACGCAGCATCCTCCGCAGCGGCCGGCCCCAAACGCCTCGCCGCCGCGACGACCGAGATGGCGAAGGAACCCGCTTCGCCCTGCAGCGCGAGGACAGCCGACCAGGGACGGATCTCACGGTACAGCCGCGGATCGGGCAGCTTGGCGAGCGCGGTGTCTAGGCCACGCATTTCACGGAAGGTGCGGGCGAGGGCGGATTGCGCCCCGACCTCCTGGGCGGGCTGGCGCCAAAACGACTGCACCTCGCGGGTGAGCCAGGCGGGCGGTGTGTTGTCGTGGTAGTAGGTTGCATTGTAGCGGGCGAACGCGGCGAGCGCCTGCGCCGCGCGGCCGCCGATGCCCCGCACCGCCGCATCCCAGGCTGCCTGCGGGCGGTACGTCCCGGGGTGCGCCAGGTATTCCGCACCGGTCCACAGCGCGATTTCAGACGCCCGCGCTTGTTGCATCGGATTGAACAGGTACCCGGCCACCACGCGGGGCAACTTCGGATCGCGCCCTGTGAGCGGTCCGAGGAACAGGCGCGGCCGCTTATCGAGGATGTATGTGTAGTCGTTGACCGGATAGTTGTCCCAGATGATCAACGGGTGACCGAGCCAGCGCTCGACCTGCTCGGCCTGCGCCGCGGTGATGGTGCCGGCCAGGGTGGCAGGACCGGTCCAAATCACGGGCACGCCCGGCGGCAGGTGCCGGCGCAGGGAGTCCCAATAGGGGTTGTCCGCGACCCCGCGGTAGACGGTCGGCGTGAACAGCAGCCGGAACGAGGGATGTGCCCGGCGCTCGCGCGCCAAGACGTACGCGGCCAGGTCCGCCTGGGCGTAGGCCATGTCCCCGCCGTAACGCGCCCTGTCTGCCGCGTCCAACCCGCGGTAGACGTCGTCGAAGCTGAGCATCACCGTGGATACGCCGAGGCGCAGCAGCTGGTCCAGCTTGTGGATCAGTGCGGCCCGGTCCGCCGGCCGGCTGTAGGTGATGGTCAGCCCCGGGCTGATGGAGTAGATGAATTGGATGTGCAGTGCAGCGGCCGCCTGGACCAGCCGGCGCAGCGACGCAAGCTGGGCCGGCGGATAAAGCAGGTTCCAATCGGCGCGTTGGTATGGATCGTCCTTGGGGGCATAGACAAACGTGTTCATCCCGTGCCGGCGGAGGAACTGCAGCAACTGCACCGCGTCTTCCTCCGGCCACGGCGCGCCGTAGTATCCCTCCACCACACCGGTATACGCAGGCTCTGCGCCGGCTGCGCGCGTCGGCGCTTGCCAAAACCCGAGCGCCGTGCAACCGGCCGCCAAGCCGATGGCTGCGGCGGCAGACCACGCCCGCATCCCGTTTCGCCGCCCCGGAGAACGCCACGCCGTCAGCATCGGCACCACGCGCCGCGCCGCACCCCGCCGCCATCCCAACCCAGACAAGACCGCCGCACTCGCTTCGCCTCCTCAACCGCCGCCCAAGGCGCCCGCCCCAACTTCAACCGCGGTACGTGCGGCCCAGTTCCTCCGCACGGCGCGCCGCCGCCGTCAAGGCCGCCGCGACGACATGCTTCAGACCCGCCTGTTCCATCGCGGTGACCCCCGCATGGGTGGTGCCGTTGGGTGAAGTGACCCGCGCCCGCAACTCGGCAGGGCTGATGCCCCATGCCCGGAGCACCTCGGCGGTACCTGCCAGCGTTTGCACCAGCAGCCGGCGCGCCTCGTCGCGCGTAAACCCCATGTCCGCGGCGGCGTCCTCCATCGCTTCGAGGATGTAGCACAGAAAGCCGGGTCCGCTGCCGCACAGCGCGGTCACCGCGTCCATCCGCGTTTCCGGCAGCTCCACCACCTCGCCCAGCTGGCGCAAAAGAAAGAGCACGTCTTCCCGATCCTGGGGCCGGATCTGTTCGTCGAACGCGACCGCCGTCACGCCGGCCTGGACCGCCACCGGGATGTTGGGCATCGTCCGCACCACCGGCGAACGGCGGCCAATCTTTTCTTGCATATATGAAATGGGCACGCCCGCGGCAAACGACAACACCGGCTGACCGGTGAGGAACGGCGCCGCCTGGGCCAACGCGTCCCCCACATCCCCCGGCTTGACCGCCACCACCACCAGTCCCGCCGCGGACATCTCTGCCCATGAGGCGGCCTCCCTCACCCCGTAGCGGGCCGAGAGTTCCGCAATCCGTTCCGGCCGGCGGCGGTTGACGACGGCCACCCGCTCCGGGGCCATCGCGCCGCGCGCCGTCACACCGCGGATAAACGCTTCCGCCATCGATCCGGCACCGATGATGAAGATGCCGCGCGCCATCAACCCGGCTTCTGCCATGGTCCAGCCACCCTCTCCTTATCTCGGATCCAGGATAAATGAGCGGCCGCCGGGCTGCAACGCCCCGGCTGCGGCCATAAAAAATCCATGATGTGATGTAATGTATATTTACATATCGCATTGACGGAAGCGGATCGGTTTTCTTATAGTAGCTCTTGTGTACGGATCCGAATCGTTTCTAGGGAGTGGAGAGAAGTTGACGGCACGCGATATTCTCGAGCTGATCAAGCAGCACAACGTCGAAATGGTCGACTTCCGGATCGTCGACGTGCCGGGGCGCCAGCATCATGTCACCATCCCGGCCAGCGAAGTCGACGAGGACATGCTCAACAACGGGATCGCGTTCGACGGTTCCAGCATCCAGGGCTTCCGCGGCATCGAGGAGAGCGACATGGTCATGCGGCCGGTGTTCGAAACCGCGTACCTGGATCCGTTCATGGCCGTGCCGACGCTCGCGCTCGCCTGCAACGTGTTTGAACCGAACGGCAACCGCTACGAGCGCGACCCGCGTTACATCGCCGAAAAGGCGGAGGCATACCTCGTCGCGACCGGCATCGCCGACAAGGCTTTCTTTGGTCCGGAGCTCGAATTCTTCATCTTCGACGATGTGCGGTACGACTCGTCCGCGCACAGCGCGTTCTACAGCATCGATTCGATTGAAGCGATGTGGAACACCGGGCGCGACGAGGGTCCGAACCTGGGCTACAAGGTGAAGAACAAGGGCGGTTACTTCCCGGTCCCGCCGACCGATACGCAGCAAGACATCCGCACGGAGATGGTCCAAGAGCTGATCCGGGCCGGCATCCGCGTCGAGCGCCATCACCACGAGGTGGCGACGGCCGGGCAGGCGGAGATCAACTTCCGCTTCAACACGCTGACCAAGACGGCCGACACGGTGATGTTGTACAAGTACATCGTGCGCAACGTCGCCCGCAAGTACGGGAAGATTGCCACGTTCATGCCGAAGCCCATCTTCGGCGACAACGGTTCGGGTATGCACGTGCACCAGAGCCTGTTCAAGGGCGATCAACCGCTGTTCTACAAAGAGGGCGGCTACGGCAACCTGAGCGACGTGGCGCTGCACTACATCGCGGGCATCTTGGAACACGCGCCGGCCATCCTGGCGTTCTCCAACCCGAGCACCAACTCCTACAAGCGCTTGGTGCCGGGCTATGAGGCGCCGGTCAACCTGGTGTTCTCGAAAGGCAACCGCAGCGCCGCCATTCGTGTGCCGGTCGCGACGGTCACGCCGAAGAGCGCGCGCATCGAGTTCCGCACGCCGGACTCCACCTCCAACCCGTATCTTGCGTTCGCGGCCATGCTCATGGCCGGCCTCGACGGCATTCGCCGCAAGCTCGATCCGACCGCGCTCGGCTACGGGCCCGTCGACAAGAACATCTACGAGCTCGATGCCGAAGCGAAGCGGAACATCAAGAGCGTGCCGGGATCGTTCGAGGAGAGCCTGGCGGCGCTGGAGGCGGACCATGAGTTCCTGCTCGAAGGCGGCGTGTTCACAAAGGACTTCATTTACAATTGGATTGAGTTGAAGCGCTCGACGGAAGTCCAGCCGATGCACCTGCGCCCGCATCCGTACGAGTTCCACCTGTACCTCGACCTGTGATGGTACGGTGCGGCGGCGACGGAAGATCGAAGGTCCCGTACAGGCGGTTTGCCGTGGCCCTGGCAGGAAGCCGGGGCCACGGCTTTCTCTTCAGCCTGCCTGCACCGCGCCGTGCGCCTGCAACCAATCCGCAAGGGCGGGCGCGTACACCTGGTACACCACCGGCTTCCCGCGCCGGGAGCGCGCGATGACGATGTCGTGGCTGCGGATGTCGTGGCTGCGCGTTGAGAGCGTGATTTCTCCCCCGCTGGCTGTCTCGGCCACGACCTGAGGTCGCCAGTCGGGCGTCATGGTACAACGGCGCAAAAACACCGCCTGATTGAACGCCGCGATGAACGCCGCCCGGGCCTCGCCATCCACCTCGCGACCTGCGACCACGACGCGCACCACCTCCGCAGCCGTGAGCGGACGATGTGTCTCGAACCTTTCGACCATTCTCTTTAAATACAGGGAAGGCAGGCCGCCGAACGCGAACACGGCCACCACCGCCACCAAGTGCCAGAACCAGATCCAGAACAAACGCATCCCCCGCCGGAACCGTCCGCGCCGGCTGGTGCAGCCAAGACGAGCCATCCGCCCGCCGTGCGCACACGGTTCATTCCATCCTGCCTTGATGCATTGTGCCATATGGAAGGGAGGATGCCAAGGGTGAACCGCATGGCGCGCCGTTCGCGCGCCATGCGGTCAATGGATGTACGGCTGAATGCGTTGAAACACCTGTTCCGGGGTCAGCCCGGCGGCATCGATGACCGGGACGTCATAGACCACGTCTTGCATGCCCATCAGGTTTCTGTCTGTGCCGTTGATCACGATGGCGCACACATCCGCCCGCTCCGGTTTGCCGTTGTGAATGCCGACACATGGGCAACCCTGTGCCTGCAGGTAGTCACGGATGTGGCTGAGCGCCGGTTCGACGGCGACGGCGTACATGGTTCATCCCTCCGACTGCAAGGCGGTGCGGTACACCTTGAATGTACCCCGCAGCCGGCGACTTATGCGTGCTGCGCGATGGATCCTGCGTCAAGCGCGCACCTGCCTGCGCGATCATCCACGTCCGCGCAGCGGACGCATCTCTCATCCGCACGCCCCCATCACTTCGGCAGTTCCACCACGCCCCCCTGCGCTTGGCCCAGCAAGCGCTCGGGCGGATACACCGGCCGTACCGCCAAGCAGATGATGGTGGTCAACACGGCTTTCGCCGTGTCGCCCGGGAGATAGGGCCAGAATCCGAGCGCAATGGCCTTGCTGAGCGGCCAGTGGAAAACATGGGCCAGCCAGGGCACGCCGCTGACGTAACACAAAAGCGATCCGAACACTTCCACGGCCAAAAATGTCAACACGTACGCCCGGACATGCGCCCATACGCCATGCCCGTGCACGCGAATGCGGCGCACGCACCAGCCGACCAAGAGCGCATCGAATGGCCACATCCACACGTAGCCTCCTGTGTACCCGAGCAACACCGACAATCCGCCGCGCCCGTCGAGCATCGGCAGGCCGAGCGCCGTGAGCAGGACCACGAGGAACTGGCTGAGGAACCCGTACCATGGGCCGAGGATGGCACCCGCGAGCATCACCGACAGGTTGCCGAGGGTGACAGGCACCGGACTGAAGGGAAGGTGAAGTTGCATCAAGTCGAGCACGACCGTCAACGCCGCAAACAAAGCACTGAACACAACCCCGCGCACCGTCAAGCCACGCTGCAAGGACGATCCGCCTCCCGTTGTTAACTTATGAGTCAAATTGTGTTAACATCCCCAGTGTAGCGAGTTGGCGGACGGACAGCAAGGGGGATGATGCGATTGCCCCAGGGGATGGACCGCTTCGACGCGGCAACGGCGACGCCCGGCAGCACCACAGCAGGCGACGGCGCAAGCCCGCAACACGGCCCGGGCACCCGCGGCGCGGTATGGGCGCGCTTGTCTGACGCGGCGGTGGCGTACGCCGCCGCAGACGGCCCTCGGCTCGCGCTCGCCGGAGTGAACCTGGTCATCCGGCGCGGTGAGTGGCTGGCGCTGGTCGGTCCAAACGCCAGCGGCAAGTCCACCTTGGGCCGCGTCCTGGCCGGGCTGTGTCCGTTGTCGCGCGGCCGCATCGAGGTTCCGGACGGCCCGGACGGGCGCCCCGCCTACGCACGCATCGTGCTCCAACAACCGGATGCGCAGATCGTCGGGGCCACGCCGTGGGAAGACGTGTGCTTCACCTTGGAGCAGTCGGGCGTTGCGGCGGAGACCATCGCCGCGCGCGCCAGGCAGGCATTGGCCGACGTCGGCTTTCTGGAGATGGCGTACCGTCCGGTGGATCACCTCTCCGGCGGCCAGAAGCAACGGTTGTGCATCGCCGGCTGCCTCGCCGTAGACCCGCAGGCCGTGGTGT
Source organism: Paenalicyclobacillus cellulosilyticus (assembly GCF_014647315.1). Classification (GTDB taxonomy): domain Bacteria; phylum Bacillota; class Bacilli; order Alicyclobacillales; family Alicyclobacillaceae; genus Alicyclobacillus_J; species Alicyclobacillus_J cellulosilyticus. The sequence goes on from NZ_BMOY01000017.1 coordinate 19,920, forward strand.
TTGACGAAGCCACCGCCCTCCTCGATCCGCTCGCGCAGCAACGTGTGATGGCGGCGGCAGCGCACCTGGCGCAAAAAGGTGCGGCGGTCATCTGGGTGACCCACCGCCTGGAGGAACTGGCGCCGGCGCAGCGCGTGGTGGCGCTCGCGGACGGTCGTGTGGTGTTTGACGGGACACCCGCCTCGTTCTTCTATGGCGGGGACGGCGGCCCCGAACACACGCCGTGCGCCCGTCTCGGTTTTTCTCCCCCGTTTGCCGTGCAGGTGGCGTGGCACCTGCGGGCCCGGGGCATCACGGTCCCCGGCGCCCCCATTCTCCCGGAAGACCTGGCGGTGCTCGCCGAAGGAGTGGTTGCACGATGACCCGCATCGTGTGGCAGGGCGTCACGGTCGCAGGCGAGCCCGGCCATCCGCCGCGGCTGCAAGGGCTTCATCTTACCTGGCCAAAGGGCGTGACCTTGCTTGCCGGCCCCAGCGGAGCAGGCAAGACGACGCTGCTCGACGTCTTCTGCGGCCTGTTGGCGCCGGATGCGGGAGACGTGTGGGTGGACGGGGTGTCCTTGTACGCGCCGGGCGCGCGGACGGTGCGCCAGCGGTGGCTTCGGACGGTGGGCGTGGTCAGCCAATTCCCGGATCAAGCGCTGTTTGCCCGCACGGTGCGGGAAGAGTTCCGCTACAACCTGCGCCCGTTCGGCGTGCGCGGGCGCGCGGCGGAGATGCGGACGGCCGCCGCGCTCACCGCGGTGGAACTGGGACTGGACATCCTCGCCCGCAACCCGCTGACGCTGAGCGGCGGACAGCAGCGTCGCCTCGGTTTGGCCCTCTCGCTGGCCCAGACGCCCAGGTGGCTCGTGCTTGACGAGCCGACGGCGGGGCTCGATCCGGCGGGTATCCGGGCGCTGGTGGCGCAGCTGAACACATGGCGCACCCAGATGGAGGGCGTCGTGGTGGCCACGCACGACATCGACGCGCTGTTGCCTGTGGCAGATCACGTCCTTCTTTTGCGCGACGGCGCGGTGGTGGCGTTCGGACCCGCGCCAAAGCTGGCTTCCGAACCGGAGGTGTGGGAGGCTGCCGGCCTTTTGCCTCCGGCGGCGGCGCGCCTGCGCCGGGCCTTCCGGCCATGGGGGGTGGATCTCCCGGCCTGGCCGCCCCAACCGGACCAGGTGGCGGCGGCCATCGCAGAGGCACAGACCCTGCGCGGGGCCGACGCGACGGTGGCGCCCGCGGCCGCCGCAGCGGCGGCCCGAGGAGGGGTCACGGCGGCAGTGGGAGCCGCGGCCTTCCCGGAGGCACCGGCCTACGGAGATGACCCAGCACGTTCTCCTGCCGCCGCCCCCGCGGTGACCGGGGCGGCGGATCAGCCATCCTGTGGCCGTCGCCTCGATCCGCGCACCCATTGGGGCATGTACCTGATGCTGACCACAGCGACGCTCGCCCAGACGCGCTGGGCGGGGGTGTTGCTCGCCGGGGTTCTGGCGCTGGCCGCCGCCCGTGCCGCCCGCGTACCCTGGCACACCTTGTGGCGGACCAGCAAGCCCGTATGGATGATGGGCTCCTTCGCCGTGCTGTGGGCAGGCGTGCACCTGGGTGCAGGGGGCAGGTGGGGATTTTCCTTCTTGGCCGCCTTGGCCGCTGCGCAGCAAGCGTGCAAGGTGGGTTGGCTCGCCGTCTGGGGCTGCCTGCTGCCGCTTGCCACCAGCCCGGTGGAGTTGCAGCGGGCCATGGCCTGGGCCTTGTCGTGGTTGGGAAGGTGGCGCGTGCCGGTGAACGCTTTGGCCTTGGCCACCACGCTGTTGTTCCGCTTCATCCCCGTCCTGGCCGGCGAGCTCGCCCGGTTTGCACGCATCGCGCAGTTGCGCGGCAAGCGCGTCACCCGCCGCCGGGGTATCCCGTGGCGCGACGCGCCCGCCGTGATGGTTCCGTTGATCCTGGCGCTTTTGCGCACCGGGGACGACCTGGCCACCGCCCTGGAGGCGCGAGGGGTGCGCGACCTGCGCCAGCCGCTGCGCGTGCGGATGCCGCCTTTCCCCCGGCGTGATCGGGTGGCCTTCGTGGTGACTGCGGCGGTCTGCCTCGCCTGGTGGTGGCTTTTCAGGCGAGCATGAACAGGTAAGCAGAACCAGTCAGGGTGTCACGTCCGCCTCCGGCGCCCCGACGGACGGATGGGCCGCTGTACCGTAGCCCGTCCACCGCGCGCGTCCGAAGCCAAAACAGAGCACGAGCGCCAAGAGTGCGGGCAGCAATGTCCAGGCAAATGTCGCCGTGATGGATGACGTCAGCAATTCCGTCAAGCGGTGCAAAACTTCCGCCGGCATGTGGGCGCGCAGGTCCGGGGAGAGCAGCATGCGCGGGTCCGGGACAGCAGGCGGCGTGCCTGGACCACCCGCGATCGCGCCATGGCCCGGGACAGCAGTGGGCGTTCCGGCATGGGATCCCGGCGCGAATAACGTCTTGAGCCCGTTCGCAAACCGATTGCGTTCCAGGACACCGTACACCGTGATGCTGACCGTCATGCCGAGTTCGCGCACAAACGACATCGTGGCACTGGCCGCCCCGCGGTGCGCAGGCCCGAACGGCTGCATCACTGCCATACTGAGCACCGAGAACGACGGACCGATGCCAAGGCCAAGCAGCACCATCGCCAGCTCTAGCCACCACTCAGGGGTGGCGGGCGTGAGTTGCATCAGCATGACCAACGCTGCGGTAAACACCGTGCCCGACGCCAGCAGGATGTTGCGATAACCGAGCCGCTGGCAGAGTTGACCGCAAAGCGGCGCGCTCACCGAACTGCCCAGCATCATCGGCAACAGGGTCTGACCCGCGTTCGTGGCATCCCCCCCGCGCACCCCTTGCACGTAGATGGGGATGTACACCACGGCCACCACGAACGCCGCCGACGTCAGCAACCCCACAAGGTTGGCGACGGCAAACACGCGCTCCCGGAACATGGCGTATGAGACAATGGGGGCTTTGGCCCACGTTTCCACCCACAAGAACGCGGCGAAGCACAACGCAGCGACCATGAACAACGCGAGGATGACCGGCGACGACCAGGCATACTTTTGCCCGCCCAGTTGCAGCGCAAACATCAGGCTCCCGGCCGCCGGAACCAGCGTGAACACGCCGGCCCAGTCCACCGCTTGGCGTACATGGCGCTGCGACTCGCGGTAGCCCAGCCCCACCAACAGCAGAGCGAAGATGCCCAGCGGCAGATTGATGAAAAACACCCAACGCCAACTGACGTGCTCCGTGATGTACGCGCCGAGCAGCGGCCCGACGATGCTGGCCGCGCCAAACACAGCGCCGAACATGCCGGACATCCGTCCGGCCTTCTCCGGCGGTACGACATCGAAGATGATGGTGAACGCGACCGGCATGAGCGCACCGCCGCCGATGCCCTGGAGAGCGCGGTAGAGCGCCAGTTGCCACATGGAATGGGCGGTGCCGCACAGCATGGATGCGAAAATGAACATGCCCACACCGAACAGGAAGAACCGCTTGCGGCCATACATATCCGACAGTTTGCCGATGATGGGCATGCCGGCCGTCTCCGTGGCCATGTACGCCGCCGTCACCCACACGAACTGATCAAACCCGCCGAGGCTGGCGACAATCGTGCCCATGGCGGTGGAAACCACCGTGTTGTCGATGGCCCCGACGAAGATGGCTAAAAGCAGCCCGGCGACAATCAGCCCCAAGCGCTGTCTGCGCGGTTCCTTGGCCGCACTTTCTTGCACCACGCCCGCCAACGCGGAGGCTTGCGGTGTGACGTCTTTCACCGTTCGATCACCTCACCCACGCGCGCCCGGGGAGAGACCTGCAGGTGCACCGTGTACTCCACCCGGTCAATCTCGCTGTCCGGCCCAATCTCCACGCGCCGACCGCGCACGGTGCGGGCCTTGACCTTCTCCACGTGCAACTCGTCCCCTTCCACGACCTCCGCCGCCGCCAGGAAACCCGCATGGCGAAACCAGCGCCAGCCTTCGCGAATGACGACGCGGCCGCCGCCAATCTCCTGCGCCCGGACCGGCCCGTACAGGCGCAGCAGCAACTCCTCCGCGCTCAGCAGCCCGTCCACCGACGCCCCGCCGCGCAAATCCAGGTGCTCTGCCTCCAAGTTCCCGCGCACCGTCACCTGACCGCGGATGTGGGCGTGATCGGCCTGCAGCGACCCTTCGACCGTCATGTCGCCGGTCACGTGCAGGCGGCGCACGTCGAGCGGGCCCCCGACGCGCAGCGTGCCGGTGAGGTGCAGCTCCTCACATTGGACCGGGCCGTCGAAGGTGCCTTCGCCCACCACGCGCACACGCCGGTAGCGGCCGCCGGCGGCGGTGCTCGATCCGGTGATGCGGATGTCGCCCGGCGCCGGCTGCGCGTGGGCGTCTTGTGCTTGTCGGTCTTGCGTCATGTGCATCCGACCTCCTCTGCGGGAATGAAACTCCCGTTTACGCCTGCTCCGCCTCGCGGATGACGGCGTCCGGCGCCCGGTGCAATGCGTGGCGGTACTCGACGCGGTCAAGGCGGCAGCCGCTGTCCGCATGCACCACTCCCCCGCGCACCAGGCGCGCCGTGACACCGCGCAGATAGACGTCATCCCCTTCGATGCTGTCGGCGCGCATCCCGCCAGGCAAAAAGCTCAGCCAGCGCGGACGCTCGGACGCAATATAGACGCGGCCGCCGCCAATCTCGCGGATTCGCCCCGGTCCGTGCAACTCCAGGTCGTCGGCGTTGACCAGGCCGTCCACCCGCAACAGCCCGCGCCCTTCCAACCTGTCTGCCGCCAGGTTGCCGTTGACGGTCAACCAGCCTGAAACGGTGATGTGCTTGGCCTCGACATCACCGCGCACCTCGCACTTGCCCTCGATGTGCACACGCTCCGCGCGTACGCGCCCGCGCACGTGGCATTTGCCGCTCACCGCAAGCTGGTTGCACTGCACGTCGCCGCGGATGACCGCCATCCCATCAATCGACACGTCCTCGTAAGCGCCGCCCGCCAGTTGTCCCCAGCCGCTCAGCCGGACGTTGCGCCCGCTCGTCATGATGCATCCCCCATTTCCAGCACCCGCAGTTTCAAGGCTTCCGCCGCCGCCGTCAGATCGACGCGCGCCACCACGTGCGCGTCCGGTTCGAACTCGATGTCGGCACCGCCCTCCTGCCTGGCCGCCACGATGGCGCACGTGGAGGTGCCTAACTTACGGACAAACACCAGGGTGGCGGCTCGTTCGGCAAACCGTTCGTAGTGCCGGCGCAGCGTTTGCCAGATGATGTCCGCCTCCGGCCAGGCGACGGCCCCGTTGCGGATGAGTTCGTCGATCACGCTCAACGCCAAGGCCTCGGCAAACGTCAGCACCTCCTGCTGGCACGCCTGGCGGCACCACTGCACCGTGGCTTGTGTCACAATGTGATGTTTCTCAAGGTCCAAGAGGCGCAGCGTCACGTCCGGCACCGGCGAGACGCGGTGAGCAATCTCGTCCAGCGACAGGTCTTCCTTCATGTTGCGGATGAGCTCAATCCGCGCCAAGATTTTGTCGCGCGGAAAAAACGTCTCCTGCCCCGTGAACGTGGACCGGCGAATGAACCACTCCTCCGGGATCAGACGCTTGCGCTTCCACCGGTACAGTTGGCCGTAAGAGATTCCGGTGAGGTCGAGCAACTCCTTCTTGGAGATCAGGTCTTCGTCCACCGCGACTCACTCCCGCTTCTGTCGTCCCCTGGGCAAACCAATCATAACATCACAATGTTACACATGGCAAGGGGGTGTACACCCTGTCACATTGAGGAGAAGAAAAACAAGGACGCAGGTGCATAGGAAGCGGGGAGCATGACGAACCCGGCGGGGGATGGATGAGGGGCTGTGAGCGGCGTGCGCACGGCACGGGCAGCGAGGGGCCGAGTGCGTGCCTACGGAGGCAAGCTGACCGGGGCTTTGGCGGCGTGCGCACGGCACGTCGCATCCGTGCCGCGCAGATTACGCATCGGAGGAAAACCCCGCCCTGTACACGGCGTCACACGCCGCCGCCTCGTCAAAGTCGGTTGCGGTCAGGCCGCCGGCATGCCACGTGGTCAAGCGCAGGGTGACATACTTGTAGTCAATCTGGATGAACGGGTGGTGGTGGAAAGCTTCGGCCAGCGCGCCCACCATGTTCGCGAAGCTGAGCGCGTCCGGGAAGGTGGCAAACCGGTAACGCCGTTGGATGAACCGGCCGTCGGCAAGCAGCCATGCCGGCAGTGCCGCCAAGCGCGCCGCCACCTCGTCCTCGGTGAGCCGCTTTGGCCCTTGCGGCGGCGAGGCCACCGGCGTGGCCGGCGGTGCCTGCCCTGCCGGGACGCCCGCGGCATCCGCGGCGGATGCGATACCGGCCGCATGCGCGGCGGATGGGAAACTCGCCGCATGCGCCGCGGACGTTGCATCTGCGGTATCCGCAACAGACGTTGCGCCCGCTCTTGCCCCGGTCACCCGCAGCACAATCTTGCCGATGTTCGCGTTCGACTCCATGTACGCATGGGCGGCGGCCGCCTCCGACCAGTCGAACACCCGGTCGATGACCGGCACCAGACGGCCGTCGGCGAAACGGCGCAGGGCAAACGCCGCAAACTCTTGCGTCAAGCGCACCTTTTCCGCCAGCGGGCGGGATCGCAGCGCGGTGCCGATGATGTGCTGGCGGCGCTGCAAGAGGCGGCCAAGATCCACCTGGTTGACCTTGCTGCCGCCCAGGGTGCCGATGACGATGAGGCGTCCGTCCGTCGCGAGGGATTGCAGGTTGTCTGCAAAGTACGGCGCGCCGACAAAGTCGAGGATCAGGTCCACCCCGCGGCCGCCGGTCTGTTCCAACACCCACGGCGCGAACGACCCTTGATGGTAATTCCAACCGGCGCGCGCCCCGAGCGCACAACAAAACGCCACCTTCTCGTCGGAGCCCGCCGTCACCAGCGCCTGTGCACCCGCCGCGCGGATGAGTTGAATGGCCGCCGTGCCGACGCCGCTCGCACCCGCGTGGACAAGCACCGTTTGCCCGCGCCGCAGTCCGCCCAGCCAGAACAGGTTGAGGTAGGCGGTGAGAAACACCTCCGGGATGGCGGCCGCTTGCTCGTACGACAACCCATCCGGAATCCGCATCGCCATGGCGGCCGGGACCACCGCGCGCTCCGCATAGCCGCCGCCCGGCAGCAGGGCGCATACACGGTCCCCCGGACGCCAACCCAAAACCCGTTCCCCTACCTGGATCACCTCGCCCGCCATCTCGAGCCCGAGGATGTCCGACGCGCCCGGCGGCGGCGGATACAGACCACGCCGCTGCAAAAGGTCCGCCCGGTTGAGCGCTGTCGCCCGCACCGCGACCAAGAGGTCGTCCGGACCGCAAATCGGGTCCGGCGCGTCCCCGAGGTACAAGACGTCCGGTCCGCCGTATCCGCGCATGCATACCGCTTTCATCCACACGCCTCCGTTCTGCGATCCATGCACCGCAACAGGTGCTTCGCTGCATTCACGACATGGCCGTGCGCTTTGTGACCGTCAAGAACCGGCTGCGATTTCGCGCAGCGCCGCCGCCACCCGCTCCGCCAGGCGCGCCACCAACCGCGGGTGCACGCCCAGATGGCCTGCCAGATAGATCGGCACGCCCGGACGGAGCGCTTCCCAAGCCCGCAGCTGCCCGGGCAGGCGGCGGGTCAAGTAGCCTTGGAACCACAGATACGGTAACGCGTAAACCGCCTTGGGCGCAAGCGCCGCGCAGGCCGCCAGCCCCTCTTCCAGGGTGGGCCCGGTACCGGCGAGGAAACAGTGCACCCAGGTCCGGGCACCGGCGCGCGCCGCGATCCCGCACGCCACCTTCACAAACTCCGCTTGCGCCTTCGCATCCCGGTTGCCGCGGCCGATGAACAGCACGCACTCCCCGTCCCCGCCCTGGAACCCGGCCGCCTGCAAGCGCTCCGCCGCCACGGCTGCAAACGCCTCGTCCCATCCCACCGCGTCAAGGGTCGCCACCGCAAGATCCGGCCAGCGTGCGCGCGCGTCCTGCACCAAGGCGGGCAGGTCGTGCTTGAGGTGGCCGGCGGCGAAGAGAAACAGCGGGACCAAGAGCACCCGCCGGGCCCCGCGCCGGTACACCTCCGCGATGGCGTCCAGGATGCCCGGTTCGGCGAGTTCGAGGAACCCAGAAACAAAACGCGGCGGCACCCAATCCGCCTCGTCCGCGCCCGTGCGCAGGCGTCGCACGACCTGGTCCGCCACCTGAGAGACAAAGGCGTGAAATTCGGCCACGCCGGCATCTTCGCGCGTGCCGTGTCCCGCGAAGACGATGCCTGTGCCATCCCATCCTGTCATGTGCCCATCGCCACCTCGGACGGCCATGCCTGCGGCTCCTCCGGCTCCGTCAGCCGCGCCGCCACAGCGTCCGCATCCGGCGCCCACTGTGCGTCGGCGCCCGCCGCCCGCAGGCGGTTGACCACCCACGCGTCCCGCGCCAGGAGGCGGACCGCCGTGAGCCGATGCCCTGCGGCAGCGGCTGTGCCGGTCAACACCATCCACGCGGCATCGGACAGCACCCAGACCGCGTCGAACGAACACCCTCCCCCCGCACGTGCGAATGGGGGGCGCGCCGGGCGCGCGTCGCCAACCCCCTCCGCCTGCGCTTGCCACCATGCCAGCAAGCGGACCATATCCGGCTTCGCCACCGCCAGCGGCACCCAGACGGCCCCTGCGGGCGGATGGGGCGCCACGTCGTCCGCCACGATGCCGTACGACGAGAGACGGACGGCGACCCGCGGCTCTGCGGCCGCCAACCGCCACCCTGCCAGCTGCCGCACATCGCGCCCGGCCTCGCGCCAGGCTGCAAACCACAGGTCCACCGCCAGCGGACTCGGCCACCACAACACGCGCTCACCTTTTGCCACCGCCATCGCGATCACGCCCGGTGCCGGCGGCTCGGCAGCGAAGCCCGGTGCCGCGCCGCTCGGCGACACGATCTCCATCGCGGCCCACAACGGCGACACGGACAGGGGGTGACTGCATCCGGCAAGCGTCCAGTCATACACCTCGGCACCGAGGGCCTCGAGCACATCGGCCGCGTCCGCCGCCTCGTCCGCCACGTCGCCCACCACCAGGACGCGCCGCCCGAACAGCGGCCGCGCCTGTGCCCACGCGAGGACCTCGCCAAGCCGCGCCACTTCGCCAATGACGACCACCGCCGGCGACCGCAGGCGCCGCTTCGCCACCTCGGCGGCCACGGTGCCCAGCTCCGCGCGCAGCACCTCCTGGGCTGCCCGCGTGCCCCAGCGGATGACCGCCACCGGCGTTCCGGGCGGACGCCCGGCCGCCACAAGCCGGGCCGCGATCTCGCCGAGGTGCGCCATCCCCATCATCACCACGATGGTCCCGCCCGTCCGTGCCAGCCCCTCCCAGTCCACGCCGCCCGCTTGCGAGCACGCGTGACCGGTGACGACGGTGAACGCCGGCGAGATGTCCCGATGGGTGACCGGGATGCCGGCGTATGCCGGCACGGCGACCGCCGACGTCACGCCCGGCACGACCTCCCACGCCACACCGGCCGCCGTCAAGGCCAACGCCTCCTCGCCGCCGCGGCCGAACACGAACGGATCGCCGCCTTTCAGGCGAACAACCGTCTTCCCCGCCCGCGCCAAGGAGATGAGCAAGGCGTGGATGTCCTCCTGTTCCATCTCGTGCGCCCCCGGGGCTTTGCCGGCGTAATAGCACACCGCGCGGGAAGACACGAAGCCCAGCAAGCGCGGCGACAGCAGCCGGTCGAACACCACCGCGTCCGCCGCCGCCAACAGGCGCCGCGCCCGCAGCGTGAGCAGGCCGGGATCGCCCGGACCGGCGCCCACCAGGTAGACCTTGCCTGCCGCCATGCATCGTCCCTCCTCTCCATCCCCGTGTCCGAGCGGGTTACCTCGCACACCATGCCGCGCACACCCGCAGCCGCCGTGCCGTGCGCGGGACGACGCACACGCTGGCGCCGCGTCGTGGCCACGGCCGTGCGTCACGTCGATGCGACCTGTGCCTCGCGGAAGCGGTCGAGCCCGACGCGGTGCACAAAGTCGCCGAAGCCTTCGCCCGGTTGCCGCTCCTTGGCGTACGCCGCCACGATGGGCCGGACCTCCTCCACCAGCTTGTCGATGGGCACCAGCTGCTTGTACAGTTGGTTCAGCCGCGTGCCCTTGAAGTCGCCGCCAAGGAACAGGTCGTACTTGCCGGGCGAGCGGCCGACGAACGCGATGTCGCCGATGTACGGCCGTGCGCACCCGTTGGGGCAGCCGGTCATGCGGATGCTGATGTGCTCGTCGGCGATGCCGTATTCTGCGAACAACCGCTCGAATTCAGGCAGAATGGTCGGCAACGCCCGCTCCGACTCGGCGGTGGCCAAACCGCAAGTGGGCAAAGCCACGCACGCCATGGCCGACTTGCGCACGTTCGAGAGCTCTTCCGCCAGCTTCACCCCGGCTGCCCGCAGCTTCGCCTCAATCTCGCCGCGCAAATGATTCGGGATGTCGCTCAGGATGATGTTCTGCTGCGTCGTCAGACGCACCGTCGGCCGGTACGACGCGACGATGTCGCGCAAGACCGACTTGAGCTTGACGTCCTCCGTATCCTTCACCCGGCCGTTTTGCACATAGATGCCGATGTAGCTGTAGCCCGCCTTCTGCGTGTGCCAGCCGAGATGGTCGTGCGCCCGGTGCCACACCAGATCGCGCGGCGGCGCGAGCTTCTTGCCCAGCCGCTGCTCCACCTCGGCGCGGAACCAGTCGAGCCCGCGCCGGTCGAGGAGGTATTTCATCCGGGCGTAGCGGCGGTCTTTGCGGTCGCCGTAATCCCGCTGCACGGTGATGATGGCCACCACCGTGTCAAACAGGTCTTGCCGCGGGACATAGCCCAACGGGGACGCCAGGCGCGGATACGTGTCCTTCACCGTCGCGGTGCGGCCCATGCCGCCGCCCACGAGGATGGTGTAACCGGTGACGTGTTCGCCGTCCACGTGCGCGACGATGCCGAGATCGTTCGCGTAGACGTCGATGCAGTTGTCGCCCTCGATGGCAATCCCGATCTTGAACTTGCGCGGCAGGTAGACGTCGCCGTACAGGGGCTCTTCCTCTACGCCTTCGCCGAGCTGGATGGGCTCGCCGTCCAGCCAAATCTCGTGGTAGGCGTGCGTCTTCGCCCCGACGCGGTCCACGATGCCGAGCAGATCCTCCCGGATCTCTTCGTGATAACGCTCGCTGCCCGGCGCCGCGCAGGTGATGGTGTTGCGCACCTGGTCGCCGCAGCCGCCGAGCGTCGTCACCAGCGCTTCATTCAGCTCGCGGATGGTGGCCTTCAAATCCCGCTTGAGCACCCCGTGCAGTTGAATCGTCTGGCGGGTGGTGATGCGCAGGGTGCCGTACTCGCTGTATTTGTCGGCCAACTCGTCGAATTTCAAATACTGCTCCGGCTTGAGCACGCCGCCCGGGATACGGGCGCGCACCATCATGATGTAGTGTTTGTCCTTGCCCTCTTTGCGCAGTTTGGCGCGCAGGTCACGGTCGTCCTGCTGGTAGACGCCGTGGAACTTGAGGATTTGGCGGTTCGCCTCGTCGAACGACGGCGTCCCGTCCTGCAGGGCCTCCTTCAGCGTCCCGCGCAGGTAGCGGCTTTCCCGCTTGATGACCTCGACCTCCGACTCCTGCGCTTCCACCTTCTGAATTTCCTCCGCCATCACTGGGTCACCTCCGCCATACCGGCGACGAGCACCTCGGCCACCTCGGGCCGGGTGAACTTGGGCGACGGCTTCTCCCCGCTGCGCAGGATGGCCCGCACCTTCGTCCCCGACAGGATGTACCGGTATTCCGGCGGGTGCGGACAGGTCTTCTCCGAGGCCATGCCGTCGCATTTCTCACAGTAGAAGCTGTTCTCGAAGAACAGCGGCTGGATGCCGAGTTCCTCCGGCTTGAAGTTCGCAAAGATCTTCTGCGCGTCGTACGTGCCGTAATAGTTGCCGACCCCGGCGTGATCGCGCCCGACGATGAAGTGGGTGCAGCCGTAGTTCTTGCGCACCAGCGCGTGGAACACCGCCTCGCGCGGGCCCGCGTAGCGCATGGCGGCCGGATAGACGGCGAGGAACACGCGCTCCGGCTGATAGTAGTGCCGAAGCAGCACCTCATAGCTGCGCATGCGCACGTCGGCCGGGATGTCGTCCGCCTTGGTCTCCCCGACGAGCGGATTGAGGAACAGTCCGTCCACAATCTCCAGCGCGCACTTCTGGATGTATTCGTGTGCCCGGTGCACCGGGTTGCGTGTCTGGAAGCCCACCACCGTGCGCCAACCCTTCACCTCGGCGAAGATGCGCCGGGTTTCTTTCGGATCGACATAGTATTCGGCGAACTGTTCCGGCTGCTTGCGGTTGAGCAGGGTGATGGGGCCGGCCACGTAATACGGCTCGCGCGCGTACAGCCGCTGTACGCCGGGGTGCGCTTCGTCGGTGGTGAGAAATACGGCCTGCGCCTCGCGCCGCTTGTCGTACGGGTAGACCTCGGTGACCTCCAGGGTCCCGTAGATGACGCCGTCGTCCTCGCCGACGAGCGCCACCTTCTCACCTTCCCGCAGCGATTTCGCCACGTCTTCGGCCACCGGCAGCGTGACGGGAATGGTCCAGACCTCCCCGCTCGCCAGGTGCATGGTCTCGAGGACGGCCTCGTAGTCCGCCTTGCCCTGGAACCCGGTGAGCGGCGAGAACGCGCCGATGCCGATGAGCTCCAAATCGGAACGCGACCAGTTGGAGATGGGGACGGCCTTGAGCGATCTCGCCTCTTTGAGCGCCTCTTCGCGCGCCGGGCCGGTCAGTTCGCGGTCGATGAGCCGTCCGCCGTGCGGTGCGATGAGTTCTGCCATGTTCCCTGGTGCAACCTCCTTCGCTGTGTCAAGCTGTCGCCCGCAGGCCGCGACCGGGCAGCCGCAAGCCGCGCCCGGAGAGCCGCAAGCCGCGCCACGGTCGCGGCGCACGGACGCCCGCGCCCCGCGCGCCCGGAGTTCACTTGTGCAGCCCGCACTCCGTCTTGTTGAAACCGGCCCACCGCCCCGCGCGCGGGTCCTCCCCCGGTTTGACCGGACGCGTGCAGTGGGAGCAGCCGATGCTCGGGTATCCCTGGTCGTGCAACGGGTTGTACGGGACGCCGTGATCGTGAATGTAGCGCCAAACCTGCTTGTGGGTCCACAGCGCGAGCGGATTGACCTTGACCAGGCCGAACTTTTTATCCATCTCGAACACCTGGGCGTTCGCCCGCGTCGGCGCCTGTTCGCGCCGGATGCCCGTGATCCAGCCGTCGTAGTCCTTCAGGATGCGCGTGAGCGGCTGAACCTTGCGCAGGTTGCAGCACAGGTCCGGGTCGCGCGACCACAGCGCCTCGCCGTACTGGGCGGCCTGTTCCGCGAGCGTCAACTCCGGCCGCACCTGGATGAGATGCGGGATGTTGTACTTCTCCTTCGCCCGCTCAATCAATGCGTACGTCTCCGGAAACAAGACGTCGGTGTCGAGATAGAACACGTGCGTCTGCGGCGCAATCGACATCAGCATGTCGAGCAGGACCATGTCTTCGGCGCCGAAGCTGCAGGCAAACGTCAGGCGCGGGATTTTCTCCACCGCCACCTTCAGGATCTCCTGCGGTTCCGCGTGCTCCATGGTCTTGGCTAACGCCTCGATTTCCGCCGGGCTCAACACGGTCGTCGGCACAGCTTACACCCTCTATTCCGATTAATATAGTCTATATTCGTGTCGAAGTGAGTGTACCGCGCCAAGGCGCCAGCGTCAAGGGTTTTCTCATCCGCTGGGCGCGGCGGGCAGGGCCGCGTTCACCCTTCGCCCGCGAGCGCCTGCACCAGCGCCTGAAAGCGGGCAAACCGCGCCGCGAGGGCGGCATGCGCTTCGGGGTCGGGACGAACGACCGCCGCATCCACCGTCGCCCGGCCGCGCTCCGCCGCCTCTGCCCACGTCCATGCCCCCGTGGCCACGTGCGCCAACGCGACGGCCCCGAGCAGCGAGGCGTCCACATCCGCCTGCACCTGCACCGGGATGCCGAACAAGTCGGCCGTCCATTGCACCACCCATCCGGTGCGGAACAGCTTGCCGGACAAAATGACCACCTCGGGTCGCCCGGCACCCGCCATGACGCGCGTCGCAATCCAATATAAGTTGAACAAAATGCCTTCGACCCCGGCCCGCATCCAGTGGGCTGGCGTGTGGTGCAGGCGCAGGCCTATCCATGCCGCCCGCGCCCTGGCATCCCACAAAGGAGCCCGTTCCCCCGTGACGTACGGAAGGCAGAACAGCGCCGGGTCACTGGCCTTTGCGGCCGCTGCCAGCAGGCGGGCGAAGCCGTCCGCCGCGGCCGTGCCTGCCGCACCATCGCCGGTGACCGCACCTGCGGTCCCCGCCGCCACGGATCCCTGGGCCGGGCCGTCGCACGCCGCCTGCCAGAGCGCCGCCCACCCCTGGTACAGCCAGTCGATCACGACGCCGCCGCTGTTGGTCGGTGCGCCGACGACCCACCGCCCAGGCGCCAGCGGGTAGCTGAACAGCCGCGCCGACTCGTCGGCCACCGGGCGGCTCGCGCCGGTCCGCACCGCGCCGCTGGTGCCGACGGTCAGCACCATGACCGACGCATCCACGACCCCTGCGCCCAGATTGGCGAGGACCCCGTCCGACGCCCCGATGGTCACCGGCGTGCCGGGGGTAAGACCTGCTTCGCGCAGCCAGCCGTCGTCCGGGACCGGGCGGGTGTAGGTGGTCGGCACCACGCGCGACAACCGCGCGGGCGTCACCCCGGCCAAAGCCAGGGCGGGTGCGTGCCACGCCCCGGATGCGACGTCCAATAAGCCCGTCGCGCCCGCCATGGCCGCGTCGATGCACCACTCCCCGAACGCATGCCACCAGACCCATTCCTTCAAAGAGACGAAGCGGGCGGCCCGCTGGTGTACGCCAGGCTGTGCCCGTTGCAGCCACATCAGCTTGGACAGGGGCGTCATGGCGTGGATGGGCGCGCCGGTGGCGCGGTAGATATCCCGGCCGCATCCGGTATCCCACAGCGCGGCAGCATCGTCCGCCGCGCGGGCGTCCATCCACGTCATGGCCCGCGTCAACGGGCGCCCGTCGGCAGCGACGGCCAGCAGGCTGTGCATGGCGGAGCTGAACGCCACGCGCGCGACCGGCCGCCCCGTTGCTTGCGCCGCCTGCACCACTGCGGCGAGCACCCGGCGGACGCGCGTCAACACCTCCTCCGGGTCCTGTTCGGCTGCCCCGTCGGCCGCCACCTGCGTCTCCAACCGCTCTTCCGCTCTGGCCACCTCCCGGCCTGCCTCATCGACCGCGATGGCCTTGACGGACGTCGTCCCGATGTCTATCGCGACGCTGCATTCGTTCGTCCGCAACCTCTCTCGCCCCCTGTCGCACGCTGCTGCAAGCCGCGCGCCGGACGGCCAGGACATCCGTCCGTTGCACGCCGCCGCCTGCTTGAATGAATTGGTGGTGGGAAGCCGCGATGCGGCCGGCCGCTCGCCGCGCCGCCCCGGCTTCCTGAAACGTCACCGCGCAGTGAAGGAGGTATGTCTCATGGACGGTGTGTTCGGCGGTTACACACGCTGGGCGGTCGTGTTCCTCATCATCTTCGTGCTGTTCTTCCTGCTCATCCCGTACGGCACGGTCACGACCTGCACCACCACCACCGTCTGAGCCGGCGTGAGGCTACCTGGCCATCGAGCAGGAGGGGGCGCGGTACTGCCCCGCGCCCCGGTGCCTTTGTGCCACATCTTGTCACCTTTGCGCCACCACCCACGCCGGATCCAGCGGCAGGCGCTCGTACGCCCGGATCCGACCGTCGACCCCGTAGGTGAACGCGTGCTCCACCGGCGGTTCGCCGCCGAGCATATGGTCCAAATAGTACGGAATGTTCGCCACCACATCCGCCGCTTGCCGCACCCACGAGATGGGCTTCCACGCCAACTCCCCTTCATCACACGGCAGCACCTCGCGCACCGGCGCTTCCGCCGTGAACAGGTACATCCCTTCCGCACCATCCCACGTCACGATGCCGCGAAACCGCACCGCGGGGAGGACGAGGCCGGTCTCTTCACGCACCTCGCGTACGCACGCCGCCACCGGGGTTTCACCGGGATCGATCTTGCCGCCCACCCCGTTCCACAAGCCGCGGTTCGGCGGCCGCCGGCGGTGGAGCAACAGCAGGTCGTCTCCGTGGCGGATGAAGCAGATAGTGTAGCGCAACACGGCGGGCATCCGCCGCGCACTGCCGCTGTCGGTCATGGCTTGTCCCTCCGCACACTGCGCCACGGCTCGCGCGAGATTTGCGCCGCCGTGCGTCCCACCTGTAGCGTACCAGACGCGGGTCGCAAACCGGAAGGGGTGCCCAGTGGCAGCGCGCGATCGCGCTCATCCTTGGCGAGCGGCCGCTCCGGAAGGAGAAGGCATCCGGCGCCCGCCGGGATGAAGCTGCCGCCATGGCCCCGCCGTCACGGCAGGTAACGGCGCAGCGCGTCCCGCACCTCCCGGTAGGTGAGGAGGACAAATTCCCCGAGAGCGCGGCGGACGTCCGGATGACGCAATGCCGCAAAATCGGCATAACGCCGCTCCCAGTCCGGCAATCGCTGCGCCTCCGGCGTCGGCACCGCCGCATGGTGGATGAGGTGGTATACGCCAGGTCCCAGCCGGGTCAAGGTATCGACATACCATGCGGCTCTGTCCTCCGCCGCGACGGCGTATGTGTCGACCAAGCGCACCGCAGGGAGAGGGAACTCAGCCATGATCCGCGCCAACGCGTCCGCCATGTCCCGGGGCAAGCCCCGGGCATGAAAGTCGTCCGTCCACAGGGCGGGCACACGGAACTCGAGCGCGAGGCGGGCGTACACCTCCGCCAGGTCCGGCCGCAACACCGCACCCATGTGGGTGTCGATGTGGGTGATGTCCAACCCCAACCGCTGCAAGAACACCATCTGCGCCCGCAGTTCCCGCTCTGCGTCACCTGGATCGATGTGCTGCCACGCTGCCTCGAGCGTGGGCCAGAAGTAACCCTGGGCATCGGTCAAGCTGCTCTCCCCGGTGAGCGGCCGCATACGCGGGAAAGCCCATTCGCTGGTCAGCACCAGGTGCACACCGAGATCGCCCGTACGGATCTGCGGCGCCCAAGCACCGGGCGCCATGACGGACCCGGTGGGAAACCCAAGCTCCAGATACGCCCGGTTGCCCGCCTCCGTCATCCCCAGATCGTCGTGGTGCACGAGGATGGCACGCTTCCCGGCAAGCCCCATGTCCTCCCACAGCTTGTTCTGCACGAAATTCTCATCTCCTCAGGCAGGTATCCTGATCCCGCACCCATCATGTTGGACATACTGCTTGCCATTCCTGCACATACTGCACGCCAGCAGGAGATGGACACGATGCACACCGCATGGCGACACGCGCTGGCCGCGTTCGGGGCGTTCTTCGTCGTGGCCCTGACCCTTGCCGCTTCCGCACCCGCCGTTCGGACGCAAGCCGCCCCGGTGGCGGCGGCCGCGGACGTCGATCTCGCCCGCGGACGGCCCTACATGATCACCACCACCCTGCCCGACCGCTGGCTGCACCATGTGGAGGCCGTGTGTTTCCCGGATACCGGGCACCGATTGACCGACGGCGAGATTGGCCCGATGGACTGGACGTTTCACGGTCCGTGGGTGGGATTCCTGCGCCAGGAACGGCGGGACGTGGTGCTGGACCTGGGCGCCGTCCGCACCATCCACCAGCTGTCCGCCTGGTTCCTGCAGGACCGCCGAGGCGGGATCCGGTTCCCGAAAGAGGTGGCATTCGCCGTCGCCACGCAGCCCGGCTTGTGGCAGACGCTTGGCCGTGTGCCTACGCGCATCCCGCTGTACGCGCCGGGGCCGGTGCGGCAAGCGTTCACCCTCGGCGACCTGTGCGTGGCCGCCCGCTATGTGCGGGTTTCCTTCACCCCGGAGGTGTGGTGTTTTCTCAGCGAAGTGGCGTGCATCGGCACGCCTTCCGTCTTGCGCGGCACCCCCGTGGCGGTACCCAGTCTCGCCATGTCGGTGCGCGACCGCGGGTACCTGCCGGCCAGCCTGCCTGTGCTGCACGGCCGCCGGCATGAGGTGTTGATCTACAACGGATATGTGCCCCGCCATCCCAGCGTCGGACACTGGACGAGCCAGATGTTCCTGCCGTACGTCGCATATATCGACCCGCAGGGCCACGTGCGCGACTGGCTGTTCGACACCTTCCTGTTTCTCCCTTTCACCTGCGGGCCGAGCGGCGGCCGCTACGCATACGGTTCCGCCACCCAGGCCGACTGGCGTTGGTATGTGGATCAGTTGTTCACGCCGGGCACCCAGTTGGCGGCGCTCGATCACGCCGTCGCCACGGCGGAAGCCGCATTGCACCAGCGCGGTCGCCAGGTGTCCGTCGTGTTGGCCATCCCGTTCCCTGGGCGGACGGACCGGTTCCTGGCCGGACTGCCGCTCGACCCGGCGCAGGTCGGACACCCGCGGTCGCTCGCCGAGCGGGCCGCCGTCATCGAGGATTACGTCCGCGACGTGCTTGCGCATTGGCGGCGCGCCCACTTCCCCCACCTGTCGCTCGCCGGGTTTTATTGGCTGGCGGAGAGCATCCCCGAAGCCGAGTCGCCGGACGAACACCGGCTGATCCGCTTGGCCAGTGCGATTGTCCACGCAGCCGGCCCGTACGCGTTCGATTGGATCCCGTTTCACGAATCGGAAGGTTTTCGGACATGGCGGGAGGACGGGTTCGACGATGTGCTCATGCAGCCGAATTACGCGTTTGACGCCGGTCCGGACCGCTTGGCCAACAACGCGTGGCTGGCCAGAAAGTACGGTCTCGGGGTCGAGATGGAGATGGATTGGCGCGTGTTGCGCCGCGATCCCGAGGGAGATGCCGCGCGCCGCCGCTACCAGGACTACCTCGACGCCGCTTACCGGTACGGCTACCGACAGACCCTGCTCGCCTGGTACCAGGGATACCAGGTGTTGCGCGCCGCCATGCTGAGCCCAGATCCGGCCATCCGCCGCATTTACGACGATACGTACCTCTTCGTGCGGCGGCGCCATGGCTCGTCGCATCGAGCGGCTCACCTTAGCCCATACTACGGACGCACCGCACGCGCGTGCGGTTACGGCGCACGGCCGCGTGGTCCAGGGCGCGCATCGCCACAAACGACAGACTCAGCCGAAGGAAACCAACTCAGCCGAAGGGATACAGAGACATGTTGACACGAGGCGTCACCTGGCAAGAGGTGTTGTTCCAATCCCTCATCGCGTTCTTTGTGCTGTTCGTCCTGGCGCGACTGCTGGGCAAGCGCCAAGTGGCGCAGCTGACGATGTTCGACTACATCGCCGGCATCACCATCGGCAACATCGCCGCCGCCTGGTCGCTGGACGAGGTCCGCAGCATCCACGCCGTCATCAGCCTGTTGGTGTGGACCGGCTTGGTGTTGCTCCTCGCCTGGATCCAACGCAAGTCGTACCGGGCCCGGGTGGTGTTGGACGGACGGCCGACCGTGGTGATTGAGGGCGGAAAGGTGTTGGAAGAGAACCTGAAGAAGGCGAACCTGTCGATAGAGGAACTGATGCTCCTCTTGCGGCGCAAGGACGTGTTCAAGCTGGCGGACGTGGAGTATGCGGTGTTCGAGACCAACGGCGAGCTGTCCGTGCTGAAAAAGACGTCCGTTCAACCCTTGACGCCCAAGGACGCCGGGATGCTGGTGATGGATGAGGCCCAGCCGCGGCTGGTGGTCATCGACGGGCATGTGATGAACCGCTCGCTCGAGGAGGCGGGCTACACGAAAGCCTGGTTGTTGGCGGAGTTGAACAAACTGGGCGCGCGTGACTTCTCCGACGTATTCATGGCGCAAGTGGACGCTCAGGGCAACGTGTACGCAGACTTGTACCAGGATGCCGTCCACCGTCCGCAGGTACCGGAGCGTCCGCTGTTGCTCGCGCATCTGAAAAAGATGCAAGCCGACTTTGAGTTATGGGCGTTGGAAACGGTCGACAAAGAGGCAAAGGCGTTGTACGAGCGCACGGCCCGGCAATTAAACGATCTTGTGCACAAGGTGGAGCCTCTCCTGCGCCGCTGAAACTTCGACAGCGTCTGCCGCCGTTCGTCGTGAGGTCAGACCTTTCTGTTCAACCAACCCGCGAACCGGTACGATAGGAGGGAATGCGTGTCGATGGCGGCGCCGGACGGGCGTCGCGTCGGGAAAGGCGGCCGCGGCGGATGCACGTCCATCTTGTTCCCTTTCACCTTTCCATCCTGCTCTTGGCTTTCGGCTTGGCGGCCGGTTTCGTCGATGCCGCGGTAGGAGGCGGCGGCCTCATCGCCGTGCCTGGTTTGTTGTTCGTCGGTCTGCCTCCTGCGCTGGCACTGGGGACGAACAAATTCGGCGGCACCCTCGGCGCCGTCACCAGCGCGGTCTCGTACGCCGTGTCTGGCCGCGTGCACCGGCGCATGGCGTTGACGCTCGCGCCCCTCTCGCTCGCCGGCTCGGTCCTTGGCGCCCTCTTGGTCCATCACCTGCCCTCCGGCTTCCTCAAGCCGCTCGTCCTGGTTTTGCTCGTGGCGGTCACCGCGTATACGGCCATCCGCAAAGACGCGGGGCGGGTTGCGCGCTACCAAGGCCTCTCCGTCCGCGCCCGCTGGCTCCTGCCGCCGGCGGCCCTTGGCATCGGGTTTTACGACGGGTTCTTCGGCCCAGGAACCGGCTCGTTTCTCATCATGGTGTTCTTGCTCACCGGGTTTGACTTCGTGACCGCGTCAGGAAACGCGAAGGTACTGAACCTGGCGAGCAATCTGGGCGCGCTGTGCACCTTTTTCGCGCTGCACGCGGTCGATTACGCCGCCGGGGCGGTGCTGGCAGCGGCCATGATGGCGGGCGCGGCGGCGGGATCGCAGGTGGCCATCCGCAAGGGCGCGGCGTACCTGCGCCCGTTGTTCATCGGGATGACCAGCCTGCTCGTCCTCCACCAGGCGTGGGTGTGGTGGGCGGCGCGCGGGTGAGGACCGCCTTACATCAGGACGACCTGTGCCTTGAGCATGTCGGCTGGCTTCGGTTGGGCCAAGAGCGCCGGAACCTCCTCCAGCCGGACGGTGTGCGTCACCAGCGGTTCCACCTGAATCCGTCCGGTGCGCACCCAGTGGAAGGCGGGCAGGAAGGTGTTGTTCACCGCCATGGATCCCAGGATGGCCCAGTCCTTGTTGTACACCTCAAACGGGTTGAGCCGAATCTCCGCGGTGCGCGGCGCGACGCCGAACTGCAGATACTTTCCTGCCCGGCCGACGTAGGACAGGGCCTGTTCGATGACGCTCGGGATGCCGGTGACATCCACCACGATGTCGAACCCGTCCGGGTAATCGCGCCGCAGCACCTCCGGCGCCTCCTGCGCCAACACCCCGCGCGTCGCCCCCATGCGCAGGGCGAGATCGAGCTTCTCCGGCGCCACGTCCACCACCACCAGTTCCGATGCCCCGGCATGGGCGATGGCCTGCACCAACTGCAAGCCCATGGCACCCGTGCCGAACAGGAGTGCCTGATCCCCGGCCTGTACCTGCAGGCGGTTCATGCCGTGGACGACGCAGGCGACCGGCTCGACAAACGCCGCCGCCGCGAACGACATATCGTCCGGGATCTTGACCACGTTGCGCACAGGCACCTTGACGAATTCCGCCATGGCGCCGGCGGTGGTGTTGCCGAGCGCCGCCCAGTTCTTGCAGTGGTTGACGCGGTGCGTCAAGCAGTACTCGCAGTGGCCGCAGTAGAGCGTCGGATCGGCCGTCACGCGGTCACCAGGCGCAAATCCGGTCACCCCGGGCCCGACCGCGTCAATCACACCGGAAAATTCGTGTCCCGGAATGATGGGGTACGGCGACAGAAAGTCGCCTTCGAAGATGTGGTAGTCGGTGCCGCAGATGCCGCAGCGCGCCACCCGGATGGTCACCTCACCCGGACCCGGTTCCGGATACGGGACCGACTCCACCGCAGCCTGGTGCGGCCCCCGCACCACCAGTGCACGCATCGTCCGCTCGTTCATACGGATACCCCTCTCGCGCGGTATATGGCGTTCAACATCCCTATGTTCAATACCCCAGTTTTCGATCCACGACATTCTCGAGCCGCTCTCCGTTGACAAACCGGCGGATGTTGCGCTCGAGCAATTGAAACCGGCGCTCCGTCTTCGTCGGCGACACCCCCGCCGAATGGGAGGTGATGATGACGTTCTCGAGCCCCCACAGCGGATTGTCGGGCGGCAGCGGCTCCTCGGCCGTGACGTCAAGCCCTGCCCCGCCGAGCCGGCCCGTGGACAGCGCCGCGACGAGCGCCGATTCATCCACCGAACCGCCGCGGCCGATGTTCACAAACACTGCACCCGGCTTGAATTTGGCAAATCGCTCCGCAGAGAAAAACCCGCGCGTCTCCGGCGTCAGCGGCAAAGCCGAGACGACGAAGTCCGCATGCGGCAACACGTCGTCGACGTGAGCGGTGTCGTACAACTCGTCGACGTACGGCGGCGAGGTGGTCACCTGGCGCTTGACCCCGATGACATGCGCGCCGAGCGCCTTGGCCCGCACCGCCACCTCCTTGCCGATGTCGCCGAGGCCCACCACCAGCACCGTCGCATCCTGCACCTGCAGGCAGTCCCGGCTTGGCTTCCACACCCGTTGGTGCTGCTGATCGCGGTGGATGTGAATCCGCCTGGCAAACGCCATCATAAGGGCGATGGCGTGCTCCGCGCCCGGGATGCCGAACACCCCGCTCGAGTTGGTGAGGACGACCTCCGGCCGGAGTTTCGGATTGTCCGCATAGCCATTGGCCCCCGCGCTGGGCAGTTGCAACCACCGCAGCTTCGGCATGGCATCCAACATCTCGTCCGTCGGCCAACCGACGAATGCGTCTGCCTCCTGCAACACCTCCGGCGGCACCTCGCGGCCAGCCGCCTCGATGAACGTCACATCCGGAAACGCAGCCTTCAATTCAGAGACCTTATCCGCAGGCAGCGTCCATTCGCCGCGGTAATTGAAGACGATGTGGATACTCGACATGCGCACCATCCTTGTTTCCGTGGTTCACCGGCCGCGGCCTTCCCGGTTCGTTTACGCACCGGCCGCGGGCGGATGGCCTGTCCCAACCCTATTGTATACCCTGCGCATAGTCCGCACCCAGCCGCGCATCCTGTATGGAGAGGAGCGACGGGCCACGTCGCGCGCAGATCCCATGCGAAGGCGAGGGATGATGGGTGTCCAGCAACCAGCGCCCGTTTCGGACGGTCCAAGCCGCCCGTGACAAGGCGGCCCACGCCGTCCCCGGTCTGTCCAGTCTGCACGATGGCGTCGAACAGATGCCTGCGCACGACGCCCACACCGAATCGGTGATCGACGAGATTGACCGCATGCGGGGGGACGGCGGCGTCGCACCCGAGATCGAACACACCCGCGCCGACGACGCACCCCTGCCGAACCACCTGCGCTGACCCACGTGGGCCGCGCGGTCTCAATACACAAGGCCCAGGCCCCCGTCGACGCAGATGGACTGGCCCGTGATCTGGGAAGCCGCGTCGGAGGCGAGAAACAACACCGTCGGCGCGATGTCCTCCGGCGTCTGCAGCCGGCCGAGCGGGATCTTGGCCGCCCCTTGTTCCGCCCAATCGTCCGGCATCCCGAGCGCCCGCTGCACCTCTGCTTCGCCTTCCGTGATCACCCACCCGGGATGGACGCAATTGACGCGGATCCGGTACGGCGCCAGCGCCTTCGCCAGGTTGCGCGTCAACGTCCACACCCCGCCTTTGGCCACCGAATACGCGAACAGGTTGGGCGCCCCGCCAAACGCGTTGAGCGATCCGATGTTGACGATGACCCCTTGCCCGCGCGCCACCATCCGCGGCACCGCCGCCCGGCAGGCGTGGAACACGCCTTTCAGATTGATGTCCATCACCCGGTCCCACAGCGCCTCGTCCGTTTCCAAGAGCGTACCGCGCGGAAACACCCCCGCACAGTTGACCAAGATGTCGATCCCGCCGTACACGCGCTCGGCAAACCGCGCCATCTCCTCGGTTGCCTCAGGAAGCGTGACGTCCGTCTGGACGAACGCGACCTTCAGCCGCTCCGCCTGCCACGCCTCCGCGATGTCCACGCCGGCAGGGCTGACGTCCGCGAGGACCACCTTCGCCCCGGACTCGGCAAAGCGGCGAGCAATCGCCCGCCCGATGCCCCGCGCTCCGCCGGTGACGACCGCCACCTTTCCGTAAAACTCACCCATCCCGCAACCCCCTGTACCCGTACCGGGCCGCCGGCGTCCACCCCGCCGCGACACCAGCGCCCGGAGCAGAACATCCCGAAGATTCCTATCTGTTTTCTGTTGTAGCACGGGCCGCGGCAGCGGGCAACTGGAACGTCTCTCCTTGACAGCGGATCACAATCCGCCCCGCTTCGTGACCTGCGGCGGCGAGCAGGCGGGAGAGCGGCTCCTCCACCGGCTCCTGCGACAGCACGAACGTCCGCCAGTGCATCGGAATGAGCCACTCGCCCTGGGTGTCGAGAAACATCCGCCAGGCCTGCTCCGGCGTGCAGTGGGCGCGTTGGAAAGCATCCGGGGCGTACGCGCCGATGGGCATGCAGACCACGTCCGGAGGCAGGGGTGTCGCCACGGTGGCAAACGCGTCGGTGTACGCGGTGTCGCCGGCAAACAAGATGCGCACCGGGCGTCCGTGCGGGCTTTCCTTTTCGATGAGATAACCGTTCCATCCGTAATGACGGTTCCAGGGAAAGCGGGCGCCCCAGTGGCGGACCGGCACGGCGGTGACGCGCACGCCGCCAGGAAGGGTGAGCGCTTGGCCGGGTGCCAGCTCGTGGACGGCAGCGAACGGCAGACGCCGCAGCAGACGCGCGGTGCCGGCCGCCGTCACCACCGTCACCCGGCGGTCGGCCAACCGGCGCAGGCTCGGCATGTCGAGGTGGTCGAGGTGGGCGTGCGAGAGGAGCACCACGTCCACCCGCCCCGCCAAGTCGTCCGCTGTCAGCGCCGGATCGGTGAAGCGGCGAGGGCCGACGCACAGGGGGCCGAGGCGGACGCCGACCTGGGCGGAGAACACCGGATCGGTGAGGATGCGCACGCCGAAAAGCTGCATGAGGACGGTCGAGTGGCCGATCCAGGTGAAATAACACCCATCGCCCCACGCCTCGACATCCGGCCGGCCGGCGATGGGCAGGCGCGGCGGTTTGGGAAAACGCCGCTGCCAGGCACGGTACTGGAGATAGACGCGCAGGGCCAACGCCCCAGCCACCGCGGCGGCAGCCCCGAGCAGCACAGCGGCCCACAGCCATCCTGGGCCCACAGCCTCACACCCTTTCGCACACAAGGAATGGGTACAGGCATGCGATGACAGAAAAGTTTGGATAACCCCCTTCCCCTGCCGCGTAAACCTGGTACGATGGGGACAGGAGGGGGATGCCATGACCAAGGCCAACGACGCAGGGCGAACCCTGCGCTGGGGCGTGATCAGCACGGCGGACATCGGCGTCCGGGCGGTCATCCCCGCACTGCAACAATCACAGTATAACGAAGTGCTCGCCATCGCCAGCAGGTCTGTGGACCGCGCGCAGGAGACCGCGGCGCGGCTGGGGATCCCCAGATGGTACGGGTCGTACGAGGCGCTGTTGCAAGACCCGGAACTTGACGCGGTCTACATCCCGCTGCCCAACCACCTGCATGCCGCGTGGGCCATCCGCGCGGCCGAGGCCGGCAAGCACGTCCTGTGTGAAAAGCCCATCGCGCTCACGGCGGACGAAGCCGCCCGGATGGCGGCCGCGGCGGCGGCAGCCGGCGTGGTCCTGGCCGAGGCGTTCATGTACCGCCACCATCCGCGCTACCAGCGGATCCTGGACGTCATCGCGGCGGGCGAAATCGGCCGGGTGTGGGGCGTGCATGGGGTGTTCACGTTCAACAACGCGCACGACCGCGGCAACATCCGCTTCGTCCGGGCGATGGGCGGCGGCAGCCTTTACGACGTCGGGTGCTACCCCATCAGCGCGGCGCGCCTCCTGCTCGGCGAGCCGGAAGCCGTCACCGTCCAGGCGTACTTTTCGCCGGATCACGACGACGTCGACATGATGGCGTTCGGGTTGTTGGAGTTCCCGGGCGGGCGCAGCGCCACCTTCGAGTGCGGCATGTGGGGGGACGGGCGCAACACGCTGCAGATTGTCGGTTCGGACGGGCGGATCGACGTCCCGCATGCGTTCCTGTACCCATCCCGCGAAGCCGCCGCGTTCACCGTCACTGTCCGCGGAGAAACCCGGGTGGAGCCGGTGCCCGACGTCAACCAGTATGTGCTGCAGGCGGACGATTTTGCCCGCGCGGTCTTCGGTCTGGCGCCGCCGCGTTTCCCGGCGGACGACGCGGTGCGGAACATGCGGGTGTTGGACGCCTGTCTTGCCTCCGCCCGGGAACGCCGCCGCGTGGCGCTCGCGCCGGCGGAATAAGCCTGCCGGCAGGTCTGCCGGCGCCGTCCTTTCTTTCCCGCGCCGGCGAGCGGGCCGTAGCCGGGCCGGGTCAGGACAGATGCGGCGCGCCGGGGCGTATACTGAAAGCAAGCGGATGACCAAGAGGAGGGACCTGCGATGTTGTGCCCGCACTGTGGTCCGCACGGCCAGATGGTCCAAGTGAGCTTCAGCCCGGAATATGAGCATTATCAGTGCACCGTGTGCCACATCACGTATGTCGTATACCCGCTCGGCGACGGCGAATTCACCGAGCCCGTTCCCGTTGCGCCGGAGGACGGCGGGCGCGGGACGGGGCCCGCGGACCCTCGGCCGCAGACCTGAGGAAGCCTGCGGACATGCTGTGCCGCAGCGGTCAGCCGGCCGCCAAACCGAGCAGCGCCGCGCCGAGCGCCCCGACGTGCGTGCCGAGCGCGGCCGGCTCGATGGTGAAGCTGTCGCGCAGGTGCGGGAAGACGTACGACCGCACCTGTTCGCGGAGCGGGGTGAACAGCGCATCGCCGGCGCTCGCCACACCGCCGCCCACCACCACCCGCTCCGGGTTATAGATGTGGACAAAATTCGCGATCCCGATGGCCAAATACCGCACCGCCGACGCAATCACCTCTGCGGCCAGCGGATCGCCCTCCGCTTGGCGGGCAAACACGTCGCGCGCCGTCACGGTCTTTGCCGCGAAAGCTTCGTTCCCGCCCGCCGCGCGACGGGCCGCCCGCTCCGCATACGCCCGCGCGATGGCGGTCCCCGAGGCGAGCGCCTCCAGGCAGCCGCGGTTGCCGCAGTTGCAACGCGGGCCGTCCGGCTCCAGGATGACGTGGCCGAACTCTGCCGCCGCGCCCATCTTCCCGTGTTGCAGCCTGCCGTCCACGATGGCACCGCCGCCAATCCCGGTGCTCACCGTCAAGTAGATCATGTCGCGCGTGCCCCGGCCGGCCCCCAGCCGCCATTCGGCGAGCGCCGCCGCATTGGCGTCGTTGTCAAGGTACACCGGCCGCCCCAGCGCCTGCGCCAACCGCGCCCGCAGCGGGATGTCGATCCACCCCGGCAGGTTGGGCGGGCTCAGGACGACGCCCGTGGTGACGTCGAGCGGACCGGGAGCGCAGACGCCGATGGCTTCCAGGTCGGCCATCCTGAGCCCGGCTTGTGCCACGGCTTGCTCCGCCGACTGAAGCAACCGCGCGATGACCGCGTCGGGACCTTCGTGCGCCAGGGTGTCGAGCCGCGCCTCTCCCGCCACCCGGCCCTCCGGGCTGACCACCACCGTCATGATCTTCGTGCCGCCAAGATCTATCCCCAGGGTGTATCCGCTCATCTCATGCCTCCTGTCCTTCGCGCCGAAACAGCGGAACGCGCATGAAACGCGTGGTACGTCCGGCGCGCGTGGTGTATCATGAAACCCGTCGAGTGCGCCCGCCGGGTGGAAGGGCGCAGCCTGTCGCCGCGTCCTCACCATGGTACCACAGGGGCGCGCTTTCCTTCATGCCAGACGCAAAGGAGGCGGGCTCATGTCCCAGGGCTTGCCCTCGCTGGAAACGGGACGGACGGCCGCCCTGGTGTCCGCACCGCGCACCCGCCTGCACGCGGTTGGGTTCGCCGTGGCCACGGCGCTCTACTGGTTTGCCGTTTACACCTACGTGCCCATCTTGTCGCCGTACGTCGAGCACCTGGGGGCCAAGGTATGGTTCGTCGGGCTGGTCATCGGCAGCTACGGGTTCACGCAGATGCTGTTGCGCGTGCCGCTCGGCATCTGGTCGGACCGCACCGGACGACGCAAGGCGTTCATCCTCGCCGGGATCGCGTGCGCCACGGCGAGCAGCCTCGGCTTCGCCCTCACCAACACCCCTGGCTGGGCGCTCGTCTGGCGGGGACTGGCGGGGTGCGCCGCCGCCGGTTGGGTGGCGTTCACCGTGCTCTATGCCTCCTATTACCGTCCGGATGAGGCGGCCAAGGCGATGGGCGTCATCAGCTTCTTCACGAGCATCGGGCAGATGGCCGCCATGACCCTCGGCGGACTGCTCGCGCAATGGAAGGGCTGGCACGCCCCGTTCTGGGCGGGCGCGTTGGGCGGGGCCGTCGGCCTGCTCGTGGCGCTCGGCATTCGGGAAAACCGCGACGCCAAGCGCCAACCGGTGCCCGTTGCGGAACTGTTGCGCATGGGGACACAGTGGGGGTTGTTGTCCGTCTCGCTGCTCGCCGTCGTGAGCCAGAGCATCACCTTCACGACGATGTACGGATTCACCAACCTGCAGGCGGCCCACATCGGCGCTTCGAAGGCGATGCTGAGCCTGTTGACGCTGATGACCTCCCTTCCCAACGCCATCGCCGGCTACGTCAGCGGCGGCTGGTTCGTCCGCCGCTTCGGCGCCCGCGCCACCATCATTACCGGGTTTTTGCTGGCTGCGTTCGGGACCCTGGCGGTGCCGTTGTCACCCTGGCTGTGGCTGCTCATCCTCACCCAGGTCGTCAACGGGTTCGGGCAAGGTCTCGTGATGCCCGTGCTCATGAGCCTGTCCATCCACAGCGTGCATCCGGACCGCCGGGCGACGGCGATGGGATTCTTCCAGGCCATCTACTCGATTGGAATGTGCGGCGGGCCGTTCATCTCCGGCTGGCTCGGCCAGGCGCTCGGACTGGCCGGCGTGTTTGTGTTCTGCGGGATCACCTGCGTGTTCGGGGCTTGGCTGACGTGGCGCTGGGTCCAGGGCGCCGCCAGCCCCGCCGGCCCGTCCGCCCAATAGCTCTCCGCGAGCAAACGCGCAAGCTCCGCCGCCGTCTCCTCCTCGTTCCAGCCGCGCAGGCGTGCCATCGCCTGCGCAACGGCGGGGGCGGCGGCGACGGCGGCCGGTCCGCCGAACCACCCGAACGGGACGCGCCGCACCAGCGCATCCGCCAAATGCACCGCCATTTCATGGCGGACAAAGTAGTGCAACTCGGCCCACATGAGCGGAACGCCTGGCGCCACCCACCTGCGATCCGCCTCCGCCGCGGCGGCGAGCACTTCTTCGGCCACATCGCCGTAACGGCGGGCAAGGCGGCTGGCATCCTCCGCCGCCACGCCGTATGCCGCCGCGAGCCGCTTGCCTTCCGCCTCGGCCCAGGCGTCCAGACCGCGCGGTGGAATGCGCCAGCCGCCCACGAGCGGCGCGGTGGCCGACAGACGCCGCGCCCGCGTCGCCAGGCGACGGTCCGCGTCCCAGCCGAAACGGCGGCGGAGCTCTCCGTACACCACGCAAAGCGCGTCTTCCGCCATCTTCCGCCAGGCGGTCAGCTTGCCGCCGGCGATGGTCACCACCCCGCCCGGCGTGACGAACACCACATCCCTGCGCGACACGTCCTTGGTGTCCTTGCCAGCATCCCTGCCGGGTTCCACGACAAGCGGCCGCACGCCGGCGAAACGCCCGAGGATGTCGGTCTCGGCCAAATTCCGGCCGGGGAAGAACCGGTTGGCGAGCTGAAGCAGGTACGCCACGTCGTGCGCGGTCACCGGCGGGTGCGCCAAGTCGCCTTCATACCGCTCGTCGGTGGTCCCGATGTACGTGACCGGGCCGCGCGGGATGAAAAACGCGAGCCGGCCGTCCGGCGTCTGGACGCTCACCGCATGGCGGAGAGGCAGGCGATCCCGCGGGACGACGATGTGGGCACCCCGGCTGTGCAAGATGCGCGGCATTCCCCGCTCATCCCGCCGCCACGACGCGATCCCGTCTTTGCCCGCCGCCCCGTCGCTTTCCGCACCGCCTGCCCCGGCGCCCGCGGCGTTCGCCGCCGCTCCTGCTTCTGCGCACCGTCTCTCCAGCGCCAACACCGCTTCCATCCACGGCCCGGTGGCGTTGACCACCACCTTGCCGCGCACCGTGAAGCGGCTGCCGCTGCCGGCGGCCGCATCCTCAACCACCACGCCCGCAACCCGCCCGTCCGCGAAGACGAGATCGACCACGGGCGCATAGTTGACCGCCACCGCCCCGAGCGCCACCGCCGATTTCACCACCGTCAAGGTCAGGCGCGCGTCGTCCGTCAGGTACTCGTGGTAGAGCACCCCGCCCGTCAGGCCATCCGCCGCCAGGTCCGGTTCACGGGCGAGCACCTCGTGCGCACGCAACACCTTGCGCCTCTCCTCCGGCGCCACCTTCGCCAGCCAGTCGTATACCCATACCGCCAAGCCCATCGCCGTGCGCCCGTACTTCATCCCGCGGTAGGTCGGCAACAAAAACGGCAACGGCCGCACCAGGTGCGGGGCCAGGTTCTGCATCCCTTCCCGCTCGCGGCCGCCCTCGCGCACCAGGGAGATCTCTCCGTGCTCCAGGTAGCGCAGCCCGCCGTGAAACAGCTTCGTCGAGCGGCTGCTCGTCCCCGCCGCGAAGTCCCGCGCCTCAAACAGCGCCACCCTGAGCCCGGCCAACGCCGCCTCGCGGGCGATGCCCGCCCCGGTGATCCCCCCGCCAATCACAATCACATCCCACATTTGCCTTGCGGCTGCCGACAGCATCCGGCCGCGTTCCTCGGCTGCCCACGCCATGCCGCTCTCCTCCTCACGCATCCAGCAGCCCGGCGATGGCCTGGGCCACACCGTCTTCCCAACATGCCCCGGTCACCCCGTCTGCCACCCGCTTCACCTCAGGGGCTGCGTTGCCCATGGCGATGCCCTTGCCGGCCCAGCGGATCATCGCCACGTCGTTCAAGCTGTCGCCGATGGCCACCACCTGCGACGCGTCGATGCCCATCTCCGCGCACACCCGCGCCAACCCCCGCGCCTTGTTCACCCCCGCCGGATTGACCTCGATGTTGTCCGGCCCGGAGTTGGTCAACTCGAAGCGGCCGAGGGCCGCCAGCTCGTCCCAGATGGCTGCGAGCACGCGCGGGTCTTCGTGAAAATAGCCGAACTTCAGCCAAGCATAATGGTCGATTTCATCTTCCCGCAGGCCGGCAGGCGGCGGCTGGCGGCCCGCCACGCTCGTCCAATAGTACGCGCCGTACGTGCGCGCCAAACGGTAGAGGGTGCGGACATCCTCCGGTGCCAGCAGGTGCTGTTCGAGGCACCGCCCGTCTCCGCTCCACACCTGGCCCCCGTTGGCCGTGACGAACGGGGCGGTCAGCGCCAGCTCATCCCGCAGCCGTTCCACCAGCCCCCACCTCTGGCGCCCGCTCGCGATGGTCACCTCCACCCCCGCCCGGCGCGCCCGTTCAATCGCCCGCCGGTTGGCGGCGGACACCGTCCCGTCCGTGCAGAGCAAGGTACCGTCGAGATCGAGCGCAATCAGTTTCCAACCCGCCATGAGGACCTCCTTCCCACCCATGTACCGGGCACCCCTGCCGCCGCCCGCAAGGGTATAATCGAAAAGACCCACGTTTCTCCGCCGCGCATCTGTCCCAGCTCGGGCACATCGGCGACGACGGTTTCGAAAAGATGGTGGACGACATCGGCGCCGTCCACGCCTGGACCCAGCGCCATCTCCCGCAGCGGCCGGTGTTCCTGCTCGGCCACAGCATGGAGTCGTTCCTCACCTTACGCTATCTGGAGCGCGGCGCCCGCGGCCTGGCCGGCGCCATCCTCTCCGGCAGCGGCAGCCAGCCGCTTCCCCTCTTTCGTATGGGCATATGGCTCGCTGCCCAGGAGATGCGCCGCGACCCGCTGGCGGCGAGCCCTCGCCTGATGCGGCTCACCTTCGCGGGGTTCAACCGCGGGCTGACGCCGCGGCGCACCGCGTTCGACTGGCTCAGCCGCGATCCGCACGCCGTCGACGCGTTCATCCAAGACCCGTACTGTGGCGCGGTCATGCCCGCTGCGTTCTTTTATTGGTTCTTCCGCGGCCTGGCGGACACGCTGGACCCGCGCGCCCTCCGGCTCATCCCGCACGACCTGCCAATGTACCTGTTCTCCGGTGCGCGCGATCCGGTGGGCGGGCGCGGCCTGCGCGGCCTCCGCCGGTTGATTGCGGCTTTGCGACGGCACGGCGTCCGCGATCTCACGGTGCGCATCTACCCTGGCGGACGCCACGAGATGCTTCAAGAAACCAATCGCGATGAAGTGCTGCGCGACCTTGTCGCCTGGCTCGACCGCCATCTGCCGTAACCTCGTTTGCGCCGCCCATCCCTCAACGCGGCGCACGCCTTCAGCATAGTGTTCCGGAACCCGCGGGCGCAAGACGTCCGGCACAGTGCAACCGCTTCCACGCGATCCGCTGCCGGACGCACAAAAAAGCTGCCTGCCGGGGAATATCTTCCCTGACAGGCAGCAGCGCCGCGGTTTTCCGCGGTGAACGCGGCAAGCACCCTACCCCTTGGACGCCGGCGCGGCGGGATCGGACGGTTCGGAGGAAAGGCCTGCGCCGACCGGGCTCACGCGCTCCCAGCCGCGTCCGCCCGCATCGCGCCGCGGTACCTGGGCGATGACCCGCTGCACCTCTTCCACGGACGGCATCTCCGGATAAGCATTTTCGTTGTGCAGCACCAGGTCGAGACCCATGAGCTCCTCTTCGCGGGTGACGCGGAAGCCCATCACCGCGTCGACCACCTTGATGAGGATCCAGGTGCCGATGCCGGAGAACGCCCAGGTCGACACGACGCCGATGAGCTGCAGCAACAGCTGATGCGGATTGCCGTAGAACAGACCGTTGGCGCCTGCCGAATTCACCAACGTGGTGGCGAACAAGCCGGTCGCCAGCGCTCCCCACGTACCGCCGATGCCGTGACCCCCGAACGCGTCGAGCGCATCGTCATATCCCAGCTTCTGCTTCATGAATGTGGAGGAGAAGAAGCAGAGCACGCCGCTCACGAAGCCGATGATGATGGACGCCCCAGGGGTGACGAACCCGGCTGCCGGCGTCACGGCGACCAGTCCGGTCACCGCGCCGGCGCAGGCCCCGACGAGCGTCACATGGCCGGTGCGCAGCCGTTCCACGAGCATCCAGCCGAGCGCGGCCGCCGCGGTCGCGGTGTTGGTCGTCAAGAAGGCGTTCGCCGCCAGCCCGTTGGCCGCCAACGCGCTACCCGCGTTGAAACCGAACCAACCAAACCACAAAAGCGCGGTGCCGAGCAACACGAACGGAACGTTGTGGGCGCGGATGGTGGGACCGCCGTACTCCGCCCGCCGGCCGAGGTAGATGGCGGCGACCAACCCCGCCACCCCGGAGCTGATGTGCACCACCGTGCCGCCCGCAAAGTCGAGGACGCCCAGGTTGCGCAGCCAACCGCCGACACCCCACACCCAGTGCGCGAGCGGATCGTAGATGAAGATGGCCCACAGGGTGATGAAGACGAGGAACGAGGAGAACTTGACCCGTTCCGCCAAGCCGCCGACGATGAGCGCCGGCGTGATGATGGCGAACATCATCTGGAAAATCCCGAACACGGTCGCCGGGATGGTCCCGGCGTAATCGGCGTCCGGCGCGGCACCCACCCCGTTCCACAGGGCCCACTTCAGGCTGCCGACGATGTGCCCGACATCCGGGCCAAACGCCAGGCTGTACCCGAACAGCACCCACTGCACTGAGACGATGAGGATGACGGAATAGACCTGGAACATGGTCGTGATGACGTTTTTCTTCCGTACCAGTCCGCCGTAGAAAAACGCGAGCCCCGGCGTCATCAGCAGGACAAGCGCCGACGAGGCGAGGATCCACGCCGTGTCTCCCGCGTCGATGGCTGGCGGTGCCGACGCCGCCCAGGCGGTCTGCGGGAGCGCCGCCATGAGGAACGCGGCCAGCGCCGCCCACCACCAGGGCCGCCGGCGCGATACGCGCACCGCTTCGTCAGCTTTGATTACACCCATCCGCTCGATGCGGCCATTCATGCTGCCGCGCCTCCTTTGTAAGAAGGATATATGACTTCTATATGCTGATTTCAACAGAAAGTTCCCGGTTTGTCAATGCTGTTTGTAATATAAAATGACGTATATCCGAATGATTTTACATACACTCAGGATTACATCATCTTATGTAAGAAAACCGCACATAATCGTGCGGTCAGAGCAACGCAGGCCCATGCGCGGGCGAAGGCCGGGCAGAGGGAGGGTCTGCAGGCGGACGGTCCCCGAACGCGGAGCGGTCAGGCTCCATCCGCTTGCGCATCGCCAAGGTTCGCAGCGCCGGTTCACCCACCACCGCAAACCCGAGCCGACGGTAAAACCTGACGGCCCGGGGGTTGTCGATCTGGACCCAAAGTTCCACAGCGGACGCGCCTTCTGCCCGGGCCCATGCCTCCACCTGGGTCATCACCCACCTGCCGATACCGCACCCCTGATACGACCGATCCAACACGAGGGTGTTCACGAAGAGGGCGTCGCCCAGCCGCGGTACGACGACCAAAAAGCCAGCCGGCTTCCCGCCTTGCACCTCGACGATGCACCATCTGGCACCCGGAATGGCGAAAATCTCCTCCACCTCCACCCGCCGGCCCCAGGCGCGAAGGAGAACGGGGTCCATCTCCTGGTGGGCCAGGGTGAGCGCCCACCCCCGCTCGTCCGGGCGCATCGGGCGCAGGCGCAACCCCGGCAACGGGGGCAAAGCCTGCCCGAGGGCGGCATCCGGCGGATGGCCCGTCAACACCTGCGGCCCATCCTCCGTGATGAGCACGGTGTCTTCGAAGTGGACCGCGACAGCCCCGTCCGTGGTGACTTCCGTCCAGCCGTCGTCCTTCGTCCGGGTCCTCCCGCAGCCGGTCGTCAGCAACGGCTCAATCGCTATCGCCATGCCGGCGCGCAGCCGCGGTCCCATTCCAGGCGGTCCGAAGTTGGGGATTTGCGGAGCCTGATGCAGCATGCGCCCAATACCGTGGCCAAACGCGTGTTTGATGACGGTGGCGCCGTGCGCCAAGGCGCACCGGTGGACGGCGTGGGAGATGTCCGAGACGGGCGCCTGGCAGCGCGCGGCACGCACGCCGGCCCACAGCGCCGTCCGCGCCGCCGCGATGAGCCGGTTCACCTCCGTCCCTGCGCCGTCGGCCGTTCCGTCGGACGTTCCGCCACCCGCGCCGTCGACCGCGCCGTCGGACGTTCCATCGGCCACGACGTAGGTGCGGGCGCAATCGGTATGGCACCCTTCGTACACGACCCCCACGTCCACCTTCACCACGTCCCCCGGCCGCAGCCGCCGCGGTCCCGGCACGCCGTGGCCCACCTCGTCGTTGACAGAGACACAGATATGACCAGGGAATCCGTAGAGGCTCGGAAACGGCGACGCCGCACCGCACTGATGGAGCACCGCCGCGGCGACGCGGTCCAGTTCCGCCGTCGCCGTCCCCGGCGCGAGATGCGCGCGGACGGCGGCGTGCACCCGCTGGTTGATCTCCCCCGCTTCGCGCATACGCGCCACGTCCGCGGCCGATAACACGTCCAACATATCCATTCCCCTCCACCACCGCCCGGTCAGCCTCCCGACGGCCATCTCGTCGCTGCATGGATATGTCGCGGCGAGCCTGGCCGGAACCGGATGCGTGGCCCGTATCCACGGCACAGCGGTTGCAGGCCGGAGCAAGCTTACGGACGGAGTCTGCGGCCAAGCCCGTTTTGGGTCAGCGCCGTGTTCTACGGTGCGGCGGCCGCATGTGCTGGCGCAGACGGAGTGCGCCAAGAGGAGGAGAGCAGGATGAGCGTGCGGGACATCATCGTCGGGGAGGAGTCGTCCGTTCTGCGGCAGCCAGCGGCACCGGTGACGAGGTTCGACGACGAACTGGCACGACTGGTGGACGATCTGTTCGACACCATGCTGTAACCGCTCACGCTGTTTGGCGGAAGACGAGCGGTTTTTTGCTGCGTTCGTTGACGGAGGGTTTTCC
>NZ_BMOY01000018.1 GCF_014647315.1 Paenalicyclobacillus cellulosilyticus
GCACGCCCGCGTCTGTGCACGGTGCTTCCGCCGCGCCCGCGGCCCCGGCGCGCCCGCTCGCCTTGCCGCGCAGTTGGCAGGCGGCCTGCGCCCGCGCAGGCATCCCGCCATCCGTCCTGCGCCGCTACGCGTGGGAGATATCGGAGGTCCGTCACCTCGGAACGGTGATCAAGGTGGAAACGGATACGGGGACGTTTGTCGTCAAGGAGACCCATCTGCCCCCGGCGCGGGTGGCGTTCCTGGCAGCCGCCATCCTTCATGCCCAGGCACGCGGCTGCCTGCGCACCGCGGCCATGGTCCCGGCGCGGGACGGCCAGCCGTACGCTGTGGCGGATCGCCGGACGTTCTACGCCACCCCGTTCATCGCGGGTGCGGCAGCCAACTTTGCGTCCGCGTACCATGTCCGCCAAATTGCGCACACCCTTGCCGCATGGTACGAGGCGACGCGCGGCTTCCGGCACGCCGGCGCCCCCGCGCCGGTCGGCATGGAGGCGCTGCTGCGCCGCCGTGCCGATGACCTGCGCCGGTTCGCGGACCATGCGGAGCGCAAAGCAGAACAAGACGCGTTCGATGAGCTGTTCCTCGAGTGGTACCCCGCATTGCGGAAAGACGCGGAGAAGAGCCTCAGCCTGTTGGCGGAAGCCGACGTCGCGGCGTTCCTGCGCAGCGAGATGGCCGCGCCCGGCCTGTGCCACCTCGATGTGACGCCTGCCAACTTCATCCTCGCGGCCGACGGCGCGTACGCGCTCGATTTCGATCTCGCCGCCTACGCCCCGCGGGCGCTCGACGCCGCGCACCTCATCCGCCGCGGCCTGCAGGCGTCGGCTTGGTCCGCCGACGTGGCGTACGCCTGCTTCGTGGCCTACAACGAAGCGCGCGCGATGTCGGCGGCGGAGTACCGCTTGGTCGAAGCGCTGCTCCGCTTCCCGTACCGCGCCTGGCGCCTGGCGAGCACCCGCTACACCGTGTTCGCCGAACCGGCACAGGTGACGGAACTGGCGGACGCCTGGCGGGAGGAGCCGCGGCGCCAAGCGTTCCTCGACGCGTACCGCGAACAGATTGCCCGCTTGCAGCGGGATGCGTGACTGGCCCGCAACCGCCCCCAACCCTGCACCATCCACAACCCCGCACCATCCACAACCCTGCGCCGCCCTCAACCCTGCGCCCGCCCCGCGCCGGACGCCCCGGCGCGCTCGTGGGCGAGCAGAACCGCCTTGCGGTCGAGATCGCGCCCGGCGTAGCCGACGAGGCTGCCGTCCTTGCCGATGACGCGGTGGCAAGGGACGAGGATGGGCACGCGGTTGGCTCGGTTCGCCTGTCCCACCGCGCGGACCGCCTGCGGCCGGCCGAGCGCGGCCGCGACGTCGGCGTACGACCAGGTCGCCCCGTAAGGGATGGTGCACAGGACACGCCAGACGGCCAATTGAAACGGAGTCCCCCACACCGCCACAGGGACGGTGAAGCGCCGGCGCGCCCCGCGAAAGTAGTCGGAAAGCTCCGCAACCGCCTGCCCGGCCCAGTCCGCCGCCGCGCGAACCTCCTCCGGCGTGGCGGCAGGGTCCGGGCTCGTGCCGGGCGCCGCCACCCGTTTCTCCGCCCACGCGACCGCCACCACGCCGCACGCGCTGGCACCGACCCACACGTCGCCGACGGGTGTCCCCGGGCACACCGCCCACACCAGCGGCGCACGCGGTGCCGGCAGCTCCACCCAGGGCACGCGGGTGTCCGCCGGCGCAAACGCCTCCTGACACTGCCCTTGGCGCACGCTTATCCCTCCTCCACCGCCCACGCCATCTCCGCCTTGACCGCTGGGTCTTCTTCCCGCACGTACGCCGCCCGCACCGCCGCGGTGCCCGCCGGATCGCCAATCCGCCATAGCGCCCACGCCGCACTCGCCCGCAGCTCCGGCCGCGGGTGCGAAAGAAACGGCACAACGTGGGGCACGGCGCGCGGGTCCCGGCAGTTGCCCAGCGCGATGAGGGCGTTGCGCTTCCAGGTGGCGAGCCCCCGCCACGCAGCGGCTGTCCGACCGTAGCGGCGAAGAAATTCACGATTGCTCCAGGAGAGGATGGCAATCAAATCCGGATACGCCAATTCCCCCTGCGGCAAGAACTCCGGATGGACCGCCGCGGCGGCCGCTGCGTTGTGCGGGCACGCCCACTGGCAGGTGTCGCACCCCCACACCCGCCGCCCCAGCGCCACGCGGAATTCCGGCGGGATGATGCCCTTCATCTGCGTGATGTACGACAGGCACCGTTTCGCGTCGATGACACCGGGTGCGAGCAGCGCGCCGGTCGGGCAGGCGCGCAGGCACAGGTCGCACGTCCCGCAGCGGTCAGGCTGCGGCGATCCCGGTTCCACCTCGACGTCCGTGAGCAGCGTCCCCAAGAACACATAGGAACCGTGCTTGTCCGTGTAGAACATGCAATTCTTTCCAATCCAACCGATGCCTGACCGTTCCGCCACGGCCCGGTCCACCAACGGCGCGGTATCGACGGCGATACGCGCCTTGACCGGCCGCCCCAGATACGCCTCCAACGCCCGGTGGAGGAGGTGGAGGCGGCGCGCCAACACCTGGTGGTAGTCCTCCCCGTACGCGTACACGGTCAAGCGGCCATGCAGCCCCTTGGCCGGGTGGCGGCGGGCCAACCGGCGTCCCGCCGGCGTCAGATACGCCAACGCCACCGCAATGAGCGATCTCGCTTCCGGCAGCCAACGCTTCGGGTCGATGCGCTCGGCGATGTCCTCCCACTCGAAACCGGTGCGCCCGCGCGCCGCATACGCGGCGAGGCGCGGAACGAGTTCGGGAAACGGATCGGCTGTGGTGGCGCCGATGGCGTCAAAACCCAGTTCCTGCCCCATCTGCCAAAGCGCCAACCGGTTCACCTCGTACACGCCGAACCGCCCTCGCCCGGGCGCGGCACCGCGCGGCGAGCCAATTCGTCGCAGCGCTCGTTCCACTTTACACCCGCGTGGCCCCGCACCTTTTCAAAACGGACGTCGTGCTTTTCCATCTCCGCGAGAATCTGCTCCCACAAGTCGCGGTTCTGCACCGGTTCGCCCTTGCTGTTGCGCCACCCGTTGCGCCGCCATGTCACGTACCACTTTTGGCGGAAGCAGTTGACCAGGTACGCCGAATCGCTGTAGATCACCACCCGGCATGGCGTGCGCAGGCAGCGCAACGCTTCGACGACAGCCGTCAGCTCCATGCGCTGGTTCGTCGTGTGCGCCGCGCCGCCGGAAATCTCCTTCACCTTGTCCCCGTGGCGCAGCACCGCCGCCCAACCGCCAGGTCCGGGATTGCCGGAACACGCACCGTCGGTATAGATCTCCACCAAAGCCCTCGTTGCGCCTGGAGCCTCTTGCCCTGCAGCGGACACGGGCGTTCCTCCCTTCGCCTCGATTATACATGCATGGATACGCGCATGCTTGCCCAGCCGGGGCGCATACTGGAGGGCGAGGTGATGGCACATGGCGGAGGTCACCATCACGCGGCCCGCCGCCCGCAAGGCGCAGAAACTGGCGGGCCTCGCGCCGTACGTGTTCGCGCAACTCGATGAACGGGTGTACCGACTGCGGGAGCAAGGCGCGGCGGACATCGTCGATCTCGGCAAGGCCGACCCGGACCAAGCGACGCCGGCCGCCGTCGTGCGCCGCCTGCAGGAGACGGCTGCCGACCCGGAAAACCACCACTACCCGGCGTTCCGCGGGTCCTTGTTTTTCCGGGAAGCGGTGGCACGGTTCTACCGGCGGCGCTTCGGCGTGATGCTTGATCCCGAGCGGGAGGTCCTTGCGCTCATCGGATCGAAAGAGGGGTTGTTCCACATTTCGCTGGCGTACCTTGACGCCGGCGACCTGGCCGTCATCCCGGACCCGGCATTTCCCGCCTACGACGACGGGGTGTGGTTTGCCGGCGGCCGTGCCGTGCGCGTGCCGCTGCGGCGGCATCTCGGCTGGTTGCCGGACCTCGACGCCGTCCCGGCGGACATCTGGCGGCGGACGAAGCTCCTGTTCCTCAACTACCCGAACAACCCGACCGGCGTGTTGGCGCCGCGTTCGTTCCTCGAACGCGTGGTCGATCTCGCCCGCCGCTACGCATTCCTCATCTGTTATGACCACGCGTACAGCGAGATCACGTACGACGGCCGCGTGTCTCCCAGCATCCTCGAGGTGCCGGGCGCCAAGGACGTGGCGGTGGAATTCATGACCTTCTCCAAGACGTTCAACATGGCCGGATGGCGG
Organism: Paenalicyclobacillus cellulosilyticus; assembly: GCF_014647315.1. Taxonomy (GTDB): domain Bacteria; phylum Bacillota; class Bacilli; order Alicyclobacillales; family Alicyclobacillaceae; genus Alicyclobacillus_J; species Alicyclobacillus_J cellulosilyticus. The sequence goes on from NZ_BMOY01000018.1 coordinate 4,243, forward strand.
CTCGGCGCCGCGGTGGGGTGCGCGGAGGCCATCGAGAGCTTGCTCGTGGTGCAGAGCCACATCAACTCCGGCATCTTCGCGCCGATCCAGTTCGCGGGCGCCACCGCCCTCGACGAGGTGTGGCCGAGCCCGTTCGCGGCGGCGCTGCGCGCCGAGTACCAACGCCGGCGCGACTATGCCGTGCAATCCCTGCGCCGGATTGGCTGGCATGTCGATCCGCCGCAGGGCGCGGTCTACCTCTGGTTGCCGGTGCCGGCAGGCACGGACGGCGAGACGTTCGCCGAGCGGTTGCTCGAAACGTACCGCGTCGTCGTCGCCCCGGGCAGCGCCTTCGGCCGAACGGGCAAGCACCACGTCCGCATCTCGCTGACGACGGCGTACGAGAACGTGGTGAAAGGCATCGACCGGCTGGCGGAGTGCCTGGCCAAGGCGGGCGAGCCACCCTGGCCGGACGCCCGTCCGGAACCCCCTATCTGGTGAACAGACGCCAGAAGATGACCGCCGACACGGCGAACGACAACCCCGCCAATGCGTAAGCTGCCGCAGCCGCTTTGGCGGGCGCCCGCCGCTTCGTCAACCAGCGCCCGTACAGCGCGGTGTACACCAGGACGTACAACGGGATCACCATGGCGGCAAGGAACTTAAGCATGGTGTATCCCCCGCTTCCGGCCGCGGATGGCGAATGCCAGGCCGGCAACCGCCAACGGCATCCCCAGGTTGAGCAGCCATCCCCACGGCATGTAGTACACGTCGTAAACGTGGAGGACGAGGCCGACGTTGGGCGGCCACATCCCCAAGGCGAAACACAGCATGGCCATCGCCGGCAGGGCGGGGCGGAACGACGGCCACTCGCAGGCGCTGGCGAGGATGTAGCCCATCGCCCACAGGCTGACCGCCAGTTTCGCCAATGCGGCCGTCACCCACAGGAACACATAGACGCTCTCCAAGCGCTGCATGTACCGCCCAACGTAAATCATCCGCGCCAGTTGATAGAGCGGGAACGGAGACGACGGCGATCCAGGAGCAGGAAACACCATTTGGTACGCCATGATGAACATGCTGACGAGGACGGACGACAGGGCGATGCTGACGACACCGACCCGCCGCAGGTCTTTCGGATTATGGGCGTGCGGGTAGACGATGGTCAAAAGCACCACGTTGAGCACCAGGGAGCAGGCGTGCAACCCGCCCTGCAACACCGCGGGCAACCCGCGGCCGAAGACGGGAAACAGCCACGCGGGGTGCCACCAATTGACGGTCAGGACGCACAGGCTGACGATGCCGACCAAAAGCACCGGGAATAAGATGTACGCGGTGCGGGCGATGCCCTCCAACCCCATCCAGGCGATGTAGAGCGCCGTCAACATCGCGAGCCCGCCGACGAGAAAGATGGGCGTGAACGGCAACACCGTCGAGACCACGTTTTCGCTGAACTCGCGGAACACCATGGCGTTGGTGGCCAGCAAAAACGCCACAATGCACAAGGACACCAGCGTCCCGCTGACCTTGCCGAAGCACGTCGTCGCAATCTCGATGATGTCCATCCCCGGGAAGCGGCGCGCGATGACCGCATCGACCGCCAGGAACGCCGCGATGCTGATGGCCCCGGCGATGAGCGGCAACATCCATCCGGCTTCATACGCCGTCTCCCCGGCGTAGCGCGGAAAACCGAGAAAGGCGTGGCTGGCCGTGTACACCGTGAACACCGCGGTCAACTCTTTTGCACCGACGCTCGCCTTTTCCTCCACGTGTTGGGTCATGGCCGGCGTGACCTCCCTTGCCGGGAGCGCGGTTTTGTCTCATCGCTCCACGGGCGCGTCACCGGCGCCTGCCGCCAGTCGTTCTGCGGCTGCAGGTAACTCGGCCGCTGATTCATCCGGTATGCCGCCCCGCGGAAGAACACGTCGGGCGCGCTGTCCATCTTCGGCGCCACCGGGGCGAGGATGGGTACGCCGAACGACTTCTGCACCGAGAGCTTGGCGACCATGGCGCAAAACAGGAGGGCGATGCCGTAAAACCCGAACAGGCTGGCGGCGAGGAGGAAGGCGAACCGCATCACCCGCACCCCGAAGCCGAGCGCGTAGTTGGGGATGGCGAACGACGCCAACGCCGTCACCGCAATCACGATGACCAAAATCGGGCTCACAATCCCGGCCTGCACCGCCGCCTGACCGATGATGAGCGCGCCCACAATACCGATAGTGGGACCGATGACCGATGGAATGCGAATACCTGCCTCGCGGATGAGCTCGATGGAAAACTCCATCAGCAACACCTCAAAGATGACCGGAAACGGCACCTGCTCGCGGCTGGCCGCGATGGCGAGCATCAGGTCGGTCGGGATCATCTCCGGGTGGAAGTTCGCGACCGAGATGTAGAACGCAGGCAACAGCAACGCGGCGAACAACGCCAACCAGCGGATGATGCGCAGGAACGTGCCGAACGGCGCCCGGACATACGCGTCTTCCGCGGTGTGCAGCAACGAGAAGAACACCGCCGGCACCGCCAGGACAAACGGGCTGTGGCCGACGAAGATGGCCACATGGCCTTCCATCAGCATGTGGGCGATGCGGTCCGGACGTTCGGTGGCGAGCACCTGCGGGATGAGCGATCGCGGCTGGTCCTCGATGAACTGTTCCAGCACGCCGCTGCTCGGCAGGTAATCGACCTCGATGCTTTGGATCCGGCGCTTCACCTCGGCGACCAACGCCGGATTCACGACGCCTTTGACATACATCACGGCGACGTCGGTGCTGGCGGCTGTGCCGACCGTCATCATCTCGGTGACGAGATCGGGACTGCGCAGCTTGCTGCGCACGAGGCCTGTATTGGCGCGGAAGCTCTCGGTGAACGCGTCGTGTTCGCCGCGCACCACCGTTTCCGTCTGCGGCAAGCCGACTTGGCGATGCTCCCAGCCGCGGGTCTCGACCGCCAGCGCCGCCGGGGAGCCGTCGACCAAGACCGCCGTGTTGCCGGCGAGGATCCCTTGCACCAGGTCGCGCCACTGGTCGAGTTGGGTGATCTGGTTGCCGGGCAGGAGCGCCTCCCGGACGACATCGATGCGTTCCCGCCGCTCCCCGAGCGCTTCGTCCAGATGAGACAACAGCATCAACGGCTGCAGGATGTGGGTGTTGATCACGCTTTTATCGACCAACCCGTCCACGAACACGGCGAGCGCGTCCCATCCTGGTTCAACCCCGACGCGAAACGACCGCAACACGATGTCTTTGTTCTCGGGCAGGTGGAACGTCCGTTCGATGGCCGCCTTGCAGGAGGCGAGATCCGCCGGGACTTTCTCCGGCCACGCGTGGGCTGCACTCCCCGCCGTCGGCGATTCTGAGGCGTCCATCGGCGATGCCGGTGCGCTCTGTGACGATTCCTGCTGCGCCATCCAATCCCGTAATGGCACCGGCCGCACCACCGGAGTGGTTTCCTCCGCCTGGCCATCCGCCGGCCGCTCCCCAGCGGCTTGCGATGCCGAGGCTCGGGAATCCGACGCGCGCGATGCTGACGTTTGCGATGCTGAGGCTCGCGAATCTGGGGCTTGCGGACCTTGTGCCTCTTCTTTCTGAGCCGTCTCCGCGTGGGCGCCTGCCAGCGTGAACGGGTGACGCGACGCCGTGTCGTCGTATGAAAAGAGGCGCTGCAACCAGTCGGGAATGCGCACCCGTTTCCCCTCCCCGTCCCGGATGAACGTCGCAGGTTCCGGCATCCTGTTCATCCCTACGGCTCAGGGTGGGTGGAAGGGGAAAGTTTTATGCGCATGAAATCGATGGATGGCCAGTCTAGCGGGCGGAATGCGCCATGGACGCGATGGACTTGGGGAGGATGTAGATGTTCGCGGTCAGACGCTTGTCGGCCGCGGAATAGCTGACCATGCGCACCCCGTACGGCCGCTGCGGCCGCGCGGAGAAGCGCAGGACGAGTTGGCTGCCCGGATCGTCCACGCGGATCCAATCCGGCCAGGGAAGATGCCGGAAGATGACCATGAGGAGGGACGTGGGAATGGGGACGTGCCCCATCTCCGCCCCCTGGACCTGGAGAACCAGGTCGCCGCCGGCGATGCGGGGTGAGAAGGTGAGGTCAAACGGCACGACGCGATCCGCCAGCTTCACGCCGAGGGACACATCCCAGTTGGAGGCAAAGTGCACCCGGGCGTAGGAGAGCACCTTGCGCATGTCCGGTTGCTGCGCGAGGGCGTACTCCAAATAGGCGTTGATGGCGTCGTCGCCCACCGCCACCTGGACGGCGGCCGCCCCTGCCGGGACCGGGCGCCCGGGCGGCGGGGCGGACTGCGGCGGCAACAAGTCAAGCCACAGCCCGATGGCCGCCACGATGAGGAGGTTGATGGACAACAGCCCGAGGAAGGCGCGCTTCCACACGGCACGGTGCTCCTTTCGGGCGGCCGTCCCCGGCTCGTCTGGACGGGCGCCTGGCGTTGAATTACCATAAATGCATGAACACAACATGCATGAACCCGGCCTGCAACCACGTGCACACCGCGGGCGACAGAGACGACAGGTGGGATGCGACAGGATGAACGCCAACCGCTGGCGCAACGGGGCGCTGGTGTTGATGTTCGCAGGTTTCTTCACGATGTACGGCGGCGTCTACAAACTCCAGTGGATGCCGTTTCTGCTCGTCCTCGGCAGCCTCGGCGTCTTGGCCGGCATCCTCATCTACTTTCGGTTCGGACCGGTCAACCCCCGGCTGCGGACGATGGACTGCCCGCGCTGCGGCGAGCGCATACGCCTGGCGGGCGAACGGGACGCCTGCCCGCACTGCCGCCTCGCATTGTACCGGACGGCGGCGGGGACGTACGAGCCGCATGTGCCACCGGATGCACCGCAGGGCTCGCCGCGCGAAGGATGAAACCCGTGCGTCCGTGGCACTGGGCCGCGCCTGCGCGCGCCGGGCCGGGCAAGGGTCATGACGGCCCCTTGGCTTGCGCGCGGCGAGACGGTTTGCGAGACGGTTTGTGATCTTGCGCCGCGCGGCGGGCCTCGCCGCGCTTGCCTCTTTGCGGTCCGGTCTGTGCGGACGCTGTTTGCGCCGCGGTTTCCGGGAAGACCTTCTCGCGTAATTTGCCGTCCTGCTGCAAGACCTGATAGAACTGACAGAACGACTGCACCGGGCAGATGTGGCACTTCGGATTGCGCGCACTGCACACCTGCCGGCCGTGGTGGATCAGCCAGTGATGGGCCTGGGACCACAGCCGCTGCGGGATGCGCTGGCAGATTTGCCGCTCGGTGATCTCCGGATTCATGCTGTTGGCGAGGCCGAGCCGGTTCGCCACCCGCTGCACGTGCGTGTCGACTGCCAGCGCCGGCACGCCGAACGCGTTCGACACGACCACGTTGGCCGTCTTGCGGCCCACGCCCGGCAACTGCACCAGTTCCTCCTGGGTGCGCGGCACCTCGCCGCCAAACCGTTCGAGGATCATCCGGCTCGCCGCGATGATGTTCTCCGATTTGGCGCGCCAGAGCCCGAGCTCCTTGATGTCGTCGTGCAGGTCTTCCGGGCGCAGCCGCGCGTAGTCCTCCGGTCCCTTGTATTTTTGGAACAAGCGAGCGGTCACCTGGTTGACGCGGGCATCGGTGCTCTGCGCGGACAGCATCGTCGCGACGAGCAGCTCAAACGGGTTGCTGAAGTGAAGCGCGCACTTGGCGTCCGGATACGCCTCGGCCAGCTTGACCAACATCCGGCGCGCATTGGCGCGCGACATGAGCGCCATGAACTTTCTCCCTCTCACTCGGTCGCTGCCTGTCCGGTTTCAGATGGCGAGCGCATTTTGAACCGCGGCCAGAACGCCTTGCAAAGGACGTCCGGGTCCGCGAGGTGTCTCACGAGTAATTCTCGCATGAGCGGCGCCTCGAATTCAACTGCATCCGCAGCGCGGAACGCTGGGAACAATCCCGCCAGCCACAGGTACTCCGGAGCGACCACCCGGTAGCGGCGATGCGCCTCCACCGGCCTGCCCCCGACGGACAGCGACGCCAGCACGGTTTGTCCGTCCGCCGTCCGCCTCACCTCGGCCTCTGCGTTCGCCACCGCCAGCGTGCCGACAATCGCGCCGCGAAAGCCATAGCCGATGCCCGGGCGGTGGTAATACGCAGGTTGCAGCGACAGTTCCACGGTCTGCCAGAGCTGCTCGCCCGTCATCGTCAACCGCACCGGCCGCGTCGGCGTGGTGCAGGCGCCGTGGATGTGGCGCAGGGTGATCCGCCCCGGCAACAGGCTCGCCGTCAAGGCTCCGCTGTGCACCAGCGCCACGTCGCACGGATACACCCGCGCGAGGATCTCGGCCAGCGCATTGGCGAACGGCGACTCCGCATCATAGCGGACGGGCAGAGGACGATGCAGCGTGAGCACCTCCTCTGCGAGGCGGGCCTCGGCCTCACGCACGCAGCCTTGGTACGCCGCCAACATCTCCGCGTCGAACGGACCGTCCAGCGGCGTCGGGATGAGGCGCGTGCGTACCTCTTCCACTTTGCCGCACGCCTGGTTGAACACGAGGACGGTATGCCCGTACGCGAGGGCGTGCTTACCGGCCTGGACGATGGCGGTCGTGCCCACCCACTCGGGCGCTTCAAGAAAATGGTGCGAGTGGGCGCCGACAATCACGTCGATCCCCGCCACCTCGGCCGCCAATTGCCGGTCCGCCCGCAGGCCGAGGTGGGACAGCGCCACCACCAGGTCGCAGCCGTGCTCGCGCAGGCGGCGGACAGCGGCCTGCGCGGCGGCGACCGGATCGGACACCTCGATGCCGAGGACGCGGTACGGCAGCTCGAAGTTGGAAGTCACCCCGAAAACCCCTATCCGGAGCCCCGCCCGCCGGAACACCTGATGATCCCTGAACCCAGGCACCCGGCGGCCTCGCCAGCGCAGGTTGGTGCCAAACACCACCGTCCGGGCCCGTGCAGCCAAACGGGGCCATACGGGCGCCGGCACGGTCAGCCCTTCGTTGTTGCCGAACACCCAACCGTCGACGCCGAGCGCGGCCAAGAGCGCGGCGTTCACCATCCCGAGCGTGCCTTCCGTCTCAGGGCGGACGCGATCCAGCACGTCGCCGACGTCGAACGTCAACACCGGCTCCCCGCCTGCCGTCAATGCGCTGCGCAACCGGCGCAAAGACGCGCCGAGGCGCATGTGGTTCTCGAGTGCGCTGTGCACGTCGTTCACGTGCAAGAGGTGGATGAGCACAGCCTCACCTCACGGATGGAACTGAATGGAGCATGTCCGGCGCAGCCGCCAGTTTGCGCTCGATGCGCGCCAAGCGGTGGCGCAACTCGTCCACCGCGGAGCGGTCGTGGCGGGCCGCCGCCCGTTCCAGCGCCAGGGCGGTCCAGCGGCGGGCGGCGGCGAGATCGCGGGCGTGGTGCTCCGCGAACTTGGCCAACTCCACCAGCGGCGCCACCGTCCACGGGTGGCGATCCGCCATCTCCGCCCACACGGCACACGCGGCGGACCACTGCCCTTGCCGTTTGAAGTACAGGCTGGCCAGCCAGCGCACGCGCCAATCCGCATCCGGCGCATGGACGGCCGCACGGTAACAACGGTCCGCAACCTCGTGCTCCCGCCACTCGGCATGCCATGCGCCCAAGGCGGCGTATCCGTGCGCCCCGTCCGGCGGCTGCTCGCCGGTGTACAGACGGGCCAGCACGGCCGCAAGCCCGGCGAGGGCGCACAGATCTGCCGCGTTGTGGGCCAACACCGGTTCCAGGTCTTCCGCCCGCGGCGCGGTGAGGAACGCAAAGTAGCGGGCAGGCGCCTCCCGCCCGGGGAGATCACCCTGGCGCGTGAGCCCGAGCACGTGCGTCTCGAGCCGGCCGAGCGACACCTTCTCCAGTTGCTTCCGCCACAGCCGCCGGCAAGGGTGCATCAAGTCAGCCTGCAAGGGTTCTCCGGCGAAATCCATGCGGTACAGGCGCAGGCGGCTCTGCAGGAGCGGCCAGTCGAACGCTTTGCCGTTGAACGTCATCACCACCGCGCCGGGCGCACAGAGCCGTTCCCGCACCGCCTGGAGCACCGCCGGCTCCTCCGCGTAATCGGCGACCAGCCACTGCTCCATCACCCACTCATCTTCCGCCAGGTACCCCACACCGTGCAAAAACGGGAACGTGCCCGCGCCCGTCCCGAGGCCGGTGGACTCCGTGTCGTAAAAGAACACGTCCTCCGGCCGGCCGGACCACGCGCCCACCCGCGCGGCCGCCTGCACCACTTTCACCAGCCCCGGGTGGTCCACCTCGCCGAGGCGGACACAGCCGTGGGCAGTGAGCCGGTCGCAGCGCAGGCGGCGCACCCAGTACCATCCCGCCGCGCCCTGTTCACGCACGAAGCCGAGGGCACGCAGCACCGCCGCGGCATCCGGCGCACCGGGCTTTGCGTCCTTGCCGTGGGCGGCATCCGCAAGGGCGGCAGCGGCCGCATCCGGCACGTGGGTTGTGCCCGCGCCGCCCGCCGGGCCCGCCGCGGTCCCGGCAGGATGAGCTGGATGATCCGGTGCGCCGGACCCGCCCGCGCGGCGCACCGACGCCTCCAGCCGCTGCAGCCGCTCCCAGAGCGATCTCGCCATCCCTCACACCTCCACCGTCGTCCCTGCATCCGCCACCGTCGCGAGCAACTCCGCCACCCACGCCTTGGCGCCTTCGCCCGCCACGTGCGGACCGATGCACGAGGGGCAACCCGCATGGCACGGGCATCCGGCCACCATGTCGCGCGCGGTGGCGAACACCTCCCGGCTCGCACGGTAGACGCGCTCGGCCAGGCCGACGCCGCCCGGATAGGCGTCGTACAGGTACACCGTCGGCAACCCGTACAAGACGTCGCGGACCTCGATGGCGGTGTGCAGGTCCGTCGGTGCGCACATGCAGTACAGGCTCGCGGCCTGGCGCAACACGTGCGCCGCGCCGAGCAGCGCGCTCTCCCACTCTGTCCGCGACCACGGCCGCAAAGAGAGCGGCCAGGAGCACCAGAACCCCATGGTGTGCAGTTCCACCTCGGGCAGGTGGATCTTGCCCCAGCCCAGGTTTTCGTGCGTATCGAATTTGATCTTTTTGAACAAGGTCGGCACCGCGTTGACCATCACTTCACCGTATCGCCGATCCGGCGCCGCCCCGCCGCCCGGCTCCTCCGCCAACACGTCGAGCACCGCCAGGCGCACCGCCAGTTCCGCATCCGTGTAGTAGTCGGCCTCCACCGGGGTGACGAACGCCTTGCCGTTTTCCCAATCGAGCTTCTCCACCTGATAGGAACGTCCCTGGTGGAGGTAGATGGCCTCCTCATGCAGCATGGTCAAGGCGCTGAAACGGTCCATCTCCCCGATGACCTGCGGCCGCGCCCCGTGCACATCCACAATCACCACGTTGTCCTGCGCCGCGCTGCGCAGCGACACCGCGTGGCTCGGCAGCGCGTCGGCCATCCAATGGTAGCGCCCGTCGCCGCCCCGGTGCAGCACCCGCTGACTGGCCAGGTACTCGAGCAGCTCGGCGGTCGTCTCCACCCCGAACGTTTCCTCGGCCGCAAACGGCAGCTCGTACGCGGCACACTTGAGGTGGTCCATGAGGATGAGCAGGTTGTCCGGATGCAGGCGGGCCGCCTCCGGCGACGCGGACAACAGGCTGTCCGGGTGGTTGGCGAGGTACTGGTCGACCGCGGAGGCATTGGCGATGAACAGCGCCAACGCCAACCCGTGCCGGCGGCCGGCGCGGCCGAACTGCTGGCGGAGAGAGGCGATGCTGCCCGGGAAACCGACGGCGATGGCGGCGTCGAGCGATCCGATGTCCACCCCGAGCTCGAGGGCGTTGGTGCTGACCACGCCGAGGATGCGGCCGTCGCGCAGCGCACGCTCAATCTGGCGCCGCTCCCCGGGCAGATAGCCGCCCCGGTAGCCCGTGATGCGGCCGCGCAGCGCTTCCGGCGCGTCCTGCTGCCAGTAGCGGGCCAACAGCTCCACCTGGTTCCGCGTCTTCACAAACGCGATGGTCGCGATCCGTTCCCGCAACAGCCTGCCGCCGAGGCGGCGCGCTTCCTGGAGCGCGGAGCGGCGCACGCCCAGCTGCGGGTGCACCACCGGCGGATTGTAGAGCACGACGTGCCGCTCCCCGCGCGGTGCGCCCGACTCGGCGATGACCGCCGCCCCGCGCCCGGTAAGCGACCGCGCCAAGTCCTCCGGATTGGCGACCGTGGCGGAACTGAGAATGAACTGCGGCCGCGCGCCGTAATGGGCACACACGCGCAGCAGCCGTCGGATGACGTTGGCGACATGGCTCCCGAACACCCCGCGGTACAGGTGGGCTTCGTCGATCACGATGTACCGCAGGCCCTCGAACAGCCGCAGCCACTTCGTGTGGTGCGGCAGGATGGCCGCGTGGAGCATATCCGGGTTGGTGACCACGATGTGGCCGGCTTCCCGGATCTTCTGGCGGGCGTGGAGCGGCGTGTCGCCGTCGTAGGTGAACGTATGCACCCGCGTGCGCAGGTGGCCGGCGAGATCGCCGAGCTCCGCCACCTGGTCCTGCGACAGCGCTTTGGTGGGAAACAAGTACAGGGCACGCACCGACGGGTCTTTGCAGATGGCGTCCAGCACCGGCAGGTTGTAACACAACGTCTTGCCGCTCGCCGTCGGCGTGACCACCATCACATCCTGTCCGGCGTGGACCCGCGCGGCCGCTTCCTCCTGGTGGCTGTAGAGGGCTTGGATGCCGCGCGCCAAGAGCGCGGCGGCCAACTCGGGATGCAGCCAACCGGGCAGCGGGCGCCAGACGGCCGGCCGCGCCGGCTCCACGTGCCACGCAGCCACCTGCGCCATGAACTCCGGCGTCCGTCGCCATTCGTCGAGCAACATCGAGAGTTCCATCTCATCCACCCGCCCTCACATTCTCTACGAGACGCCCCCGTCCGCCAGTCACGAAAGCAACCAGGCGACATAGCATGGTAAAGAAGGCAAACACGCGAGATTGTATGAATCTCGTACACCGTGGAGATAAAGTATAGTACGAACCAGAGGGAGGAATGACCGTGCCATCCGTACAACGTTGGGTCACGCGCTCCGACGCCTGGACACCGGAAGACGATGCGCGCCTGGCTTCCTTGGTCTTGCAACACATCCGCAGCGGCAGCACCCAGCTGCGGGCGTTTGAAGAGGCGGCCAGCCAACTCGGGCGCACCGCGGCAGCCTGCGGTTACCGCTGGAACGGTGTGGTGCGCAAACGCTACCGGGATGAAATCGAAGCCGCGAAACGGGAACGAAAGGCAGGCCAGCGGCGGGCGAACCAGACGGCGGCCGCCGGACAGGAGACCCATGCGGTGACCGTGACGACGGCCGACTCGATGAAAGACGTCATCAAATTCTTGCAGACATTCAGCGAGCAATACCAGAACCTGCTCCAACAGGTCGAGGCGCTCGCCGCCGAAAATGCAAAGCTCCAACAGCGCGTCGAAGAGCTCACGGCCCAGTTGGCCAAGGCGCAGGAAGCGGTGCCCGCCATCACGCCGGAACAATTGGAGGAAGATTCCAAGGCCCTCTTCGCCATCATGGAGCGCGCGCGCAAGCTGCTGGAAGCCGAGGGGCCGCGGCTGCCGAACGAATGAAGCTCGCGGCCGCGGCAACGCAAGGCCGCCGACACGCAAGGCCGCCGACCGGGTTCAGCTTGGGCGCGCCTCGACCCAGGCTCGCCACCGCCGCGCGGCGGCTTTGGAAAACACACCTTCCCCGGCGTTCGCCATGCGCACCAGTTCCGCCGCCGCGCGCCGCGCCTCCGTCACCCACTCCGCCGGATAGTTCGCTTGCTGCGCCGCAAACTCCTCTTCGTCCAACACCCTGACCCCGTCCGGTGCCACGTAGACGTCGAGATCGAGGTCGTGAAAGACGACGGCGGTGTGCGATGCGTCCCACACGGGCGGCGTGATCACGTTGCAATAGTACTCCTCCCCGGACGCTTTGAGCAACCGGAACACCTGATAGAAGCACCCCGCAAAAAAGTGCGCGACGACCGGATACGGGCTCGACCAGACACGGCCGTCCGCTTCCACGACGGGCGATCCCGCCGGGATGTAGAACGACCACGGCTCATCCGTCGCCTCCACATTCGTCCACGTCCGGTGCGGTCTGCCGTCCGCGCGCAAACTGCACAACTTCATCCGCCATCGCCGTCCCGGCTGGCCGCGGCATCACCCGCACCCTGCTCCTGATCCGCGTCCGCGGCGAAAAATTCGACGAACATGTGCGCCCGGAACAGCGAGAGGATCCCAATCAGGATGATGGGCCCGAAAAACAGCCCGATGACGCCCAGCCATTTCATGCCGACGTAAAGCGCGAACAAGGTGCTGAGCATGTCCAAGCCCACGTTGTCCGCGAGGATCTTCGGCTCGACGACATGCCGGACGAGGGAGATGACCGCTTGCAGCAGCAAGACCTTGAGCGCCATCGGCACATCGCCGACGATGAATGCGCCCGCCGCCCACGGGACGGTCAAGAGCGCCGAACCGACGACCGGAATGCTGCCGCACACCCCGAGCAACAGCCCGAGGATGACCGCGTAGGGCAGGCGCAACAACGCCATGCCGACGACACCCATGGCCGCCGTCAGCAGCATGAGGATGACCTGCACCCGCAGGGTGCCGACAAACGCCCGCATCATGTCGGCGATGGCCGCGTCGACCTTCGCCGACCATCCCGGCGGCAATGCCCGCAAAAAGCGGCGGTACATCCGCTCCCGCCGGGCCAGCATGAAAAACGCCGCGACGAGCGAGATGACGAGGACCAAAAACGTCTCGGGCAAATGCGTGAGGCTGGAGAGCAGGGCGTGCACCACACTGCGGAACCCGGACTCGACGGAGGTCAGCACCTGCCCTGCGGTGGTCTCCATCCCCGCCGCCACCTTGGGCGGCAGTTGGCCGAAGACCGTCTGTCCGCGCTGCATCTCATCCTTCAGCCACTGCTGCAGCGCGTCGAAGTTGCGGGCGATGGTGAGGCTGAGCTGGGTGGCTTCACGGGCAATCGCGATGACCGCGTAGACGGCGATGAGGAGAAACAGCGCGACCGCGCCGCCGAGCACCGTCAGCACCGCGGGCACGCGCGGCACACCGCGGCTCTCCACCCAGCGCACCACAGGCAGCAGGATGATGGCGATCAGCCACCCGATGACGAACGGCTCGATGTACGGCAGGACGCGGACAAACAAGAATGCCAGCAGGGCGAGGAGCAAAAGCAACAAGACGACTTCCAACACACGCCGCAAGTACCGGCGCATGCGCGCCGAGACGACGAATCGCACCGGGCTTGCACCACCCGTCTTCACCGGTTGCCGAGGGCGCGGCCGCGCAGCGCGAATCCTCCGCCCATCAGGCAGGCTCCCAAGAGAAACAAAGACACCGCGGCCACGCCGCGTCCCTCCGCCATCATGACGCTGGCGGCCGCGAGGCTGGCCATGGTGCACAGCGCCAGGCTCATGAACGTCAACTTCCACCACACGGACATGGGACGACGCTCCTTTCATCACATCGTCCCTATTGTACCAGACGAACCCACCCGGCTACGCGGTCTGCACCTGGGGCAACCAACGCAAGACGGCTGGCCATGCGGCGGCCGCGTCCGCCGCGACGACCATGCGGTGCGCGCCGCAGCGCCGGTACATCGCGCGCCGGGCGGGATCGCGCGTGACGACGATGATGAGCGGCACGCCTGCGTCATGCAGGGACTGGGTGATGAGCGCGGTACGGATGAAATGCTCGTCGTCCTGGACGATGGCCGCGTCGAATCTGCACTCGGCCACCGCACGCATCACGTCCGCGCGCCGCCCCTGCACGTGCAAGACCTTGTCGCCGTGCCAACGCGACAACTGGCTGTGGACATCCTCAAAGCAAGCGAGGACCCGGTACTGCCAACCTAAGCGCTCCGCTTCGCGCGCATAGGTGAGACCTTCCCGGCCAAATGCCGCGATGAGCAGATGGGTCATGCCGCTTCTCTCCCTTGCCGTTCCATTCACCGAACGCAGCAGACGATCTGAGCGAACGCCCTGATAGCGCTTACATCTTCATTATACACACCCGCGGGGAAAACTCACAGGGGGCCTGCCGGCTCATGCCGGTGATGCACGAGCGGGCGCCGCGCGGCGCGGACGCGCTCATTTGCCAGATGGCGCATGAGCGCTTCCCCGTACGCGTACACCGCGTCGCGGGCCGCGGCGGGATCGCCCCGGACGACCGCGTCGTAGACCGCACGGCAGGCATCGACGCCGAGGAAACGGCGACGGGCGTCCTTGCCGGCGCGCAGGCTGCTGCGCAACACCTCCTGCAGGACGCGGACGGTGTTCTCGAACACCGGCTGGGCGATGGCTTCCGCCAACGCCAAGTAAAACGCCAATTCCGCCGAGATCGCCGTTTCGTCGAGCGGATCGGCGCATTCCAAGTCAAACAAGCGCGCCGCCAGCAAGCCGGTGTCCAACCGCCGGTGGTTGCGCGCGGCCGTCCACGCCACACCGGCCAAAACGGCGATCGCCAAGCCGAGCAGTTGTTCGACGTGGTTCTGGCCGAGCAAAATCGCCGCCTCGAGGGGCTTCATCCACGACTCGACCACCACCCGCTTGACGTACGTGCCGTCCCCGGGGCGAAATTCGACCAGCCCCTGGCCGCGCAGGGTGCCGAGCGCCTCGCGCACGGTCGCCCGGCTGCACCCGAACCGCACCGCCAACTCCGGCAACGGCGGCAGGCGGTCGCCAGGGCCGTACACCCCTGCCTCAATCAGGGCGCGCATCTCTTCTGCCACCTGCGCGTACAACGGCTGCCGGCAGCGCGAGCCACCTGCCAACGCAACCACCTCCCGGGACGGCGGCGTGCGCAAGGCGGCGCGCACACGCAGGCTCCGCCGGAACCCTTGGCCGGCGATGACGCGGTGCGCGGCCGGAAGCGCCGGTTCAGCGGACCACCAGATTCAACAGGCGGCCCGGCACGTAGATGGCTTTCACCACATCCTTGCCGTCGAGCCACACCCCCATGTCCGGGTGCGCCTTGGCGCGGGCCACGACGTCCGCTTCCGGCGCGTCGGCCGGCACCACCATGCGCGCCCGCAGGCGCCCGTTGACCTGGATGGCGATCTCGACCTCCTCATCGGCCAGCCAGCGCTCGTCGTACGCCGGCCAACGCGCTTCGAACACGGAAGTCTCGTGGCCGAGCATCTCCCACAGCTCCTCACCCAGGTGCGGCGCGAAGGGAGCCACGGTGACGGCCAGCGTCTCGAGCGTGTCGCGATCCAGCCCGCCCTGCTCCGCCTCGTCGTACAGAGCGTTGATGTACTCCATGAACGCGCTGACCGCCGTGTTCAGCCGGAAGCTCTCCATGCGCTCGTGCAAGGTGTGCAGGAAGCGGTGGCGCAGCTTCTGCAGCGCCGGCCGCGCCGGCGCCGGCGACTTGGCGTGCGCCGCCACCAGGCGGTAAAACCGGTGCAAGAAGCGGCTGACCCCTTCGAGGCCGTTGGTGTTCCACTCCGCGTCCTCCTCCGGCGGGCCGACGAACAACTCGTACATGCGGAGCGCATCGACGCCGAAGCGCGCGATGAGGTCGTCCGGGCTGACCACGTTGCCCTTCGACTTGCTCATCTTGGCGCCGTTGAGCGTGATCATCCCCTGGTTGAACAGGTGCTGGAACGGCTCGTCGAAGTCGATGAGCCCCAGGTCGTAGATCACCTTGGTGAAAAAGCGGGCGTACAGAAGGTGCAGCACCGCATGCTCGACGCCGCCGATGTACATGTCCACCGGCAGCCACTTGCGGACCGCCTCGCGGCCGAACGGCTCCTTGTCGTTGTGCGGGTCTGCGTAGCGCAGGAAATACCAGCTCGATCCCGCCCACTGCGGCATGGTGTCCGTCTCCCGCCGCGCCGGCCCGCCGCAGCGGGGGCAGGTGGTGCGCACGAACGACTCGATGGCCGCCAGCGGCGACGCTCCGGTGCCGGTGGGCTCGTAACGCTCGACATCCGGCAGCCGGACCGGCAACTGGTCTTCCGGCACCGGCAGGGTGCCGCAGCGGTCGCAGTAGATGATGGGGATGGGTTCGCCCCAGTAGCGCTGGCGGGCGAATACCCAGTCGCGCATCCGGTAGGTGACCGCCGCCTCACCGCAGCCGCGCCGCGCCAACTCCTCGATGATGGCCTTTTTGGCCGCCTCGTTGTCCATGCCGTCAAACGGCCCGGAGTTGACCAGCCGGCCCGGGCCGGTGTACGCAGCGGTAAGGGCCGCGGCCGCCCCGCCGCCGACGCCCGTCTCGCCCGCCTGCGCCCCATCCTCGCCTGCGGGTACGATGACCTGGACGATGGGCAGGTCAAACGCTTTGGCGAAGTCGAAATCCCGCTCGTCGTGCGCCGGCACCGCCATGATGGCGCCGGTCCCGTAATCCATCAGCACGTAATCGGCAATCCAGATGGGAATGCGCGCCCCGGTCAGGGGATGCACCGCGTACGCCCCGGTGAACACGCCGGTCTTCGTCTTGTCGACAATCTGGCGCGCCACCGCCGACTTGCGCAACGTCTCCGCCACGTACGCCTCGACGGCCGGGCGCTGGGCGTCCGTCGTGATGCGCGCCACCAGCGGGTGCTCCGGCGCCAGCACCATGTAGGTTGCGCCGTACAACGTGTCCGGGCGGGTGGTGAACACCTCAATCTCCGCGCCGGCCACGCCGGCCACAGCGAAGCGGATCTTGGCCCCCTCGCTGCGGCCAATCCACGCCGCCTGCATCCGCTTGACCTTGTCCGGCCAGTCCAGCTTGTCCAAATCCCGCAGCAGGCGGTCGGCGTACGCCGTGATCTTGAGCATCCACTGTTCCATCTCGCGTTTGGTGACCGGCGTGCCGCACCGCTCACACTCGCCGTCAATCACTTCTTCGTTGGCGAGTCCGGTCTTACAGCTGGGGCACCAGTTGATGGGCATCTTTTTGCGGTAGGCCAGGCCCATCTCAAACATCTTCGTGAACAGCCATTGCGTCCATTTGTAGTACGACGGATCGCTCGTGTTGATCTCGCGGTCCCAGTCGTACATCGCAGCGATCTCTTCCAGCTGCCGCTTGAAGTTGGCGATGTTGCGCGCCGTCGACACGGCGGGATGGATGCCCTTTTTGATGGCGTCGTTTTCCGCCGGCAGGCCGAACGCGTCCCAGCCCATGGGGTGCAGGACTTCGTAGCCTTGCAATTTCTTGTAGCGGGCCCATACGTCGGAGATGGTGTACCCTCGCCAGTGTCCGACGTGCAACCCGCTGCCGGACGGGTACGGGAACATGTCGAGGCAGTAGTACTTCGGCTTGCCGCTATCCTCGCGCACCCGGTGCGCCCCGGTCTCCTGCCAGCGCTTTCGCCATTTGCGCTCGATGTCCTGAGGTCTGTACTCTAGTTGGACTCCGTCAGCCATCCGCGAATTCCTCCATCGTCTCTAGGTCACGCCTTCTATGGGATCACGGCACGAGCCGCGCCAACAGCCGTTCATACACGCGCGGCCAGGCCAACCTGGGCACATCCGCGAACGCGATCCACTGCCGCCTTGGCCCCGCCGCCGGGATGTCCGCAAAACCGCCGTCTGCGCCGCGCGCCCACGTTCCTTCCCGCACCGCAGAGAGCGGTTCTCGTACCGGATCCGCCGGCCGGTAGACCACCACGTCCCACTCGAGATGGGTGAATACGTGGCGCGCCTCTGCCACGGGCACGAACCCGCCGTCCCGCAGGACGCCGGGATCCCCGGTAAGTTCCGCATACAGCCGCGCCAAATCCGCCGTGTCGCGGGCCAGCCGCTGCCGGTCCCTTGCGCCGGCCTCCCGCTCCACCTGCGGCAACTGCCACATCCCGGCCAACAGCCCTTGTGCTGGGCGCCTTTCCACCAATATACGCCTGTCGTGCTCCAACCACAAGGCCGCGACCTCCACCCGGCGCCGCGGGCGCTTTTCCGCCCGCACCGGCAACTCCTCCGCCCGGCCCTGCACCCGGGCCGCGCACGTGGGCGCGAGCGGGCACTCGCCGCACCGTGGACTGCGCGGCGTACAGACGACGGCACCCAACTCCATCAACGCCTGCGTCAGCTCGGACGGACGCGCACACGCCAGCCAGACGCGCACCTCGTCCGCGATCCGCCGCTTGACCGGGGCGCGATCGACCGGCTCGGCCAAGGCGAGGTAGCGGGCCATCACCCGCAGGACGTTGCCGTCGACGGCCGGCACCGGCAAATCCCAGGCGATGCTGCACACGGCGCCCACGGTGTACGGGCCGACGCCCGGCAAACGGGCGATGGCCGCGGGCGATGGCGGAAACGCGCCTCCGTAGTCGGCGACGACAGCCTGGGCCGCCCGGTGGAGGTGGCGCGCCCGCCGGTAGTAGCCGAGGCCCTGCCACAGCTTCAACACCTCGTCCTCCGCGGCGGCCGCCAAATCGCGGACGGTGGGGAACCGCCGCAAAAACCGTTCGTAATACGGGACGACCGTTTCGACGCGGGTCTGTTGCAGCATCGTCTCACTGACCAAGATGGCGTATGGATCGCGCGTCTGCCGCCACGGGAGGCGGCGGTGGTGCGCACGGTACCAAGCGACGAGCACTTGCGCAGGATGTGGCATGCGTACAATTCCTCCGAGTGGTTACAATACGCGCGGGAGGTGCTGGCCATGTGGGAAGTCGTGAACGGGATGACGGATCGCGTACGCCATCGGTTCGTGCCCGCCAGACGGCCAAACGTCGCCGCGATGACCGCCGCCGCACTCGTCGGCGCGAGCGTCGGCATCGCCGCCTGGGAGACGCTGCGGCGCGCCCAGTTGTGGGGCCGCAACAGCGCGGACGCACAAGCGCAGCGAATCGCGGAAGAGGTCATGGATTCGCTGGAGGAATGATCCCGACCATCACGGTTCCGCAGTCAGCCGGTGGGCACGCCTTTGCCCGCCTCCCGCGCCGCCCAAGGATGGAGCCAGCCGCGGCTGGCTCCGCGCCGGGCGGCCGCACGGGTGCCGTCCTCACAACGTCCGCCGATGCACCCCGTACTTTTGCTTCCACACCGCGTAGGACAAACGGCTGCGTTTGAACGCATCGACGAACCGCTGGGTGTTTTCGAGCACGCGCTTGGCTTCCATCGGACTGACCTGGCGCGAGAACACCGCCTCACCAAACTCCTCCAGGTCGATGATGTGGTAATACGAGCGCTCGTAGATCAGCACGTCCACATACATGTCCTCGATGTAGATGAAATCCTGGTCTTCCCACACCTTGACGAGGTCCACATAGTGGTCGAAGCGCAGGCGCGGGTGTTTCACCGGCACCCCGTCGTTGATGCACGTGCTGACACCGATTCCCCAGTGAGGGTAGATCTCACGCAGGTGGTGCGTGTATCCGCTCTCGAAGGACGGCCGCTGGATGGTGATGAGCCCTGGTCTGCGCGACAGTTTCTCAATCACGAACGGTTCATTCGTTCGGTCGATGCCCCGTTCTTCCCGTTTGTGAATCTGCTGAACCCGACCTGTCCGCAGCGCCATCCGTCGCCATATCCCCCCTGCGGAAAATCCTGTCTACCTTATAAAGTACCATGTTCAAGCCGTGCGAACAACAAAGGGGGGGACAAAGGGGATTGGCTCAACGCCGGCGCGGACGCCACACGCCGCCCCGGTGCGGCCGAAACCGTTTTGGCCGGCGGAAGGGGAAGCGCAGGCGGGCGGACGCCGTGCCGGAGGCCAGCGTGAGGGAGGGTGAAGAACCCGCGGGCACATGCGGCTGCGGCCCCGGCGCGCTGCGGAAACGGACGCGCCGCGGCGGCTGGATCGGCCATCCTCGCGCCCCAAACCGCCGCTTTTGCAGGCGTTGGCGCCGGCGGGCCAGCAAGCCCACGCCCAGCGCCAGCGCCGCCAGGGTGGAAAGCAGGTACGGAAGCGGTATGGCACCATACGGCTCGGCGAAGGTGAGTGTTCCCGCCGTATGGCCTTCAATCACGACAAAGCGGCCGTCGGCGTCGAACGTGTGCGCCGACGGCGGCTCCACCACGGTCTCGCCCGCTTTGTCGTTGTAAAAGCGCAGATACCCCTCCTCGTCCTCACCGCCGTACTTCCAGTCGTCAATCACCGGTTCCCCGATGGTCGCCTCGTGGTAAAAGGGGTTGACGTTCTGAAAGGGGTACAGCACGTGGATCATCAAGGCGAGGGTTGCCGCCGCCATCCCGCCCCCGAGTGCCAGGCGCCAAGGGTGCAGCGGGTGAACGGCGCGCCTGCGGAACCGCCTGCCGGCCATCCCTACCGCCTCCTGCAGCCAGGCCCAGCCGGACTCTGCGGACCCCTGTGCCCGGCGGACTCCAAGTTCGAGGATCACTTTATGCCCTGGATGTCCGCCGGAGAACCGGATGCCTGACCCGCAGGGATGAATGCGCTTTCTTCCGTATGCGTACAGCCCCGTCCCGGGGCGCGCGGGATCACTCCTCTTTCGATACCATCTCCACGAGCTTCTTCACCGCTTGCTCCGCGTCCGAGCCTTCCGCACGGATCGTGATCTCCTGTCCGGGACCAATCGCCAGGGACATGATGCCCATGATGCTCTTGGCGTTCACCGACTTGCCGTCTTTTTCGACAAACGTCTCCGCCGTGTAGCGGTTGGCTTCTTGGACGAACAGCGCCGCCGGGCGGGCCAACAAACCGGACCGCAGGCGAACGACCACCTTTTGTTCTACCATGTCATCCCCTCCTCGCCAGGCAAGGTATGCCCCAGGCGGCGCCGCGCCTGGGATTGTGAAAATTATACCATGCCTCGATCCTGCACAACATGTGCATCTCGCACACGTTCCGCCGCGCCGGCACGGACACCCTGCCCCGCCTGTCCTTGACGGCTTCCGCCTCACGTCCGGCGGGGCAACCCGCGCTCGCGCAGCGACCGTGCGATCTCCTCCAGTTTCCGCAACCGATGGTTGAGGCCTGACTTGCTTACCTTATGCGGCATGCGCGCGCTCAATTCCTGCAGATTCACCTCGGGATGGCGCAGGCGCATCTCCGCCACCTCCCGCAAATGCGGCGGAAGCTGTCCCAGTCCGATGGTCTCGTCGATGAACTTGATGACCTCCAGCTGCCGCACCGCGGCCAGGATGGTCTTGTTCAGGTTGGCGGTCTCGCAATTGACCAGGCGGTTGACCTGGTTGCGCATCCCTTTCAGGATCCGCACGTCCTCAAACTTGAGCAACGCTTGATGCGCGCCGATGACGCGCATGAAATCGACAATCCGCTCGCCTTCCTTCAGGTACACCACGTAGCCGCGCTTGCGCTGGATGAGCCGGGGTTGCAGGTCGAACGTGTTCATCATCCGGATGAGCGCATCCGCCTGCGCCTGGGTGGCGCAGGTGATCTCCAGATGATAGGAATGGCCGCCAGGGTCGTTCACGCTGCCCGCGGCCAAAAACGCGCCGCGCAAAAAGGCGCGCCGGCAGCAGGCCTTGCGCACCAGGCGATCCGGTAACCACGCGCCGCCCGTCGGCGACCAACCGAGCTCCCGGAGCACCTTCGCGGCGTCCGCCGGCGCCACGCGCACCGTGTAGACGTTGTTCTTCTTCAGGCGCATCTTCTTGCGCACCACCACCTCGGGGTGTACGCCGCACCGGCGCTTGAGCAGCGTGTACACCCTGCGGGCGGTGGCCACGTTTTCCGTCACCAGCGCCAGGTCTTCCCCGTCCTCCCGCCCGCCGGCGGAGCCCATCAGCATCACCATGCCCTGCAGCTCCGCCCGCTGGCAGCAGTCGGGCTCCTCAATCATCGTCAGTTCCTTCTTGGTCAGCGCCGCGTACGACACAGCGACCCCACCCCCTCACGCTTGACGCAGCCACGAGCGTTCCTCCTTACGTCGCTCGTACCCGATGAGGCTCACCACCTGCTCGGCGATGAGCCGGCTGTCATGCCGGGCATACGTGGCGTAGTGGACGAAGTTGCGGGCGATGACCCGCAGGCCGAGCCGCGCGAGGGCCTCGATGTCCACGAACACCGGGTGCGCGTTCTGCGCCCGGTATTTGGCCAGCGCCTCCTCCGGCAGCGAGGCGGCGTTGACCAGGATGTAGTCGAACAGCCGCCGCCCGACATGCCGGTAGATGACCTCGACGTGCTGGGAGGCGGTGAAATGGTCCGTCTCCCCCGGCTGCGTCATGACGTTGCACACATAGATCTTCTTCGCCTGGCTCGCCGCGATGGCGTCGGCCAACCCCGGCACGAGGAGATTGGGCAACACGCTGGTGTAGAGGCTGCCCGGGCCGACGACGATGGCGTCCGCCTCCTGAATCGCCTGCAGCACCTCGGGCAGCGGCCGGGCATCGGCAGGCACCAGCTCGACGCGTTCAATCCGCTTCCCGGCCTTGGGGATGTTCGACTCCCCTTCCACCACGCTGCCGTCCTCCAGAATTGCGCGCAGCTTCACGTCCTCCCGCACCGCTGGCAGCACCCGCCCGCGCACCGCGAGGACGCGGCTGGTCTCGCGGATGGCCGATTCAAAATCACCCATGATGTGCGTCATCGCGGCGAGGAACAGATTACCGAAGCTGTGTCCGGCCAGACCTTCACCCGCCGGGAACCGAAACTGCAACAACCGTTCGAGCAAAGGTTCGGTGTCGGCGAGCGCGACCAGGCAGTTGCGGATGTCGCCCGGAGGAGGCATCGCCAGGTCACTGCGCAGACGACCCGAACTTCCGCCGTCGTCCGCCACCGTCACCACGGCCGTCAAGTCGACGGGGAACTCCTTGAGCCCGCGCAGGATGACCGACAAGCCGGTCCCTCCCCCGATGGCCACAATCCGCGGCCGCCGCGCCATCTCCCGGGTGCGGCGCCGCGTCTCCACCGTCTCGCGCCACCACCCGTGCGCCAACAACAGCAACGCCAGCAGCAACACCACGCCGCCCAAGACGGCGTAGTCGTCCGGCCGGCGGTGCCAACCGACGCTCGCAGCCAAGATACCGCATCCGAAGCAACCGGCGGTCCAGGCTATCAACCACCACTGCCTCACGGTCAGCCCTCCCGCCTGCTGTCCCGGTGCGTGACGTGGACGTCGCTGTACTGGCGCAGGTGATCCGCCAAGCGGCGCGCAATCGCCACCGAACGGTGTTTGCCGCCGGTACAGCCGATGCCGATGACCAGGTGGCTCTTGCCTTCCTTCACGAATTCGGGGATGAGGAAATCGAGCAACCCTTCCAAGCGGCGGAGAAACTCCTGCGTCGCCGGCCACTGCATGACGTAGTCGTACACCGGTTGATCCTCGCCGGTATACGGGCGCAGGTCGTCCACGTAGTGCGGGTTGGGAAGAAACCGGACGTCGAACACCATGTCGGCGTCGATGGGAATGCCATACTTGAACCCGAACGACATCACGTGCACCGGCAACCGCCGTTCACGGCGGGAGAACCGCTGCACCAGTTCCTGCTTGAGACGTGCCGGCGCCCACCCGCTGGTGTCGAGGATCACGTCCGCTTCCGCGCGCACCTTCGCCAGCGCCGCCCGCTCCGCCTGAATCGCTTCCAGCAAGCGCGGCCCGCTGTCGTACGGGTGCGGGCGCCGCGTCTCCTTGAACCGGCGCACCAGGGTCTCATCGTCCGCGTCCAAAAACACCAGGTGCAGCGCCACCCCGGCGTCCTGTCGCAGCTGGTGGACGATGTCGAGCAGCTTCTCGAACCACTCGCCGCCGCGCAGGTCGCACGCCAGCGCAATCCGGTGCAGCGAGCCGCCCGACTGGCGCACGATGTCCACAAACTTCGGAATGAGCGCGGGCAGGAGGTTATCGACGCAGAAGTAGCCGATGTCCTCCAGGGATTGCATGGCGACCGACTTGCCGGCACCGGACATGCCCGTGATGATGATGAGCTCGATGGTCATCGTCCTCCCCCCTGCGAACCCGGTGCGGGACGCCGGCGGACGCGTGCGGCCTTGGTGGAGACTCCCGCGCGGACAGCGCCGGGGCAAGCAACCGCCGCACCGGCATCCTGCGGCATGCCGGCGCAGCTTACAACGATTCCACGTGGTGCGCCGCCAGCCTGGCCGCGCCGATGACGCCTGCGTCGTTGCCGAGCTCCGCCAGCTGGAAGCGCGCCGCCTCCACCACGAGCGGGAGCGCGTACTCGACAAACGCCTCCCGGACCAACGCCAGCCACGCCTCGCCCGCCTTGGAGACACCGCCTCCAATCACGATGGCGTCCGGGTTCAAGGTGATGGCGCACAGCGCCAGCCCGTAGCCCAGCCAGCGCGCCGCCTCCCGCACCACGCCGGCCGCCGCGGCGTGGCCCGCACGCCACAGGGCGAACACGTCTTCCGCCCCGTCGATGGGACCATCCTGCGGCAGTTTCCCCTCCGCCTGCAGGCGGCGCGCCTCGCGGATGATGGCCGAGGCCGACGCCTCCGTCTCCAGGCAACCCAGCTTGCCGCAGTTGCAGCGGTGGCCGCCTTCGCGCCGCACCGTCAAATGCCCTATCTCCCCCGCCATGCCGTTGACGCCCCGGTACAGACGGCCGCCGATCACGATGCCGCCCCCGACCCCGGTGCCGACGGTGGCGCACAGCACGCTCTTCGCCCCGCGCCCGGCCCCAATCCACGCCTCACCGAGCGCCGCCACGTTCGCGTCGTTTTCCATCGCCACCGGGCGCCCTGTGGCGTCCGCCAGCACCCGGACGAGCGGCAGGTTCACCCAGCCGAGATTGACCGCCTCGACGAGCACGCCTTGTTCGACATCCAAAAACCCCGGCACACCGACCCCGACCGCCTGCACGTCCGCCGGGTCGACGCCCGCCGCCCGTACCGCCAGGTCGAGCTCTGCCCGCACGCGCCGGCTGAAATCGTCCAACCCGCGCTCCGCGGCGGTGGCGAACGAACGTTTGTCGAGGATCTCCCCCTGCTCCGAGACGAGCGCGGTTTTGGTTTGCGTCCCGCCGATGTCCACGCCGAAATACAGCTTCAATCCGCTTCTCCTCCCCGGTGATGGATGGAAACCGTCCGCGCGATGGAACACAGCTTCCGCGTGTACGCCCGATGCGGAGCGGACCTTACGCCCCCATCTCCGCCCGCCAACGCACCAGCTGTTCATCCCATCCGTATTCGAAGCGGCCGAACCACACGACACCGCCCGACGCCGCCGCGCGCAGGGTGTGCTCCAGCATGATCCGGTCGCCCTCATCCATCGGCAGACGGGCGATCTGTTCTTCACGTATGACCTTGACCTCGCCCTCTTTGCTCACGGCGAGCAACTCACCGCCCGCCGCCTCGCCGGCAAACTGGGCGAGCGTGCGATACACCGCCTCCCGCCCGGGACCTGGCGCCGTCACGAGGACGTGCACCCCGCACAGCGTCACCCGCCCCAGCCGCAGACCGGTTTCCTCCCACACCTCGCGGCGGACGGCGTCCGGCCATGACTCCCCCGGCTCCACCTTGCCGCCGGGCAGGAACCACAGGCCGCGCCGGGGCTTGTGCAGCATCACGATGCCGCCGCGCCAGCGCACCAGGCAATTCACGATGATCTGCACCCTGGTCACCTCGCTACGGCTAGCATAGCACGCCGCCCCCCTGCCGACAAACGACGCCGGGCAAAAAAAGACGGCGCCCGTCGTCGGACGCCACAATCCATGGATCTATATGAAAAGGGGGTCAAATGTGATGCATCTTCATCATAAAAGGCTTGTGTTTCAATCGTGTTACAGCGACTTTAATTTTTGTTACACCGTGGTGAAGAATCGGTGACAACCGCGACCATCACGTCAGCCGTCTTCGCATCCGCCGTCAGCCGTCCTCCGCGCAGCCGTCCGCGAACCCTTGCAACCGGCCGGCTGCGCGCGACACCGCCGGCACCGCGACAGCGAAGTCGGCCGCCACGTCCTTCCGGCGGACACCTGCGTCAAACCGCTTCATCACCACGTACACCAATGCCGCCGCCCACACCGGCGGCCGCGTCACCCGCACCCGCCCGTGCAGGAAGGCGTGCTCCGCGAACGCCACCCACAACCGCTTTGCCCGGCCCAGGTGCTGCCGCTTGCGGTGCGCCTTGAACCAGTCCTCCGCCAGGCGCCACACCTCCTGCCAGACCGGCTCGATGCCGAGCACCAAGTCTTTCGGCAGCGCACTCATCCGCACCGGCGCGATCTCGCCGTCCACCCACACGTCAATCCGCCCGCGCGCCCCGCAGCGCTGGAGGGCGAACAGCGCGGCCGCCTGCAGCGCCGGCGGAACCTGCGGTCGCTTGAGGAAGAGCCGGATGGCCCTCTCCGCATCCGCGTCCGCCAGCCAGGCGAGGGTGCGCAGCACGACGCGGCGCGTCTCGTCGTCGCCGTGGCGCAGCCCCCAGTAGAGGGAGGCGCGCAGCAGCGGATCGCGCCGCCAGGCGGTGAGGTCGCCCGCCTGCAGGCGGCGCTTCATCTCGGTGAACTGCTCGTGCAGCGGCAGGTCGTATTGGTAACTCACGCGCAGGGAGCGCCGGCCTGCGGCCGCCGCCGCGTCCAGCTGTTTCAAATAGTAGTTCGCCAGGTCCTCGGTCTCCGCGAAGCGGGCGAGCAGGCGCCAATACCGCCGCGCCGCCGCAAACCGGCCGGCGTTGGCCGCCGCGGCCGCGGCGCAGTGGTACAGCGCCGGATCCGGTTCCGCGGCGATGCGCGCCAACCGCTCGAACACGCTGAACGCCGCCTGGTGCTGGCCGACGAGGCCGAGCGTCGTCCCCACCTTGAGCGCCAGGTCGTAGTGCAGCGGAAACACCTTGGCCAGTTTCTGCACGCACGCCTCCAGGCGCGCCTTCGGTCCCACGTGCGCGCTGAACAACGCCAGGTTGCACAGGGCGTGGAGGTTGTGCGGCTGTTCCGCCAGCACCCCTTCCGCGCCGCGGACCGCCTCCTCGTATTGGCCGGTATAATAGTAAGCCAGGGACAGGTTGTTGCGCGCGGCCAGGTTGTCCGGCTCACGGCGAACCACCTGCTCCAGCCATTCCACCGCGGCCTCGAACTGGCCTTCCTCCAGCAGGTGGCGGCCGTCGCGCTTCGCCGCCTCGCGCTCCTGCTCGCGCCAGCGGTCCTGCCAGCGCGCCAACGCCTTGCCGCCGCCGAACTCGTCCATGAGGATGCTGAGCATCTCCCGGGCGTCCTCGGCGTACTCGCCGTCCGGACGCGCGTCCAGGTAGCGCAGCACGTATTCTTCCGCGATCTCGTATTCGCCCATGTTGGCGTAATTGTTGGCCAGGTAAAACTGCACCTCGGCCATGTCGGGGGCAATCTCCTCCAGGACGCGCAGGAGCACCTCGTTCGACGCCGCGAAGTCGCCCATTTCCGCGAGCACCCCGGCCAGGTTGCAGTGATGGACCGGATTGTCCGGCTCGTATTCCACCGTCTTGCGGAACGCCTTGAGCGCCCGCTCGAAGTCGTGCCGCTGCAAGTACTTCACGCCGCGCTCGTGGAAGAAGGCGGCGTCGAGGCGCATCGGGATCACGTTGCCGCGGCGGCCGCGTCCGTCCTGCCGCGCCGCCGGCGCATTCGTCTGAGACGTATCCATGTGGTCACCCCCGGTCGCCGCGCCCGGAGCGGGACGCGGACTGCCGCTCCAATCACCGCACGCCGTTTGCGTCGAGTATAACACACCCGTTCTGACGCAGGAAATTTCCGTGCGCCTGCGCTTCATGCTATAATTACTCGATCTCTGGGACGTGATCTCTTCGGCGAGGAGAGGAAGCATCGTGAGAGCCATCAAAGCTGCGTTTGCGGAAGCGGCCGGCCATATCCTGTCTCTTCCGGCCGGCGAACTGGAAGCGCTCATCGTGCATCCGCCCAGCCTGGAGATGGGGGATTTGGCACTCCCTTGCTTCCGGCTGGCGAAAACATTGCGCAAGAGCCCGCAGGAGATTGCCATCCAGGTGGCGGAAGGCCTGCGCGGCTCCCGTGCGTTCGCTGCGGCCGAAGCGGTGAACGGCTACGTCAACGTGCGATTGGTGCGCTCCGCTGTGGCGGAACAGTTGGTGCGCACCATCCAGGAAGGCGTCGAGCAGCTGTTCTCGCGCCGCCGCAACGTGGGCATGACGGCTGCGGTGGACTATTCCTCCCCCAACATCGCCAAACCGTTTGGCGTCGGCCACCTGCGGTCGACCATGATTGGCGAGTCCATCGTCCGCCTGCTGCGCGCCGACGGCTACCGGGTCATCGGCATCAACCACCTCGGCGACTGGGGCACCCAGTTTGGCAAGAACATCGTCGCTTATCTCAAGTGGGGCGACGAAGAAGCCGTCCGCGCCGATCCGGTGCGCGAACTGTTCAAGCTGTACGTCCGCTTTCACGAAGAAGCCAAGGAACACCCGGAATTGGAGGACGAGGCGCGGGCTTGGTTCAAGCGCCTCGAGGACGGCGATGAACAGGCGCGCAGCCTCTGGCGCTGGTTCATCGAAGAAAGCCTGAAGGCCTTCCAGCAGGTGTACGACCTGCTCGGCGTCAGGTTCGATCATTACCTGGGCGAGAGCTTCTACAACGACAAGATGGACGCGGTGGTGGAGGAGCTGCGGGCGCGCGGGCTGCTCGTGGCGAGCGAGGGCGCCGAGGTCGTCGACCTCTCCGCATACGGGATGCCGCCGTGCATCATCCGCAAGTCGGACGGCGCCACCATTTACGCCACCCGCGACCTGGCGGCCGCCATCTACCGGCACGACGAACTCGGTGCCACCCACCTCATCTACGTCGTCGGCGCCGAGCAGACGCTGCACTTCCAACAGGTGTTCAAGGTGCTGGAGCTGATGGGCAAGCCCTGGGCGCAGCACTGCCGCCATGTCGCGTTCGGGATGATGAAATACAACGGCGAGCGCTTGTCCACCCGGCGCGGCAAGGTGGTCTATCTGGAGGACGTGCTCAACCGGGCCATCGCGGAAGCGCGCCGGATCATCGAGGAAAAGAACCCGGGTCTGGAGGACAAGGACGCCGTCGCGCGCGCGGTCGGGGTCGGCGCCGTGGTGTTCAACGACCTCAAAACCTACCGCATGCACGATCCCGACTTCCGTTGGGAGGAAGTGCTCAACTTTGACGGGGAAACCGGTCCCTACGTGCAATACACCCACGCCCGCGCCTGCAGCGTCCTGCGCAAGGCGCAGCAGGAGGGCGTCTCGGTGCCTGTCAGCCCCGCCTTCGGCGAGCTCGACGACGCCGAATGGCACCTGGTGTTCCTGATGGCGCAGGCGAACGAGGTGTTTGAGCGCGCGGTCGACGAGTTCGATCCGTCGCTCATCGCGCGCTTCGCCCTCGACGTCTGCCATGCTTTCAACCGCTTCTACCACGACCACCCGATTCTCGCCAGCGAACCGGCGGTGCGGGGGCAGCGGCTCGCCCTCACGGACGCCGCGCGGCAGGTCGTGGCGTACGCGCTGTACCTGCTCGGCCTTGAAGCCCCGGAGGCGATGTGACCGTGGACGCCGCATTCCAAGAAGAACTGCAGCACCTGCACGAGGTGACCGGCCGCATCTCCGCCCAGCTGGATCGGCTGCGCCAAAAGGAGCAGCCTGCGGCAAGCGGTGACCCGGACGAAGCGGAGACGGCCGATATTGTCGCCGCCCAGGTGGTGGCGGCGACCCGCGCCCAGCTGGCGGACGCCCTCCAGCGCGCGCTGCAGGAGCCGTACTTCGGGCGTCTCGACTTCGCGGAAGGGGATCAACCCATCCCCGAACGGCTGTACATCGGCAAGCGCGGCATCCTCGACCCCGACAGCGGCGATCCCATCGTGATCGACTGGCGCGCCCCCGTGGCGAGCATGTTTTACACCTTCTCCGGCCAGCAAGGGCAAGACCGCGCCGGATACATGTCACCGGACGGCTGGGTGGAGGGCCGGATTGACCGCAAACGGAACATCGTGATCCGCCAGGGCAAGCTGCAGCGCGTCGTCGACAGCTACGTCCGCGGCGAGGAGAACCTCGGCGTCGCCGACGAGTTTTTGCTCTACCGCCTGAGCGAACACCGGGACCACCGGCTGCGGGACATCGTCGCCACCATCCAGGCGGAGCAGGACCGAATCATCCGCGCGGACCGCAACCTCGCGGTCGTCATCCAGGGCGTTGCCGGGAGCGGCAAGACGACCGTCGCCCTGCACCGCTTGGCCTATTTGCTGTACCAGTACGCGGACCGTATGCGCCCCGAGCGGATGATCATCTTCGCGCCGAACGCCATGTTCGTCGACTACATTTCGGAAGTGTTGCCCGAGCTCGGCGTCGGCGGCATCCAGCAGACCACGTTCACCCGTTGGGCGTTGGCCAAACTCGGCCACCAGGTGCGCCTCCGCGATCCGCGGGAGCGCCTGGCGCGCTGGTTCGCGGTGCAGCCGGATCCTGCGCTCGCCGAGGCGTACCGGGTGTTGAAGTACAAAGGTTCGCCCGCGCTGCGCGAGGTCCTCGACCAAGCGGTGGTAGAGTGGACCGCGTCGGCCGTGCCGGACGTGGATTTCTCGCCATGGGCGGGGGAAGTGCTGCCCGCGGCGACCATCCGGGAGTGGTTCTACGCCGATTACCGGCACGAACCGCCCCTGCGCCGGCGAGACAGGGTGCTCGCCCGGGTCAAGCGTTGGTATGAGACGCGGATTGCCGAAGCCGAGTGGAGCCGCGAGGAGAAGGCGGCGCGGCGGCAGCAAGCGGCCAACCGCTACCACGCGTACGCCAGCCGCTGGCCGGACGTGACACCGTGGGCGCTGTATGAAGCCTTGCTGCGCAAAGACAGTGCGTGGACGCCAAACGCTGCCGCGGCGGTGCCGGACTGGGTCGCCGCATACCACCGCAGCCTCCGCGGTCAAGGCGCAAGCGGCAGCCGCATTCGCCGCGCCGCAGACACGGAGGCAGCGGCCGCAACCGGCGCGAACCAGCATAAGGCGGACAGGTCGCGCCCGGCCTTGTCCGCCGCCGGCGAGGCAAGGCGGCCGCTCGTCGACGCGGAAGACCTGGCGGGCATCCTGTACCTGGACGTGCGCCTGCGCGGCGTGCGCAGCGACGAGACGTTCGATCACGTCGTCATCGACGAGGCGCAAGACTTCTCGCCGCTGCAGATCATCCTGCTGCAGCAGTTCTGCCCGCAGGGGTCGTTCACCATCCTCGGCGACCTGTCGCAGAGCATCCACAGCTATCAGGGGATAGACGATTGGGAGGAATTTTTGCGGTTGTTCCCTGCCGAACGCCGGACGTTCCACAAGCTCGACGTGAGCTACCGTTCGACCATGGAGATCATCGAATTCGCCAACCAGATTGCGGCGGGCACGCCCGGGTTCGTCCCGGCGCGCCCGGTGTTCCGCAGCGGGGAACCGGTCCGGGTGGAACCGGTCGCCGCAGAGGAGCGTTACGAGCGCGCCGCGGCGGCGGTGGCCCGCTTGCAGGCCGAGCACACCACCATTGCCGTCATCTGCCGCAGCGACGCCGCGTGCGACGAATACGCGCGGGCTCTCGCGGCATCCGGCATCCCGGCGCACCGGATAGGCGCCGGCGACGAGCACTATGAGGGCGGGGTCTCGGTGCTGCCGGTCTACCTGGCGAAAGGCCTTGAATTCGACGCCGTGCTGATGGTGGACGTGGATGAGTCGTCGTACACTGCCGATCCGCTGTCCGCCAAGCTCTTGTTCGTGGGCTGCACCCGCGCGCTGCATCAGCTTTGGCTGCAATACAGCGGCCGGCCGTCCCCCCTCCTGCCCGCAGGCGTTCACCCGCAGGCACACCCTCACATGTACGGCGTCGGTGAGACAGGCCGGCCGTTGAGCCGCACCTCGTAATGCAGGTGCGGCCCGGTGGCTTCACCGGTCTCGCCCGAGTAACCAATCAACTGCCCTTTGGCCACCACCTGGCCCGCATGCACCATCACCCGCGAGAGATGGCCGAACACCGTTTCCACACCCCGGCCGTTGTCGATCAACACCCAGTTGCCGTAGCCGCCGCTGTTCCACCCGGCGTCGATGACCTGCCCGTCGTTGGTGGCGTACACCGGACTGCCGATAGGACAGGCGATGTCCACCCCGGGATGGAACTCATACCGCCCGCCCAAGATGCGGGGGCCGAACGGCGACGTGATGAAGTGGCTGTCGGTGGGCCACACCCACTCCCCTTGCGCGATGCCGTCGTTCGTCCCGCGCAGCGCCACCTCCGGTTCCGCCTTGCGGATGGTGGCGGTGCCGACCACCTCCTGCCCCACCGCCCGGCCATTGATGTAGCGGATCAACACCCGTTGCCGCACCTGGCCCGGGGTGCCGCGGCGGATGACCCGCACTTGGCCGCGCGGCAAGCGGTCGGTGGCGACGTAGTGCACTGGGTACGGCACGCGGACCACGCGCACCGCTGCCGCCGTCGCGACCACATCGAGGAGTGGGTGCACATCCGCCTGCCGCCCGGCGGGCCGCACCGCATCCGCACCGAGGCTCCTTGCCACGCCGGGGATACGGAGAAACTCGGCGCGGCTGGCGAGCGGACGCGCATCCGGGTAGAGAATGGCGTGCACCGCCCGCCGCACGGTCTGGACGCGCAGCGCGCCGACGACCGCAGGCCGCACGCCGACGCGGCGGACAAAGTGAACCGACGTGACGCGGATCCCGGCGGGGATGAGCGCGCGCCGCACCTGTTGCAGCACCGTGTTCGCCGCTTGCAGATTGCGCGTGTATACCACCGGCCGCCCGTCGACCGTGATGGCCGCGGCCGGTACCGGGAGTTCCGCCACGCGCCGCCAGTCGTAGCCGGCCGGCACCGACGCATGCACCGGTGCAAACGCGATCGACAAACCGTACCCATCGGCAATGCTGCGCATGGCGGTGACGACGCTCGCCCGCGCGGGCACCATCCCGATGTAGCGGCCGTCGCGATACACTTTTTCCCATGCGGGAAGCTGCGTGAGGCAGTGTTCGAGGAAGATTGCGGCGCCGAGGAAGAACGCCAAGGCTGTCCAAGCCGCCAACACGATGCGAACGGCGATGCGCATCCGATCCCTCCCTGTTTGTCCCCGGCTGTATTCGACAAACAGGGAGAAAATCCTTCTTCAAACTCGGATTACCATCTCTTACCGTGTCGCGCTCCTCTCGTTGCACCCCACGCCATCAACCGGCGTTCACAGGTCGTCGTGTTCATCGATGGCGCGGCGCAATTGCTCTGTGAACTCCAGCGCGGCGTGATACCCCATGCGTTTGAGCCGGTAGTTCATCGCCGCCACCTCGACGATGACCGCCAAGTTCCGTCCGGGCCGGACCGGGATGGTCACCGCAGG
The DNA here is from genome assembly GCF_014647315.1 of Paenalicyclobacillus cellulosilyticus. Classification (GTDB taxonomy): domain Bacteria; phylum Bacillota; class Bacilli; order Alicyclobacillales; family Alicyclobacillaceae; genus Alicyclobacillus_J; species Alicyclobacillus_J cellulosilyticus. Next base: position 37,413 of record NZ_BMOY01000018.1, read on the forward strand.
CAAGTCGACGCCGAGGATGCGCTGCGTGTGCTCGTCGATGCCGAGGCGGTCGTACGCCACGTCGTCCCGCCACGCTTCCAGGTGGATCACCATCGACACCTTCTTATGGGTGCGCACCGCCCCGGCGCCAAACAGGGTCATCGCGTTGAGCACACCGAGCCCGCGGATCTCGAGCAAATAGCGCAACAGCGGCGGCGCGCTGCCCACCAAGGTGTCTTCTCCCACCTGGCGGATGATGACCGCATCGTCCGCCACCAGCCGGTGCCCGCGCTTGATGAGCTCAAGCCCGGTCTCGCTTTTGCCAATCCCGCTCGATCCGGTGATGAGAATTCCGATGCCGTACACGTCGACGAGCACGCCGTGGATGAGCGTCTCCGGCGCCAAGCGGGCTTCGAGGAAGGTGGAGATCACCGAAGCCGCACGGGTCGTCACCATCGCCGTGCCGATGACCGGCAACCCGCGTGCCGTCGCCTCCTCCAACAGGACGTCGGGCGGTTGCTGGCCGCGCGAGACGACGATGCACGGCGTCTGTTCGTAGGAACAGAGGGCGAACAGGCGCCGCGCTTGCTCCCGCGGGTCCATGACGGCCAGGAACGACAGCTCCGTGCGCCCCAAAAGCTGAATCCGTTCCGCGGGGTGGTGCCGGAAGTACCCGGCGAGCGCGAGGCCTGGCCGGTTGATGTCCACGGTCGTGATCCGGCGCGTCAGGTCCGCGCCAGCATTGAAGATGTTCAAGCCCAGCTCATCGACCAACTCCCGCACCGTCACCGCTTTCTCCTGGGCCACTGGCCATCCCCCGCTTTCCCCCGGATGCGCGTGAAGTGTGGAGCAGACCGCCCCACACTTCACGACCGTGCGGCACCTTGTTCGCGTCCGCGCCTTGCCTTGCCGTGCATCCGGTCAGCGCACACCGGCCGCCGCCGGCGAGGTGCCGGCCACGCCGACCGCCTGTTCCGTCTCGGCGTCGAAGATGTGCAGCTTGTTCATGTCCATCGTCAGCTTGACTTCCGAGCCGGGCCGCGGATCGAAGCGCGCGCTGACGCGTGCCACGATGGGCTGGCCACCCTTGGTAAAGTGCAAGTACAGCTCGGACCCCATGTGTTCCACGACCTCGACGCGCCCGGTGATGGTCCCCTCGGGATAGGTGGCTTGGAACACCTCGTCCTCGTGCAGGTCCTCCGGCCGGATCCCGAGCACGACCGGTTTGCGGATGACGCCCGCCTGGCGCAACGCCGGGTAGCGGCCCTCCGGCAAGCGGATGGAGATCTCCGGTGCCCGGAAGTAGATGCTGCCGCCCTCCTCCACCAGTTCGCCGCGCAGGAAATTCATCGCCGGCGATCCGATGAACCCGGCGACGAACATGTTCACCGGGTGATTGTACACCTCCTGCGGCGTCGCCACCTGTTGGATGACGCCGTCGCGCATGACGACAATCCGGTCACCCATCGTCATGGCTTCCGTCTGGTCGTGCGTGACGTAGATGGTCGTCGTCTGGATCCGTTGGTGCAGCTTGCGGATCTCCGCGCGCATCTGCACGCGCAATTTCGCATCCAGGTTCGACAACGGCTCGTCCATCAGGAACACCTGCGGCTCACGGACGATGGCACGGCCGAGCGCCACGCGTTGCCGCTGACCGCCCGAGAGCGCCTTCGGCTTGCGGTCGAGCAGGTGCTCGATGTCGAGAATGCGCGCCGCTTCCCTTACCCGCCGGTCGATCTCCGCCTTCGGGAACTTGCGCAGCTTGAGGCCGAACGCCATGTTCTGATACACCGTCATGTGCGGATACAGCGCGTAGTTCTGGAACACCATGGCGATGTCGCGGTCTTTCGGCGCCACGTCGTTCACGCGCCGGTCCCCGATGTACAGGTCGCCTTCCGTGATGTCCTCCAGCCCGGCCACCATGCGCAGGGTCGTCGTCTTGCCGCAACCGGACGGACCGACGAACACCACGAACTCCTTGTCCTGAATGTCGAGGTTGAAGTTTTTGACCGCCACCACGTCACCCGGATACCGCTTCCAGATGTTTTGCAACAGTACGCGTGCCACGCTTCATCCTCCCATCCACACGCTTGAAAACGCTTCGGGTCTGGTTTCAGTATACCGAAGCCACGGCAGGCGTCCGACAGGCAACCTGCATGAATTCACCGCATTCGGCGTAGGCAGGTCGCACTGGCCCCGGACCCGGAGCCCAATCCGCCGGCCTCGGTCTCCTCGCCCGCGAGCAGCGTCGCCAGCCACAGCGCCAGTGCCGCGTCGAAGTCGCGGATGTCATACCCGGTCTGGGCGCGAATGCGTTCAATCCGGTTCATCAAGGTGTTGCGGTGGAGATACAGGAGCCGCGCTGCCTCGCTCACGTTCAGGTTGGCGGCAATCAGCCCGCGCAGCGCTTCCGCGAGTTCCGGTGCCAACCGGACGTCGCCGCCCGGCGCTTGGGCGCGCACCATGTCGAGGAAAAGGCGGACCACCGGCGCCGGGATGGCCTGCAGCAGGTGGGCCACAGGGTTTTCTCCCCACACCACCACCTTGCGCGCGCCTTCCGTCCACAACCGGCTGCGCCAGGCCGCGACCGCGGTCGCGAGCCCGAGATACGCATCCTGCGGCTGAAGCACCGGCGCGCCGACGAACGCCGCGCACGCGGCGAACGCCTCGGCGGCCAACGTCTCGATGAACGCGGTCAGCCCGTCCATGACGCGTGCGTCCTCCACATCATCCAGCGGCCAGAACAAGAGCGCTGCCTGCGCACCGTCCGCCGGCTGTCCGCCACGGCGGGCGTGCCGGCCTTGTCCGCCCGTGCCGCCGGGAACCCAACCCAGCCAGGCGTGGCTGCGCTGCGCCAACGCCACCTCCCGCACCGCCGCCGCCAACTCGGCGCGCGACGCCGGTTCCGCCGCACCCGCCGGCCCGATGTGGAGCACGACAAACCGCCCCGGACCCGGGCCGTCCCCGGGCATCGGCTCGGTGGGCGCATGGCCTTCTGCGATGCGGCGCAGCAGCGCCTCATCCGGCAGGTTCACCAGTTCCGCCAACCAAGCCCGCACCCGTTCCCGCCACCCGCGCCCCTCTGCTTCCGCCAGCGCCCGCAGCGTCCACGACAACGCTGCGCGCAGGCGGCGGTCCAGGTCGGGCGGCTCCACCACCGCAAAGTGGACCTCATCCAAATGCACGCACCACGCGCGGCCGCGCCGCCACCAGTCCCCCACCCTGCGCCTGGCCGGCGGAGCGGCGTACCGCTCCACCGCCACCGCTGCCTCGGCGATGTCCGCCCAAGCCAGGAGCGGATCGTGCCACCATGCGTTCATGCGGTCGTCTCCTGCCGTTCCGCAGTGGTCTGCCGTGCCGCAACGGACTGCCGTGCCGCCGCTTCCTGTGCGGCGGCGGCCGCCTGCCGTTCCGCCGCGGCCATCCGGGCGCGATCCCGCTCCAGAATGCGCCGCAAGAAGCGGCCGGTGTGGGACTCCGGCACGGCGCAGACCTCCTCCGGCGTCCCGGCGGCGACCACCTGGCCGCCGCCCTCGCCGCCCTCCGGGCCGAGGTCGATGATGTAGTCGGCCGTCTTGATGACGTCCAGGTTGTGCTCGATGACCACCACCGTGTCGCCGGCGTCCACCAGCCGGTGCAGCACGGTGAGCAGGCGCTCGATGTCGGCCACGTGCAACCCGGTAGTCGGTTCGTCGAGGATGTACAGGGTGCGGCCGTTGCTGCGCCGGTGCAGTTCGGAAGCCAGCTTCACCCGCTGCGCCTCGCCGCCGGAGAGCGTCGTCGCCGGCTGGCCGAGCCGCATGTAGCCGAGGCCGACGTCGACCAACGTCTGCAGCTTGCGTTGGATACGCGGGATGGCATCGAAGAACGCGAGCGCGTCCTCGATGGTCATATCGAGCACCTCGGCGATGTTCTTGCCCTTGTACCGCACCTCGAGCGTCTCCCGGTTGTAGCGGGTGCCCTTGCACACCTCGCACGGCACGTACACGTCCGGCAAAAAGTGCATCTCAATCTTGATGATGCCGTCGCCCCGGCACGCCTCGCAGCGGCCGCCGCGGATGTTGAAGCTGAAGCGGCCCTTTTTGTACCCGCGCATCTTCGCCTCCGGCGTGGCGGCGAACAGGTCGCGGATGTCGTCAAACACCCCGGTGTACGTGGCGGGGTTCGATCGCGGCGTTCGCCCGATGGGCGACTGGTCGATGTCGATGACCCGGTCGAAGTGCTCGAGGCCGTCGATGCCGTCATGCTGGCCCGGCCGCACCCGGGCGCCGTTGAGGTCGCGCGCCAGCGCCTTGTACAAGATCTCGTTCACCAACGTCGACTTGCCGGATCCCGACACGCCGGTGACGCAGGTGAAGACGCCGACGGGGATCCGGACTGTGACGTCCTTCAGGTTGTGCTCGCGCGCGCCGCGCACCGTGAGAAACCTGCCGTCGCAGCCCCGGCGCGCCGCGGGCACCGGGATGAAGCGCCGCCCCGACAGGTACTGGCCGGTCAGGGATTGCGGATCGGCCATGATCTCCTGCGGCGTCCCGGCGGCGACCACCTGGCCGCCGTGCACCCCGGCTCCCGGTCCCATGTCGATGATGTAGTCGGCGGCGAGCATCGTGTCCTCGTCGTGCTCGACGACAATGAGCGTGTTGCCTCTGTCCCGCATCTGTTCCAGGGTGCGGATGAGCCGCTCGTTGTCCCGCTGGTGCAGGCCGATGCTCGGCTCATCCAGGATGTAGAGCACCCCCACGAGGCTCGAACCGAGTTGGGTGGCGAGGCGGATGCGCTGCGCCTCGCCGCCCGACAGGGTGCCGGCGGCACGCGAGAGGGTCAGGTACTCCAGGCCCACATCGCGCAAGAAGCCCAGACGGGCCCGGATCTCCTTCAGCACCAGGCGGGCGATGGCCTCCTCTTTCGGTGTCAACTGCAGCGCATCGAAAAACTGGATCGCCTCCGCGACCGACAAATCGGTCAGCTCGGCGATGTTCTTGCCGCCCACGCGCACCGCCAGGCTCTGCGGCTTCAGCCGCCGGCCGCCGCATGCCGGACACGGCTTGCTGCTCATGAACTCCTCGATGAATTCGCGGATGCCCTCCGACGCCGTCTCCCGGTACCGCCGCTCCAGGTTGGGAATGACGCCCTCGTAGAGGACCTCCGCCGTCTTCACCTGGCCGAAGTCGTTCTCGAACGTGAAGCGGATGCGCTCGCCGCGGCCGTACAGGATGCGATCCAGTTGCTCCCGCGGCAGCTGTCCCACCGGCGTGCAGGGGTCTATCCCGAACGTCTCACACGCCGCCAGCAAAAGCTGCGGGTAATACGTGGACGTCGACCCCGCCCACGGCACGATGGCCCCGTCCACGATGCTCTTCGACCAGTCGGGGATGATGAGTTCCTCGTCGATCTCCATGTTCACGCCCAACCCGGAGCACGCCTCGCAGGCACCGTACGGGCTGTTGAAGGAAAACATCCGCGGCGAGAGCTCTTCCACGCTGAAGCCGCAGTCCGGGCAGGCCAGGTTTTGGCTGAACAAGATCTCCTCCCGCCCCACCACGTCCGCGATGACCAGGCCGCCGCTGAGCGACAGCGCCGTCTCCAGGGAGTCGGCGAGGCGGGAGGCCACGTCCGGCTTGAGGACGATGCGGTCCACCACCACCTCGATGGTGTGCTTGCGGTTCTTCTCCAGCTTGACGGGCTCCGACAGGTCCCGCACCTCGCCGTCGATGCGCACCCGCACGAACCCGTTCTTCGCGATGTCTTCGAGCAGCTTCTGGTGCTCGCCCTTGCGCCCGCGCACCACCGGCGCCAGCACCTGCAGCCGCGTCCCCGGCTCGAATTCGAGCAGCCGGTCGACCATCTGCTCCACCGTCTGCGAGGCGATGGGGATGCCGCAGTTGGGGCAGTGCGGGCGTCCCACCCGCGCGTACAAGAGCCGCAAGTAGTCGTAGATCTCCGTCACCGTGCCCACCGTCGAACGCGGGTTGCGGCTGGTCGTCTTTTGGTCGATGGAGATGGCGGGCGACAACCCGTCGATGGCGTCCACGTCCGGCTTGTCCATCTGGCCGAGGAACTGGCGCGCGTACGCCGACAGCGACTCCACGTACCGCCGCTGCCCCTCCGCGTAGATGGTATCGAACGCCAGCGACGACTTGCCCGATCCGCTCAAACCGGTGATGACGACGAACTTGTCGCGCGGAATGGTGACGTCGATGTTTTTCAGGTTGTGGGCGCGCGCGCCTTTCACCACGATGGCGTCGTGACGCATGGTCATACCCCTTTGCTCGCATCCGCCCCGGCCTGCGGCTGCGCCGGCGCTGACACGAACACTTCAGCGCGGCCCGGGGCGGACGCTCGTCCTTTGTAGCATGACTCGCTGCGAAGACGGCTTGCAGGCATCGATGAACAAGCGATGAGCCGTCGATGCACGGAGTCCGCCGGGTCAACCGGCGCGCTCGGAGAGCTCGATGATGAGGTCGCGCAGTTGCGCCGCGCGTTCGAACTCGAGCGCCTTGGCGGCATCCTTCATCTCCTTCTCCAGCTTGGCGATGAGCGACCGCCGCTCCTTCGGCGACAACTGCTGTGCCTGCGCGGCGACGGAGACGTAATCCGACTTTTCCTCCGCCGCGCGCGTCGCCTCAATCACGTCCCGCACCGCCTTCTGCACGGTCTGGGGCGTGATCCCGTGCGCCTCGTTGTACGCGATCTGCTTCCGGCGGCGCCGCTCCGTCTCCTCGATGGCGATCCGCATCGATTCGGTGATGGTGTCGGCGTACATGATGACGCGTCCGTTGGCATTGCGCGCCGCCCGCCCGATGGTCTGGATGAGCGACCGCTCCGCCCGCAGGAACCCCTCCTTGTCGGCGTCGAGGATGGCCACGAGCGACACCTCGGGCAAATCGAGCCCCTCCCGCAGGAGATTGATGCCGACCAGGACGTCGAACACGCCGAGGCGCAGGTCGCGCAGGATGACCATGCGCTCGATGGTCTTGATGTCCGAGTGCAGGTAGCGGACTTTGATGCCCAGTTCCTTCAAATAATCCGTGAGGTCTTCCGCCATCTTTTTGGTGAGCGTCGTCACCAGCACCCGTTCGTCGCGGCGGATGCAGGCCTTGATCTCGCCGACCAAGTCGTCGATCTGGCCGCGGACGGGCCGGACGATGATCTCCGGATCGACGAGACCGGTCGGGCGGATGATCTGTTCCACAATCCGCTCCTGCTTTTCGAGTTCGTACGGCCCCGGCGTCGCCGACACGTAGATCACCTGGCCGATGCGCGCTTCGAACTCCTCGAACGTCAACGGCCGGTTGTCGGCGGCCGACGGCAGCCGGAAGCCGTGTTCGATGAGCGTCAGCTTGCGCGTCCGATCCCCGCCGTACATACCGCGGAGCTGCGGAATGGTCACGTGCGACTCGTCGATGAACGTCAAAAACCCTTCCGGGAAGTAGTCGAGCAGGGTGTGCGGCGGTTCGCCCGCCGCCCGCCCTTCCAGGTGGCGCGAGTAGTTCTCGATGCCCGAGCAGAACCCCATCTCGAGCATCATCTCGATGTCGTAGTTCGTCCGCTGCTCGAGCCGCTGTGCCTCGAGCAGCTTTCCTTGCGCGCGCAACTCCGCCAGGCGCTCCGCCAATTCCTCCCGGATACGGTCAATCGCCCGCTCCAGGCGTGCGCGCGACGTCACGAAGTGGGAGGCCGGGAAGATGGCGACGTGATCGCGCCGACCCAACACCTCCCCCGTAAGCACGTCGATCTCGGTGATCCGCTCAATCTCGTCCCCCCACAACTCGATGCGGATGGCCTGCTCGCCGCGGGAGGCGGGGAACACCTCGATGACATCGCCGCGCACGCGGAACGTGCCGCGCGTGAAGTTGATGTCGTTGCGCTCATACTGCATGTCGACCAACCGGCGCAGGATGCTGTCGCGGCTCTTCTCCATCCCGACCCGCAGCGACAGAACGTGTTCCTTGTACTCCGCCGGGCTGCCGAGGCCGTAGATGGCCGACACGCTGGCCACGACAATCACGTCGTTGCGCTCCAACAGCGCGGCCGTGGCCGAATGGCGCAGCTTGTCGATCTCGTCGTTGATCTTCGCGTCCTTCTCGATGTACGTATCGGTGGCCGGGATGTACGCCTCCGGCTGGTAGTAGTCATAGTAACTGACGAAATATTCAACCGCATTATGCGGGAAAAACTCCTTAAACTCCGCCGCCAGTTGGGCCGCCAGGGTCTTGTTGTGCGCCAGCACCAACGTCGGCCGGTTCAAGCGTGCAATCACGTTCGCCATGGTGAACGTCTTCCCGGAACCGGTCACGCCGAGCAGCACCTGATGGCGCAACCCGCGCTCCACCCCGTCCACCAGCTGGGCGATGGCTTCCGGTTGATCGCCTTTCGGGGTGTAGTCCGAAACCAGTTCAAACCGCCCCGGCAACGGCGCCATGCGCCTCACCCTCTTCCGCCGTGCGTGCTCGGAACATCCTTGCAACCTCCTTGCGGCCGCTCCATGCAGACGGAACGCGTGGAAGCATACCGCATAAGGATTATGTTATCACGCAGGCGAACAAAACGGAACACGCGTTCCGGGGCGGCGCGGCGGATGCCCCCGCGCGACAGCCCAGGGGCTGCCGTGCTGCCGTGGCCTCTCCGCTTTGGCGGCGCGGGCAGGTGCGTCCGGGCGCCTACGGTTGACGGAGGATGACGACGTTGACGCGCCGGTTCAACTGGCGGTGGGCGTCGGTGTCGTTCGGCGCGACCGGGTGGTACTGCCCGTAACCGACCCCGGCCAACCGGTCGCCGGCGATGCCCTGGCTCTGAAAGAAACGGACGACGCCGATGGCGCGGGCCGCCGACAATTCCCAGTTACTCGGGAACTGCGGTGTCGAGATGGGGCGGTTGTCGGTGAAGCCTTCGACGAGAATCGGGTTGTTCACCTGTTTGAAAAACGGGACCAGGCCGGCGAGCAGCGCCCGGGCCTGCGGCCGGATGTCCGCCTTGCCGGTGTCGAAGAGGACCACGTCGCGCAGCGTGATCCGCACCCCGCGCGCCTCGTTGTAGACCGTCACGTTGCCCTGGAGATGATGGGCGCGGATGTAGTTTTGCACTTCCTGGAACAGATTGTCGAGCGCCTTGTCGTTCGGGCTCTTGGCCGGGTGCGTCTGTACGCCCGGATGCGCCTTGTTGCCCGTGTCGGACGGGTTGGCCGCGTTGATGAGCGCGGTCTTGCCCAGGTTGTCGAGCGGGATCTCGTCGCTCTTGTGCAGGGCCGCGGCCAACGAGCGTTCGAGCGCGATGAACTTCACCTGGTTGATCTGGGACATCGCGTACATGACGACGAAGAAGATCATCAACAGGGTGATGAGGTCGGCGTACGTGATCAACCAGCGTTCATGGTTTTGCTTACGCGTGTGCGGTGTTTTAAACGGTCGACGCATTGGTCTGCCCCATCTCCCTGGCTTCCGACGGGCGTTTCGCCGTCCGCTGCGACGGTGCCAGGAATGCCTTCAGCTTTTGGCTGAGGATGTTCGGGTTCTCTCCCGCCTGAATCGACAGCACGCCCTCAATCATCATCTGCCGCAGCAGCACTTCCTCCGCGTTGCGCCGGCGCAGCTTGTTGGCGAGGGGGAGCCAGAGCACGTTCGCGCTGGCCACGCCGTACAGGGTGGCGGTGAACGCGGTCGCAATCTGCGGCCCGAGGGCATCGACGTTTTTCAAGTTCCCCAACACGTGCACCAAGCCCATCACCGTGCCGATGATGCCCATGGTCGGCGCAAAGCCGCCGGCGGTCTCAAAAATGCTCGCCGCAGCCTCGTGACGCTCCTCGATGTGCGCGAGTTCCGTCTCCAGCATCTGCCGGACCAATTCCGGGTCGACACCGTCGACCACCCACTGGATGCCGTTGCGCAAAAACGAGTCGTCAAACGCCTCCAGTTGTTCTTCCAAGGCGAGAATCCCTTCGCGGCGGGCGGTCTGCGCCAAGCGCACCAGCTGATCGATGAGCGCCAGCGGATCGTGCGGGCGTTGAAAGAACGCATGGCGCAAGTAAGCGCCGATGCCTGCGAATTGGGAAAAGGACACCGACGTCAGCGTCGCGCCGATGGTCCCGCCGAAGATGATGATCAAGGCGTTCGGTTGCCACAGCGCCACCAGGCTTCCGCCGTCGAGCGTGAAACCGACAGCCAGGCTGGCGATGGCGAGGACGATGCCGAGGGCCGTCGCAAAATCCATGCGGGTCACTCCTTTCTACCGTTCAGCCCCGTTCCGCCACAGAGCCCTGCAGGTGCGGCCCGACGGCACCGGGCGGCGCGGCGGCTGGTTGCCCGTGCTCCCGTGCGGACGGATGGCGCGCGGTGAAACGCGCGTACAGCGTCTGCCACAGGCCTCCCCGCCCGGGGGGCCGCAAAAACGCCTGCACCACGCCGTCATCCGGCGGCAACACCAACCCGAGGCGATGGCGTTCGCCTTCATAGACCGGCTTGCCGGCCCAGCGCGGTTCGCCCCGCAGATCGACGACCTGGAGCCGGACATACGCGGGATTCTGGTTGAACGCGAAATACAGGTCATACCCGGTGTGGACGGGAACCTGATTGATGTGCGTGATGATTTCGCCCGGCCGGATGCCCACCTCCGCCGCCAGCGACCCCGGCTGGACGCCGAGGACGCGCACGCCGGAAGAAACCGGGACGAACAGCGGATCGCCCACGGCTTCCGCGCGCGCCATCCACCAGAGCATCGCCTCGCGGCTGGCGAGGGCGAGGACGGGCGCCAGCCAACCGGCGGCCCCCCAACCGTGGCGGACCGCCCACGCGGCGGCGGCCAGGCAGACCACAGCCACCGCGTCGTACACCCATACCGGCCGCATCCCTTCTCCCGGCTGGCGCGTGGTCCAAAAACCCGCGTGCCCGACGAGTAAAGGCACGCCCATGGCGCCGAAACCGGCCGTACCGGCGGCACCTGCGGCACCGGCGAGACTTGCCGCGCCGAACCACGGCCATCCGGGCGGCAGCAGGCCAGGCCAAGCCAGGCCGCCCGGAGCGACGGCAAGCCAGGGCACGGCGAAGCACAACTGGGAGACGGCGCAACCGATGCCTTTCCCGCGGCGGCCCCAGACCATGGCGGGCGTTCCCGGGTGGCGCCGGTTCCACACCAACAGGATGAATTCCGCCAAGCTGGCGGCCGCAGCCACCGCAAGGCACGTTCCCGGATTGCACGCGGCGACCGCCCGCGCCATGCCCGCCCAAGGAGCCGGCAAGCCGGCAGCGAATGCCGACGCGACGGTTGCCGCCAGGGCGACCACGGAGGCGCTGTACAGGGTCGCAGCAAAGCGCAACCGCAGCAAACCGAGCACCACCGTCACCGCCGTGACCGCGACAGCCACCCTTGCCGGCACAACGACGCCCGCGGCGGCGGCAAGAACGGAGACGATGATCCCGGTTACCGCGGCTTGCAAGAAACGCTGGCGCACAGCCCGCCACGGCCGGGTGACCCGCACGCCGAACAGCCGGCGCTCGCGCCGCACGTTGCGGGCGAGTTCCCAGATGACGAGCAACCAACCGGCGTACCAGACCGGGTTTGCGAACAGCCGGATCAGGCCTTGCCATGCCGCCTGTCCGACCAGGCTCCACCACGTCCCCATGTCCGCCCCGTCCCTTCTCTCAAACGCGTAAGAAGCGGCGGATGGACATCGCGCCGCCCCAGACCCCGATGGCGATGCCGAGGCCGAACATCACCTCGGCCAGGCGGATGGCCAAATCGGACGCCGGGACGAGCGGGAACGGCAGGATGAAGAACGTCCCGCTCATCCGTTGATAGATGGAGGCGTAACCCCAGACCAGAAGGGCGTACGGCAGCGCGGCCCCCAACACGCCAATCATCATGCCTTCCATCAAGAACGGCCAACGGATGAACCAGTTGGTCGCCCCGACGAGCTTCATGATCTCAATCTCCCGTCGCCGGGAAAAGATGGTGATTTTGATGGTGTTGGCGATGAGGAACATCGCGGTGACGGTCAGCCCCACCACGAAGACCAGGCCGAGATTGCGCAGCACGTTGAACAAATGGAGGAGCTTGTCGACGACCGACCGCCCGTCGTTCACCTGGTACACGCTCGGCAATCGCCGCAGCTCCTGCCCGAGCGGCAACAACTCGTCCGGTGACGTGGCTTTGACGACCAGCTTCACCGGCAACGTGTTCTTGGCAGACAAGCCGTCCATCAAAGCGCGGTACTGAGGTGAGATGTCGCGGCGTAACTGGGCGAACCCGTCTTCTTTGGAAAAGTACTGGACCGATGCCACGCCCGGCAGCTGCCGCACCGCCTGGGCGACCTGCTCTCCTTGCGCGTCGCTGATGCTCGGCTTGAGGAACACCTCAATCTCCAGTTGACGCGTGACATAATTCGCCATCTGCTGCGCGTTGAGCGCGACCGTGAGAAACACACCCAGGATGAGCAGCGTGATGGCGACGGCGCTGACCGAGGCGAAGGTCATCCAGCCGTTGCGCCACAGGTTCTTGAATCCTTCGCGTACGTGGCGCGCCATGGTCCTAATCCTCATACCCGTACAACCCTTTGGGCTCGTCCCGGACAATGACGCCGCGCTCGATGGCGATGACGCGCTTGCGCATCGTGTTGACGATCTCCTTGTTGTGCGTCGCCATGACGATGGTGGTGCCTCGGTCGTTGATGCGTTGAAACAGCTTCATAATCCCCCAGGACGTGTCCGGGTCCAGATTGCCCGTCGGCTCATCGGCGATGATGACCGACGGGTTGTTCGCGATGGCGCGGGCGATGGCCACGCGCTGCTGTTCCCCGCCCGAGAGCTGGCTCGGCAACATGTGCGCCTTGTCGGCCAACCCCACCCAGTCCAGCACGTCCATCACGCGTTTGCGAATGACCCGCCGCGGCGTGTTGATGACTTCCAGCGCAAATGCCACGTTCTCGTACGCCGTCAGCTTCGGCAACAGCTTGAAATCCTGAAACACCACGCCGATGTTGCGGCGCAACAGCGGCACCTTGCGGTCTTTCAGCCGTCCAATGTTGAACCCGTTGACGAAGATGTGCCCGCGCGTCGGGCGCTCCTCGCGGTACATCAGCTTGATGAAGGTCGACTTGCCCGCACCGCTCGGCCCGACGACGTACACGAATTCGCCCTGGTCGATTTTCACGGAAATCCCGTTGATGGCCTTGGTCCCGTTGCGGTACTCCTTCCACACGTCCTGCATCTCAATCATCAGCAAACTCCCCTTCGGAACCAGCGCCAAAATGAAAAAGCGCCAAACCTGCCCGTATTCGCTAGGTTCGACGCCCATCGGCAAAATCCTGTTGAAGCCCGTCGGAAAAAGTCTGCCAGGCCAACCAACCGCCTGGCTTCATGCCTGCATCCCTTCCGGATGGCCGTCCTGCGTCCCACGGCCTGCGCCGCCCGGATGCAGCCCGGTGCCCGCGTCCGGCGCATGGCGATGGCCGCCGCCAACCCGGTCGATCCCGAGCTTCATCGCGCCCAGCGCGCCCAGCACCGCCAGCGCTTCCGTCGGCACGAACAGGGTCGTCGCCTGGCCATTGGCGATGCCCTGCAGGGCCTCCAGCGACTGGTACGTCAACACGTTCGGATCGAGCCCGGCCGCTTTCAACATCTCAATCCGCGCCCGCTCCGCCTCGGCCACCATCCGGATGGCCTGAGCGCGTCCCTCCGCTTCGAGCTGTTGCGCCTGGCGCAGGCCTTCCGCCTGGCGGATCCGCGACTCCCGCTCACCTTCCGCGCGCAAGATGAGGCTTTGTTTCTCGCCCTCCGCGAGGAGGATGGCCGCCTGGCGCTCACCCTCCGCCTGCAGGATGTTGGCCCGCTTCTCCCGCTCCGCCTTCATCTGCTTCTCCATCGCTTCCTGAATCTCTTTCGGCGGCTGGATGTCCACGATTTCCACCCGGTCGATCCGCACGCCCCACGACTCGGTCACTTCGTCCAGCGCGGTGCGCAGCGCCAGGCTGATCTTCTCCCGGCCGGCCAGGGTCTCGTCGAGCTCCATCTTGCCGACCACCTGGCGGATGTTGGCCGCCGTGATGTTCTGGATGCCCTGGACCACGTTGGCGATGTTGTAGGTCGCCATCTTCGGATCGACGATGGTGTAGAAGAACACCGTGTCGATTTGGATCTGCACGTTGTCCTTCGTGATGACCATCTGCGGCGGCACCACCACCTGCTGCGTGCGCAGATCGAGCACGCGCACGACGCGATCGATGAACGGCACCACCAGGTTGACCCCCGGGTGCAGCGTGGCATGGTACTTGCCGAGCCGCTCCACGATGGCCACCCGCTGCTGCGGGATGATGCGAATGCCGCGCAAAACCACCAAAATCGCCAACAGAATCAAGACCAGGACGATGACGGACGTGATCACGCCTCATTCCCCCTCTCCCCGGGCCGCCCGTCTGGGCGGGCGTCGCCCGGCGTTCGCCCTTGCCCGTCGACGGCCGCCACCTCAAGCACCGGGCCTGCCGCGGCGACGACCACGACCGTCTGCCCGGGCACGAGCGGATGGCGGGAACGGGCGCTCCACACCTGCCCGCGGACGCGGACGGTGGCCAACCCTTCCGGCTCGGCCGGCGTCACCACCGTCGCCGTGGCGCCGACCAGGCTCTCCACCTGCCCGGCGTAGGTGCGGCGCTGGCGCAGCCGCCGGGACGGCCCGCGGGTGAACCACAACAGCACGACCGACACGACCACAAAGCACACCGCCTGCACCCACAGGACATCTGTCGCCAACGCCACCACGGTGGTGACGAGCGCGGCGAGACCAATCCACATCAGCACGAACGTTCCGCTCAACAACTCCGCCCCGCCCAAGGCCAAGGCGGCCAACAACCACACCCACCAAGGCATGTTCTGCCTCTCCCTTCCCGGGGGAACCCCCTCGGAACCTGGTTACGCGCTGCCTTGTCCCGCCCGCGCACACGCCCAGCCGCCCGTCACGGAAACGCGGCACGTTCAACCGTCCACGCCTCCAGCCGATCGCGCCGTACCCGTGCGGCCACCCCCGTCACCGGCTCGATGGGCAACACCCCGGGGCGGGCGAACGCGACCGGTGGGTCAATCACGTCCTGGGCAAAATAGCGGTCGCTTGGCCCGATGTCCCCGGGCATGGTGAATCCAGGCAAGCTCGCCAGGGCGAGCGCATGCAGGCGGCCGATGCCTGTCTCCATCATGCCGCCGCACCACACCTCGATCCCGTGCTCGCGGCAGGCGTCGTGGACACGCCGGGCTTCGGCAAACCCGCCGACGCGCCCGATCTTCACATTGACCACCCGGCACGCCCCCACGGCGGCCGCCTGCTCGACGTCGTGCGCGTCGCGAATGCTTTCATCGAGGCACACCGGCGTGCGGACAGCCTGCTGCAGGCGCGCATGATGAATCAGGTCGCCGGGCGCGAAAGGCTGCTCCAACATCGCCAGGCCGAGATCGTCGAGGCGCCGCAAGTGTTCGAGGTCCGCCAGGCGGTACGCACCGTTGGCGTCGGCCGCGAGCGAAATGTCGCCAAACGCCCGCCGGATGGCGGCGAGCGGCTCGACGTCCCACCCGGGCTGGATCTTGACCTTGACCCGCGCGTACCCTTGCTGGAGCGCTTGCTCCACCTTGCCGAGCAGCGTCGGAATATCCGGCTGCAGCCCGATGCTGATGCCGGAGCGGGTCTCCGTCCGCACGCCGCCCAGCAACTGAACGAGCGGCCGGCCGGTGAGCGCCGCGAACGCATCCCAGACCGCGGTTTCGAGCGCCGCTTTGGCCATCGGGTTTCCGCGCAACGGAGCCAACACCTCGTGCACCCGTGCGAGATCCGCCGCGCTGTGCCACGCCTCCCGCATCAACCTGGGCAGCATGTGTTCTGCCCACATGTGCCACGCCGTCGCGATGGTCTCCTCTGTATACAAAGGTGCGGGACCTGCCGCGCACTCGCCGAAACCTGAAACCCCTTCGTCCGTGATGAGTTCGACGATGGCGACGTCCTTTTGCGCTTGCCGCCCGTAAGAAGTGGCAAACACGTCTTGGAACGGCACCACGACACGGCGGAAAACCGCGGCGACAATCCGCACAGTCCGCCTCCTTTCGCCTCTGCACACAGGCGCTGCGCCTTGCCGTCCTGCTCCCTTCATTATAGCCTTTCGCCGGGATGCGGTGTGTGGCGCCGATGTTTGTCCCGGCGTTTCGGTATAATAAATGGGTAATCCCATCCAGGGAGGTCCGAGCGGCATGACTGCGCAACCTGTCCCCACGCATCCTTTGCAGTTGCCGCCGCGCGATGCGAAGCCAAGGACGCGCGGCATCACCATCCTCATCGACAACGGCGTGCCGACTTCTCACTTCACCGATGTCATCCAGAGCCACCATCCGTACATCGACTTTGTCAAGTTCGGGTGGGGCACAGCCATCGTGACCCTGCAATTGGCGGACAAAATCCGCTGTTTGCGCGATCACGGCGTCGAGTTCTTTTTTGGCGGGACGCTGTTCGAAAAGTTTCTGTTGCAAGACCGCGTGGAAGCCTACATCGACTTCTGCCGCGCGCACGACTGCCGCTACGTCGAGGTCTCCAACGGCACCATCGATCTGGACAACACCCAAAAAGCGGAATACATCGCCCGCCTGGCCCATCATTTTACCGTGTTCAGCGAAGTGGGCTACAAGGACAGCGAGCGGTCCCTCAACCTGCATCCTGCACGGTGGATTGAATACATGCGGCAGGACCTGGCCGCCGGCGCGGCGAAAGTGATCACGGAAGCACGTGAGAGCGGGACCAGTGGCATCTGCCGCGCGGACGGCGAGGTTCGGTACGGATTGATTGAGGAGATCATCGAGTCCGGGATTCCGCTGGATCAGATTGTGTTTGAAGCGCCGAACAAGACGTTGCAGACCTATTTCATCAAGCGGGTCGGGCCGCAGGTCAATCTGGCCAACGTGCCGTTCGATGACGCGATCGCCCTCGAAACGTTGCGGTTGGGGCTGCGTTCCGACACCCTGACCTTGTTCGATCCTGCTGCATCCAAGTGAGTTTTGGCACCGTGCCAGACACGGGAACACACCACCACCGACGGTGACAAACCAAGAGGGGGACGATGCGGATGCGCGACATGTACAACGTGTTTCACCTGGCGATTCCCGCGCGCGATCTCGACGAAGCGTACAATTTCTACGTCAAGGGTTTAGGCTGCAAGCTGGCGCGCCGCTATTCAGACCGGATCACGCTCGACTTCTTCGGTGACCAGTTGGTCTGCCATTTGTCGAACGAGATCGATCCGAATCCGAAGATGTACCCGCGCCACTTCGGCATCACGTTCCGCGAGCGTCGGCAGTTCGACAATTTGTACAAGCTGGCCAAACAACGGGAATTGCCGTTCTTCCAAGACCTCATGGTACGCTTCGAAGGCATGGTGGAAGAGCACCTGACGTTCTTCCTCATCGACCCATCGAACAACCTGCTCGAGTTCAAGTATTACCACGACGAGCGGATGATGTATTGATGGGGTGTCCCTGTATCCCCGGCCTCACTCCAACCGCGCCTTACGGCGCGAGTCGTTCGGCCGGGGATACAGGGACACTTTTCATATGTGTAAGTGTGCGCGGGAAAGCTGCCACCCGGTGTGTCCGTTCCCTCCGCGCGCCATCCCGCGCCTGTCGGCACGGGTCCCTCGGCCGGGGATACAGGACACTTTTCGTATGTATCAGTGTGCGGGCAAGCTGCCACCCGGTGTGTCCGTTCCCTCCGCGCGCCATCCCGCGCCTGGTGGCACGGGTCCCTCGGCCGGGGATACAGGGACACTTTGGATATGTACTGGTCCGGGTAAGCTGCCACCCGCCTTGGGCCCCGTATCCCCAAGCGCACGGCGCACGGCGCACGCACAAGGCGTGGCCGGAGCGCACGCGGGGATACGGGCCGTTGAAGCAGGTCGTGCCGCCGAGATGCGAAAGGGGAGAGCGGTTGGCGTTTGCCAAGCCTCGCTCTCCCCTTCGCCTTCCTCGCTCGCCTGGCA
>NZ_BMOY01000019.1 GCF_014647315.1 Paenalicyclobacillus cellulosilyticus
GCCGCGCCAAGGCCCGGCACGGCGCGCACGTCCTCGGCGGCGCGGCCGAGGCCGGCGGTCCGCGCCGCCGCAGAGAGCCGCTCCGCCCACCTGGCCAATTCCTCGTCCCGGCGGACGATGGCCGCTTCGTCCATCCCTTTTTGCGGTCCAAAGACGCGCGCGGCGCCGTCAGGCCCGCACAACGGATGGGTGACATCGCTGGCCAGGCGGAACACCACATGATGGAAGCGCGGATGCAGCCCGGCCAGATCGACGTGCTCCACCAGGCCAAGCTCCCGCGCATCCCGTCCGGAGAGGGGCCGGCCGCCTGCCGCGCGCGCGGTGGCGCCCAAGGCGGTGAGGAGGCCGAAACCCCCGTCCGTCGTGGCGCTGCCGCCCAGGGTGAGGACCACCTCGTCCGCGCCGGCGTCGAGCGCCGCCCGGATCAGCTCGCCCGTGCCGTAGGTCGAAGCGGCGAGCGCAGCGCTCGGCGTACGCTCCGCTTCGGCGAGGAAGACCAAGCCGCTGGCCGCAGCCAGCTCGACGACCGCCGTGCGCCCGGCTCCGGACGCGAGCCACCCGAACGCCGCCCGCACCGGGCGGCCCAGCGGATCCCACGTGTCCACCTCGTACCGCACGCCGCCTTGGGCGGCGAGCAGCACCTCCAGCGTGCCTTCACCGCCGTCCGCCATCGGAAAGACCGCCACGTCCGCCGCAGGGACAACCCGCCGCACGCCTTGAGCCATCGCGGCGGCCGCCGCCGCGGCGGAGAGCGTTCCTTTGAACGAATCGGGTGCAATCACAATCCGCATCTGCCGCGCCGCCCTCGCCGCGTCATGCACAATACTGTTCGAACCATTCCCGCAACCGGGCGGCCACATGTTCCGGGCTGGTGCCCTCGATGTCGCTGCGGTGGAGCGCCGCCACCAGCTTGCCGTCCTTGAACAAGAACATCGACGGCGAAGAAGGCGGCAGCCCTTCGAAATACTCCCGTGCGCGCGCGGTCGCCTCCTTGTCCTGGCCGGCGAACACCGTCACCAGGCGGTCCGGCCGCTTGTCCCCCTGCAGGGCCATCGCCACGCCGGGACGGGCGATCCCGCCCGCGCAACCGCACACCGAATTGACGACGATGAGCGTGGTCCCCGTCTTTTGCTGCAGGACCGCGTCGACCTCCTCCGGCGTGCGCAGCTCCTGAAAGCCAATCTGGGTCAACTCCTCCCGCATCGGCTGAATCATCATCGCGTAGAAATCCAGTTCCTGCATTGTCCGCCACCTCCGCATGGTCGTTTCCATCTCGCAGACTTCCGCAATGCCACCTTCATTATAACGGTTTCGCGGCGGCCACCGGTATCGGTTTCCGGCAAAACACGCAACGGCGCGCTGATTGGCCCCGGTCCCGGCCGCCGCGGCGTGCCCGGCAGGATGCGGCCGCGGACGCAAAGCAGGACGAAAATTTGCTATGATCGGGACGTGCGCAGGGTGACACACACCCGCGCGCGCCAAACCCTTCTTCATCCCAGGAAATGAGGCCGAGCGACGTGACGCTTGAACGTTGGAAGGACCATCGCTTCCTCAAAGCCTGCCGGTGCGAACCGGTGGACACCGTCCCGGTGTGGTACATGCGCCAAGCCGGAAGGTACCAACCGGAATACCGCGCGCTGCGGGAGCGCTACAGCCTGCTTGAGATCTGCCGCAACCCGGAGCTGTGCTATACCGTGACCCGGCTGCCTGTCGATCAACTCGGGGTCGACGCGGCCATCCTCTTCTCCGATATCATGGTGCCGCTCGGTCCGATGGGGGTCGAATTCGAGATCAAGGAGCACATCGGCCCGGTCATCGCCCGTCCCGTGCGCACCCCTGCGGACGTCGCCGCGCTTCAACTCTATGCTCCGGAAGACGAACTGGCGTACGTCATGACCGCCATCCGGCAGCTGGCCCGCGACCTGCCGGTGCCCCTCATCGGCTTTGCCGGAGCGCCGTTCACCCTTGCCAGCTATTTGATTGAAGGCGGCCCGTCGCGGCACCATCTGCGGACCAAGGCGTGGATGTGGTCGCAGCCGGACGCGTGGGCCCGGTTGATGGACAAGCTGGCCGCCATGACCGTCCGCTACCTGCGGGCGCAGGTGGCCGCAGGCGCGGCCGCGGTGCAGGTCTTCGACAGCTGGGTCGGTTGCTTGGCTCCGGCCGACTACCGCCGCTTCGTCCTCCCGCACATGCGCGCCATCTTCGGCGCCCTCACCGACCTCGGCGTCCCGCTCATCTACTTTGGCGTCGGCACCGCCACCCTGCTGGCGGACATGGCCGAGACGGGCGCGACGGTGATGGGGATTGACTGGCGCATCCCGCTTGCGGACGCCCGGCGCATCCTCGGAGGAAGGACGGCCGTGCAAGGCAACCTCGATCCCGCCCTCCTCTTCGCCCCTTGGCCGCTGCTCGCGGCGCGGGCGCGCAGCGTGATCGAGGAAGGCGCGGCGGCGGACGGATTCATCTTCAACCTCGGCTGGGGGATTCTCCACCACCATCCGCCTGTCGATCCCGCCACCCTGGCCCGGTTGACCGAGCTCGTGCACGCGTACGGCCGCGAGGTGCTCGCGCGCCGCGAAGGGAGATGAGACCGCATGCAGCCATTGTCTCCTGCGCCGATGCGTTCGCCGCAGGCGCATGACCGTTCGCCCATCGGCGTCCTCGTCATGGCGTACGGTTCCCCCCGCTCGCTGGCGGAGGTCGAGGCGTACTACACCCATATCCGCCGCGGCCGGCCGCCCACGCCCGAGCAACTCGCCGACTTGGTGGCACGCTATCGGGCGATTGGCGGGGTATCGCCGCTCAGAGCGATCACGCTCGCCCAGGCGGACGGGATTGCCCGTTTTTTGGCCGACGATCCGGATGATACCTACCGGGTGTATCTCGGCATGAAGCATGCGGAGCCGTTCATCGACCAGGTGGTGCAAGCCATGTACGCGGACGGGATCCGGGAGGCCGTGACGCTCGTCCTGGCGCCCCATTACTCGTCGATGAGCGTGCGGACGTACCAAGAGGCGGCGGAAGCGGCCGCGGTGCGTCTCGGCGGTCCCAAGCTGCTGCATGTCGACCACTGGCACCTCGAACCGGATTTCCTCGACCTGCTCGCCCGCCGTGTCGCCGACGCCATGCGTGCATTTCCGGATCGCGATCGCGTCATGGTGGTGTTCACCGCCCACAGCCTGCCGGAGCGGATCCTCACCGTGGGCGATCCGTACCCGCGCCAAATCCGCGAGACGGGCGAGGCGGTGGCGGAACGGCTCGGCCTGCGCCACTTCGCGTTCGCCTGGCAGAGCGCGGGCCGGACGGCGGAGCCGTGGCTCGGCCCGGACATCCTCGAACTGCTGCCGACCCTGCGGGCGGACGGGTGGAACGACGTGATCGTCTGTCCTGCCGGTTTCGTGGCGGACCACCTGGAGGTCCTCTACGACATCGATATCGAGTGCCAGCGCCTGGCGCAACGCCTCGGCATGCAACTTGTGCGCACCGCGTCGCTCAACGCCGACCCGGCGTTCTGCCGGATGTTGGCACGTGTGGTGCAGGCGCGGGCGCGCCAGGGAGGGATGGACGCATGACAGCCCGCATCGTCATCCTCGGCGGCGGGATCACGGGCCTTGCGGCGGCGTTCGCCATCAAGGAGCGAAGCGAAGCGGACGGCTTGGCCGTACGGTGCACCGTGCTGGAGGCGAGCCCGCAATGGGGGGGGAAGATTGAGACGCACCGCGAGGCGGGGTTCATCCTCGAAGGCGGGCCGGACTCTTTGTTGGCCCGCAAGCCGGCCGGACTTCAGCTCATCCGGCGCCTTGGCCTCGAGGCGGAGGTCGTGCCGATGGACCCGGGGGCTCACCGCACCTGGATTGTGCGCGGCGGAAAGCTGGTGCCGATGCCGCACGGGACGAGCATGGGCATCCCGGTGGATATCCCGGCCTTTTTGCGCAACCAGCTCATCTCCGCACGCGGCAAAGCCCGCGCGCTCATGGACCTCTGCCTGCCTGCGCCAGGCCGCGCGGAGCCGGAGGCGAACGATGAAGCGCTCGGCGCGCTGCTGCGCCGCCGTTTCGGCGACGAGATGGTGGATTGGCTGTTCGAACCGCTGCTCGCCGGCATCTACGCAGGGGCAATCGACGAACTGAGCCTGCTCGCCACATTCCCGCAGCTCGCGCGGTATGAGACGGAACACGGCAGCCTCATCCGGGGGGCGGCTGCGGAACGCCAGCGCCAGTTGCGGGATGTGCCCGCAGCGGCAGCTCATCCGGCGAGCGGCCGCAGCGCATTCGTGACGCTGCGCAGCGGCTTGCGCACCCTGGTCGAGCGGTTGTACGACGTGCTGTACGAATGGGCGGACCTGCAACCGGGCACCCGCGCGCAATCCCTGGTCCGCGCCGCCGACGGCAGCTACCGGATCCGCACCGAGCGCGGCGAGATCGTCGCCGACGCGGTGTTGGTCACCACCCCGGCCGGCGCCGCAGCCCCCCTGCTCTCCGCGCTGACGCCCACGGCGCAGCGATTGGCGCGCATCCGGTACGTATCGACGGCGACCGTGGCGCTCGCCTATCCTGCAGACCAGGTCCGTCTGCCGGCACACGGATCGGGATTCCTCGTGCCGCGCGCCGAAGGCGCCTACATCAGCGCCTGTACGTTCGTATCCAGCAAGTGGCCCCACACCACGCCCGCCGGGTACGTCGTCCTGCGCTGCTATGTGGGGCGGGCCGGGCAAGAAGAAGGGTTGGCCGACAGCGATGCGGCGATGGTCCGCCGCGTCCGGGAAGACCTGGAGCGATTGCTCGGGGTGACGGCTTGGCCGTGGTTCCACCGCGTGGTGCGCTGGCCGCACGCGATGCCCCAGTACGCCGTCGGCCACCGCCGTTTGGTGGCAGAGGTGGAACAAGACCTCGCGCGCACCGCGCCGGGTGTCTTCCTGGCGGGCGGCGGATACCACGGGGTCGGCATCCCGGACTGCATCGCCGCGGGCGAGCGGGCGGCCCAAGCCATCCTCTCCCATCTCGCAGCGCGCCAGGTTTGACGCAAAGAACTCCTCGTTTCGGCACCGCACAGCTTCCCGCACCGTGCCAAGCATGGCACACCCCCAGTCTGGCGACCCCAGTCCCGCCTCGCCAACCGCCGCTCCCTGGCATGCCGTAGGAGAAGTGTCCATGCCGGGGGGTGGTTGCGCTGCATATGACTGTTTGTGGAAAGGGGGGACTGAGATGGGGGTCACCAGGCTGCAATGTGAAAGGTGCATCGGCCACTGGGTGCAATTCCGCACACCGTGGGGCGTTCACCGCGGCATTGTCGAAGCGGTGACGCCGCAGGCGGTGTTGGTCCGCATGCCGCGCCAATACGCACCCGTGGGTCTCGCGAACTTCACCGGCAACGAAGGACAGCGTGCGGAGGGCGACCTCGTGCTGGCACAGTATTGGGGCTATCCCGGACGAGGCTATCCGTACGCGTATCCAGGCGCTTGGTGGTGGTGGGCCGGGTGGTTCTGGTGGTGGCTGGCCTTCGCCTGGATCCTCGCCCTGGCTTTCCTCTGGTGATGGCGTGCAGTCAAGCCGGCCCCGGCAGACCGCACCGGTTCATCCTGTGTGAGCATCCTGTGTGAGAAAGGAGGCAATCCGGATGTTTGACGGCGTCTTTGGCGGATATACGCGCTGGGCGGTGGTGTTCCTCATCATCTTCGTCCTGTTCTTCCTGTTGGTCCCGAGCTACGTCACCAAGTGCACGACCGTGCCCGTGTACTGAGACTCAGTCAGAACAAGGGGTACCAAGGGCGGCTGTGTCCCGCAGCCGCCCGTTCGTCCATCACACCAATTTCAAACCGCTCGCCAAAATGAGGAGCGACATCACCGCCCGCAGGGGCCGGCTCGGCACCTTGACCGCCAGGCGGCTCCCCACCAATACCCCGGGCACCGAGCCGAGGATCAAATTCAAAACCAACCGGTAATCCACGTGGCCCAAGCCGGCATTGGCCAAACCCGCGGCCGTCGAAAGCACAAAGGCATGCGCGACATCCGTGCCCACGAGCTCCGCGGCGCCGAGCCGGTAGAAATAAAGCAGGGCGATGGCAAACAGCGAACCCGATCCGATAGATGTCAAACCGACCAAAAATCCGCCGAGGAAGCCGATGCCGACCGTCAACGGCCACTTTTCCCGCAAGGGCTTCTCCTGCCAACGATTCGCGCCCAGCTTGTCGCCGAAGAACACGCGCACGAGTGTCGCCAGGGCCACCAAGATGAGGACATAGCCCAAGGCGTGACGCACAATGTTCTCACTCCGGGCGTGCCACGCCGGCACGAGGTGCAAAAGGCCGATGGCAACCAGCGCCCCCGGCACGCTCCCGGCGGCGAGTTGCCATACCAAAGGCCACAAAACGGTCTTCTGGCGGCCATGTTGCACCGTGCCGAACAGCTTCGTCACCGAGTTGTATACCAGGTCCGAACCGACCGCGATGGTCGGGTGCACCCCGACCAGCACAAGGAACGGCGTCAACAACGAGGCTGCGCCGACACCGGTCAATCCGACCAGAAATCCGACCAAAAGCCCCATCAGCAACACGCCCGCGCTCATGCTGCACATCTCCTCAACCAGAGCCTTTTGCTCGGCCCGCATACTTAAAATCCTAGTATATATATTGGATATTATGGATTATGACCTGATTATACAGAACGGACGCCAGCTTGTAAATCAGCTCCGTCTATGACAATGATAAGATGTTCTTATCATCGTCCCGCTTCATCACCGCGCACTTCCCCGCCCGGCTTTGCAAACCGCCTCACGATGCGCACCCCCGGGAACGTGTTGGGGCAGACAGCAGGATTTTGGCATGCGTTCACAGAAACAACTGAAGCGAGACAGCTCTGCGCGCTCTGCGCATGATGCTCGGACGTTTTCGCGTCTGCGGCGGTCGGAGAACCTTTCTTCATACACCCATTATCGTCCTGGAGAAGGTTGAACGTGTGAAGGACTTGTGATGCAGGTATGGAAAGATGGATGACCCACGAGGAGGTGTGCTCCGTGCATGCGGAAAAAGAAGCAGAGCACAGAGCGGCGGCGGAACAATCCGACCACAACCGTCGCGAATTTTTTCGCTTGTCTTTGCTGCAAGATGCCGCATACCGTTGGGTGGCGAAGCACCGGATCCTGACCGATCCGTTGCCCTGCATCCTTATCGACATCTCTGCCGGCGGGGCGCGCATCGCCACCAAAACCCCGCTCACCCTCCCGCACCCCTTGCCGGACGGTGTCGATCCGGCCGACGTCCGGGTGGAAGTGGATGTGCTCCTGTTGCAACCTTGGCAACTGCGCGCCACCATCGTCTGGGAAGACCTGCAACCCATTGAAAAACTGCACCGGTACGGCCTTGCGTGGGACCTTGTTCACCCGCGTCAGCGCGATCTGTTGTTGCGGGAACTGATGCGCTTGGAGATCCGGAAAAAGAAGGGGGTGTGACACCACACCCCCTGCCTTCATGCTGCGCAGGCCGGACACTTCCGGCGCACGCGCTCAATAAAACGCACGCAACATCACCGACGCGCCCGCGGAACGCACCTCGTAGCCGGCCAAGGTGGCGGGAACGAGCACCGTATCGCCGCGGCGCAGCGCCAACGCACCGTCCGGCCAGGCCAGCGTGACCTCACCTTCAGCCACAATCACGATGTCCGGGTTGCCGTCCCGCCCTCGCGTCAGGCGATGCCCGCCCTTGTCCAACCGCAGCCGTTCCATGGTGAAGTACGGACAGGCGACCAAACGCTCGTGCACCACCCCCGGCGCTGCAAACAAGGTCTGCGGCACGGGCAATGCGGCCTGCTCTCCTCGCCGCCGGCGCTCCTCGTCGCCGAAATCCATCACCTCGGCCGCCTTGTCCACGTGCAACGCACGCGGGCGCCCGTGCTCATCCACACGGTCCCAGTCGTAGACGCGGTACGTGACGTCCGACGTCTGCTGCACCTCGATGACCATGGTGCCGGCCAAGAGGGCGTGCAAGGTGCGCGACGGCACGAACACCACCTGCCCGGGCCGGATGGGGACATATTCCAAGTAATCCCGCACCCGCCCCTCGCGGACCGCGGCAAAGTACGCCTCCCGGGACGGAAACCGGTGGCCGTAGTTCACCCGCCCGTCCGGCGGACAGTCAAGCACGTACCACGCTTCCGTCTTGCCAAAGTCACCCTCATGCGCCTGCGCGTACGCGTCATCCGGATGGATTTGCACCGACAGGTCTTGCTGGGCTTCCAAAAATTTAATCAGCAACGGAAAGCGATTCTGCGGCGAGTGCCCCAAAAACGCCTCCGGATACTGCTCGGTCAGCATCAACAGCGTCATCCCGGCGAGCGGGCCGTTCTCCGCCACGCTCACGCCGTTGGGATGGCCGGAGAGCACCCAGTACTCCCCGATGGGGGCCGGATCGTCGACACCAAACCACGATTTCAAGCGGTGCCCGCCCCAGAGGCGCGCCATAGGGAGCGGGCGAAACTTCACTGGGTACAAACCATCACGTCCTTTGCTGCATGATCGGCTGTGGATGGCTGCGCACGGCAGGACGGCGCCGTGGGACGGCCAGGCACCTGTCCCGGGCGGCGCCCGCCCGGGAGAGGATCCCCGCGCTTCAGAGAGGATCCCCGCGCTTCACCACGGGATCGCGAGCGCCGGATTGACCGCATGGATGGCGGATTCCATCTCCGCCTTGATGCGGGCGAGCGCCGGTTCGTCTTTGCCCTCGGCGCGCATCACCAGCACCGCCTGCGTGTTGGAGGCGCGCACCAGCCCCCATCCGTCCGGGAATTGCACGCGCACGCCGTCCACGTCGACCACCTCGTACTTGCCGGCGAACTGCTGGCGCACCCCTGCGATGACCGCCGCCTTGTCCTCTTCCCGGCAGGGTACGCGCGTCTCCGGCGTCGCGACAAACTGCGGTACATCGGCGAACAAGGCGGACAAGGGCTGTTGGGTGTTGGAGAGGATGCGCAGCATCCGGCCCGCGGCGTACAACCCGTCGTCGAAGCCGAAGAACTCATCGTTGAAGAACAAGTGGCCCGACATCTCGCCGGCAAACGGCACATCGCGGCGGGACTTGAGCGTCGCCTTGACGTGCGAGTGGCCCGTGCGGTGGAAGAACGGCCGCCCGCCCAAGCGTGCGATCTCGTCAAACAACGCTTGGGAACATTTCACCTCGACGGGCGCCGCCGCGCCAGGATATTTCTGCAGGATCTCGCGCCAGAACAGGATCATCAACTGGTCTCCCCAGCGGATGTTCCCCTGTTCGTCGACCACCCCCAGGCGGTCACCGTCCCCGTCGAGCGCAATGCCGATGTCCGCGCCCGTCTCGCGCACCGTCCGGATGAGGTCGCGCAGGTTTTCCGGTACCACCGGGTCCGGGTGATGGTTGGGGAACGTGCCGTCCGACTCGCAGTAGAGCGGAATCACCTCGCAACCCCAGCGCGCCAACGCCTTCGGCGCCACCGAAGACGGCGTGCCGTTGCCGCAGTCGAGGACGACCTTCAGTTTGCGCGGTCCGAGCTGGATTTTGCGCGCCAGCATATCGAGGTACGCCGGTTCGATGTTTTCGCGGCGGACGTAGCGTTCATCCCAAACGTAGGATTGCACCACGCCCTGCGAGTTGCCGATCCGCCGCATCGCGACGCGCAACTCCTGGATCCGCTCGCCGTAAATCGTCGTTTTGCCGATGGCAATCTTGAACCCGTTCTCGTCGCCCGGGTTGTGGCTGGCCGTGATGATCACGCCGCACGGGACGTGGAAGTATTCCAGGCTGTAATAAAACATCGGTGTCGTCACCTGGCCGATGTCGATCACGTGGATGGCCGCCTGGCTCAGTCCCGCGACGAGCGCCCGGTGCAACTCGGGCGACGACAGCCGGTTATCGTGGCCGATGACGGCATCCTGATAACCCAACTGGCGCAGCGTCTCCGCGAGGGCGCACCCGAGCAGGTACGCGAAGGAACCGTTCAGCTCTTCGCCCGCCTTGCCGCGAATGTCGTATTCCTTAAATACATGCGAAGGAATGGAGAACCCTTTCTCGACGGTGGTACTCATGCGCATCGACCTCCACGTTTCGGAACATCGCTTCCGTCAACAGATACGACAACGTCGATTCGGCGCCCCGGTTGACATTCACACCCACAGGCGTCAAGCCGTCGCAACAGCTGCCGTCCTCAGCGTCGGCCAGCGGCACGCCCAAATCGTTCTCCCCGTAAAACCAAGCTCGGCAGCGGCGCACGACGTCCCGGTACGCCGGATCTCCCGTCACCCGGTATGCCATCGCGGCGGCCAACGCCAGCTTCATGACGTCGATGGGCTGTTGATCCCATTCGGCTCGCCGCTCGGGCGTGCACCAGCCCTGATTGCCCACCGGGCGGATGATGCCGCCCTGCCCCGTCATCTGACGGATGAGAAAATCGAGGGTATGAAGTGCCGCCGACAACGTATCCTGGCGCTCGGTCACCGTGTACGCGACGAGGAGCGACCAGGGCAACACGCCGTTGCCGTACGTGAGGACCGGCTCGAACCACCGCCAATGGGTTTGGGCGTTCCGGCTGTACATCGACAACAGGTTCCGCTCCAGTTCCGTCACCCAACGCGGGACGTTTCGCTCCACCCATGCGTGAAACGCGGCGGTCACTTCGTCCGACGCGTCTGTCTTGGCATGCTGCCACAACAAGCAGAGCGCGGCCAGCGTGTACGCAAAGCCGCGAGCGGACGAGAGGCGCGGCACCTGCCGGTACGCCCGTTCCAGCATCTCGCGGACCGCAATCCGCCGGTCCGGCGACTCCAGTTTGGTCCACGCGACCGCCAGCGCCCAGACGGCGCGGCCGAAACAGTCGTCGGAACGCCGCTCGCGCAAAAACGTCCGGTCGTAGGCGACGTCGTTTTGAAACCCGCCGTCTTCGTGCTGTACCCAGAGCAAGAACGACAGATACGTGTCCACCAGCCGCAGCAGCGTCGCGCGTTCCTCCGCTGCGACGTGATCCAGCCACACCAAGCACGTCCAGATGGCGCGCGCGTTGTCGTCGGTGCTGTAGCCCTCGCGCCGGCGAGGGATCTTCCCGAGACCATGTTCCAACAAACCGGTGTCGTCCGTCAACCGTATGAGGTGGGCGAAACTAACCGGTGATGGAGACAACGCTGCTCACCCCTGCCTGTTGCGGCGCGTCGGCTGCCGCCCGGCCCAGCCGCCCGGGCGCTGCCGCCTCAGCGTACAACTGCCAGTGGGCCAAGCCAATCTGGGGCCAGTGCATCGTCCGGCCGATGCGGGCGATGCGCGCCGACCAATCCTGACGGGCGGCATCATCCGCCAACAGCGCGGCCATCTTTTCCGCCCACAAGCGGGTGTCTCCGAACGGAATCAGAAGCTCCTCAAACCCCCGCAACAGGTCGCGCGCGTAATCGTACGGCGTGGTCAGCACCGGACGGCCGAGACCCACCGCGTACGCCAACGTGCCGCTTGTGATCTGTTGCATGCCTGGGTAAGGCGTGACATACAGGTCGCACGCGGTCAATAACCGCACCAGCTCGTCATCGTCGATGTAGCGATTGATCATCTCCACATGGTTGGAGAGGCCGAGTTGCTCCACCATGGCCAGCAGGGATTCGCGGTACGCCTCGCCTTCACGCTTCTTGACCTCCGGATGCGTGAGCCCCGCCACCACGTACAACACGTTCGGGATCCGTTCGGCCACCTCCGGCAGGGCCTGCAACACGGTCTCAATCCCTTTGCCGCGGTTGAGCAGTCCAAACGTCAGGACGACCCGCCGGCCAACCCATCCGAACTCCCGCCGGCACGCTTCCCGATCCGCTTCCCGCGGCGCCGGCGTCCCGTGCGGTATGAAGACCACCTTGCTCGCGGGGATGCCGAACGCGTCACAAAGGTATGCCACCGCGTGCCGGTTCATGACGACAATCCGGTCGCTTTGCTGTGCAATCTCCCGTTGCACCGGCGCGTACGGCGCTTCCGGCCGCTGGAATACCGTGTGGAACGTGGTGATGAGCGGCTTGCGCAGTGCGCGGATGAAGTCCAGGATGTACTCCCCTGCCTCACCGCCGAAGATCCCGAACTCGTGCTGCAACGATACGGCAGCGACGTCGCTCTCGTTCACCCGCCGCGCCAACTCAGCGTACATCGAACGCTCGTCCCGTTCCAGCGGCCAAAACAGCGACTCGTCCTCCGGTGCAGCCACGCTGGCATCGGTCATGACGATGACCGGATCGACAGCGGGTCGTCCTGCCGCCGCGGCGACCGCTTGCCGCAAGTGGTGCGTAAACGTCGCAATCCCGCATCGTCTCGGTGGAAATGTGCTCACATACGCCACGCGCATCATCCATCCATCCCTCCTCGGCTTGTGCAAGCCTCGACCGGACGGATCCGCGCGGTGCCGAAGTGAACCAGCCCGGCCGAGACACCCATATGGCCCAGCACGCCAAATTGCCTACGCCACGGCACCGCCGAGCAGGCAGGGCCCCGAACTCCGTCCCCGGCTTGATTAGCACTCAATCACACCGGCTGCTAGCAATCAGTATAGGCAGCACCGTTTTGGTTTGCAAGCAATCCTTCCCACCGCCGCGGGCTTCCGGCCGCCTTGGCTCCGACAAGCCCGCACGCGGGTGTGAAGCCATTGTACCCCAATTGCGGCCAAAACCCAACATAAGTCTGGCTCTGCCTTGGTGCGGGCGCACAAATTGTGGTACGATCCATCACGGCGGCAGCGAGAGGGAAGTCTGGCAAGGAGAGCGGGCAAGGAGAGCAGGCAAGGAGGTCGGGCGATGTCGGAGGTCGGAAAACTGCGCGTGTTCTGGGTCGTCTCGTTGATTCTGATGGTCGCCGGTGTGGCCGCCATCGTGGTCGAAAAAGGACGGCCCGTCATCCAGTTTCTCGGTCTGATCCTGCTCTTTGTGCCGGTGCTTGCGGGCGCCGTCGCCGACCTGCGGGCGGGCAGACGCGACGGGGACTGAAGCGTGCCGCATCCGGCGGCCATGCGGCGATGCAAACGCTCCATGGCGGCCGACGTGCCGGCCGCCATGTTGGCCGGCACACCGACGCACGCGGTTGCGTACCCTGAGACAAGGCGGATACAGTCACCGGCGGCGCAGGCGGACACCATTAGACCGCCTGCGTGCGCGCCGGCCGCCGGTGGATTCATGCAAAGAGTTACATCATCAGGAAGATGCGTGCAAAAACGGATTGGATGCCAGTTCCCGGGCGAGGGTCGTCGCGCCCATATGCCCGGGGTACAAGACGAGCGTCGCGGGCCACCCTTTGATCCGCTGCAACGACGCCTGCATCGCGGCGGGATCGGCGAGCGGCAGGTCCACCCGACCGATGCTGCCGGCAAACACGGTGTCGCCGGTGAACGCCACACCCTCGCCCACCAGACAGACGCTGCCCGGGGAATGGCCCGGCGTGTGCCGCACCTCGAACCGGGCGCTGCCCACCGTCACCGTATCGCCGTCCGACCACATCCGGTCGGGCGGGGCGAGCGGATGAGCCGTACGGCCGTACCATGCGGCGACCGACGCCGGGAAAGATTCCCACAGCGGCAGATCGGCACGGTGCACGTACACCGGAACGCCGAACGCGGCGCGGACCACATCGACGCCGGCGATGTGGTCGAGGTGGGCGTGCGTGCACCAGACGGCGGCCACGCGCAAGCGGTGTGCACGGACGTACGCGAACACCGGGGCCAAGTCGGGGTCACCCGGGTCGATGATGACCGCCTCGCCGCCGTCCTCTCCCGCATCGACCACGTAGCAGTTGGCTTGGAGCGGGCTGACCACAAACGCTTGCACCCGCAGCACGCCATGCCCTCCTTTCCGCCTCAAAACACCCGTTCCGAGTCGAGCAGGATGGTCACCGGTCCTTCGTTCACCAGTTCCACCTGCATCATCGCGCCAAACCGGCCCGTCTGTACCGGCACGCCGAACCGGCGCAGCGCTTCGTTGAACACCTCATACAACGCTTCGGCGGTCTTGGGCTCGGCCGCACGCATGTAGTTGGGCCGCCTGCCCTTGCGCACGTCTCCGTACAGCGTGAACTGCGAGACGGAAAGCACCTCGCCGCCCGCTTGCCGCACATCCAGATTCATCTTCCCGTCCGCGTCCGGAAAGATGCGCAGGTGCGCCACCTTGTCCGCCATGGACAAGGCGTCGGACGCCGTATCGTCTGCACCGACGCCGACCAAGACCACCAGGCCGCGCTCGATGGCGGCGATGACCTCATCGCCGACGCGCACCCGCGCCGGCCCGCTGCGTTGCACCACCAGCCGCACGCTCGTCCCCTCCGCTCCCGTTCACTGGTCGAGCCGCCGCACCGCTTGGATGTCCTTCAGCCGCTTCACCCGCTCCATCACCGTGCGCAGGTGATCGAGGTTGCGGATGCGGACGCTGACCACCACGTGCGCCATGCGCCGTGCGTCCGCACGCCCGCTCACCGCCGTGATCTCCGTCTTCGTCTCGGCGATGGCGTTCATCACCTCATTCACCAAACCGCGCCGATCCACCGCCAGCACTTCGAGATCGACCGGATACGACAGGTTCGCGCTCGTCGCCCACTCGACCTCAATCACCCGGTTTTGATCGGCGAGCAGTTGCCGCACGTTGGCGCAGTCCGCGCGGTGGATGGACACCCCCCGCCCGCGCGTGACAAACCCGACGATGTCGTCGCCCGGCACGGGATGGCAACAGCGGGCGAACCGAATCAGCACGTTGTCGATGCCTTTGACGCGCACCCCGGAGTCGGTCGGACGGACAGGTTCCTTGACCTCGACGCTGAGTGCGTCGTGGGCCGCGCGTTGTTGCTCCTTCCGATACCGCTCGATGAGCCGGGTGACGAACTGGCCGGCGCCCAGGCCGCCATATCCGATGGCCGCGTACAGGTCCTCTTCGCGGGTGAAGTTAAACTTCTGCAACACCTCCGCCACATACCGCGACGACAAAACCTCCGCCGGGTCCAACCTGTGGCGCAACAGCTCCTTTTCCACCAATTCCCGGCCGCGCTGGACGTTCTCTTCCCGCTTCTCCCGCTTGAACCACTGACGGATCTTGCTTTTGGCGTGCGAAGATTGGACAATCTTCAACCAATCCCAGCTCGGGCCGTAGCCGTGCTTGCTCGTCAGGATCTCGACGATGTCGCCGGTACGCAACCGGTAATCGAGCGGCACCATCTTGCCGTTGACCTTGGCCCCGATGCAACGGTGACCGATGTCGGTGTGGATCCGGTACGCAAAGTCAATCGGCACCGATCCGGCGGGCAACTGCACCACGTCCCCCTTGGGCGTGAACACGAAAACCTCGTCGGAGAACAAATCGAGCTTGAGCGTCTCCATGAACTCCTGGGCGTCGCGAAAGTCCTGCTGCCACTCCAGGACCTCGCGGAACCAGGCCAGCTTCTGGGCGAACTTTCCTTCCGCCCGCGGCTCGCCTTCCTTGTACGCCCAGTGCGCGGCGATGCCGTACTCGGCCGTCTGGTGCATCTCCCACGTCCGGATCTGGATCTCGAGCGGCTCACCTTTCGGGCCGATGACCGTGGTGTGCAGGCTTTGATACATGTTCGCCTTCGGCACGGCAATGTAATCCTTGAACCGCCCGGGCATCGGCTTCCACATCGTGTGCACGACCCCGAGCACGCCGTAGCAGTCCTTGATGCTCTCCACAATCACGCGGATGGCGAACAGGTCGTAGATCTCGTTGAACTCCTTGCCTTGCGTCAGCATCTTCCGGTAGATGCTGTAAATGTGCTTCGCCCGCCCGGAGACCTCCGCCTGGATGTTCAACTCGCGCAGCTTCGCGCGCAGCATCTCCATCACTTCTTGGACGTAGCTCTCCCGTTCCTTGCGCTTTTGCGCCATCAGCTGGGCAATGCGGTAGTACTCCTGCGGGTTGAGGTAGCGCAGCGCCAGGTCTTCCAGTTCCCATTTTATGGTGTATATACCCAGGCGGTGCGCCAGCGGCGCAAAGATCTCCAAGGTCTCGCGCGCCGTGCGGATCTGCTTGTCCGGCGGCTGATAACGCAAGGTCCGCATGTTGTGCAGCCGATCCGCCAAACGGATGAGGGCGACGCGGATGTCCTTGGCCATCGCCATGAACATCTTGCGCAAGTTCTCCGCCTGCTGCTCCTCCGTGGAATCGAACTTGATCCGCTTGAGCTTGGTGACGCCGTCGACCAGCATCGCCACCTCCGCGCCGAATTGGCGCGCCAACTCTTCGTCGGTGACCCGCGTGTCCTCCACCACGTCGTGCAACAACGCCGCCGCGAGCGTCGTCGCGTCGAGTTGCAGGTCGGCCAGGATGTTCGCCACCGCCAGCGGGTGCGTGATGTACGGCTCCCCCGAGCGCCGCATCTGTCCCCGGTGCGCCTCCTCGGCGTACGCATACGCCCGGCGGATGAGCTCGAGCTCATCCGGACGGACGTGGCTCTGCACCCGTTCGCACAGGGTTTCGATGTTCATCGACTCACCCCCTTGCGACCCGACGACCTCCACCGTCAGCAAAGAGCGCACATCCGGTGCGTCCGTACCTGGCTGCGCCGGGTTCCGCAGCGCAGTCGCCGTCCCCTGCCCCCCGTCACGGACAGATTCCGGCTCGCCAGGACCGGCTTGTCCGGGCAGCACCCCGGTCGGTATCGGTACACGAAAGTGCGCCGTGTGGGCGCACCCTGCATCCTGGTCCATGCCTATCGACTCCCCGCTGTGCGACGTCTCGCGCTTGGTCACGCCGCGTTCGGAGCTTACGCCCCGCAGCCTCCGCTGCGCGTGGAACCCGCGCTGTCAAAACTGAATCAGGGTCTTGATCTTCATCCCGGGCAACCGCTGCCTGCCGGCAAGCTCCGTCAACTCGATGAGGAACGCGGCGCCCACCACCTCGCCGCCCAAGCGGCGCACCAACTCCACCGTCGCCGAGATGGTTCCGCCCGTGGCCAACAGGTCGTCGGCCACCAGCACCTTGGTCCCGGCGCGGATGGCGTCCGCGTGTACCTCCAGCCGCCCGAAGCCGTACTCCAACTGATAATCCACAGCCACCGTCCGCCCTGGCAACTTGCCGGGCTTGCGGACAGGAACGAACCCGACGCCCAATTCGTAAGCCAACGGGGCGCCGACCACGTAACCGCGTGCTTCCGGGCCGATGACCGCCTCGGTGCCGAGCGACCGCGCAAACGCGGCCAACTCTTGGATGGCCATGCGGTACGCCTGGCCGTCCGCCAAAAGCGGTGTGATGTCACGAAACAGGATCCCGGGTTGCGGAAAATCCGGGATCGAACGGATTTTGCTCGCGAAATCCATGTTCGACGCCCCTCGTCTCGGCACGGCGCACCGCCGCCCACAGGTGCCGCTGGTAGCGGCGGGACTCCCGCAGGTCGCGCGGTTGCGCCGCTTCAACAACATGATACGCCCCGTCCGTGCGCTCAGCAAACCCCAATTCGACAAACGTGTCGAGGGCGAGCGCGACCTCCCGCTCCGACCGCCGCGCCCCCAGGTTGCCAAGTTCGCTCTGCAACAGCCGGCGGCGCGCTCGCAGCAACCGGTACACGTACGCGAAATCCTCCCGCGTCAGCACACCACGGAGACGCCAGGCACGCACCACGCGCCATTGATACCGCACGCGCCCCTGCCAAGCGTTGCGGTGCAACGTGACCACCGCCGCCGCCACCGCTCCCGGTTGCCAGTGGAACACCGCCGCAGGTGCACGAAACCAGACCCATTCCGCGGCGATCCCTTGTTCACGGACATGGATGCGCGCGTGCGATCCGTCCCCCATCGGGACGACGCGCTCGACGACCACCGGCCCGATATAGAACGTGAGGGGCGGATTGCCCGGCCCGAACGGGCCCATCGCCTCCACCCACGGCCACAGCGCTTCGTTCGCTTCCGCGAGCGGCAACACATCGTCGGCGGCGGGCGCAGTCTCCCCGCCGTCCGCGCCGGCCGTCGCCCCCGGACGGGCGAGCGGGCACGCAGCCACCCGGCGCGAAAATTCCGCCAGCACGTCCCGCCGCACGTGGCAGCCCACCGCCGCTTCATGGCCGCCGAACGCGACGCCGTCCAGCCCATCGCAGCAAGCGGAGAGCACCTGGTAGACCGAGACGCCCGCGGGTCCGCGCCCCGAACCGCGCAGCACCTCGCTGCCGTCGTCGCACAAGACCACCGCCGCGCATCCGAACACCTCGGCCAGCTTCGCGGCCACAATCCCGGCCACCCCGAGCGGCCACGCGCCGGACACGACCAAACCGCCGGCCTGGGGCGGCGCGGCGCGGCACCAAGCCAAGGCCTCCGCCACCGCTCTTTCAGTCTCCCGCCGCCGCAGCGCGTGCCACTGGCCGACGCGGGCGGCCGCGGCCGCCGCCGCGGCCGGGTCTTCCGCCAACAACACCGCCATGGCGTCCTCGGCGCTGTCCATCCGGCCGGCCGCGTTTAAGCGCGGGATGATGGACCACATCAGGTCATCCTCGCCCAACCACGCGGGATCCACCCCCGCCTCTCGGCACAACGCCAGCCAACCCGGGTGCTGCACCGTCCGCAGCACGGCCAAGCCGTGCTTGACCAGGCCGCGGTTGGCCCCTGTCAACGGCATGACGTCGGCCAGCGTCCCCAACGCCGCCAACGCCGCCAGCCAATCGCCGAGCGACACGGCGGCACCGGCTGCAAGCGGTTGGTCCAGCGCATCGCCGAGCAAGGCGCGCGCGAATGTCCAAGCCACCCCAGCCCCAGAGAGGTCGCGGACCCACGGATGGGAGGCGCGGCACCAATGCACCACGGGGACGCCGTGCCACAGGGCGGCCGCACGTTGCATGTCGTCCCCTGGTTCATGATGATCCGTGACGATGACATCAAGGCCGTGCGCCCGCGCGTACGCCACCGCTTCCGCCGCACGGACGCCGTTGTCCACCGTGAGCAGGAGCCGCGCGCCCGCTTCCCGCGCACGGTCGACCAGAGCAGGTGTCAAGCCGTACCCGTCCCGCACACGGTGCGGGAGGATCACCCGGCAGTCCGCCCCGAGCCGCGTGAGCGCCGTCCAGGCGATGGCGGCTGCCGTCACCCCGTCCACGTCGTAGTCCCCCATCACCGCCACGCGCTCCCCGGCCTGCACCGCCCATCGGACCCGTTCCACCGCCCGCGCCATGTCGGTGAACGCGCAAGGCTGGCCAACGTGCAGGCCGGGACGCAGCCAGGCGTCCGGATCGGCAATGTCCCGCGCCAGCAACCAGCACGCCACCCGTTCCGGCACACAGAGGCGCGCCGCCAACGCACGGGCTGCATCCGGGTCGACCACCGCGGTCCGCCACAACACATCCTGCGCCTGGTACCCGCCGCACCCATCCGGCGTGTGCGCGTTGCCGCCCGGCGATCCGCTCCCGCGCTCCGCTCCTTCCCGGCTCATGGACGCTCACCCCGCTCTTCGTCCGTCTCGCCGCCTGCAAAGTGCGGATTGACGTGAACGAGTACGTCCTGCACGCGCGGAAACGCCTGGCGGAGTTCCTGCTTCACCCGCGCGGCAATCTCATGCCCGGCGGCGACCGTCATCCGCGCATCGACGCTCACCTTCACGTCGACAATCACGTATTGCCCGTGATCCCGCACATAGAGGGCGTCGATCCGCTCCACGCCCGGCACCGCCATGACCCGCTCGCGGTACGGATGGAGGTCCTGGTCGTCCATCGTGCGGTCCATCAGGCTGTGCGATGCATCCGCCGCCATCCGGTACCCCATCCAAAACACAAGGATCGCCACCACGCCGCTCGCCACGGGATCCATGTACAACAGCCAACGCACCGAAGCCGCCTGCCCCGCCAACGCGAGCACGATGCCGAAGAGGGCCGCCAACGAGGCGTAGACGTCCGACCGGTGTTCGTAGGCGCTCGCAACCAAGCTCGGGCTGCCCGTCCGTCTGCCCAGGTGATAATTGTAACGAAACAGCGCCTCCTTCACGACGACGGCCACCAATGCGGTGACGGCGGCGAGCCTGTGCGGCAACACGGGAGCGACAAACAGGGCGCGCACCGCCTCGTAGAGCACGTCGAGCGCGGCCAGCATCAGGATGCCGGCCACCACGCCGGCGCTGATCAACTCTGCCTTCCCATGTCCGTAAGGGTGGTCTTCATCCGGCGGCTTGCGTGCAATCGCCAGGCCGACGATGACGGCGACCGATCCCGCCACGTCGGCGGCAGAATGCACCGCGTCGGCGACCAAGGCGTGGCTGCCGGTCCATAGCCCGACCGCGCCCTTGGCGGCCGTCAAGGCCACGTTGATCCCGCCGCCGACCCAGGCCGCGGTTTCCAGGTGACGATGCCCAAGCTTCCTGTGCAAATCCGATCATCCTCGACCGTGATGGTTGCAATCGAGTAGGAGGGGGCGCCTAGCCCCCGTCCTCTCACACCACCGTACGTGCGGGTCCGCATACGGCGGTTCATGAAACTCCACGAAGTGTAAGGTATCTCGCCTGAAGACTGCGCAGCCCCAGTTGCTCAAAGTACGCTTTGTCCATGGCTTGGTTCAGCATTCTCGCCATAAACCACGGCCCTCGGCGTGAGTTGGCTGTCATGTGGACCACCCACTCCGGTTGCCCCAACGCGCGTAGCTCCCGATACCGCGTGCGCACTCGTTTCCATTGCTTCCATATGCACATCCGCAGCCTGCGCCGAATCCATTCGTCGAACCGTTCGCAGTGCCCCTTCATCGCCGCCAACCGGTAGTACGCCACCCATCCCATGATGTACGCGTTCAGTTGCCTGATGCGCTCCGCGATAGGCATGCTCCGTGACCTGCTGGTGATCTGGCGCACCCGTTCCTTGAATCGTTCAATCGTCTTCGGTGCCAGGCGTATCGTAGCCAGCTTGTCGGACAGGAAGCTGAATCCGAGAAACTTCAACTTCCACGGCCGGTCTACCGCACTCTTCTCCTGGTTGACCTGCAGTTTCAGTGTCCCCTCCAGGTATCTGGTCAGTGACGCCATCACTCGCTCGCCCGCCCGGCGCGACTTCACGTAGACGTTGCAGTCGTCCGCATAGCGAACGAACCGATGTCCTCGCTTCTCCAGCTCCTTGTCGAAGTCGTCCAGCATGATGTTGGCCAGCAGCGGGCTGAGGGGGCCGCCTTGCGGTGTCCCTTCCTCGTTGCGTATGACCACCCCGTCCGCCATGACGCCCGCGTTTAGATAGGCCCGGATGAGCTTAAGCACCCGCTTGTCCTTGACCTTCCGCGCCACGCGTGCCATGAGCTTGTCGTGGTTCACTCGGTCGAAGAACTTCGCCAGATCCAGGTCCACTGCCCACCGGTAACCCAGCTGAATGTATTGCTGTGCTCTGCGCACCGCATCATGTGCGCTTCGCCCCGGCCGGAATCCGAAGCTGTTCTCGGAGAACTCCGGGTCGAAAATCGGGTTCAGTACCTGGAGCAGTGCCTGCTGAATGAGTCGGTCTATCACGGTGGGGATCCCCAGTCCCCGCACCCCGCCTCCAGGTTTCGGAATTTCGACCCGCCTGACGGGTTGCGGTTTGTAGGTCCCCGCGAGCAGCTGCTGACGGATGTCAGCCCAGTGGGTCTGGATGTATGACCGTAGTTGTTCTACCGTCACGCCATCCACCCCTGGCGCTCCCTTGTTCGCCTCGACTCGACGAAGCGCTAAGAGCAGGTTCTCCCGTTCCAGCATCTTCTCCAGCAGGGAGTCACCCTCTTCGCAGGATGGGGTCTGCACTTGTGCCAACGACGAACTCGGCCCTCCAATCCCGGCCTCTCGCGGCTTCACCGCTACCCTCCGGGCGGAGGCCCCTTGCGGGGTATTCTTCTGTCGTCGCTCGTCGCATGAACGCATGTAGTCCGTCCTCGTTTCATGTTCGGCCCTTCCGCGGACGAGCGCTCGCCCGCGTACTATGGCCTCTGCTGACTCCTGTCCGTTCAACGCCGCCTCTCGACGGCGGTTACCGGCTCTGCCGGCGTACCAGACAGGCCTCCCCGGGTAAGGACGATAACTTTCACCCCATGTGCCTGCCCAATTTACTGCTGCATCCCTTGGCTGTATGGGGCTTCGTCTTGTTTTGCAGACTCGCCCGGATGCAACAGCCTCGCCTAGGGTTCGTGGTCCTCAGGCCGGGGTTTTGCCTCCGGCTTCCTTCAGATTCCGCCTCGCGACGGACACCCTTGCCTTTGGCTAGCGGTTGGTAACAGCCAACCCCCGCAGCGGACTTTCACCGCCTAGCTATCGCCCATGCCGGGCGCACAAAGAAAGCGCCCCTCGCGGGGCGCGCCTTGACTTTGTCTCAAGGCGTCTTGGCGGCCGTCGCGGCCCGCGGCAGAGCACGGCCGCGCCAGACGACCCACAGCGGGCTGGCGATGAAGATGGAGCTGTAGGCGCCGCTGACCAGGCCGATGATGAGCGCCAGCGTAAACGTGTGAATCGAGGCGCCGCCGAACAAAAACAGCATCACCGCCGCGATGAGCACCGTGAGCACCGTGTTGATGGACCGGGACATCGTCTGCCAGAGGCTGCGGTCGACCAACGCCTCGAGTTCCTCGAACGTCTTGGGCTTCTCTGCCTTCAGGTTTTCACGGATGCGGTCGAAGATGACGATGGTGTCGTTGACGGAGTACCCGACGATGGTGAGCACCGCCGTCACGAACAGCGTATCCACCTCCAACCGGAAGAGCGCGAAGAACGACATGACGATGAACGCGTCGTGCAAGAGCGCGACGATGGCCGCCACCGCGAACCGGTACTCGAACCGGATGGCGATGTAGACGACGATGAACAGCGAGGCGAGCGCCACCGCCCACACCGCCTTGCGCGACAGGATCTTGGCGACGATGGGATCGACCGTGCGGACGTCGGCGCCCTGCGAACGCGGAAAGTACTGCTTCTCCAACCGCTGCAGGGTGTCCTGCTGTGCCTGCGACAACACCGTCGGGAAGCGGATGACCACCGCGTCGCCACGCGTGCCTGCCGCCGTGATGGCCCCCTGCGGCACCGAGAATCCGCCCGCCCGCAGCATCTGCTCCACCCGGCCGACATCCACCGGCTGGTTGAGCTGCATCTGCACGCGCGAACCCGAGCGAAAATCGGTCCCCAGGTTGAAGCCGCTGAGGAGGAAGACGATGAACCCCGCGACCGTGATGAGGCCCGAGAGCAGGAAGAACCAGCGGCGCCGTTGCACGATGCTGAACCGGACCTTCACCGCGACACCGCCCCCTTCGGTCCACCCAACCACCACGGGCGCCGGACCGCGCCCGAGCGCACCAGGAGCAGCAGCATCGCCCGGCTGAGGAGCACGGCGGTCAGGAGACTGATGAGGATGCTGAACATCAACGCCACCGCGAAGCCGCGGATGTCCCCCTGGCCTACCCAGTACATGACGGCGGCCGCCAGAAAGGTCGTGGTGTTGGAGTCGAGGATGGTCCGCAGGGCGTGCCGGTTGGCCGCCACGACGCTCGACTGCAGGCTCTTGCCGTTGCGCATCTCTTCCTTCATCCGCTCATACGTGATGATGTTCGCGTCCACCGCCATGCCCATCCCGAGGATGAGGGCCGCCAAACCGGGCAAGGTCAGCACCACCTGCGCCGCCGCAAACGTCGCGAGCACCAAATAGGCGTACGCCACCAGCGCCAGGTCGGCGATGAGCCCGGCCAGCCGGTAGACGGCGAACATGAAAAGGAAGATGAGGCAGACGGCGGCAAGGCCCGCCCACATCGTCGCCCGCAGCGACGCCGCCCCCAAGGACGGACCGACGTCCGTCTGGCTGACCAGGCGCAGCGGATACGGCAGCGCGCCGGCGTTGAGCGCGTCCGCCAGTTCGATGCACGCCTGCGGGGTCGTCAGGTCGCCGCCGGAGATGAATGACGACCCGTTGACCATGATGTCGCGGACCACTGGATCGTTCAACAGCTGGCCGTTGAGAAAAATATAGATCGGCTTTCCGAGGTAGGCTTTTGTAATGTTTTCCCACTTCTGCGGGTCTTTGAAGTTGACGGTGACGCCGTTTTCACCCGTGTTCGGGTCGGTCGACCAGTGGGCGTCGCTCTTCAGGTCGTCGCCGGTCATGAGCAGCGTCTTCGGGTCCGGCTGCCACGAGCCGTCCTTACGCTGCGTCGCCTTCCCGTAGATTTCCAATTCGGCCGTTTCGCCGATGATCTTTTTCGCCTCGTCGTGATTGAAGACACCCGCCAATTCCACCCGGATCTGGTTGCCGTTCTCGAGCTCAATCACGGGCGATCCGGTGCCAATCCGGTTCACCCGCATCTCGACGGCCTGCAATGCCGCTTGGATGCCGGATGGGGTGAGCGGATGCCCTTTGGTCGGTTCAATTTGGTACAAAAGGTCGAACCCGCCCTGCAGATCCAGGCCGAGCCGAATCGATTTCCACAATGGCAGCGCGGTCCCGGCCGTGAGGCCAACGATGGCCACGGCGATGGCGAGAAACGCGCCGAAGCGGCCCCACCGCATCCATGTTCCTCCTTGTGCTTGTCCTGCCAGATGCAACCCCTAGTATACGCAAGCCGGGTTTCCAGCGTCAAACCAGCATGCTTGGCTCGTCCTCGCCCTTGCTTGCGGCAGCACGGTAGGCGTTCCTCGTCACATAATTCATGAACTGGCCGGCGCTGAGGCCAAAGATCCGCGCCACCAGGTCATAGAGCGCCACTTCGCCCTTCACCTGCGCGAGCACAGCGCGCCAGACATCTTCCGCGGTGACCTCCGCATACCCGAGCAGGCGCAGTTCCTCCGCCTTCACCCGGCAGAGGCCGAGCAACTCAGGTTGATACGCCGTCCAATCGCTTCCGGACTCCGGCATCGCCCATCCCCCTTGTCGCACGCGCCTTCCCAATTCGCCGCCGGACGACAGATTTCCTGCCTGCAAAGCGACTGCGCTCGCCCGCCCTGGACTAAACGGACAGGCCGGGACATACGCTGTACCGATCCGCGCTCGGTCAGGAAGGAGGCGCCGCGATGAGCCAACGCTCGTTTCTGCACGGCGCGATGGTGCTGGTGACCGCGAGCCTCGTCAACCGCATCCTCGGGTTCATCTACAACGTGTTTTTCAGCCGCCTCATCGGCGCGGAAGGCATGGGGTTGTTCCGGCTGGTGTGGCCGATGACGAGCCTGATGTGGACGCTCATCACCGCCGGGATGAACGTGGCCATCGCCAAGCTGGTGGCGGAAGCGCTCGTCCAGCGCGACGCGGTGCGCATCCGGCGCATCATGCGCACGAGCGCCGCCGTCACCCTCACCATGGCCGTGGTCTGCGGCCTTGCGATGTGGTTCGGCCGCGGCTTCATCCGCAGCCACTGGCTCACCGATCCCCGCGCGTATCCGACGTTTCTCGTCACCATCCCGTACGTGTGCGTCATCGCGATCGCGTCGCTCTTCCGGGGCTACTTTCAGGGGTTGCAGGACATGAGCCCGCCGGCGCTGGCGTCGGTGGTGGAGCAGGTGGTGCGCATCGCCGCCATCTACTTGATCGCGACCGCACTCGCGCAACACGGCTTGGCGTACGCGGCCGCCGCCGCGATGGCGGGAGGGCTGCTCGGCGAGGTCTGCGGACTTTGCTTCATGGTCTGGCAGTTCTCGCGGCGCGGCCGCTTGGCGCATGTGCTGCCGGACCCCCTGCCGCGCAGCCTGGAGACGACCCGGCAGACACTGCGGGCCATCGCCGGGATCGCCGTGCCGGTGACCCTCAGCCGGCTCATCGGCACCGCCATCTTCACCATCGAAGCGCTGCTCATCCCGCGCACCCTGCTCTGGTCGGGCGCCACCACCGCGGAGGCCACCGCCCAATACGGGGCGTACGCAGGGATGGTCTGGCCGCTGCTCGGTTTTCCGACGCTGTTCACCGGCGCTCTGGCCACCAACCTGGTCCCCGCCGTGTCGGAATCGGCCGCGGCCCGCGACGCGCAGCGCATCCGTATGCGCCTGTCCCAAGCGTGGAAAGCGGCGGCGCTCGTCGGCTTCCCGTCGTCCGTCATCCTGACCGTCCTCGCCGAACCGTTGTGCCGCACGGTGTACAACACGTCGGGCATCGGTCCCATCCTGTCGCTGATG
Source organism: Paenalicyclobacillus cellulosilyticus (assembly GCF_014647315.1). GTDB lineage: Bacteria > Bacillota > Bacilli > Alicyclobacillales > Alicyclobacillaceae > Alicyclobacillus_J > Alicyclobacillus_J cellulosilyticus. The sequence continues at coordinate 26,026 of NZ_BMOY01000019.1, forward strand.
GCGCCGTGCTGCTTCCTCATCTGCCTGCAGGGGCCGCTCTCCGGCATCCTGCAAGGCCTCAACCACGCCGGCGTCGCCATGGCCAACTCGCTCCTGGGCGCGGTGGTGCGGCTGATGCTCATGTACTGGCTGGGGAGCCGCTACGGCATTCTCGGCGTGGCGCTGGCCACCAGCCTCTCCATCTGCTTGACGACCGCGCTGTACTTCGCGTCCGTCTACCGCTACATCGGCTTCGCCGTGCGCCTCGTCGACACCACGAAGATCGCCGTCGCGTCGCTCGCCCTGCTGGTGTTCACCAAGTGGGCGTACACCTTGCAGCCTCGTCTTACCGGCAGCCGCCTGCTCGCCGTCGTCACCCTCGGCCTGGCGGTGTACTTCGTGCTGTGTTGTGCGTTTCGGGTCATCACCAGCCGCAATGTACGCCGGATCCCGAAGGTGGGCCCGCCGCTGGCCCGCCTGGTCGCCCGGCTGCCGTTCGCCGTCTGACCACCGCCATGCTGTGCCGGGCCGCCCATATTGCGCCGGACCGCCATGCTCGCACCGGACCGCCATCCTTCACCGCACCGCCATGCTGCGCCGGACCGCCCTCTGCTCACCGTGCGCCGACATCCGGCGGATCGCGGTGGTCGTACCCGTCGAGGTACAACGCGCCGTGCTCGTCGATGGTCGCGTAAAACACCTCGTCGATGGCGGTGAATCCGCGGTGGCGGACCTGTTGCTCCAACCATGCGACATCGCGCCCGATGGCCGCAAGCGTCTTTTCCACCGGCCGCCCGTCGATGATGAGCGGCATCGGCATCGCCTGCGGCCGTACCCGCACCCCGGTGTCGGCCGCGGCGGGCGGCAGCTTTTCGGCTTTCGGGAAGACGCTGAGCTCTCCCGACGTCTCGAGGATGGCAAACTCGACGTCCGCCACGTCCGCGATGCCCTTTTGCCTAAGTTGCATCAACAAGTCGTGCATGCTGTACCGGGTCTTGCGCATCTCGCGGTCCTTGACCTGCCCGTGTTCGATGAGCACCGCCGGCTCACCCTCCACCCAGTGGCGGAAGGTGTGAAAGCGGAGGGAGAGGAGAGCGACGGCGACCTGCAGCACCACGAGCATGCCGATGGCGAACACCGACCGCCACAGAGGCACGTCGGTCTGCTCCATCGGCAGCGTGGAAAGCTCGGCGATCATCACCGAGACGACGAAGTCGAAGATGGACAATTGCCCGATTTCCCGCTTGCCCATCAGGCGCAGGGCCACCATGACCAAGACGTACAGGACAACCACGCGGATCCCGAACTCCCACCAAGCCAACTCGCCCAAGCGGGAGACCTCCTTTTGCCAGCCGCGCCATCCGGCATCAGCCGGGACGAGGCCGCATACCCATCAAAGGGGGTGAGCAAACGTGGACTCGTCGGTGCGCGGGACGTTGCGCCTGTTGCGGCGCTTTCCCATCCTGTACGGTGTCACGTGGGCGTTGTTTTATGCGGTCCTCGGCACACTCGGCATCTCGGTGTGGGCACACACCCACACCCTGAGCGATGCGCAAATCACCACCGCGGCATACGTCATCCACTGCCTGGCCGTCCTGTGCGGAGCCGTCGCCGGCAGCAAGACGGCCGGGGAACGCGGTTGGTATTATGGAGGCATGACGGGGCTGTGCTACGCCGTGATCATGGTGATCATCGGCGTCGCGGTGTACAACACGTTCACCTTCGACGCGCCCGGCGCCTTTCGCGTGCTTTTGATGGCGCTCATCGGCGCGTGCGGAGGGATCATCGGGGTCAATTTGGGCGGTCGCTGACCGGCCGCCCGTCCGCGCCCGCTTCGTCGCCTGACGGGGGAGCGGGTGCTTCGACAATGCGCGCAATCGCCTGGACGTCCATGTCGGCCACGACCCCGGGGGCAATCCGCACGTACACGTGTCCCCCTTCGACGCGCTCGACGTCCCCGTAAAAGCCGCTGTACGTGAGCACGCGCACGCCGGGCCGCAATTGCTGCTGGAGTTGCTGGCGCTGGCGCTGTTGACGCCGCTGCGGCAGAACCATCAAAAACCAAAACACGGCCAAGAGGACGATGAGAAAGACCAGATTGGCGGCACCCTTCATCCGCTACGACGCTCCTTCCCCGGGACCGGGACGCTCACGGTCCGCAACGCAAAAGTCGCGGTAAAACGACTGCTTGAACGAGAGGAATCGGTCCTCTTCAATCGCCCGGCGCATCTCTTCCATCAGCCGCAACAAGAAGTACACATTGTGATACGTCGTCAAACGGATCCCGAGCACCTCGTCCGCTTTGAGGAGATGGCGGATGTAGGCCCGCGTGAACCGTTGGCACACCCGGCAGCCGCATGTTTCGTCGAGCGGCCGGAAATCGCGCGCGTACTGCGCGTTGCGCACCACCAGCTTGCCGTGGCGCGTCAGGACCGTGCCGTTGCGCGCGATGCGGGTCGGCAGGACGCAATCAAACATGTCGACGCCCCGCTCGACACCCTCCAAGAGGTCCTCCGGCGAACCGACACCCATGAGGTACCGGGGTTTGTCGGCCGGCAAGAGCGGCGCCGTGAACGCCAGCAACTCGTACATCAGGGGCTTGGACTCGCCGACGCTCAAGCCCCCGATGGCGTAACCCGGGAGGTCGAGCGCCGCCAGTTCCAGGGCGGCATGCCGGCGCAAGTCCGGTTGGTCGCCGCCCTGGACGATGCCGAACAACGCCTGCTCGTGCGGCCGTTGGTGCGCCCGCACACAACGCTTCGCCCAATCCAGGGTGCGCCGCAGCGAGGTCTCCAGATACGCCCGCGACGACGGATACGGCGGGCACTCGTCGAACGCCATGATGATGTCCGCGCCGAGCGCGTTTTCAATCCGCATCACCGACTCGGGGGAGAAAAACCGCAGGCTGCCGTCGATGTGGGAACGAAACGCCACCCCGTCGTCGGTCACCTTGCGCAACGGCGCCAGGCTGAACACCTGAAACCCGCCGCTGTCGGTGAGGATGGCGCCCGGCCAATCCATGAAGCGGTGCAGGCCGCCCGCCGCGGCCACCAGGTCTTCTCCCGGCCGCAGATGGAGGTGGTAGGTGTTGCTGAGGATGATGCCCGCGCCCACCTCGGTGAGCTCCCACGGCGCCATCGTCTTCACCGTCGCCTGCGTGCCCACCGGCATGAACACCGGGGTTTCGATCACGCCGTGCGGCGTGTGGAGCCGCCCGCGCCGCGCGCCGGTGACGCGATCGCGGTGGAGCAGTTCAAAACGCACCGGTGGCTGGATCACGCACGCGCCCCTCCTCGTCGACCTCCGCGCGCCGGGTGATGAACATCGCGTCCCCGAAACTGAAGAAGCGATACCGCTCCCGGACCGCCTCCCTGTAGACCTCCTTCGTGAACGCAAGGCCCATCATCGCCGCGACCAGCATGAGCAGCGTCGATTTGGGCAGGTGGAAGTTGGTGATGAGCGCGTCCACCACTTGAAAGCGAAACCCCGGGTAGATGAAGATGTCCGTCTCGCCGCTGCCCGCGACGATGGTACCGCCGGCGCCGGCCGCCTCCAACGTGCGCAGCGCGGTCGTGCCGACGGCGATGACCCGGCGGCCTTCCGCCTTCGCCTTCCGGATGGCCGCCGCCGTCTCCGGGGGGACGTCATACCACTCGCTGTGCATCCGGTGCTCTTCCACCCGCTCGACCTGGACGGGACGGAACGTGCCCAGCCCGACGTGCAGGGTCACAAAACGCTCCTCGACGCCCATCTCCCGCAACGACGCCAACAGCTCGTGCGTGAAGTGCAAGCCGGCCGTCGGCGCGGCCACCGACCCCGGCGGATCGGCGTACACCGTCTGGTAGCGGTCCCTGTCGGCAAGCGGCTGCCGGATGTACGGCGGCAGCGGCACGGTACCCGCCCGCTCCAGGAACGACGCAAACGATCCCGCCACCTCGAACCGCACCGTGCGCATGCCTTCCGGCAGTTCCGCGAGGACCTCGGCCCGGGCGACGGCGGGATCGATCGCTTCCGCGCCCTCTGCGTCCGCGGACGCCTCGCCGGCCGCCAAAAACCGGAGCCTGGTCCCTGGCCGCAACCGCTTCGCAGGGCGCGCCAACACCTCCCACGTCGTCCCGTCCACCGGCCGGACCAACAGCAGCTCGACACGGCCGCCGGTATCCTCCTTCACCGCAAACAAGCGCGCGGGCAGGACCTTGGAGTTGTTGAACACCAGCACGTCCCCCGCACGCAGGTGCGCCCCGATGTTCCAGAAATGGGTGTGGACCATCGTGCGCGCCACCGGATCGCAGACCAAGAGGCGCGAGTCCGCCCGGTTGGGCAAGGGTGACTGCGCGATGAGTTCTTCCGGCAGTTCGTAATCGAAATCTTCGACGCGCATCCCGCACCTCCCTGCCGGTATCGGCCGTCTTGTCATCTCCTGCCGCACCCTGGGACAAGCTTTCCCTATTATAGACGAAAGCGCCCGGCCCGCCAAACGGGCGCTAAGGCGCCGCGGACGCATCCGCAGCGGCTCACGGTGCCGGCGCGTCGGGGACAGGCAGGCCCAGGTGCGCGTACGCGCGCGGCATGGCCATGCGGCCGCGCGGGGTGCGTTGGATGAATCCCATCTGGAGCAGATAGGGTTCATAGACGTCCTCCAATGTGTCGGCCTCCTCGCCGACCGCGGCCGCCAGCGTCTCCAACCCCACCGGCCCGCCGGAAAACTTGCGAATCAGCGTGGAAAGGATCTTGTAGTCGACTTCGTCCAGCCCCAGGTGGTCGACGTGGAGGCGGGTGAGGGCAGACACCGCGACCTCCCGTGTGATGACCGGCGCCCCCATCACCTGGGCGAAATCCCGCACCCGTTTCAGGAGCCGGTTCGCCACCCGCGGCGTGCCGCGCGCCCGCCGCGCAATCTCCTCGCACGCCTCCTTGGTGGCGGCGACGCGCAGGACGTCCGCCGTGCGCCGGACAATCTGGGTGAGCTCAGGCACCGAATAATAGTCGAGGTGGATGATCACGCCGAACCGGTCGCGCAGCGGCGCGGAAACCAACCCCGCGCGCGTGGTGGCTCCGACCAGGGTGAACGGCGGCAAATCGAGCCGCACCGAGCGGGCGGTCGGCCCCTTGCCGATGAGGATGTCGAGGGAGAAGTCTTCCATGGCTGGGTACAAGACTTCTTCCACCGTCCGCGGCAGGCGGTGGATCTCGTCGATGAACAACACGTCTCCCGGTTGCAGGTTGGTGAGCAGTGCGGCGAGATCGCCCGGACGCTCGATGGCCGGGCCGGAGGTGACGCGGATCTGGACCCCCAACTCGTTGGCGATGACCATCGACAAGGACGTCTTGCCGAGGCCGGGCGGTCCGTACAAGAGCACGTGGTCCAACGCCTCCGCGCGCTCCTTGGCGGCCTGGATGAAGACGCGCAGGTTGTCCTTGACCGCGTCCTGCCCGATGTAGTCGTCGAGGAACCGCGGCCGAACGGAGTCGAGGACCGCGTCCTCGCCCGACCACGCCGCCGACACGAGTCTCTCGTCAGCCATCGCTTCACCTTCTCATCTGGGCGCGATCAAGCGCCTGCAAACACATCCGCAGGGCGTCCTCGAGGCACAACCCGCGGTGTTCCTGCAGCACGCCGCGTGCGGTCTCCCAAGCTTGTTTCTCATGATACCCGAGCGCAGTGAGCGCCTCCACCACGTCCCGCAACAGCGCCTGGTCGTCCATGGCGGCTGCGGGCACGCCGCCCGCCGGCGCGCGCGCGGGCGCGCACCACCCTGTACGACCGGCTTCGGCCTCCGCCCAGTCGCGCAATTCGAGCAAAAGCCGCGCCGCCGTCTTCTTCCCGATCCCAGGCAATCCCGCCAGAAACGACGCGTCGCCTTGGCTGACCGCCGCCGCGAACGCGCCGCGGTCCGCGGCGGACACCACCTGAAGCGCCAGCTTTGGCCCGATGCCGCTGATGCGCAACAGCCGCTCGAACCACGCGCGATCCGCCTCATCCGCAAACCCGAACAATTCCTGACCGTCCGCGCGCATATGATGGTAGATGTACAAGAACAACTCGCTGCCCGGTGTGACCTGTCGCGCCACCCGCTCCGGCACCCACACCCGAAAGCCGATCCCGGCGACGTCGAGTTCCAGCCAGCTCTCGGCCACGGTGAACACCCGGCCGCGCAAGAAGGCAATCACCGCACCTCGCCCCCCGTCCCCGGCGCGGGTCCGGGCCGAACCACGCGATCCCGGTACGCCGATGCGTGCGCGTGGGTGATGGCGACCGCCAAGGCGTCGGCCGTATCGTCCGGGCGCGGCCGCTCGGACAGGCCGAGCAAAACCCGCACCATCTCCTGCACCTGGCGCTTCTCCGCCTTGCCGTATCCGACCACCGCCTGCTTCACCTGCATCGGCGTGTACTCCGCCACCGGCATGCCCGCATGCGCGGCCGCCAGCAAAGCGACTCCCCGCGCCTGGCCGACATGAAACGCGGTGGTGGTGTTGCGATGGAAGAACAGTTCCTCGACCGCCATCTCCTGCGGCTGATGGGCGGCCAGCAAGGCGCGCAATTCCTGGTAAATCCGCGCCAACCGCTCGGACACCGGTCCGGCGGGTTGCGTTTCGATGCAACCACACGCCACCAGCGCCAAGCGCTGGCCCTGATGATCCACGATGCCCCAGCCCATACGGGCCAGTCCTGGGTCAATACCGATGATCCGCGCCGTCTTCCTCTCTCCCCTTCCCGCAATCAGACGGACGGCGGCGAAACCTGCACCTCGCGGACGTAGACCGGCATCTGCACAAACCACATCAACCCGTGGTCGAGGCGCCATGCCGGATGCTCCCCGGCGAAGCTGACCACCGCGTCGCCCGCGACGAACCGCACCACTTCCTGGTGGCGGCCATCGGCGTACAGCGTGACGAACAGCGCCCGGCCCGCTCCGCCCGGCTGGCCGCGACCGTCTGCGGAGGCGGCGTACCCGGTCCGCTCTGCCGCCGGGACGAATCCTGCGCAAAAATCGGTCACCGCCGGGACATCCGCCTGCGCGGCGACGCGGTCTGACCATCCCCACACGCAGCCGGCGGCCAAGCAGGCCGCGACCGCCCGCAACCCCCACGTCCGCCAGCCGTGCCCGTCCTTCCCCGCACACCTGCCGCGGCGCCTCATGACGTGTCACCTCGCACCCATTGGAGATCATGGGTGTAGCGTGGGCGCGGCCGGCTGGTTTTATACCGCGTCACACAGCGTCCGCTTCGCTGACCTCGAAGTTTGCGTACACGTTCTGCACGTCGTCGTGCGCCTCGAGGGCTTCGATGAGGTCGAGCACCCGGTCGACCGCCTCCCCGGCAAGCGGCACCGTCGTCTTGGGTTCGTACGTCAACTCCGCGTCCTCCAACGGCAATCCGAGCGCTTCCAACGCATCGCGGACCGCGGTGAACGACTCGGGCGCCGTCACCACCTCATACATCTCCCCGTCCTCACGCAGGTCATCCGCTCCCGCCTCGACCGCTTTCTCCAGCAACTCGTCGGCGGAGAACGGGCACTTCGCCTTCGGAATGGTGATAAGACCGATGCGCTGGAACATCCAGCTCACGCATCCGCTCTCCCCGAGGCTGCCGCCGCGGCGGTTGAAGATGTGCCGGATCTCCGCCGCCGTCCGGTTCCGGTTGTCGGTGACGATGTCGAGCATCACCGCCACGCCGCCTGGGCCGTACCCTTCGTACACCACCTCTTCGTACGTCACGCCCTGCAGCGTGCCGGTGGCCTTGGCGATGGTGCGCTGGATGTTGTCCATGGGCAGGTTGTTTTCCCGCGCCCGCTCAATGGCCGCCTTCAGCCGCGGGTTGGTCTCGGGATTGCCGCCGCCCTCCTTCGCTGCGCGGTAGATGTCCCGCGACAGTTTGGTGAACAACTGGCCGCGCAGCGCATCCTGCTTCCCTTTGCGGCGCTGGATGTTGTGCCATTTCGAATGCCCTGCCATCTGTCCATCCCTCCGTCACAGTCCCCAATCGCGCAGGTACCTGAAATCCAAGCCGACGGTCCGGCCGGAGACCTTGGCGATGACCGGCGTCCGGCGCTTGTATTGATTGCGCTGCACCCGGCGCGCGATGGCCGTCACCAACGCCGGCGGATACCCGTCGGCGATGAGCTCATCCGGACTGAGCCGCAAGTCGACCAGCTGGAACAGCACCTCGTCCGCCTCATCGTATGTGAACCCAAGCTCTTTTTCATCCGTCTGATCCGCCCACAGGTCGGCGCTCGGCGGCTTGTCGAGGATGGGCTGCGGCACGCCGAGGTAGCGGGCCAATTGGCGGACCTGGCACTTGTACAGATCGCCGATGGGATTGATGGCACTGGCGAGATCGCCAAACTGGGTACCGTAGCCGAGCAGAAGCTCCGTTTTGTTGCTCGTCCCCAACACCAGCGCCTGGTCATGCGCGGACAGGTCGAACAGGGTGCACATCCGCTCACGCGCCATACGGTTGCCCCGGCGCAACGGCGACGCCGCGACGCCGAGCACCTCGTCAACCTGCTTGAAGTACGCGTCCACGGGGCCGGTGATGTCGATGACCACGGACGGGATGCCGAGCGCGGCCACCACCGCCCGGGCGTCCGCCAAGCTGCTGGGATGGCTTGTCCGGTACGGCATCATGACCGCGCGCACCCGCTTGGGACCGAACGCCCGCGTCGCCAAGTAGGCGACGACCGCCGAGTCGATGCCGCCGGACAGTCCGAAGATGACGCGGTCGAAACCTGCCTTTTCGACCTCCTCGCGCAAGAACGCGGTCAGCGTGTCCGTGGTCAGGGCGGCGTTGATCTGCAAACGCCTGGCGATGGACGCTCTCACGGCCGGCACCCCTCCTCCGCCTCATCCCGTGCCGGGAAGGCGGACGCGTCGCGGCGGACCAACCATCGCTCGAGCGCCCGCAACACCAACTCCGGCTTTTCATCGCGCAGGATGGGCGTCGTATACCGCACCCGGCGCAAGAGCGTCAGATCCACCTCTGCCGTCACGAGCGCCTCCTGCAAGACCGGCGCCTCGGCAATCCGCTCGCCGTCCGGCGCCATGACGAACGATCCGCCGAAAAACCCGACCCCGTCCTCGAACCCGACGCGGTTGACGAAGAGGATGTGCACGCCGAGCAGCCGGGCATACACCTCGAGGAGCTTGCGCCAGAACGATTGCGACCCAAACCCTTCTTCGTCCTGCACGCTGCGGGCAGGGCTGGAAGCCGGCAGGATGAGGAGGTGTGCACCGTCCAACGCCAACAGATAAGGACTGGTCAGGTGCCAGGCGTCCTCACAGATGAGCATCCCCGCGCGGCCGAAACGGGTAGGGAACGCGGCGAATCTCCGCCCTGGGGCCACATACCGTCCCTCATCAAACATGCCATAGGTGGGCAAGAACACCTTGCGGTGCAGCGCGACCATCCGACCTTCTGCAGCGTACGCGCACGCCACGTAGAAGAGGTGCTCATCCGACTCTTCGACGAAGCTGAACACGATGTCCAGGTCTTGGCTGGCCGCGACCAGGCGTTGTATGTCAGGATGCGCGGGGGGGCGGGCGACATCGAGCGTCAGGTCCTGCACCTGATAGCCGGTCAGGCCCAGCTCGGGGAAGACGATGAGCGAGGCTCCCTCTTCCCGCGCCCGTGCCGCCCACGCCAGATGTTTTTCCACGTTCGCCGCCACATCGCCCAAGACAGGCCGGACCTGCCCGAGGGCGACCTTGAACGTTCGCGCCATCCTCCCACTCCATTCCCGGGCGGCTGCTCCGTCTGACCGCCACTGCCTCTCTCAGTATACCGGCCCGGCTGGGGAAAGCCAACCTGTCCGCACAGGAAGCATCCCGGCCGTCCCGGAACCATCCTCCGCCCAGGATCCATCTTCCACCCAAGCTCCATGCTCCGCCCAGGGTCCATCTTCCGCCCAGGTGGCAAACCGGGCCTGCTCCGCGCGGACGGCGCAGCGGACGCGCACGTCCGCGCCCGCCGGGCTGCCCGGACGAGCCCACTGTGCCAGCGCGCGGATGAGGGCGTCCGGGAACCGGAGAAGGTGCCAGAGCACACGCTCCATGGGTTCGGACAGGCCGGCCGCCGCGGCGTACGTGCGTACCATCGCGCGCATCTGCCCAGGGCCGAGCGGATCCAATAAGGCGACATGGTTGCAAAACTGGAAGACATCGGCAAGCGGATCGTCGATGCCTGCCTGATCGAAATCGATGAACGAAATACGCCCGTCCTCTGCCCACAACAGGTTGTGCGGCGCGACGTCGCCGTGGCACAACCCTTCGCGCCAGCGATGGCCGCCACCCTGCGGCTCGCGGCACCAGGCGGTGTAGACGGCAACCGCGGCTTGCGCGTTTGCGAGGACCGCGCGCTCCATGCCTCTGAGCTCCGGGAAGCGGAAGCGAGCCATGGGCCACAGCTGCCGCAGCACCGCGAGCTTCATCCGCAGGCGTTCGTGAAAGCGGTGGACGCGCCATGTCACACCTGCCGCCGCAGCAGCGGACGTGGCGCGGTGCAGACGGGCCAGCGCCACCAACGCGGCGTGGCGCTCCGCCTCCGACCGCACGTCCAGGGACCTGCCGTCGAGCCACGGTTGCAGATACCCTGGCCCCAATCCTTCCACCCGCACCAGCCAGGTGCCGCAGCGGGATGGCAGCGGACCGGCTGCGGTGATGCCGCAGGCGGCCGCCGCGGCAAGCAACCCCGCCAAATCCGCCAGTCGCCGGGGATCATCGTACGGTCCGGCCTGCTTCCACACGAAGCGACGGCCGTCCTCTGTCACCAATCCCCATACCGACTTCATCCGCACCAAGCACTTGACGTCGATCCCGTAGTACCTGCGCACCGCCGCGGCCAGGGGGCGCTCAGTGTCCTTTGGCAGTGCCATCGGCGGCAGGCGGGGTTTCATGCTCCGACCAACCGTCATGGTGCCCGCCACCCTGTCCGTCCCGGCCTGTTTGCACCAGCCCGGGCGAGGTTTCCCAGCCCGAGGATTCCCATGCAGAGCTGTCCCACGCCATCTCCCAAACAGGCGGCCAGGGACGCCAGGCAGCCCACGTCCACGGCCATCCCCAAGCCCAGGCGGGCGCGGGCGCCGCGTATGCCGGCCATCCCCATCCCGGCCACGGATGACCAGCCGGGACGGCCGGCATGGCGGACGACCGCACCTCGGCACGGAACGGATAGTGCATGTGCGGACCGAACACCGGGTAAACCGGTAAACCCTGAGCGCCGGGCGCAGACCACGGCATACCGCCCGTCGCCGGCCCACCAGGCGGCGGCGCGGGCCACGGCGCCGGTCCCGGCCCGGCTTCGGCGGTTGCCCAACCCGTAGCGCCAGGCTCGCCCGCCGGTGGCACCCCGGCCGCGCCCGCATGCCCGGCTGGTTCCAGGCTGGGTACCGGCGCGGCACCAGGAACCGGCTGTGTCATCGCCTCCGGGTGCAAGGGACCCGCACCCGCCGGGGGGAGCGCCGTATCCGGTTGCGGCACCGCGCTGGCCGGGAGGTAGAGGATATCGCCAGCCTCCAGCGGCCTGCCAGCCAAGTTCGGATTGAGCTCTTCCAACTCCGCTACCGTGACGCCGTACGCCCGCGCGATGCTCGCCCAGGTCTCTCCCGGCCGCACCACGTGCGGCCAGACCATGCCAAAGTACGGGGGCACCGCGCCTGCAGCCCCTGCGCCCGCAACCCCTGCGCCCGCAGCCCCTGCTCCGGATGTGCCTGCATGTTGCGCAGTGTCCGCGGCAGCCTGGCCTTTCTCCATCTCCGGGATGGCGATCACCATCCCCGGGTAGATTTGATTTGGATCGCGGATCTGCGGGTTCGCCGCCATGAGAAGATGGAGTTTTACCCCCGTCTCCTGGCTGATGCTCCACAACGTGTCTCCTTCGCGGACGATGTACTTCTTCACACGCATGGCCTCCTCCAGCCGGACCCTCTGCAACGCGTTGGCGCCGGGAGCTGCGCACCGGACCTTGCATGGGGTGCTGTGCACCAAGCGCCCGCCACGCGCCATCTCCGAAGGTCCCCGTCAACCGGTGCCTTGGGCTGTTTCACCCTGCCCACGCGGTTCTGCCCCAGTATATGCGCACGCCCAGCATGTGTCCTGGCGCAAGGGCAAATTGGGCGTTCGCCCGCCGCGTCTCCCGGCCAAGCCACGCCTCAGCGCGCGGCGGATCCCGGGTTCGCGGCGGGCGGAGAGGACGGAATGGGCTGTAAAAAACCACCCTCCGCACGGGCGTACGCGTCCGGCACCTTGCCGGAGAGGATGACGTAGGCGATGGGCTGCCGGATGCGCACCTCCACCGGTTCGCGGACAAACGGGGCCATCACGTTCATTTGCGCGCTCAAATCCAAAAACAAGAGGTGGACCGTCTCGTTGATGCCCGCCGACTTGACCTCCGAATCGACCGCGGAGTGGACCGACCCCAGCACGTCAAAGCGCACCGGCAGGCGCGGCCCGACCCCGCTGAACAAGGACCCCCCCAGCACTTGCCCGAGCGGCAGCCAGATGGTCTCCGATCCCAGTTCCCTCAGCGCGGCCTCCGCCCGCTGGGTGGCCTTCGTCTGCAGGCGGGCGACGGCAGCCAGGTTGAAGTGCAGGACTTGAAAATCGGCGTATTGGTTTTTATCGATCTCGATGATGCGCGCGTACTCGCCGTCGTCCGCCACCTCGTCGGCAACGGCGCGGTTGAGCACCTCGGTGGCTGCCCGTACCACCGCCGCCCGCGCCGCCGATGCCGTGACCGGCTCGAGACGCACGTCGATGAACACGAGCAGCAGGACGGCCCCCAACAGACCGCCTGCCGCCCACAGCGCCAGCCGGCGCCCCCTTGACCGCACTGTCCGCGCCGGACGAAACCGGTCCGCCATCCCGCTCCCCTCCCGCGCGCATCGTGGGTGCCGCGTGACCCGTCACGCCCTTACGTATACGCGCGGGCATCCCGGAATAGACGGCCCTCATGCCTGCCGGCGGACAGAGCGGCGCGCCGGAGCGCACCGGCTCACTGGCTCATGTTGCTCACTGGCTCATGTTGCTCACCGGCTCATGTTGCTCACCGGCTCATGTTGCTCACCGGCTCATGTTGCTCACCGGCTCATGTTGCTCACCGGCTCATGTTGCTCACCGGCTCATGTTGCTCACCGGCTCATGTTGCTCACCGGCTCATTTTGCGAAACGCACCAAGAAGTAGTTCCGCTTGCCGCGCCGCAGGACGACATACTCCCCGGCCAGCGCGTCCGCTTCCGTCACCTGGGCCTCGAGGTCGGCCACGCGGACGCCGTTGACCGAAACGGCACCATTCCGGATGTCCTCGCGGGCCTGTCGTTTCGAACTGCACGCGCCCACTTCCACGAGGACGTCGAGCAGGGGACGCGCCTGGCCGCGCGCCAGCGTGACCGACGGCACGTCCGCGAAACCGAGCGCCAGTTCCTCCGCCGACAGCTGGCGGACATCGCCGGAGAACAACGCCTGCGAGATCCGTTCCGCCCGCGCGGCATCCTCGTCCCCGTGCACGAGCCTCGTCACTTCCCGCGCCAGCGCGCGCTGCGCCGCGCGCCGTTCCGGATGGACCTCCACCTCGCGCGCCAATTCCTCAATCTCCGCCGGTGACAAGAACGTGAAGTACTTTAAAAACCGCACCACGTCCCGGTCATCCGTGTTCATCCAGAACTGGTAGAACTGGTACGGCGACGTCTTCTCCCGGTCCAACCAGACGGCGCCATCGGCCGTCTTGCCAAATTTGGTTCCGTCCGCTTTCGTGACCAGCGGATGCGTGAGACCAAAGGCGTCCGCTCCCTCGACCCGGCGGATGAGTTCCAGGCCGGCGGTGATGTTGCCCCACTGATCCGAACCGCCAATCTGCAGCCGGCAGCCCTCGGTGCGAAACAGGTTCAGGAAGTCGTACGCCTGCAGCAGCATGTAACTGAACTCGGTGAACGAGATGCCGCGCTCAAGCCGCGTCGCCACCGATTCTTTCGCCAGCATGTAATTCAAGGAAAAGTGCTTCCCGACGTCGCGCAGAAACGCAATCACGCCGAGATCGCCAATCCAATCGTAGTTGTTCACAATGGCGGCCGGATTGCCCGGGCGGTCGAAATCGAGCAACCGCTCCAGCTGACGGCGGATCTTCGCGCTCCACGCCGCCACCGTCTCCGCCGCGTTGAGCGCGCGCTCCGTCGTCCGGCCGCTCGGGTCGCCGATGAGCCCCGTGGCACCGCCGACCAGCGCGATGGGCCTGTGGCCGGCGAGCTGAAACCGGCGCAGCGTGAGGATCAAAACCAGGTTGCCGATGTGCAGGCTGTCGGCCGTCGGATCGAACCCGCCGTACACCGTGACCGGGCCTGCCGCCAACGCCTTCGCCAAGCCGTCGCGATCGCTCACCTGATAGACCAGGCCGCGCCACTCCAGTTCTGTCATCAGGTCCATGGGTTCCGCCACGAGGATCCCTCCCGTCCACTTTACTCCAGCTCCACCACCGTCACGCCGTCCCCGCCTTCACCCGGTCCGCCGGGCGTCCAACTGGCGACGTGCGGATGGCGGTTGAGGAAACGGCGCACCCCGTCGCGCAACGCACCCGTGCCCTTGCCGTGGATGATGGCCACCCGTTTCAGCCCCGCCACCACGGCGTCGTCCAGGTACTTGTCGACCCGCGGCAACGCCTCGTCCACCGTCTCGCCGCGCACGTCGATTTCAAGCGGAACGGTCCGCGGCAGTCCGCGCCGCACACCGAGGCTGGCGGGCGCGGCCGGCGGCTGCTTCTGCAGCACCTCCACATCGGTCGCATCCACCTTCATCCGCAGCGCGCCCAACTGCACCACCAACGCCTGCCCGTCCCCGGCCACGTCCACCACTTCACCCTTTTGCCCGAGCGACAAAACCCGCACCACATCCCCGGGCGACACCGACGCCGGCTGACGGCCGCGCCCTGTCTTCGCCGGCTCTTCCGGCAGCGCATCCGCCAACGCCTTGCGCAACGCCACCAACTCGTGGTCTTTCACCGCCTGGGCATGCATCTGCCGCAACGCCCGGATGATCCGGTCCGCCTCCGCCTGTGCCCGTGCCACCGTCTCTTGGGCTTGTGCGGCCGCCTGCGCCCGGACGCGCCGGGTTTCTTCCTCCAAGCGGGTCCGTGCCTCTTCCCACTGCGCGCGCAGCGCCTCCGCCTCGGCCCGGGCCGCCACGGCGCGCTCCCGCGCCGCTTCCATCTCCTGGCGTGCCCGCTCCATCTGAGCGAGGATATCTTCCACCGCCACGTCCCGCCGGTCGAGCCACGCGCGCGCCTGCGCGAGGATGGCGGCAGGCAATCCCAGCCGCTCCGCAATCGCGATCGCGTTCGAACGGCCGGGCACGCCGACGAGCAACCGGTACGTCGGCCGCAGCGTCTCCACGTCGAACTCCATGCTCGCGTTGACCGCACCCGGCGTCCGGAAGGCGTACGCCTTGAGTTCAGGGTAATGTGTGGTGGCGACGACGCGGCACCCGACTTTGCGCAGGTGGTCCAGGATGGCCATGGCGAGGGCTGCGCCCTCCGTCGGGTCGGTCCCGGCGCCGAGCTCATCGAGCAAGACCAGGCTGTTTTGCGTCACATGCGCCAGCATGTCGACGATGTGCCGCATATGGGACGAGAAGGTGGAGAGGCTTTGCTCGATGCTCTGCTCGTCGCCGATGTCGACAAACACCTGGTCGCAAAAGCCGATGGAGCTGCCCTCGCCTGCCGGAATGAAGCAACCCGCCATCGCCATCAGGGTCAACAGGCCGATGGTCTTCAAAGTCACCGTCTTCCCCCCGGTGTTGGGGCCGGTGATGACCACCATCTGGTAGGCGTCGCCCAGGCGCAGGTCGATGGGGACCGCCTGTTCCCGCGGCAACAGCGGGTGGCGCGCCCGGCGAAGGTCAAAGACGCCGTCGTCGGCAAGGCGCGGACGCGAGGCTCCCGCGCGCACGGCGTACTCCGCCCGCGCCATCCAGCTGTCGATCTCGGCGAGCACGTCCGCGTTGGTCAAAAGCTGTGGTGCCGCATCGCCCACCACCGCCGAGATGCGGGCCAGGATGCGCTCCACCTCGCGCGCCTCGAGCACCTCGAGTTCCCGAATGCGCAGGTTGAGTTCCACCACCGCCTGCGGCTCGATGTACACCGTCGCGCCGGACGCCGAGTAGTCGTGCACGACGCCGGGCACCATGTTCTTAAACTCGACCCGCACGGGCAGACACAAGCTTGACCCGCGCAGCGCGACGACCGGGTCCTGGAGGTAGCGCTGGTGGGTGCGGAGCATTCCGTCCAGTACCTGACGCACCCGTGCCTCCGTCTCCCGCTTCTGGGTGCGAATACGGCGGAGTTCCGGGCTCGCCCCGTCGAGCACCTGCCCCTCGTCGTCCAGGTGACGGCGGATTTCCTGTTCGGCGTCCCGGACGTCGGCCAACCGCTCCGCTGTGGCCATCAGCCGCGGCAGCGCGAACGACGCGGCGGCTGCGAGCAGCGCCTGGCGAATGCGCCTTGCCCCGTGGATGAACGAAGCGATGGCCACCAGTTCTTCGCCGGAGAGCGTGCTGCGAAGCGCCGCCTTGCGCACGGCGGGGCGGATGTCGCGGATACCGCCGAACGGCAGCGGCCCCTGGCGGTGAAGGTATTGGAGGCACTCGTCGACCGCCGCCAATTCGGCCTCCGCCGCCTGCCGCTCGGAGAGCGGCCGGAGCATGTCCACGCGCTCCTTGCCGAGGGAGGTCGCCGCCAGCTCGCGAATCTGCGCCCGCACCTTCGGAAATTCCAACACCGTAAGGACGTGATCGGACATCAGGGGTGCGCTGGGTGTCGCGTGTGCGTTCATGGCCGTCCTTCCCGATCCCTCGCTCAAGTCCCACTTATTGTACCACATGTCGGCCGACCGGCCGGGCAAGCTATGAACAACACCCGCGAAAGGAGGAACGACATGAACATACTGGGCACCGTCGTACGGTTCGTCGTGTCCGCGCTGGTTCTGATGTTCGTCGGGTTCCTCGTCCCCGGGTTCGGGGTGATGAACTTCTGGTCGGCGCTCTTGGCGGCGGTCGTCATCGCCCTGCTCGGCTGGGCCATCGAAGCCCTGTTCGGACGGCGGATCTCCCCTTACGGACGCGGCATCGTCGGGTTCGTCTCCGGCGCGGTCGTCCTCTACATCGCGCAACTGTTCGTGCCCGGAATGCGCGTCACCGTGCTTGGTGCGCTGTTGGCTTCGCTCGTCATCGGGATCATCGATCTGTTCGTCCCCACGGAATTCGGGGACCGCGGGCGAATCGGAGACCGCGACCGCACATGACCGCCCGTGCCTGACCGCCCGTGCCGGGCGTACCAAAGCAAAGACGGATCCGCTCTGGATCCGTCTCTTTTTCCATGCCCGTCATATCCCGCGCAACGGGCAGCCTTCCCACGCGCAGGATCACACACGGATGTTCACACGCGCATCGCCAAGCCGCCGGCTCCCGTCTGCCCGAGGGCAGGCTTGCTGAACACCCCGAGTCCGTGCAGGATGACCGATTGGTGCAGGGCGTGCTGCAGCGGCGGATCGGCAATGTACTGGGCGATGAGCGCGCCGACATAGACGAACAAAAGCGCAAACACCAGCCCCACCGCCAGCCCTGCCATCCGGTTGAGCCACGAGATGACCGGCAGGCTGAACAGGGTTTCAATCAACCCCACCGCGTAGCGCAGCAAGAAGAACGTGACGACGAACACCGCCGCGAACGCCATGGCGTCCGAGAGATCCCCGAGCAGTTGGCTGGCGAGGCCTGAAGCCGGCCATTGCGGGAACAGGTGCATGCCGCGGATGACCGGCGCCACGTACGGCCGCAGGTACAAGGACAGCCCGTAGGCGATGACCGCCCCGAACAACCGCGTGACCTGCCGGATGAATCCGGTTCGGTAGCCGTTGAGCCCCCCGAGGAGGATGATGGCGGCAATGACCAAGTCGGCGGTCGACACGCGCATCCCCTCACTGGTTCGCAGCGGTCCGCGTCAGTTCGTCGAGCAACCGCAACAGTTCCTCGTTCTCCCGGCGCACCCGCGTCGCCTCCTGTTGCAGGATGTTCGCCTCCCGCCGCAGGCGGAACAACTCCTCCGCGATGTTGAGCGCCGCCAAGACCGCCGCCTTTTGCGCATCAAGGCGCGGATTGGCGGTGGTGATCCGCCGCATCATGCCGTCCACGTACTCCGCCACGCTGCGCAACATCTCTTCGGGCGCGTCTCCCCGCAACACGTACTCGCTGCCGAAAATGCGAACCCGAATCCGGTTGGTTTGTCCGTCGTTCATGGGCCGCCTCCATTCGACAAAAAACGTCCCTTGCTACAGCGATTCGTGTCCGGTCGTCAAAATCCTGCCTGCCGCAGCCGCGCCCCGGCATCTTCCGCCAGGCGGGCGAGGATGCGCGCCACCTCGGCGTCCACCTCGGCGTCGGTGAGCGTGCGGTCCGGCGCCCGAAAGACAAAGCCCATCGCGACGCTCTTCTCGCCCGCCGGGATACCCTGGCCCTCATACACGTCGAAGATGAACGCGTCTTCCAACAACCCGCTTCCCGCACACGCCGCTTGCGCGAGCCGCAGCAGGTCCCCGGCGTGCACCGCGCGCGCCACCAGGACGGCGAGATCGCGCCGCACCGCCGGATGTTTCGGCAGCGGCGCCACCCGCCACCGCTCCTGCACCAGGGGCGTGACGGCGTCGAGATGAAATTCGGCGTACACGGCGCCGGCAAGCTCCCAACGCGCCGCCGTCTCCGGGTGCAACTCGCCCACGACGCCGACGGCGCAATCCTGTATCCATACCTCCGCGGTCCGGCCGGGGTGCAAATACGGCCGTTCACCAGGACGGAATGCCGCCTCGTCCAAGAGCCCGATGGCCTGC
Organism: Paenalicyclobacillus cellulosilyticus; assembly: GCF_014647315.1. Lineage (GTDB taxonomy): Bacteria > Bacillota > Bacilli > Alicyclobacillales > Alicyclobacillaceae > Alicyclobacillus_J > Alicyclobacillus_J cellulosilyticus. The sequence goes on from NZ_BMOY01000019.1 coordinate 44,861, forward strand.
AGCCAGCGCTCAATGGCCCCTTTGGCGTCAAAGAAGTCGTAGCGGCGCGGCCGCTCGCCGAAACCTGCCGCCGCCTCGCCGAACCAAAGCCCGGCCCACTGGGTCGGTTCCTCCGGCTGCCGGACGAGTGGCAGCTCATGCGGCCAGTACACCCGCCCGATTTCGAACACCTGCCCGCCGGGCACACCGTGCGCCAGGTTGTACGCCGCCACCTGCGCCAAACCGGGCAAGAGGTGGGTGCGCAACACCACCCGCTCCTCCGACATCGGGCGCAAGAGCGGGATGGCCCGGCGCAACGGCGAGTCTGCCGGCAGCCGCATGGCATCGAACCACTGCGGGCTGGTCAAACTGTAGGTGAACACCTCGGTCATTCCGGAGGCGACGAGGGCCGCGCGCGTCCGTGTCCGCAGTCGCTGCGCCAGCGTCCGCTGCCCGACCGTCGTCGGCCCCACCGGCAAAGTCGCCGGGATGGTGTCGTATCCGCACAGCCGCCCGACCTCCTCGATGAGGTCCGCCTCGAGCGCCACGTCGCGGCGGCGGCTCGGCACCCGCACCGTCCATTCGTCCCCGTCCGTACCTTCGACTGCAAAGCCGAGGCGCGCGAACACCTCCGCCATCGTGGCCGGCGGGATCTCGGTCCCGAGCAGCCGGTTGCACCGTGCAGGCGCAAACGTCACCTTGGTCTCCTGCGGAGTGGCTGCACCCCGCTGCGCAGAGACCAGCGGTCCCTCCGGCTGCGCCCCCGCGAGCGTCACCAACAACTCCGTCGCCCGCACGAGGGCGCCGCGGACGGCCACCGGATCGATCCCTTTCTCAAACCGCTGCTGCGCCTCGGACCGCAGCCCCAGGCGCTGGCCGGTCCGGCGCACGCTCGCCGCGTCGAACGCCGCCGATTCCAGGACGATGCGCGTGGTCGCCGCGCTGACCTCCGAGTTTTCGCCGCCCATCACCCCCGCGATGCCGATGGCCCGCTCCGCGTCCGCAATCACGATGGTCTCAGGCCCCAGCTCGCGCTCCACCCCGTCCAGGGTGACGATGCGCTCCCCCGGCCGTGCCTGGCGCACCACGATGGTCCGGCCGCGCACCTGGTCGAGGTCGAACGCGTGCAGCGGCTGGCCCCATTCCAACATCACGTAGTTCGTCACGTCGACGATCACGTTGATGGGCCGGATGCCGGCCGCGAGCAGGCGGGCCTGCATCCACACCGGCGACGGCCCGGGACGGACCCCGGCGAGCACCTGCGCCTCGTAGCGCGGGCAGAGGTCCGTTTCGATGCGCACCGTCACCGCCGCCGCGCCATCGTTGCCTGCGGCCGCGGCGCCGCCGTCCGCGTCCGGGAAGCGGTGCGGGCGCCCGAGCAGGGCGGCCACCTCGTACGCCAATCCCCGCATCGACAGGCAGTCGGCCCGGTTGGGCGTGAGGCTCAACTCCAGCACCACGTCGTCGAGTCCCAAGTACGCGACCACATCCGCACCCACGGGCGCGTCGTCCGGCAAGATGTACAAGCCCTCCGTCTGCTCCCGCGGCAACAGCCGGGTTTCGAGGCCAATCTCCTTGGCGGAGCACAGCATGCCGTGGGATTCGACGCCGCGCAACTTCGCCCGGTCGATCCTGCCCCCCGGCAGGCGCGCTCCGGGCAGCGCGGTCGGCACCTTTTGCCCCGGCGCGACGTTCGGAGCGCCGCAGACGATGCAAAGCGGCGCACCGGAACCCACGTCCACTTCACACACCCGCAGCCGATCCGCGTTCGGGTGCGGCATGACTTTCAAGACGTGGCTCACCACCACGCCCGCGACACCCTGGTTGCGCGGTGTGACCGACTCCACCTCGATGCCGGCCCGCGTCAGGCGTTCCGCCAGCTCTTGCGGCGAGATGTCCGCGATGTCGACATATTCGCCAAGCCACCGATACGATACCCTCACGTCCCGTTTCCCTCGCTTCCCTGCTACAGCACGCGGGCGAACTGCCGCAGCAACCGCAGGTCGTTCTGATAGAAGAGCCGGATGTCCTCGATGCCGTACTTCAACATCGCGATCCGCTCGACCCCTAACCCGAACGCGAACCCGGAGTACCTCCGGCTGTCGTAGCCGGCGCCGTCGAGTACCCGCGGGTGCACCATGCCGGCGCCGAGGATCTCAATCCATCCCGTGTCTTTACACACCCGGCAGCCTGACCCTCCGCACGCGATGCAGCGCAGGTCGACCTCGGCACTCGGTTCGGTGAACGGAAAGAAGCTCGGCCTAAGCCGCACTTCCTGCTCCGCCCCGAAGACGGCGCGGGCGAAGGCGAGCAACGTCCCCTTCAGGTCGCTCATCGACACCCCTTCGCCGACCACCAAGCCCTCGATTTGGTTGAAGGCGTGGGAATGGGTCGCGTCGTCCTCGTCCCGCCGGTACACACGTCCCGGGACGATGACCTTGACCGGCACCTGCGGCCGCAGCCGCTCCATCGTCCGCACCTGCATCGGCGAGGTGTGGGTGCGCAACAACAGCGTGTCCGTCAGGTAAAACGTGTCCTGCATGTCGCGGGCCGGGTGGTCTTTCGGCACGTTCAACATCTCGAAGTTGTACGCGTCCGTCTCCACCTCCGGGCCTTCGACGACGGAAAACCCCATCCCCAAAAAGACGTCCTCAATCTCCGCGATGACCTGCTGCAGCGGATGGACGGCGCCCAGTGGCTGCCGCCGTCCCGGCAGGGTGACGTCCAACCGCTCCGCCGCCAAGCGCCGCGCCAGCTCCGCTTCTTCCACCGTGGCGCGCCGCGCCGCGTAGGCCGCCTCGAGGCGGTCCCGCACTTGGTTGACCAGCGCCCCCAGCCGCGGCCGGTCTTCCGGCGCCAACTCGCCCATGCGCCGCAGCCACTGCGACAAGGTGCTGCGCTTGCCCAGGCAGGCGACCCGCCAGGCCTCCAAGGCCCGGGCATCGGCCGCCTCCGCCAGGCTCCGCAAGGCCTCGTCCTCCCACGCGGCAAGCTCTGCCTGGATCTGCCCCAAGTCCACGTGCGCTCACTCCCGGATCAACAAAAAAGCAATTCGCCACGAGGGACGAACTGCCCGTTGGCCTGTCTATATATTCCGCAGTATACCCAATCCGGTCTTGACACGCAACGGTTAACATGGTTTGTGGTATGCTCTCGGTGGAACATGACGCGCGTGCCGCGAGGCCAACCGTGCAACGCGCGTTTCCTGGGCATGGCCCAGCGCCGAGTGTTTGACCACGCAAAGCGCGGGAGGGATGATGGATGCCGCTAGCGGCAGGCCACGACGCCGCGGTGGTGGTGTTCAGCGGCGGCCAGGACAGCACCACCTGCCTTGTCTGGGCGCTTACGCGCTACCGGCGCGTCGAGGCCGTGACGTTCGATTACCAACAGCGCCACGAGGCAGAAATCGCGTGTGCCCGCCGGATCGCCGCCAAGCTCGGCGTGCCGCACCACGTCTTCGACATGCGCCTGCTCAACCAATTGGCGCCGAGCGCCCTGACCCGGCCCGACATCCCGGTGACGCAGGCGGAGGGCGGGCTGCCGTCCACGTTCGTCGACGGGCGCAACCTCATCTTTCTCTCGTTCGCGGCCGTCTTCGCGAAACAAATCGGGGCGCGGCGGATTGTGACCGGTGTCTGCCAGACCGACTTCAGCGGCTACCCGGATTGCCGGGACGTGTTCATCAAATCGCTCAACGTCACGCTCAACCTGGCGATGGACTACGAGTTCGTCATCGAGACGCCGCTGATGTGGCTCGACAAGAAGGAGACGTGGGCGTTGGCGGATGAGCTCGGTTGCTTCGATCTCGTCCGCGACGAAACCCTGACCTGCTACCACGGCATCATCGGCCAAGGCTGCGGCGAGTGCCCGGCCTGCAGGCTGCGCCGCCGCGGCTACGAGGCGTACCTGGCGGAAAAACAGGCACACGCGCAGCCGGCGCAAAGGAGAGACGACGGATGACTCAGGTGAAGGTGTGCAAGGTGTTCACCTTCGACGCCGCCCACCAACTGGTCGGTCACCAAGGCAAGTGCGCCAACCTGCACGGCCACACGTACAAGCTCGAAGTCGTCGCCGCCGGAGCGCCGCAAGGGCCGGACCATCCGGCGGAGGAAGGGTTCGTCATCGACTTCGGCGACCTGAAACAAGCGGTGCATGCGCTCATCCTCTCCCGGTTCGATCACGCCTTCCTCGCCATGGGCACGGAGCCGGCGCTGCCGGCGCTCATGGCAACGGGATCGAAGGTGGTTCGGCTCGGGTTTCGTACGACGGCGGAGAATCTGGCGATGTACGTCTGCCATCGCCTGCGCACGGCCGGCTTGCCGGTGTACGCGGTGCGGTTGTGGGAGACACCGACGAGCTGGGCGGAGGTGCTGGCGGCAGACATCCCGCCTCAAGGGCCGACATACCGCACCGTAGGGGGGTGTGACGTTGACGAGGACGGCGACTGAGGCGAGACTGCCCGTGTTGGAGGTCTTCGGCCCGACCATTCAAGGGGAAGGGATGATGATTGGCCAAAAGACGATGTTCGTCCGCACCGCCGGTTGCGACTACCGGTGCGCTTGGTGCGACTCGAAGTTCACGTGGGACGGGAGCGAGCGCCACCTGGTGCGCCATCTCACCCCCGCTGAGGTGCTGGCGGAAGTGTGCGCCCTCGGCCAAGACCGCTTTCAGCACGTCACCGTCTCCGGTGGCAACCCTGCCCTCATCGGCGAGCCGATGGCCGAATTCATCCGCCTCTGCCACGAGCGGGAGCTGCGCGTGGGCCTGGAGACGCAGGGCAGCCGCTGGCAGGACTGGTTCACCGAGATCGACGACCTGTCCATCAGCCCGAAGGGCCCAAGCTCCGGGATGGAGACCGACTGGGACGTGCTCGACGACCTCGTCGCCCGCCTCACCTCGCACGGCGTGCACTTCAGCCTCAAGGTGGTGGTGTTCAACGCGGCGGACCTGGCGTTCGCCCGCGCGGTGTTCGCACGCTATCCGCACGCTGAGAAATACCTGCAGCCGGGCAACGAAGACGTCGCGGCGGCAGGAGACATCTCCCGCCGCCTCCTCGACAAGCTGGCATGGCTCTTCGAGCAGGTCATCGCCGACAAGGCGTTCAACGACGTCCGCGTCCTGCCGCAGCTGCACGCCCTGGTCTGGGGGAACAAGCGAAGGAAGTGATCCACCATCAGCGGAAGACGATGGTGCGGTTGTTGTATGTCAGGATGCGGTCCTCCAGGTGCCACTTCACCGCCCGCACCAGAACCGTCCGCTCAATCTGCCGGCCGATGCGCTTGAGGTCCTCCACCTCGTCCCGATGGTCCACGCGTTGCACGTCCTGCTCGATGATGGGCCCTTCATCCAAGTCCTCCGTCACGTAGTGAGCGGTGGCGCCGATGAGCTTCACACCCCGTTGGTACGCCCTGGCGTACGGGTTGCGCCCGATGAACGCGGGTAAAAACGAATGGTGGATGTTGATGATCCGGTTCGGGTATTGGCGGACAAAGTCGCCGGAAAGGATCTGCATGTACCGCGCGAGCACCACCAGGTCCACCTTGTGGCTGGCGAGCAGCGCCAGCTGCTTTGCCTCTGCGTCCTTTTTTGTCTCCGGCGTGACCGGAATGTGATAAAACGGGATGCCGAGCGGCGCCACCGTCGCGCCGGCATCCGGATGGTTGCTCACCACCATCACCAGATCGGCGTACAGGTCGCCCGACTGCCACTGCCACAAAAGCTCCAACAGGCAGTGCTCCTCCTTGGATACAAACACCGCCATGCGTTTGGGCACATGCGCGCGGTTGAAACGCCACGTCATCTGGAACGTACGCGCCACCTCGGCGAAGCGCCCGGTGAGTTCATCCCAGTGCGCACCGAGATTGGGCAACTCAAACTCGATCCGCATGAAAAACAGGCCGGACGATGGATCGGTCGAGTGCTGGTCCGACTGGACGATGTTGGCCCCTTGCTGGTAGAGAAACTGCGAAACCGCCGCCACGATGCCCGGCCGGTCCGGGCAGGAGATGAGCAGGCGCGCCCGGTCGCGCAACCGTGTCTGTTGCGCCAACAACGCCTGTTGCACCTTCGGCGTGATCACACGGAACTCGACGTGTTCTTCTGCCAATCCCATCGCTCCTCGCTGTCACGTTCAGACGGCCGCCAACGTGACCTCGACCGGCTCACCGCGAGCCGCCGACTCGTACGCGGCCAACGCCACCTCCATCGCGCGCAAGCCGTCGACGCCGTCGACCAGCGGCTGCCGCCCGGCGGCCACAGTCTCCACGAAATCTTTGATCAAATAGTAGTCCATGTCCTCGCCGTAGCCTTCGTGCACCCCTTTGCCGTCTTGTACGGAATACACGTTCAGGTGCGCAGCGAAGGCATCGAGCGACGCCGTCCCCCCGGACCCCACGACCTCGAGTGTCACGTCACCCCAGATTGGGTACGCATCTGTACGCGACCAGGACGGATCGAGCGTCGCAAACACGCCGTTGTCGAACTCGATGGTCAGAATGCCGCAATCGTCGATGTCCTTCTGGTGAACGCGGTTGTCGATCTCGGCGTACACCCGGCGGACCTCCGCACCCAGGATCCAGCGCATGATGTCGGCCACATGCACGGTGTGGTCCATCACCGCGCCGCCGCCCGCCAACCGGTGGTCGATAAACCATCCGCCCGGCATGTATCCGTGGTTTGTCCCGCGCATGGCGAGGATCCGGCCCAACCGGCCTGCCTGCACCAGATCCCGCAGTTGGCGCACCGCTGCGATATAACGCACAGGAAACGCCATCTGCAAGATGACGCCAGCCTGCTGGCAGGCGCGGATCATCTCCAGGGCGTCCGCGACCGACGTGGCGATAGGCTTCTCGCACAAGATATGCCTGCCATGGCGCGCTGCCGCCAGGACATCCCGTTTATGGTTCGCGTTCTCGGAACAAACCACCACAGCGTCGACTTGGGCGAGCAACGGTTCGGCATCGGGAAAGAACGGAACCCCGGTCGCTTCCGCCGCCCGCCGCCCGCGTTCAGCGTCGTCGTCGTAGATGCCGACGATGGGCACACCGAGACGGCGAAGTGCAGCCATATAAGAATACACATGCATATGCGCCGTAGACAAGATCCCGATGTTCAACGTCACATCCCTCTCTTTCGCTCTGTGTACGCTTTGGGCCGGGTTGTCTGTTGGGTACGGACGGTCACGCGCCCTGTCCTTCCCATGGTCAATCGCCGAGGGCGACCGGGCGGCCGGTTTGCGCCGACTCGGCGCATGCCAAGGCAATCCGAAGCGCCTCGTAGGCGTCCATGGCCGTGACGCGCGGTGTCTCTTCGCCTCTGATCACACGGATGAAGTGGTCAATCTCCGCCTCATACGGGTTGACGAACACAGGCGACAGGGGCACGGCGACCCCGCCCGCTGCTGCTCCGCCGCCATCTGCGGCTCTGCCCGTCGCCGCAGACGCTCGCTCGTGCACCCACAAAGGGGCGGTGTAGCGCGAGTCCTCTTCGAGAATGCCTTGCGAACCGGCGAATTCGAACCGAGTCGAAAACCCTTCATGCGCCCACGAGCCCTCGACGTGGGCGATGACACCGCTTTGAAAGCGCAAGGTACACAAGGCGTAAGCCAACGGTGCCGCAGCGTCGTGCACCGACTTCGCGTAGACGCGGGCCACCGGGCCGAAGGTCCAACGCAAAAAGTCGAAGTCGTGGATCATCAGGTCGAGCATGACGCCGCCGCTTCGGTCCACGTCACGGTACCAGTCGTCCCAACCGCGAGGAAACTGCCCGCCGCGAAACATCCGCGCTACGGCGACCTGGCCGATGCGGCCGGATTCCATCAACGCTTTCGCGCGCACGAAATTGGGGAAAAAGCGGACAACATGTCCGACGAGCAACTGCACCCCGTAGGTTCGGCAGGCGTCCAACATCGCCCGGGCCTGGTCCAACGTACGAGCGATTGGCTTCTCGCAGATCACGTGTTTACCCCGCTCCGCAGCCGCGACGGCGTACGTGCTGTGCAAGTGCGTCGGGACACACAGGTCCACCACATCGCACGCCACATCGTGGAGCGCGGTCGTCAAGTCACTGTACGTCGCGGGCACGCCGTGAACCCGCGCCAACGCCTCCGCCGCCTCCCGGTCCGAATCGACAATCCCGACGAGCGAAACGTCCGGCAACTTCGCATAGGCCGCCGCATGCACGCGGCCCATCGTGCCGGCGCCGACAAGCAATACATGGATGTTTGGCACGCGCAATCTCCCCCTCGGCAGCGAATCTCCCAACGTCCGCCGCTTAAGCAGTGTACGCCGTGGATACAGTGCTCCTACGGTGCAACCTACCTCTTCTTCGCTGGCGCGAAGTCACGACGTATGCACAAGCGCCCTGCGTACCGACGCGATCGTATCACGATGCGGATGATTCAGACAACCCGGCGGAACAACATGGCGAGGAATTTCAAACGATGAAGATGAGACCCGCGTGCCGTCGTTCATGAAGGAGCTTGAACGCGCCTGACTTTGATTTCATGTATGTTTACAGCCGACGTCAGACCATAAAGACACACCGTGCGAAAAATCCGCGGACAATGGTCGTTGCAGTGTATGCCGTCTTGGATTATGTTAACTTGCGGAAACGTCATCCGGCGTTTCCAGCGACCGCACATCCATGGGATGTGAAAGGAGGAGTCTGTATGCAGTGGCGCAACGGTTTGAGTGCTCTCATTGGTGTCTGGTTTATCCTCGCGCCCTGGATCCTCGGCTTCTCCGATCGGACGGCCGCTGTTTGGACGAGCGTGATCATCGGCGCAGTGCAAGCCATCGCGTCGATCTGGATCGCCGTCCAACGGGAGGCTGCACACGGGTGGAAGACGTGGCAGAATTGGGTGTCCTGTCTGACCGGTGTGTGGTTCATCCTGCAGCCGTTCGTGCTCTCTCTCAGCGGGTTGGCTGGTGAAACCTGGACCAGCGTCATCCTGGGCATCGTCACAGCGGCGTTGAACCTGTGGGAGATGAGCGCCGAGGAGTCCACGGCAGGTTCTTCGAGCGGCGGGTCGCGTGCAGCGGCCTCGTGAAATCGGTCCCTATCCCTTGTCCCGTATCCCCGGCCTCACTCCGACCGCGCCTGTCGGCGCGAGTCGTTCGGCCGGGGATACGGGACATTTTGTATGTGTAGGTGTGTAGGTGTGCAGGTGAACTGCCACCCGGTTCCGACCGTGCCCGGTGCGCCACACCCGCGCATTGCGACAGGTGTCACGCGCTGGGACGAGACACCGTGGGTATGTACCGGTGCGGGTGAGCTGCCACCCGCCTTGGCCCCGTATCCCCAAGCGCACGGCGCACGGCGCACGCCGCAGGCGTGGCCGGAGCGCACGCGGGGATACGGGCCGTTGAAGCAGGTCGTGCCGCCGAGATGCGAAAGGGGAGAGCGGTTGGCGTTTGCCAAGCCTCGCTCTCCCCTTCGCCTTCCTCGCTCGCCTGGCA
>NZ_BMOY01000020.1 GCF_014647315.1 Paenalicyclobacillus cellulosilyticus
GGTCAAATAGTTTGATTTTCATATGAGTGATCCACTTCCCCTTGGGTTAGATTTTTTCGTGAGTTGACACGTCGCGCCGCGGCGGCAGTCCTGTTTTGCCTGGTGAAGTTGAAAACACCTGTTGATGAAGTTGAAAACACCCGGTGAAACGCATGCCTCACGTCGTCTGCAGCTTCCGCACGTGGATCCAGATGACTTTGAGCACCGCCAAAGCCGGAACGGCGACGATGAGCCCGAGCACCCCTCCCACCTGCTCCCCGAGCAACAGCGCCGCGACGATGGCCATCGGGTGCAGCTGCAACGTGCGGCCCATGATCTGCGGCGACACCAGATTCCCCTCCAGCTGTTGGACAATCACGTTGACCACCAACACCTTGAGCGCCATCTGCGGACTGATGGACAACGCGAGCAACAACCCCGGCGCCGCGCCGAGGAACGGGCCGAGATACGGGATGACGTTGGTCAGCGCGACGAACAGCGCCAACAAGAGCGCATACGGCATCCCCACCACGAGGAGGCCGGCGTACGTAAGGACGCCGACCACGAGCATCACGAGCAGCTGGCCGCGCACGTAACGGCCGAGGGTGTCGTCGATCCCGGCGAGGATGTCCCGCATGGCCTGCCGGTACTTGGCCGGCGTCAGATGGACCACCGCCCGGCCGATGGCTTGGCCGTCCTTGAGCAAGTAGAACACCAAAAACGGGATGACGAACAGCATGAATATGAAGGACAAGGTATTGGTGAGCATCGACAGGACGCCGGCGGCGTACAGGGTGACGTTTTGCTCCGCGCGGTTGAGGGCGGCCTCAATCCCGCGGCGCAACGCTTCCGGCAGGTACTGGCGCTTGTGGGCCAGCCCGTCGATCCATGCGTCCGCCTGTTGCACGAGCGACGGCAGGTGTTGCGACAAGTCCGTCAGCTGCCGCGAAACCAGCGGGATGGCGTTGAGCACGGCCACGGCCGAGAGTAAGATAAAAGCCAAGTAGATGGTGAGGATGGCCGCCCCGCGCGGCATGCGGCGGCGGACCAGGATGTCGACCAGCGGCTGCAAGAGGTAGCTGCAGATCATGGCGATGACGAACGGGACCACGACGGAGCGCACGACCACCCACACGTCGTGGATGAAACCGCGCAGCTGTCCCAAGATGTATATACAGGCCAGCGTCACCAGCAAGGAGACGGCCGCTCGGAGATAACGGCGGGAATCCGGCATCCTCTCCCCTCCCGGCCTCGCGCAGTTCTCCCGCGCCGGACGCGGCGCGCCGCGATGCCGCGCCGGTGCACCGCAGAGAAAAGTATATGCAAAACATGGACGCATCATGAAAGGCGGTCCGCGCCAGCGGTTACGCCTTCCGTCCGCGTGGAGGGATGAGGTTGGCTTATCTCGCGGTCGCCCTCGGCGGGTTCACCGGGGCGGTGTTGCGTTATCTGCTCAGCGAATGGATGGCGACTTGGCACGGCTTCCCGGCGGCGACGCTGCTCATCAACACATCCGGAAGCCTGTTTCTCACCTGGTTCTATACGTATACGATGGAACGCTTTCCTATCCATCCCCACCTTCGGCTCGGGATAGGCACGGGCTTGGTGGGCGCGTTCACCACCTACTCCACGTACGCCGTCGAAACCTGGAAGCTTGTGGACGCCCGGGCGCTCGGCATGGCGCTTGCCTATGCGACGGCGTCGATGGGATTGTCGCTCGCGGCGGCGGGCGTCGGCTATCGCCTGGCGATGCGGCAATCGCGCCTGCGATGGGCCGGCGAAGGGGAGGGCGAGGCCCCGTGACGGCGCTCTTCTTGATTGGTTGCGGCGGCATCCTCGGCGCACTCGCCCGTTATGGCATCTCCAAGTGGCTTGGCGAACGGATGCCGATCTCGTTCCCGCTCGCCACCCTGCTCATCAACGTGTCCGGTTCATGCTTGCTCGGCCTGCTGACCCGCCACATCGCGCTGTGGTTTCCGGCGGCAAGCCCGGGTGCCATGCTGTTTGCCGGTGTGGGGTTTTGCGGTGCGTACACCACGTTTTCGACGTTCGCCTATGAAATGACCATGCTCTGGCGGGAGGGCAGGTTCGCGGTGGCCGCGCTGTACCTGGGGTTGACCTTTGTGCTCGGTATGGCGGCCGCCGCCGCCGGCCTGTACCTATGAAAAAAGCCGGGCATACACCCGGCTGGCACACCATCCCGCCTTGCGTCAAGCGCCCGTGCCGAATTGCAGTTCGGGCGGATGGTCCACGGCGACGAGGGACCCGTCTTCCGCCACCTCGTACAGGCGGACCTCCTCGCCCGAAACGTTGAACTCCATGAAGCAACCCCAGCAGTAATACTGATTGGCGCCAATCTTGCCGATATCCTTGCAGTTGCAATGTGGGCATCTCATCGTACATAACTCCTTCGCACGTTTCGGTTGTGCCGGGACCACCCCGGACATCCACGTTCATCCCCTGCCATCCAACCACCACTTCATATCGTAACCTGACGGAGGAACCCCTATACGGCAGCCAACTATCCCTTTTACGAATCCTAACGCACCGCGGCAAACGACGCAAGTAAGCCATCCGGCCAAGGGTTGGCAGCCGCAACGTGCGTTCACAGTTCGCTCATCATCCTGCGGCCGCCGCAGGACAGGTCACGCACGGCGCAGCCGAGAGACCACGCGCACGACCAGCTCACCGGCCGCCCGCGCCTCGTCCACCGTCGTCATGCCCGAGAAGCTGAAGCGCACCGCTTCGCGCGCCTCTTCCTCCGCCTGGCCGCACGCCAACAGGACGTGGCTCGGCTCCAAACTCCCCGCGGTGCACGCCGATCCCGCCGAGGCCAGCACGCCCTCGAGGTCGAGGCGCATCAGCAGGATGTCGTTGCGCACGCCGCGAAACGCGACGTTCAAAATGGCGGGCGACCCGTCCGGCGGCGAATTGACCCGTACGCCCGGCAGCCGGGAGACGGGCTGCCAGAAGGCGGCGCGGACCTCGGCCAGGTGGCGGGTGTGCTCCTCCATCCCGATGCGCGCCAAGCGCGCGCACGCCGCGCCGAAACCTGCGATACCGAGCACGTTCTCCGTCCCCGCCCGCCGCCCCCGCTCCTGGGCTCCGCCGCGCAGGACAGGCTGCCAGCGGGTGCCGCGGCGAACGTACAACGCGCCGACCCCTTTCGGGCCGTGGATCTTGTGGGCGGAAAACGTGGCGAGATCGATACCGGTGTCCTCGACGCGCACCGGAACCACGCCGAGTGCCTGGACCATGTCGCAGTGAACGACCACCTGGCTGTCCGCTTGTTTGACGGCCGCCGCGATGTCTGACACAGGATACACCGCACCGGTCTCGTTGTTGACCGCCATCACCGAGACGCACAAGGTATCGGGGCGCAGTGCCGAGACCACGTCCGCGACGGCCAACGTCCCGTCCGGCCGCGGCCGGACGAAGGTCACCTCGGCGCCGAATTGCCGCAGTGCCCGGCATGGTTCGAGCACCGAGTGGTGTTCAACCGCCGTCGTCACCACATGGCGGCGTACCCGTCCGTCGGCCCCCGCCGCCAGCCAAGCGCCGAACAGCGCCAGATGGTTCGCCTCTGTGCCGCCGCTGGTGAAGACGACGTCTCCCGGCGCCGCGCCGATGAACGCGGCCACTTGCCGCCGCGCGGTTTCCACCACCGCCCGCGCGTCCCGGCCCCGGGCATGGAGGCTCGAAGGATTGCCGTATTCAGCTGCCACCGCCGCCATGGCCGCCCACACCTCGTCCGCCATCGGCGTCGTGGCCGCGTTGTCGAGGTAGATCACACCCGCCCCCACGTTCTTCCCACCACCGCCCGCGCAGGCTTGGGAAACCAGGTCAGCCGGCGAAACATGCCGGAAGCAACCATCCATGAAAAGTCTTTCTTCAAATGTAAAACATGTACGTGCCTTCGCTTCGGTGTTTCATGTCCACCAAATCCTGCAGGGTCACCGACTCCATCACGGACAGGATGGCTTGACGCAGCCGGTCCCATAACTCGTCCAACCCGTCTTCCACGTCCTGGTCGACCAGGGTGAGCGGGCCCTCCAGGGTGAGGATGATGTCCTTCACCGTGATCTCTGTCTTGGGACGCGCCAAGATGTAGCCGCCATACGCCCCGCGGATGCTCTTGACCAAACCCGCATTCCGCAACGGGGCGATGAGCTGTTCCAGATAGTGCTCCGAGAGGGACTGGCGCTCGGCGACCGTTTTCAACGACGTCGGCGTCTTGCCGTCGCCGGCAGCCAAGTCCACCATCAGCATCAGTCCATAACGGCCTTTGGTCGAGATCTTCAATCCTCTGTCGCCTCCCGCTCTCCGGTCCGGGCCATTTTGCGCTTCCCGTGTGCGGGGACCGGCGGGATGTAGTACTGGCGCGGCTCAACCCCCTCCGGCCAGTAGCTCTGTTCGACGTAATGGCCGGGGAAATCGTGCGGATACAGGTACCCGCGCCCGCTGCCGAGGGCTTCGGCACCAGGATAGCCCGTCCCGCGCAGATGGGGCGGGACGGTGAGCGGCAAACCTTGTGCCACGTCCGCCAACGCCTTGTCGATGGCCACATAGGCCGCGTTCGACTTCGGCGCCGTCGCCAAATAGGCGGTCGCCTGCGCCAGCACGATGCGGCCTTCCGGCATCCCGATCCGCTCCACAGCCTGCCAAGCGGCGATGGCCACCACGAGCCCCATCGGATCGGCATTGCCGATGTCTTCGGCAGCCAGGATGGTCAGGCGGCGGGCGATAAACCGCGGGTCCTCTCCGGCGTGGAGCATCTTCGCCAACCAAAGCATGGCAGCGTCCGGATCCGAGCCGCGCACCGACTTGATGAAGGCGGAGATGGTATCGTAATGCTCGTCTCCCTGCCGGTCGTAGACCACCTGGCGCTCCTGGAGGGAAGCCGAAGCCTGCTCCTCGTCCACCACCGCGCGCCCTTGCGCGTCGATGGGCGCGGAGAGCACCGCGGCCTCCAGCGCGTTGAGCATCCGGCGGGCGTCCCCGGCCGCCACCCGCACCAGCAGGCGTTGCGCCGCTTCCGTCACATACGGATGATAGCGGCCGAGTCCGCGTTCGCCGTCGGCCAGGGCGCGTTGCAGCAGGATGAGCAGATCCTCCTCCGCCAGCGGCTCGAGCCGGAAGACGTGCGAACGGGAGACGAGCGCCGGGTTCACTTCAAAATACGGGTTTTCGGTCGTCGCGCCAATCAGCACGATGAGCCCCGCTTCCACGAACGGCAACAGCGCGTCCTGCTGCGCTTTGTTGAAGCGGTGGATCTCGTCGATGAACAACACCGTTTTGCGTCCGTACAACGCCCGTTCTTCCTGCGCCGCCTCGATGACCCGCCGGATGTCGGACACGCCGGACGACACCGCGTTCAGTGTCTCGAAGCGGGCTTTGGTGTGATGGGCGATGACCTGGGCGAGCGTCGTCTTGCCGGTCCCGGGCGGTCCGAAGAAGATGACGCTCATCAGCCTGTCTGACTCGATGGCGCGCCGCAACAGGGACCCCGGTCCGATGATGTGGCGCTGCCCCACCACCTCATCGAGCGTCCGCGGCCGCATGCGATAAGCCAACGGCGCCTCCGCATCCCGTTCCCGCTCCGCCTGTGCTGCGAACAGGTCCAAGGCTCACGACACGCTCCCTCACCGCGCATGGCCCTTCGTCGCCGCAAACCGCGCGTCGATTTCCTAGTTTCTCACTCGCCATTTCTCATTATAAGCGGTCTGGCCGCACGGAGCAACTTCGTATCACGAAATGCTTGCCGGCGAAAACGATTGCATGGCGAGGCGATGTCTGTTGTCATATCGTGCGATAACCCGCTTCGTCTTTCGACAAAAAATAAAAAGCGACCGTGCATCTGGTCGCGTCGTGCGCAAACAGTCGCCCCGCGGCTGCCGTGACTCCATTTGTTTTGAACCTGCTCTCCAGCAGGTGGGTGCCCTGCTCATCCGGCTTGCAAGTCCACGAGACCCGTCGGGCCTGAGGCGTTTGCTCCCCGGGGAGACTCCGGGCTCCCTTTCAATCGGGTGTTGGCTCAAAACATAAAGGCTTACACCAACAGCGCAGGGACTCGACTGTCCGCCGCGCGGCCTGGCGGCCGCGCGGCTTTGTGTGCCCTTATCGTAACACCTCCGGCCCGCCGCCGCAAGCCTCAAGCCTTTGGCGCCGTTGGCTCCGGCTGCCGCACCTGGATGCGCAGGATGTCGAGCTGCTCCCGGTTGACGGGCGACGGCGCACCCACCATCAGATCCGCGCCCGAAGAAGTCTTGGGGAACGCGATGCAATCGCGCAGCGACTGGCCGCCGCCGAGGATCATGATGATCCGGTCCAAACCGAACGCGATCCCGCCGTGCGGCGGCGTCCCGTACTCGAACGCGTCGAGCAGGAAGCCGAACTTGTCGTACGCCTCTTCCCGGCTGAAACCGAGCGCGGTGAACATCTTCTCCTGGATGTCGCGGCGGTAGATGCGCATGCTCCCGCCGCCGATCTCATACCCGTTGAGCACCATGTCGTACGCCTGCGCCCGCACCGCACCCGGGTCGGTATCGAGCAGCGGGACATCCTCCCAGCGCGGCATCGTGAACGGGTGATGCTCCGCCACCCACCGCCCTTCCTCCTCGTCGTAGCTGAGCAGCGGAAAGTCGGTGATCCAGACGAACCGGAACTGGGACGTGTCGATGAGGCCCAGGTCGTGCCCGAGTTTGTTCCGCAGCGCTCCGAGCGCCGGCAACACCACCTGGCGATCCGCCGCCCCGATGAGCACCAGGTCCCCAGGTTGCGCGCCCGCCCGCTCGGCGATGGCGCGGAGCCGCTCATCGCCGAGAAACTTGGCGACGGGGGAACGGAACCCGCCTTCCTCCACCGCGACGGGCGCGAGGCCCTTCAAGCCGAACGGCGCGACAAACTGGATCAACTCGTCGATCTGTTTGCGCGAATACCCGGCACACCCTGGTGCGACGAGCGCTTTGATGACCCCGCCGCGCGCCAGGACGTCCTGAAACACCCGGAACTCGGTGCCGCGGACCGCGTCCGCCACGTCGGCGAGCGGCAACTCGAACCGCAAATCGGGCTTGTCCGAGCCATACCGCTCCATCGCCTCCCGGTACGGCAGGCGAGGGAACGGCGTCGCCACCTCGATGCCGGCCACCTCGCGGAACAGCCCGGCCACCATCTCTTCCATCAGGTGCAGGAACTCGTCCATGTCCATGAACGACTGCTCGATGTCGAGCTGGGTGAACTCCGGCTGGCGGTCCGCCCGCAGGTCTTCGTCGCGAAAGCAGCGCGCAATTTGATAGTACCGCTCCACCCCGGCCACCATGAGCAGTTGCTTGAACAGCTGCGGCGACTGGGGCAAGGCGTAGAACGAACCGGGCTGCAACCGGCTCGGCACCAGGTAGTCGCGCGCCCCCTCCGGCGTGCTCTTCGTGAGGATGGGGGTTTCCACCTCGAGAAAGCCGTGGTCGTCCAAGAACCGGCGCAAAAACCGGTACGCCTGATGGCGCAGCCGCAACATCTGCTGCATCTGCGGCCGCCGCAGGTCGAGGTAGCGGTAGCGCAGCCGCACCGGCTCCTCCACGTCGATCCCATCCTCAATGGGAAACGGCGGGTGTTTCGCCGCATTCAGCACATCGAGGTCGGCCACCACCACCTCGATCTCGCCGGTCGCAATCTTTGGATTCACCGTGTGCGGGGCCCGTGCCACGACCTCGCCGCGCACCGCGACGACGTACTCGTTGCGCAGGTGGTCCGCCGCCTCCATCACGGCCGCGGGCGTGCCCCGCTCCCGGTCGAACACCAACTGCACCAAGCCCGTGCGGTCGCGCAGATCCACGAAGATGATGCCGCCCAAGTCCCGGCGGCGCTGCACCCATCCGGCCAGCACCACTTCCGTGCCTCCCGGCACCCGGATGGTGTCTGCCACCATATGCGTGCGCCGCAATCTGATCCCTTGTGTCATCCGCCTTCCTCCTGCCCGTCATCTCTGCCGTGCCCCGGTGCGCGCAAGCCCCGTGGCCGGCTCACGGTGATCTCAAATCTGTGCACCGTCCGCCAGCCGGCGCAACAGGTCCACCACGCCGTCCATCGGCACGTCGCGCTGCTCGCCGCTCGCCATGTCCTTGACCGTCGCGGCACCGCGCGCCAACTCGTCGCCGCCGAGAATGGCGACCAGGCGCGCCCCGAGACGGTCCGCTTGCTTCAGCTGCGCCTTGAGCCCCCGCCCTTGGTAATCGCGATCGGCCGTAAAACCGGCCTGGCGCACCGCCTGCAGCATCTGCATCGCGGCCGCCGTCGCCGACGGGTCCGCCACCGCCACAAACAGGTCGAGGCGGGGTTCCGCCGGCCACGGCCCGTGCTGGAGCTCGCGCAACAACAGCGCCCGCTCCATGCCGACCGCGAACCCGATGCCCGGCGTATCCGGGCCGCCGACCTCGGCCACCAGCCCGTTGTAGCGGCCGCCGCCGCCCACCGTCCCGAGTTCCGGTGCGGTGACTTCCCAGGCGGTTCGGGTATAGTAATCGAGTCCCCGCACCAGGTGCGGATTTCGCACGTACGGCACCGCGAGCGCGGTGAGCAGTGCCTCGACCGCCGCCAGGTGTTGGCGGCAATCCGGGCACAGGGCATCGAGGATGGACGGTGCGTGAAGCTCCGCCAAAACCTCGCGGCAGCCTCGCTTGCAGTCGAAGATCCGCAACGGGTTGCGATCAAGCCGGCGCTGGCAGTCCGGGCACAGGCGGTGTGCGGCCGGCTTGAGCACCGCCACCATGCGCGCCCTGTGCTCCGGGCGGCAAACCGGGCAACCGACGCTGTTCAGTTCCACGGTGAGCCCGGCGAGGCCGAACCGGTTCAACACGTCCACGTTGAGGGCGATGACCTCCGCGTCGACAGCCGGATCGTCCGAACCCAACACCTCGCACCCGAACTGGTGGAACTGCCGCTCACGCCCCTTCTGCGGCTTCTCATAGCGAAACATGGGGCCGATGTAATACAACTTGGCCGCACCCGGCGCGGCGTACAGCTTGTTTTCGACATAGGCGCGCACCACGCCGGCCGTCCCCTCCGGGCGCAGGGTGAGGCTGCGTTCGCCGCGATCGAGAAAGGTGTACATCTCCTTCTCCACGATGTCGGTCGTCTCGCCGACGCCGCGTTCAAACAGCTCGGTGTGTTCAAACACCGGTGTGCGGATCTCCTCGTAGTGGTACGCGCGGAACGTGGCGTGCACCACCTCCTCCAGCGCACGCCACGCCGCGATGGCGCTGCCGTAGATGTCCGCCGTCCCGCGCGGCCGCTGTGTCAGCATGCTGTTCACCGCCCTCCTCGCGCAGCAAAAAACGCCCTTTCATCCCCAGGCAGAGAGGGACGAAAAGGCACCCGTGACCGCCGCCCGGCCGCGGCGTCTCCTTCGTCCAGATGCACTTATTGTCCATGTTATGCGCCCGGCGCGGCCCTGTCAATGCGCCGCGCGGCCGCTCACCGCGACAACGGCAGCGGGACGGGCATGCGCAGGATCCCTTTCGCAAAGCTGTACACCGCGATGTAGAGGGGAAGGTCTTCCTCATACAGCGTGCGCGGGCTCGTGCCCGGGAACGACACCACGCAGAACGCCTCATCCACGTAGCCGAGTTCCCCCGGCAAGCCCAAGTTGAGGTAATCGTACGCATCCCGGGGATGGTGCAACAGGCCGCGCCCGAACACCAGATGCAGGCCGCACCCGTGCACCCGGGCAAACAGGGCCGCGTGGTGGATCCACTGCCGATCGCATACGGTGCGTCCATAGCAATTGGGGTGCAACACGGCCGCGTCGAAGCCAAGCTGCGCCCAGTCGGCGGCGCGCGCCGCGCCGTAATGGGTCAGCCACAGCCAATCGAGCCCGGCGGCGTGAACGGCCTCGCTCACCTTGGCGATCACGTCCGCGTCCGCCTCATCCAGCACGGTGCGCGGCCACCTGAGGCCGCGCAGGCGCAGCGTGCCGCAAAGCCCGGCCTGTCGCCAGCGGTGAAGCAGGTCGTCCACAAAGCGGGTGACCGCGGCGACCCGGTCCCCGGTATGCGCAAAGTGCAGCGCCGACCCCCACCCGGTACGAAACGAGGCGAGGCGGGGATCCGGATAGGGCACGGTGATCCACACATCCACCGGCGCGACGGCCGGCGGTCCGCTCGCGGCGGCCGCGGCGAGCGCAGACAGGTTGTATCCCGGGTGAAACAATTCATCCAGCCACGCCTGCCAATCCTCGGCGTCCGCCGGCGGCGTAAACCCGGTGTACACCGGGTTGAGGAAGCGCCCGCTCGGCGCCCGGTTCGGCGAGAACAACACCGCGCGAAACAACGAGTCACACGGCCGGCCGTCGATCAGGTATACCAAGTAATCGGCGAGATCGGCCGTACGCCAGCGCACCATCTCCGCATCCGCCAGACGTCCGCCGCACCACAGGTGAACCAGCGGGCTCTGATGGCCACGGACACCGCGCGGCAGGTACGCGCCGCCTGTCCTGTCTTGTTTCACGCTCGCCCACCCTCCCTGTCCTGCACGACCTGTTCGTAGATGGCCAGCAAGCGGCGCGCGACCTTGTCGGACGCGTGATGGCGCTCGGCATAGCGCCGGCCTGCCCGCCCTTTCTCGATGCGCAGCGCCGGGTGCTCAATCAGTTCGCGCAGCGCGTCCGCCACCTGATCCGGCCGCGCGGACACGATGGGCGGCGGTTCGGGGAACGTGGCCCGCAGATCCTCCCGGATGAACCCCAACACCGGCTTGCCCAAGCTCATCGCCTCCACCGCCAGCAACCCGTACGAGCCGCACAGAACCTGATCGACGACGATGTCTGCCTCCCGGTACAAGGCCAAAGCCTCCCGGTTGCTCCGTTTCTCCACGCGCAGATACCGGAAGCGCACGCCTTGCGCCCGCAGCTGTTCGACGGCCGCCTCGATGACATGCGTGCCTTTGAACGCCGGGTTCGTCGGCGCGTGCACCACCAGCGGGCAGGTCTCGTCCGCCGCCGGATAGCTCGGCGCGACGCGATGGACGTCAAACGCGATGGGCAACACGTGCACCTCTCGGTAATAAGGCGTCACGTACGCCCGTACCTCCTCGTCCTGGACGACGGCATGCTGGATGAAACGCGAAAGCTGCGTCAGACGCGCGTGGATGCGCTCGGGCGGCGGCGAATCCCCGGTGTACACGTACGGGTTGTTCCGCGCCGCCACCTCGTGCGTGCGTACGTCGTTTCCCCAGTGGTGCATCAGCATCGGCTTGCCCAGCCGCGCAATCTCCGCCACATCCGTCAGGTCGGAGGTGAGGCTCTGACCGTAGTGAAAGTGAAACAGGTCGAAGTGGCGGATGGCGTCCGCGGCCAGAACCGCGAGCTCCGCGGCGTCCAGGTTGTAGATGTGATCCCGGTACCCGAGATAGCTGTGGAACGTGTTGTAGGCGGTCGCCGTCACACCCCGCCGGCGCAACCCCTGGGTCAATATCCCCATCTGTCCCGCGATCTCGGTCGGGGCATGCAACACCTTCACGCGCCCGCACCTCCTTCTTCCGCGCGCCATGCGGGTTGCGTCAACCACTGCGCCATCCGCTCGTACCTTGGGTCTCCCTGCGCATGCCAACGCGGGATGGCGGAAAACGGAAGATCGACGAGGAGGGCGCGGACCTGGTGCGGCGGCACCGACCGCAACACCTCGGCCAGCCCGTCCGCCGTGGGTTCGGCATCCCAGGCGAGGATGAGGCCATGGCCAAGGCTGCCCGCGCGCGCCAGCGCGTCCCCCAAGCGATGGGGGGTGTCCGCCGGAGACGGACGGCCGAGGCAGAGGTCAAACCCGCACGCGTCGGCGCGCTCCGCCCCGTCGCTGCCGTGGAGGTAACACCACATCCACATCAGGCCGCGCTGGTGCACCCAGTCGGCCGCGGCGCGGATGACGGCGAGATCGCCCGGCCACAACATGCTGCGTGTCCAGGCGAAGCCGCGCAACCGCACGCGTGCGGCAGGGTCTTCTCCGGCGGCCGCCCGCCACCCGGACGACACCCGCGCCATCCACGCCAGCACCGCCGCGGTCCTGTCTTCCGGGTGATCGCGGAAGTTGAGGCGCCTGCCGGACAGCGCGCCGAAGTCGGCCTGCTGCTCAAACGGATACGGCACCGCCAGCCAGAGGTCGACGGCTGCGCCTTCTGGCAGGCGCCTTGCGGCGGCGAGCAGGGCGGCGGCATTGCCGCCTGGCTGCAGCATGGCGTCTGCGGCAAGCGCCCAGTCGGCCGCGGTCGGCAGGGCGCCCAAGCCTGTCGCGCGGGGGGAGAGCATCGCCCCGCCCGGTGTGAAGTCCGCTTCGAACAACACGCCGCCGAACAACGGACCGTTCACCCTTCCCCGCGCGAGATGCGCGAGGCAAGGCCACAGGGTATCCTCATCCCATCGCCGCACCGCTTTCCCCAGCGGAGCAGCCAGCACGCCGCAGCGCAGGATGTACGGTTGAACGGGCCATGCGGCTGGCGGATGGGCGAACGAAGGGCCGAACGGGCGGCCGTGCGGACAGTCTTCACCAGGTGTCACGTTCCCTCGCCTCCTCCTGCGCCGCGTCCCCGGGCGTCGCCAGGACCTCTTCATAGATGCGGACAAGCCGGCGGGCCACGACGCGCATGTCGTGGAATTGTTCGACGTACCGCCGCCCCTGCCGCCCCAGTTCGCGCCTTCGCTTCGGGCTCTGCAGCAGTTGGGCAAGCACCTCCGCCAAGGTGTCGGGATTGGCCGAGACGATGGGCAGGCGGCCCGGGTAGGTCGGCCGCAGGTCGTCGCGGATGTAGCAGATGACCGGCTTACCCATCGCCATCGCCTCGATGCTCACCAGTCCGAACGTGCCGCACAACACTTGGTCCACCACGATGTCCGCCTGGGCGAACCACTGCATCGCCGTGGCATGGCTCACCCGTTCGATGCGCCGGTAGCGGAAGCGTAAGCGGCGCCGGAGCCGCTCGATGGCCTGTTCGATGTACGCGGTGCCTTTGAACGCGCTCTGGGTCGGCGCGTGGACCACGAGCGGTTCCCGGTTGTCCGGATCAGGATAGACAGGCTGGATGGCCTTCGTGTCCACCGCGAGCGGCAACTCATGCACACGCCGGTAATACGGGGCCACAAATTCGTACAACTCGTGGTCCTGGATGATGGCGTGCTGGATGTACCGGCTGACGGTGGACAGCCGGGCGTGGATCTGCTCGCTCGTAAAGTAACCGGGCGGCAACGGGTGCTTCTGCCGCTGGTTCACCACCTCGACCCGACGCACATCGCTGCCCCAGTGGTGCATCACCATCGGCTTGCCCAGGGACGCGAGCATGGGCAGATCGCGGTACTCCAAGAGCATCGTGTCGCCGTGGTGGAAGTGGAGGATGTCTGCCGCCCGCACCAACTCTTCGCATACCTCCATCAACTCGTACGCGTCCGTCTGCACGATGGGGCCCCGGTACTGCAGGTACGTGGAAAACCAGTTGTACCCGTTGGCCCGCCAACCAAGTCGGCGCAATCCTTCGCACAGTGCCCCCATCTGACCGGCGATGTCGATGGGGGCGTGCACCACCGTGCGCATCGGCTTCACCTGCCTTCTTTCTCCGCGCGTGCGCTCGGTGCGCCGCGGCGGTGGAGAAACGCGCGCACCCCGCGCATGACCTCATCCTGCTGCGCCGCCGTGAGCCCTGGGTACAAGGGCAGTGACAGCGCGTGCTGACAGATGCGCTCGGCGACAGGAAAATCGCCGGGACGATACCCCAACCCGGAGAGCGCCGGCTGCAGGTGCATCGGCAGCGGATAGTACACGTGCGCCTCGATGCCCCGCTCCGCCAGAAAGCGCTGCAACGCCGTCCGGTCGGGCACAAGGACGGTGTACAGATGATACACGTGGTTCGCTTCCGCAGGCACCCACGGCAACTGCAGCCCGAGCCCGGCCAACCCGGCGTCGTACCGGGCGGCGAGCGCCTGCCGTGCGGACGTCCATGCGGGAAGATGTGCCAGCTTCACCCGCAGCAGCGCCGCCTGCAGTTCGTCGAGGCGGCTGTTCCATCCCGGCTCCTCATGGATGTACTTGATGGCACTGCCGTGGGCGCGCAGCCGGCGCAGCCGCGCCGCCAGTTCCGCGTCGTGCACGAGAATCATGCCGCCGTCGCCGTAACCGCCCAGGTTCTTCGTGGGAAAGAACGACAGCGCTGCGGCATCCCCGTAATGGCCGATGCCAAACCCGCGCCACGTGGCCCCGATGGCTTGGCAGGCGTCTTCGACGACGACGAGGCGATACGCGTCGGCCAGCGCGCGCAGACCCGCCATGTCGGCCATCAACCCGAAGATGTGGACGGGGAGGATGGCCTTGGTCCGCGCCGTGATCCGCGGTTCCACCGTCGCCGGCGTGATGGTGAACCCGCGCGGATCGACGTCGGCGAACACCGGCGTCGCGCCGACCTGGAGGATGGATTCCACGGTGGCGAAAAAGGTGAACGGGCTCGTCACCACCTCGTCGCCAGGTCCCACCCCGAGCGCGCGCAAGGACAAGGTCAGGGCGTCCGTGCCGTTGCCGACCGCGACCCCGTGGTTCATGCCGCAGTACGCCGCAACCTCCCGCTCCAACGCCGCCACCTCGTCCCCGAGGATGTACCGGCCTTGCGACAGGACTTTGGCGCACGCCCTCAAAAGCGGTGTCCGCAGTTCCTCCCATGTGCCGCGCAGGTCCAAAAACGGGACGCTCATGCCTCTCCCCCCTCCGCCGGCACGTCGGGTATGATCTCTTTGCGCGCCTGCTCTTTGCGCGCCGGCACATCTTGCATCCGCGCTGCATGCGCCGGCGCATCCGGCACCGTGTCCCAACGCGCGACGGGCCGCGCGGGCACGCCGACCACCACCGCGCCTGCCGGGACGTCCCGGGTGACCACCGCCCCCGCCCCGACGACGGCACCGGCGCCAATGCGCACGCCGGGCAACAGGGTGGCGTGGCTGCCCACCCGCGCCCCGCGCTCGACATACGGGCCGCGGTACACCACGGGTGAGAGGCCCATGTACTTGTCGTTCGCGGTCGCCACGGCCGGGCCGATGAACACGTCGTCCTCCAGGACGCTGTCGCCGGTGATGTACGCCCCTGTCTGCACCACCACCCGTTGCCCGATGCGGGTGTTGAGCTCAATCATGGCGGCCCGCCCGATGACCGCGTCCTCGCCGATGACGACCCCTTCCCGCACCGACGCCAGATCGCCAATCAATACCCCGTCCGCGACCTCCGTGCCTGCGAGGACGACGGCGCCGCAGCCGATGGCCGCGCCCGCGCCGATGCGCAGCGGGCCGACGGCTTTGGGCTTCCGCCGGACGCGGCGGTTGGCGAGCGGATCGCCCCCGAGCACCGCGTGCGCGCCGACGCGCGTGCCGGCACCGATGCAGGTGCCGGCATGGATGACGGCGTGATCGCCGACTTGGACGCCGTCGCCGAGCACCACGCCGGCGTGGATGACGGCGAAGCGGCCGATGCTGCACCCGACGCCGATGACCGCGTCCGGGTGGATGAACGCCTCTGTCATGCCGTGCCACCTCCTTGCGCCCCTGACTCGGCGAGGAACCAGCGCCACGTGGCCGCCAAGCCCTCGGCAAGGGTGTGACGGGGGCGCCATCCGGTCAGCGACCGTAAGCGCGACGCGTCAATCACCCGCCGCGCCACGGTGTCGACTTTGCGCTTCGCCGCGTGCACCACGGGATGTCCCGGTTTGCCGGCGACCTCACGCACCAGCCGGGCGAGGTGCAAGACGGCGGTCTCGACGCCGGTGCCCACATTGAGCGAACAACCGACGGTATGCGCGGAGGTGGCGGCGAGCAGCACGGCGTCCATGGCGTCGTCGATGAACGTGAAGTCCCGGGTCTGGGTGCCGTCACCGTAGATGGTCAGGGGCTCGCCGTCGAGCATGGCCTGCATGAACTTGGCCACCACGCCGCAGTACGGGTTGGCGCTCGTCTGGCCCGGGCCGTACACGTTGGAGAAGCGCAGGCAGGTCACCGGCAAGCCGTACGTTTTGCAAAACGCCTGCGCGAACAGTTCTCCCGCCAGCTTGCTGGCGGAGTACGGCGTCGACACGTCGTAGCCGCCTTCCGGCGTTGGCAACACCGGGCTCATCCCGTAGACGGACGAGGTCGACGCGTACACCACGCGGCGCAACCGATCGCGGTACGGCAAGGCCCCGAGCAACAGCTGCACGGTGGCGTGCGTGTTCACGGCGAAGTCGGATTCGGGTTGTTCGACCGACAGGACGATGTTGCGCGCCGCAAAGTGAAACACATAGTCGACGTGCGGCAACCATTGCCGCATCAGGTAGCCGTCGGCCACCGAGCCCTGAACCCATGTCACGCCGGGTATGTCCGCCACTGCCTCCCGGCGGCCGGTCGTCAGGTCATCGATGACCACCACGTGTAACCCTAAACCCGTCAACCGCGCCACCAACCGGCTGCCGAGGAACCCGGCGCCGCCGGTCACCAGGGCCCGCGTCCGTTCAACCATGGCCGTTCCCTCCCTGCCAACGCACGCGTCGTTTCAGGTCGAAGGTGGAACCATCCGCAGGCAACGTCACCCATTCGCCCTTGAGCCAGGAGGCGTACGCGCCAAAGATGACGTGGAGCGCCGGCCAGGCTTCCTTGGCGCCGACCCAAGGCGCGCGGTCTGCCGCGACCGCCTGCACCAGGTCTTGGTACACCGCGGCGTGCGGATCGATCTCCAACACCTGCGGTACCGGGGCGTCCACCCACCACCCGGCTGGGTGCAACGCCTTGCCGGTGAGCCGGAATCCACCGCGCGTCCCGGTGATGGTGAGCTCTTCCACCGCGGTACCGGGTGGCCCGCACACGCTGGCCGTGACGGAAAGGAGTGCACCGTCCGCGGTCTGGATGGACAAAAGCGCCGTGTCCTCCGCCTCCATGGGCCGATCAAGCCGCGCCATCCAGCCCGCCACCCGCACCGGTTCCCCCGCGAGCCATAACAACAGGTCGATGTCGTGGATGGCCTGATTCAACAGCACGCCGCCATCCATCTCCCACGTCCCGCGCCACGGGCTCGCCTGGTAGTACGCGTCGTCGCGGTGGTACACGAGCGACAGGCTGCCCGCGACCATCCGGCCCAGGCAACCATCTTCCATCAACTTCCGAATCTGCCGCAGATGCGGGTAGAACCGTTTTTGGTGGCACACCACGAGCCGCGGCTCCCCCCGCGCCGCGAGCGCCATGAGCGCCTGCGCATCCCGGGTGGACAGGGCCATCGGTTTTTCCAACACCACGTGCTTTCCCGCCTGGAGCGCCTGGATGGCTGTCTTTGCGTGCAGGCCGCTCGGCACCGCGAGGGCCACGACATCCACCGTCCCATTCGCCAACAGGTCGGCATAGTCGCCCACCACCGCCACCGGTTCCGCATCCGGCCGCAGGCTTTGGTACAACCCCGCCAAGCGCTCGGCGCGCGCCGTATCCGTGTCGCAGACCGCGCGCACGACCATCCCGTCCACCTTCGCGCACGCGCGGACGTGCCGCTCGCCAATGGCACCGCACCCGACGACCGCCACCTTCATCCTCGCCACCTCCTCACAGCCGGACGACCCGCGGATGGTCGGCGCCTTGGTACACACCGCGGGTGTCGAGCACGAGGCGCGATTGGTCCGCCAGCCACCGGTAGTCGATGCAGGCATGATCGGTCAGGATGACGACGATGTCGTGCGCCTGCACCTCGTCTTCGGTCAAGGCGACCGATTCGAACCTGCGCCCTGCGACGGCGACGTGGGGAACGTACGGGTCGGTGTAAGCCACCTTTGCGCCCATGCGGAGCAACTCCTCCATCACGCGCAGGGCGGCTGACTCACGGGTGTCGTTGACATCCCGTTTGTAGGTGACCCCGCACAAAAGCACCCGCGGCATGTCCTTGTTGGCCGCAGCCCACGCACGTTCCGCGACGTAGCGCGGCATCCTCGCATTGACCTCGCGCGCCCAGCGCACCGCGCGCAACGGGAGTCCTTGTTGTGCCGCGAACCACTCGAGGTAGACCGGATCGACAGGAATGCAGTGGCCGCCGGCCCCGGGCCCGGGCAGGTACACGCTGAACCCGTACGGCTTGGTCGCCGCCGCCCGGATCACCTCCCAGACGTCGATCCCGGCCCGGTGGCAAACCATGGCGAGTTCGTTCATCAGAGAGATGTTGAGAAACCGCTGCGTGTTCTCGAGCAGCTTCGCCATCTCGGCCACGCGGGCGGATGAGACGGGCACCACGGTGGTGAACGCCTGCGCGTACAGAGCGACCGCCTTGCGCAGCGACGCCGGCCCGACGCCTCCGACCAGCTTCGGGATGCGGGCGAGTTGGACATGGGAGCCAGGATCCATCCGCTCCGGCGAATACGCGACGTAAAAGTCCACATCCGCTTTCATTCCGGTCGCTTCCAAGATGGGGACGACCCACTCGTCGGTCGTGCCGGGAAAGGTGGAGCTCTCAAGCACCACCAGTTGACCGGGTCTTACGTGCGGCTGAAGCGATGCGCACGCCTGCAAGATGAACCGCAAATCCGGCTCGCCGTCTTCGCGAAGCGGCGTCGGCACACACACGAGGATGGCGTCCGCCGCCGCTGCCGCGCCTGCATCCTCGGTGCAGGCGAAGCGGCCGGACGAGCGCATGCGTGCGATGTCGGCATCCGCCACATCACACAGGTAACTCTTCCCCTGCCGGAGCCGGTCGAGCTTGTCGCGGTCGGTGTCGATGCCGGTGACGCAAAGACCGCTGCGCCAAAAATGGATGGCGAGCGGCAAGCCGACGAATCCTAACCCCATGACGCAGACGTGGGTTGGCTGAGATGGCCGCTGTGGCTCATCGTCGCGCACAAAGACAACCTCCTTTCGCCTTTTCGGCGTGGCCAAGCCATCGTATGCGCCGCAAGGCAGCGTGCGCGACGGACAAGCGTCCTTTGGGGTCACGGGCACAGCCAGCCAAGATCCACGTCCCGCGGCGGTTCACCGTCCGCCCGGTCGATCCGGTACACCCCCGGGACGGGCGGCAACACGTCGCGCCGCCGCCCTTCGTCCGTGAAGCCGCCCCGGCGTCCGTACCGCTCGGTCCAGTACCACAGCCCTTCCAGGACGTGGCCGAGGACGCGATCCAGCATGAAAGCGCTGCTTTCCTCGTCCGGGCGCACCGCCGGCAAGTGCGGACCCAACCGCAGCCGCCAACCCTGGTCGAGCGCGCGCATCTGCGCAAGACAAGGGCTTTGCAACACCTCCGGCCCGAGCGCCTGGAGCGCTTCCCGGCGCACGGCGTACGGAGGCACGAGCCAGGTCGACCCGAACCATTCCCGCCGCCCCATCGTGACGTTCGCGAACCACCCGGCGCTGTGCACAGGGTGCATCCGGGCGAGCGGGCCGCAGAACGGCCGCTGGTCGTGCACCACCCCATCGGCTTCCCCGTTCATGACGGGGTGGGCGAATCGCCATAGCTCCTCTGCCGTGGCCGGTACGGCCGCATCGCAGAAGACGACGGCTTCGCCGCGGGCATACGTGGCGCCGACCGCCAGCGCGACGTCGCTGCCGGCTTCCGCAGGCACATGCACCACGCGGACCTGCGGCGGCGGATTGCCCCCGTCGCCAAGGAGATCCGAACCTTGTGCCACCAGAACGACTTCCGCGCCCGCCGCCGCGAGCCCGCGCACCCGCGCCCACAGCCCGCCGTCCGCCTGGCGGGCGCTGAAGACAACGCTCACCTGCGGCGGTCCGTCCCCCCGCTCCGGCCAGGAGGGGTTCCGGTATGCCGCGAACACCTGCCGCCCCTCACCGCCAAGCGCGTACCCGCCCCGGCGTCCGTATTGGTCGAGGAGATAGCGCACAGCCTCCACCGCATCCCCGTGGATCCGCTGCGTCGCCGGCGCCATCGCCTGGCCTTTGCGGCGAATGTGGTTCGGCCGGCGGCGGTTGATGGCGAGCACGTTGAACTTCGTCGGCACCGCCACCCGCAGGTGCCGGTCCAAGGCGACCGCGGTGGCGAGCAGGGGATTGGCCAGGGTGGAGGCACCGATGGCTTCGACAGCCCGGCGGCTGAGGACGTGCGGGACGGTGAGCAGGTTCTCCAGACCAAGCGCCCTTTGCCGCAAAAACAGGTTGAGGACGTAGCGGTCGAGCGTCGGAATGTCGGGACGGCGTGCCTGCGCCAACCAGCCGAGGCTGTTCAACGCCACGTCGGCCCCCGCCTCCACCGCCGCGACCAGGCGCCGCAAGACCGGCGTCGGCACGGCGAAATCTGCGTCCACGAACAAGTACATGTCCGCGTCCGCGGCGAGCGCCCCCACCGCACGGCCCACGTCGTTGCCGAGCCGGCGCGGATACACGAGGACGCGGGCCCCGGCGCGGCGGGCGAGACGTGCGGTGCCGTCGGTCGATCCGTTGACGACGACCACCGCCGTGTGCGGGCGCAGGCGGGCGACCGACCGCAGCACCGCCTGGATGGTCCGCGCTTCGTCGCCGGCGGGAATGACGACGGCCAACCGCCCTTTGCCACGAGGCGGGTGTACGTGCAGGCGCTTCGGAACAGACCGCATCTCAGACCGCATCGCGGCTTCCCTCCTCCGCCTGCGCCCGGTGCCAGGCGATGGTGTCGGTGAGGCCTTGGCTGAGCGGCACCGCAGGTGCACAGCCGAGGACGGCGCCAAGGCGCGTGACGTCCGGTACACGCCGCGGCGTGTCCTCAAAACCGGGGCCGAACGCTGCTTCGTACGAGACATGGATGATGGGCGACGCCGAGCCGGAGAGGCGGACGATGGTTTCGGCGAGGCGCCGGATGGATACCTCCTCCCGCCCGCCGACGTTGATGGCCATCCCGTCCGCCGCCGGCGACAGGGCGGCTTCCGTGGCGCGCACCGCATCCGCCACGTGCGTGAAACAGCGGGTCTGCGATCCGTCGCCATGCACCACCACCGGGCGGCCGGCCAGCGCGCGGGCTATCATCACCGGGATGACGCCGGCGTACGGCGTCGCGACCGCCCGCGGCCCGTACACGTTGAAGTACCGCAGCACCGTCACCCGGAGCCCGCGTTTGGCATAACCGAAACACAGATGCTCCCCGAGCGCCTTGGCCGTCGCGTAACACCAGCGGTGCACCGTCGCGGGACCGAGCACGCGGTCTGCGTCCTCGGCGAACGGGACGGATGGGTTCTTTCCGTACACCTCCGAGGTGGAAGCGAACACCAGTTTCCGGCCGAATTCGTGGCACGCGGCCGCCACATGGCGCGTCCCGGTGGCGTTGCCTTCGAGGACACGGACGGGGTCTTCCACGCAGCAGCGCACCCCGAGCACCGCCGCGAAGTGGAACACGGCGTCGTGATCGCGCACGAGCTGTGCGACAAGACGCTCGTTGAGCACACTGCCCTCCACCAGGCGAAACTGGGGATGCCTCAGCGCCCGTGTCAGGAACGCAAGCCGCCCGCTCGAGAAATCGTCGAGCACCGTGACGCGATGGCCGGCCGCAAGCAGCCGGTCCGTCAGGTGCGAGCCGAGAAACCCGGCGCCACCGGTGACCAGGATGTCCATGCGCGCATCCCCCTTTGCACCCGCGCGGACACGATGGCCCGTTGCGGGCAAGACAAGTGGTTCATGGATCTCATGCAGGGGACAGGCGGGACGGCAACGGACAAGTAGACCGAGGGGAAGCGCCCGCGTCAGCGCCGGCGCAAAACGCGGTGCAGCAGCGCGAGCTCGCGCGCGTCGCAAGCGCCGGAGAGCGTCCTTAAGCCAACCGGAGGGAGACCGGCCGCATCCTCCGCGGTCATCTGCAGGCTGGCGGAACGGGGTTCGCCGGGATCGCCCGCGCCTTGCCGCGCGCTGGCCGCGAGCGTCTGTGCAGGTCTGCGCACGCTGGTTGTCTCCTTTCCCGCGAGGGGTGTTGCGCGTAGTGTGCGTACCCGCGGCACGCCGCATGCCCGGCGGTTTGTCCCGGACAGCCGCCCCGTGCTAGCATGGGAAGGCAGAACACGCCCGACGGAGAGGAGAGCGAACGCATGGACCGCACGCAGTCAGCGCGATGGTTTGCGCGCGCAGAGCGGGTGATTTTAGGCGGCGTCAACAGCCCTTCCCGTTCGTTCAAATCGGTGGGCGGCGGGACGCCGGTGGTGATGGCGAGAGGCCAAGGGGCGCGGATCTGGGACGTGGACGGCAACGAGTACATCGACTACCTGGCCGCGTACGGCCCGCTGGTCCTCGGCCACGCCCATCCGAAGGTGATGGCGGCGCTGCGTGAGGCGACGTACGACGGCATCTTGTACGGAACCCCCACCCGGTGGGAGGTGGAGTTCGCGGAACGGCTCCAGGCGGCCATCCCGGACCTGGAACGCATCCGCTTCGTCAATTCCGGCACGGAAGCGGTGATGACCACCATCCGGATTGCCCGCGCGGTCACCGGCCGCAACAAGGTGATCAAGTTCGCCGGGTGCTACCACGGCCACTCGGACGCGATGCTGGTCGCAGCCGGGTCCGGCCCGTCGTCCGTCGGCGTGCCGGACAGCGCCGGCGTCACGCCGGGCACCGCCCACGATGTGGTCACCGTGCCGTACAACGATCTCGATGCCCTCCGTGCCGCGCTCGCCGTGCACGGGGAGGACACCGCTTGTGTCCTGGTCGAACCCATCGTCGGCAATTTCGGCATCGTCGCTCCGGCGAGCCCCACTTATTTGCGCGACGTGATTGACCTGGCCCACCGCGCGGGCGCGCTCGTGATCTTCGACGAGGTCATCACCGCCTTTCGCTTCCACTATGGCACGGCCGCCCAGATGTACGGCGTGCACGCCGATTTGTACGCTCTCGGCAAGATCATCGGCGGCGGACTGCCCATCGGCGCCTACGGCGGACGGCGCGACGTGATGGAACAGGTCTCGCCGCTCGGACCCGTGTACCAGGCCGGCACGATGGCGGGGAACCCCGCCTCGATGCGAACCGGCATGGCGTGTCTCGAGGTTTTGGCGGAACCAGGGATTTACGAACGCATGGACGCACTCGGCAGGCGGTTGGCAGAGGGGATTCGACAGTTGGCGGACACCTACGGGGAAGCGGTGACCATCAACCGGGTGGGGGGCGCGTTGACCGTGTTTTTCGGCAGCCATGCGGTACGGAATTATGCGGACGCGCAGGCCACCGACGGCGTCCGCTTCGCCCGCTTTTTCCACGCCCTGTTGGACCGCGGCGTCTGCATCGCGCCGTCCAAATACGAGGCGTGGTTCGTCTCCGCGGCTCACACCGAGGCGGACGTGGATCAGACGCTCGCCGCGGTCGAAGGGGCGTTCAAGGCGATGGCAGCCGAACGGGCCGGCGGGTGAACCCCCGCCGGCCCGCCGCGGCCGTCCTGCGTGCGCCGTCACAACACGTCAGCCAACTGCGCGACCAGGTCGCTCTTCGGCCGGTAGCCGATGATCTGCTTGACCACCTTGCCGTCCTTGAACAGGATGAGCGTCGGAATGCTCATCACATTGAAGCGGGTGGCGGTTTCCGGGTTCTGGTCGACGTCCAGTTTGCCGACGACAAGTTTATCCGCATACTCGTTGGCGACCTCTTCGAGCACGGGCGCCATCATGCGGCACGGGCCGCACCAGGTCGCCCAGAAGTCGACCAACACAGGTTTATCGGATTGGATGAACTGATCGAACGTCTGATCCGTCACGACGGCGGTTGCCATATCCTCATCCTCCTTTGCTGGCACGTGCGCCCTGATTATACCACTGTGCGCCCCGAGGTGCACCACACCGGGACGTGCGGCCGGGAGGCGGCTTATGCGCCGCGGGCGACAAGACCCGCCCGCACCGCGAACCCCATGAACGCCGCCACAATTCCCGCGAGCCCCCAGTACAGCGCCTCCGCCGCATACAGGTCGGCCAAGGCCAAGAGCGGCAAGATCCAGTACAACAGAGACGCCGCAATCAACACGTCCGGTGTCAGCTTCCCGCGCAGGCGATAGACGCCGAAGATGAGCGCGCTCGCGGCCAGCGTCAATCCGCCCGTCAGCAACGCCTGCGCGGAGAGGTTCCACGCCGTCATCCACATGCCGAGGGCGGGTACGAGGGTGCTCTGAAACACCATGGCACCCGTGATGTTTCCGATGGCTAGGCTGTCCTTGCCTTGGCGGATCCATACCACGCTGTTGAACGTCTCGGGCAGTTCGGTCGTCAACGGGACGAGCAGGGCGGAGAGGACGAAGGGAGGGACCGCGAGCCAGGACGCGATGAATTCCACCCCGTCGGTGAGCAACTGCGCCCCGCCGACAATGGCGCAAAGCGCGCACGCCAACTGCAAGAGGACCGCGAGGAACGAAGGATGAGGCGACTTCCATTGGAGGTACAGGGGATGCAGTCGGCCTGGGTCGTGCGGCTGCGCCGGAGCGCGCAGGTTGAGGATGAGGAACCAGGCGTACAGGCCCACAAGCAGCCAGGGCACAACCGCGTGGACGGCCGCAAGCGGCACACACCCGGCGGAAAGCGTCAGCGCGTACGCGATGAGGAAGAACGTCATGTCCCGCTGAAAGACGGACCGCTCCACCGCCAGGGCGCCCGGGCCGCGCACCTGGCGGGTGATGTACAACGAGACCGCCACCATCAACGAACCGAGCGTGGCGAGCAAAAACGGAGCGCCGAGGATGCCGCCGATGCCCACCTCTTCCGCGTGCGGATGGTCTTGGCCGAACGCGATGGCGGTGACGGGGACGGCGGCTTCCGGGAGCGCCGTTCCCAAGGCGGCGAAGACGCTGCCGACCGCGCTTTGCCCCAGACGGAGCTTGTGGCCGAGCCATTCGACGGCGTTGGTGAAGAGCTCCGCGCCGAACAAGACCATCGCCAAGGCGAGCAGCATCGACAGGACGGCGTGCACCCGGTAACCCTCCCCGGCCTTTGGCCGCTTGGCGGCCGCACGCGCGGCCGCACTCTCCATAGACTCTACGTCAGGCCGGGACGAGATATGACTTCCGATACGCTCTGAAGGGCCCGCGCCGCCAATTGGCGGGCGTCCGCCTGCCGCTCGACGAACAGGACCATCCAGATGTCGTCGAGACCGGTCCAGATGTACACCTGGCCTTCCTCGCCCACGATGGTCGTCTCGGCGGCGTCCGACAGGCCGACCTCCTTGCGCAACTTGCCGGCACTGCGGCGGTATTGGCGCAACACGTCGAGAAAATCGTCGTCGTACTCCCGATCCGCCGCCCCGACCGTTTCGCCCGCAAACGCCACCCAGCCGACCACCGCCGGTTCGCTGCACAACGCGGCAAAACAGCGGCGCCAGGTCTCCTCGGCGAAAGCGGGCACCGACACGTCGTGGAGCACGTACGGTGCACCGCCGCGGGCGAACACCTTGGCGCCGCTGCGCTTGCCCTCGACCACCTCCACCGGTTCCGCCCGCAGTGCGGACGCGTGGGCCGCTTGGGAACCGGAGTTCGTAACCGCGAGCGTGCCGGCACGCAGGTCGGCAGCCGCCGTGTCCCGCTCCCCGCCTTGCGGCGGACGGGCCGGCGGACGATCCGCTTGCGCCAGGCCGCCCGCGTCACGTCCGGGCACGTGATGCGCGCCTTCCTCCCCCGCCGGGCCAACCTGGCGGCCGCTCGCGCCCCGGATCAGCCGCACGTTCACCCACACGAGCGCCCCCAACAACACGAACCACAATGCCGCGAGCGCAATCAGCACGCCATGCCACTCCTCTCCTTTTCCTCGCCGCCTGTCATTGGTAGTGTTTTTCCTCCGCGCGCACGAGCCAAGGCAGCCAATAGAGCGCCTGCGGGCGCAGCCGCCAGACCGCGGGTCCGAGCAGGACCAGGCAGACCGCGGAGTAGAAGACGGCGAACCATACCCAGTCGTGCGGGTCTGCCCGCACCGCCTTTTCCAGCACGGCCTCGATCCACAACGGATTGAGCGACAACACCCGCTCCGCCCAGCGGCCGGCGAAGTACGCCACCGGGCTGTGCTGCGCGATGAAGTTCAACCCGTACCCGACAAACCCGGTGACAAACACCATCCATCCCACGGTGGCGTAAGCGAGCACCGTGCTCCAGCCCGAGCGCAGCGCGATGGATGACCACAACACGCTGATGGCGGCGATGATCACGATGGTGAACAGCTGGAAGGCGATGACGGCCACCACCTCTTGCGGTACCGCGCCGCCGAATAAAAACACGAGGCTGTACAGCGGCAGGGTGACCACGAGGAGCAGGATCAGCAGGGCGCTCGACGACAGGACCTTGCCGACGAGGATGCCGAGCGGAGAAATGGGCGTCGTCAACAGCACCGCGAGCGTCCGCCGCTCCCGCTCACCGCTGATGGACCCGGCCGCAAACGCGGGGGTCAGAAACGCCACCACCGCCATCTGCATCAGGCTGAGGACGAAGAACACCTGTTCGCTGCGCGCCGGCTGGAACTGCAGCAGTTGGCCCTGGACGTTCTCATACAGCAAAAAGAAGGTCAGAGCCGACATGCTCGCCAAATACCCCACGATGACCACGGGCGCGCGGTTCGTCCGCATCCGCTGCCGGAATTCCTTGTGCAGCAAGGGGTTGCGGATCATCTTTCCTCCACCGTCCGTTCCGTCAGACGTAAAAACAGTTGCTCGATGTCGGTCGGCCGCTCGGAGAACTGATACACCGCGATGCCCGCCTCCAGCAACGCCCGCAGCAGCCGGGCCTGGTCGTCGAGGGAACCCCGGTAGACCACCTCGACGCCCTCGCCCAAAAACCGGACGTCCACCACCTGCGGGTCGTCGCGCAAGACACGTTCCCAGACGGTGAGCGGACCGCGCCCGGCAATGCCGATGGTGCGGAAACCGGAAGCGTGCTGGAGCATGACGCCGACCGAAGCCACCGCTGCCAGCTCGCCGCCGCGCAGGATCCCGATTTCATCCGCAATCTCGCTCAATTCATAGAGGATGTGCGAGCTGATGAGGATGGTCTTCCCGAGCGACCGCAGCTGCCGCAGCACCCCGCGCATCTCGATCCGTGAGCGGGGATCGAGGCCGGACGACGGCTCGTCGAGGATGAGCACCGGCGGATCGTGCATCAGGCAGCGGGCGATTTCAAGGCGCTGCTGCATCCCGCGCGACAGGTCGTTGACGTACGCCGTGCGTTTGTCACCGAGGTTGACCCACGCGAGCAGCTCGCGGCAACGCCGCACCGCCACGTCGCGGGGCAAGCCGTAGCAATCGGCGTAAAACAACAGGTACTCCTCGGCGCTCAGGTCATCGTACACGCCGAACGAATCCGGCATGTAGCCGATGCAGCGCCGCACCTCCTGCGCCTGGCGCGTCACCTCGTAGCCGTTGATGTACGCCTTCCCGGAGCTGGGTGTGGTCAGGGTCGCCAACATGGACAGGGTGGTCGTCTTGCCGGCGCCGTTCTCCCCCACCATGCCGAACACCGTCCCCCGCCGGACGCTCAGGTTCAGGTCGCGCACAGCGACCACCCGGCCGTACCGCTTGCTCAGGTTGTGGGTGTCGATCACGACGCATCACCCCCATCCCGCGCTGACCGGGACGAACTGGCGCACCAGCACCAGGTGCTGGTCCGACGCCACGCGCTGCCGGGTCAAAAGCGAAGGCAGCGCCGGCGTCCGGCTGTCCGTGGTGGCCACGAACATCGCCTGGCCCGGCGGCAAACTGGCGGCAAACAGGTACTGTGCGGCAAAGTTCGCCAGCGGGCGCCCGAATCCTCTCGCCAAGTCGCGGTTGTAGGCGGCGTACGCCGCGAACGCGGTCGGCTCCGCGGTGGTCTGTGCGGTCGCGTCCCCCACCGGCCGCGCGGTGCCGGGATCGAGGTCGCCCAGTTCATAGAGCCGCCCGTTCCACCACAGGGCCGCATCGTGCAGCGGATACGGCGTGTCGTTGCGGACGTAACCGTAGAGGCCGGTATCGCGGCGCGCGGTGAGCAGCGCGAACACCGCTCCCTGGCCGCCGGCCGGGGCGGAGACGTACGCATACCGGATGCCCCACCGCCCGACGCCGCTGAAGGACGCCGTCACCTGCCGGCCCTCGCGCACCACCGCGCTGCCCAACTGGCGCACGGTCTGCGCCGCGAGCGGCAACACGAGCGAACCCGCCGGCGCGTCCATGCGGGCATTCACGGTGAACGGAGCCATGAAACCGCGGATGCCGTACGCAAACGCGGTCCCATCCCCGGCGAGTTCGAGCACCCCGAGCCCGTCCGTCAGGATGCCGGGCGGGCGTTCGGCGACGCCGAACCCGTAGATGCCGAGGGTCGTCACCACCGACAGGGCGGGCAGAATGAACCACGCCCACGGCTCCCGCTTCTTGCGCCGCAACCACAGGAACAAAACGGGCCCGGCCAAGAGCGTGTAAGCGACAAACACCCACGCCCACGCGCGCAGCGACGGCACCCGCAGCGGCGAGAGGGCGTCGCTGGCGGCCGTGAGACCGAGCACCCCCGCCGGGTCGAGCGGCGCCACCCATGCGCTCCAACCGTGCGGCATCCCCGCGCCGAGGAGAGCCGTCCACATCTCCGCGTTGCCGGACCACCCCAACAGCTGCGGCGACAGCGGGGAGAACGCCGTCTGCACCACCCACCCGCGCCCGATGGGCTGCGCCGCGACCAGCGGGGCGTCCGGCGTGCCGGCCCACAGCGCGGCAGCGGGCTCCACGCCCGCGGCCGCCACCCACACCTTGCCGATCTTCGCCGACGTGTTGCCCACGTTCGCCGCGAGGGCTTGTCCGGACACGGCACGCACCGGACCGGGCCGCAAAGGCGCCCACGCCGCCCATCCGGATGGCGGCGGGCCGGCGCCCATCCAGATGAGCATGCCCCCGAACTTGATCCATGCTTTGAGCGCCGCGGCTTGCGCGGGAGACAACGCCGCGAGGACCGACGGCGTGACGGCGACGGCAGAGAGCGCCGTCAACGCGTTGGGGGTGGTCGGAAAGTTGAGCGGATCGACCACCACCGGCAACACCGGGTTGCCCTGAGGACCCTCCGTGGCCCCGGTCAAAAACTGAGCATCCTGCGCGTTGTGGGTCAACACGGCGACCAGCGCCACGTTGCTCACCGCGTTGCCGCTGAGAAACGCGGTCGCCACCGGCTGCCCTCCCACCCAGCAGTCGACGCCCGCCATCCCGTCGATGAGATTCCCCGGCACCGCGATGTGGACGTGCGCCCACCCGTGCGCCGGCAACCGCGCCGACCAGGCCAAGACGCCTTGCGCCGTGCGCCCGGTGTCGATGGCTTGATCGACGTCGAGGGTGAACGTGGCCGAGACCGCCGGGCCGCGGTTTTGGATGACGAGATCGACCGGGACCCAGTGGTTGCGCGCATAATACCCGGCGAAACCGACGACAGGCGTCATCTCGATCACGGTGCGCGCCTGCGCCGTCCCGACCGCGCCGCCACCCGCCGGCCACGGCGCCCCTGCCGCCAACGCCGCCGCGGCAGCCCATGCCAGCGTGCGCGCGCGGTGCCTTGGCTGCGGACACCGTTCCCTTCGCACACTCCTCTTCCCGGACGGTACGCGCCGTCGCGGCCAATCCCGCATGCGCCGACCTTCCTCTCCCTCGCGCATACCACATCGTTGCGGCATGCGCCTCCGATGACACCTCGGTTTCATTGTACTGGTTCCCGGCTGGCAAGACCAACAACGGACGTCCCGCCGGGCTTTTCCGCCCGCGAAGACGCAAGATAGAGCAAGAATCTGGCGGCAAGGCGCGCCGAACGAGTACGCATCGCATCGGTCAACAACGACCTGGCCGGTTTGGGGTTCATTTCAATCATGTAGACGCGGCCGTCCTCATCGACCCCAAGGTCGAACCCAGCGAGGCCGCAGGCGGGGTGGCGGCGGCTGAGCGCTTCTGCGATGGAAAGCGCACACGCCGCCAGCCGCTCGGACGGCACCGACTTGCCTTCCGCGCGCGCCATGCGCTCGCACGCGGCCAGCGACAAACGCTCCCCGCCTGCCACGAGATTCGTCACCACGCCCCCCTTGGCCGCCCACTTGGGGATGATGCCGACCAACTGCCAGCGACCTTCGCCGTCCCGCTGGACGACGACCCGAAAGTCGACCGCGCGGCCGCGCAGGCAAAGGAGCGGGACGGCCTGCTGCACCAGGTGCGGCACCCGGCGGCGCGACGCCAGCCAACGCAGCAAACCGGCCCGGTCGACCTCCCGGCAGAGGCGGCCGCGCCGCCCGGGCACACGGTCCATCCGAATGAGGTACCTGCCGCCGCGCCGCTCCACCTTCGCCACGCCCATCCCGCCGAAACCGCCGACCGGTTTCACGTACGCCGCCCCCCAGCCGTCTATCCATCTTGCCGCTTGGTCTGCCCCCGCCAAACGGTGTGTCTCGGGAAGGTATGCGGCGAGCCCCGCGGCTTGCAACAGCTTGACCATCCGCCACTTGCCCGGCAGCACCGGGTTGAAGACCGGGCAGCGGCGCGCGCGGGCCGCCATCCGCATGCCGCGGCAGTACCCGGCGACCGCCAGGTGGACATAGGCGTTTTCATAGACCGCATCCGGCCACGGGTGAACCACCCTGCGCCACGCTGCGAACGGCCGCGCCGGATCCACAGGCGTCCAGGCTGGAAACGGATCGCGGCGGGCGGCGGCCGCAGGGTCGAACAGGATCAACGTCCCTCCGCCAGCGCGCACTTCCTCCGCCAGCAGGCATACATAGCGCGGCGGCCGCAGCTTCCCGTCCGCGCGCACACGCGGACGGACGGTCGTCGCCACGCCAACCACATAAGCCATGTGCGTCACCTCAGTTTCGCGTCATGCACATGATATGTGGAACGCGGTGCGGCGCCCGGGCCGCGGCGACGAGCGGCACAAGCCGCGATGGAGAGAGGGGAGACCACGGCGTGGGATGGCTGCGACAAGTGTGCAAGGGGAAGATCCACCGCGCGACGGTGACGCACGCCCATCTGAACTACGTGGGGAGCATCAGCATCGATGCGGACCTGATGGCGGCGGCCGACATCCGGCCGTACGAGATGGTCCAGGTGACCAACCTGGCCAACGGGGTCATCTGGCAGACGTACGCGCTGGCCGCCCCGGCCGGATCCGGGGTCATCGGCCTCAACGGGCCGCCGGCGCGCCACTTTCAACCGGGCGATGCGGTGATCATCCTGTCTCTGGCCTGGGTCGATGACACCGCATGGGACACCGTCATGCCGGCGGTGGTGTTCGTGGACGCGCACAACCGCGTGGAGCGGGTGGAGCGTATCGCGCCCGGCACAGGAGAAGCGGGCGCGGGCATCGGTCAAGCGGGCGCGGGCGCAGGCAATCCGGCCGCGCCGTGACGCCCGCGTCCCGCCGCGGCCGGCACGCTTCAGGCGCTTGTTTCCGGAGCGCGGTACTCGGCCGTCACCTTGG
The DNA here is from genome assembly GCF_014647315.1 of Paenalicyclobacillus cellulosilyticus. Taxonomy (GTDB): domain Bacteria; phylum Bacillota; class Bacilli; order Alicyclobacillales; family Alicyclobacillaceae; genus Alicyclobacillus_J; species Alicyclobacillus_J cellulosilyticus. The sequence goes on from NZ_BMOY01000020.1 coordinate 31,314, forward strand.
TGTGGATGCCGCCGCGGATGGTGAAATCGGCGGTGACGCGCGCGTAGCGCGGCTTCACCGCGGCGACGAAGTCGTTGAGGATGATGTTCGTGACATCCTCATGGAAGTGGCCTTCATTGCGGAAGCTCCACAGATACAGCTTCAGCGATTTGAGCTCCACGATGTGCGGTCCGGGTTGATAGAAGATGGTGATGGTCGCAAAGTCCGGCTGGCCGGTCATCGGGCACAGCGTGGTGAACTCGGACGTCGTCATCTCGACATCGTACACCCGGTCCGGGTGCGGGTTCGGCACGACCACAAGTTCTTTGGACGGGCGTGTCGCCATGGTTTCCCTCCTCGCGCAGGTCAACTGTCGAACACCACTATACTTGCCGGCCGCACCCTGCGCAACGCAAGGGCCCCCGGCGGGTGGTATGATGATGACCACGAGGTTGGCGCCAAAGCGCCGATACGTGTTGCGGCGGCCGCAGCGGGCCGCCCGGGCAGGGCGCTGGCGGCGCACAGGGAGGTCTTTGCAGGACATGCCGGTTCCTTCCGCGTTTTGGGCGATGATGCGAGCGTGGATGCACCCGTCCGAGTTGGACGAGCTGGCATCCGCCTTCCAAGAGCCGCCGGTGCGCGGCGTGCGCTTGCACCGGCTGCAACCCGTCCATTCCCTGAAGGGGCACGCGGGCGCATGCACAAACCACACGCCCGGCCGTCAGGGACACTGGCCTCTGGCGAGCGAGGCGAGCCCGCCAGCCGACGGACTGGCCGTGGCGGCCGAGAGACTCCCCCTGCCGCCGGAGTTGGCCGCCGCGCTCGGCCCGCCGGTGCCGTGGGCGGAAGACGGGTATTACCTGCCGCTCACCAGCCCGCTCGGCCACAGCGTCCACCATGAGACCGGAGCGTTTTACATCCAAGAGCCGTCCGCGATGGCGCCCGTGGCTGCGCTCGATCCCGTACCGGGAGAAGCCGTGTTGGACTTGTGTGCAGCCCCGGGCGGCAAGGCGACGGCCATCGGAGCCCGCCTGCGCGGCCGCGGCGTTTTGGTCGCCAACGACGTCCACCCGCAGCGGGCGGAAATCTTGGCACAGAACCTGGAGCGGACAGGCGTGCCCGCCATCGTCACCCAGGCTGCGCCGGACGTGCTGGCGGACGCATGGCCCGCGTGCTTCGACGCCGTGCTGGTCGATGCCCCGTGTTCCGGCGAGGGCATGTTTCGCAAGGATGAAACGGCGTGCGCGGCGTGGCACGAGGAGGCACCCTCGCTGTGCGCCATGCGCCAGCGGGACATCCTGGTCGCCGCACTGCGCTTGCTGCGTCCGGGCGGCCGGCTGGTCTACTCCACCTGCACGTTCAACCCGGTCGAGAACGAGCAGGTGGTGGCCTGGTTGCGCGCGCATTTCCCGGTCGCCCTCGATCCGCTGCCGGCTTGGCCGGGCTGGGAGCCGGGCCGGCCGGAGTGGGCGGACGGCCACCCGGACTTGGTGCACACCCGCCGCCTGTGGCCTCATCGTGGCCGCGGGGAAGGCCATTTCGTCGCACGCATGCACCTGTTGGACACCGTACCGGGGGATGTCTCCGGCCAAAGCCAAGGCGGGAAGCGGTCTGTGCGTCCCCGTTCTCATCACGGCCACGCGATCAAGCCAGGTCCCGCCGTATGGTCACGCCGCCCGGCAGGTGCCGCAGGACCGTTTGCTTCCCGCGCGGCCGGCGCCTTGCTCGCCGGACTGCTCGCCGACCTGCTCGCCCATCCGGAGCGCAGTCTTGCACCGCTCGACCTGGCGGACGCGGCATGGATACGCCAAGGAAACGTCTGGTTCGCCTGCCCGCCGGACGGTGTGCGGCTGCTCGTTGCGCCGCTGCGCGCCCTGCGCCCAGGATTGGCGGTGGCGAGCGAACAAGGCCGCCGCCTTGTTCCCCACCACGCGCTGGCGATGGCCATTGCCCACGGCGCGGCGGCACACCCCCTGGCGCTCGACCCGCAGCAGGCAGCGGCGTTCTTGGCTGGCGAAGCCCTGCCTGCGGCGGACGGGGAGGCTGGTTGGCGCTGGCTCCATCTTGGCGGCCTGCCCTTGGGCTGGGGGCGCGCCAGCGACGGGCGGATCAACAACCTGTATCCGAAGGGGCTGCGCCGGCGCGGACTGGTCACACCCCCGTACACCGGTTGCAGCCAAGAACGGCGCTCTTGAAGGATCAACTTGAATGATGTTGATGCACATCATCAACATCGTACATATGACATATTGAAATCATCCACTGCAAGGTTCATAATGGACACAAACCGGCCCGGTTCGCCCGCGCCGGTACACGAGGAGGAGATGCCTGTGCCTGTGTATACCATGCCGTTCACCTGCCCGGCCTGCCGCGACGCGATGATGGTCACCGAACTCTCGTGCCCGAGCTGCGGCACCCGCGTGCAGGGGCAGTTTGCCGCCAGCGCCCTGCACCGGCTGACGCCGGAGCAACTCCAATTCGTCGAGGTGTTTTTGCGCTGCCGCGGCAACATCCGCGAGGTGGAACGGGACCTCAAGATCTCTTACCCCACGGTGCGATCCCGCCTGGATCAGATCCTCACGGCGATGGGGTACCCGGTGGAGCCTGGCGCGGCCGAGCCGCAGGCGGAAGCGGAGCCGTCCGACATCCTGGAGGCCTTGGCGCGCGGAGAACTGACGTTTGAAGAAGCGCTGCGGCGCCTGGAGGAGAAGTGAGCGATGGAAGAGCGCAAAAAGGTGTTGGAGATGCTGGCAGCCGGCAAGCTGACGGCGGAACAAGCGGATCGCCTGCTCGCCGCCCTCTCGGGGCGGAAAGCGCACCCGCATCCCCCGCACGGGCCGGGGCAAGGGCGGCCCTTTCGTTGGCGGTGGGACGGCAAATTCCGCGAACTGCAAGACTTGGCGGATCTCAGCGAATGGAAGGATGAGTTAAAACACTTGGGGTCGGCGGTGACAGCGACCGTTGCCCAGGCGATGAAGGAAGCGCGCCGCACCATCGAGCAGCAGCTGGGCGAGATGGCGCCGCGGGCCGACCAGTTGCGCGTCCGCAAGGACTGGGAGCTCGGTGCCGGCGTGCGGCGGTTGACGGTCGAGACGCACCACGGCCGCATCCACCTGCTCCCCGCCCCCGACCACACCCTGCGCGCATCGGTGCGGGCAGAGGTGCGCGGGTCCTCCCTGCCGGAAGCGCGCCAGGTATTGGCGGGCCAATTGCACTTGGAAGAGGCGGACGGGGTGTGCCGCATCCTGCTCGTGCGGGACGACCGTGTGCTGGCTGCCGACGTGGATCTCTGGCTGCCGTCCGGCAGCGCGCTCACGCTCACCGCCAAGGCGCACACCGGCGGCATCCAGGCAGAAGACGTGCATGCGCAGGAGATGGAGCTGGTGACCCAACACGGGAACGTGGTCCTGTACCGCACGACGGCGGAACACCTGCGCGTGGCTGCGCGCAACGGCGCCATTCACCTGACCGAGTGCCTCGGTCCGGACAGCCGGAGCGTGCACCTGGAAACCCGGATGGGAGGCATCACGGTCCTCGGCCTGCCGGCCGAGGCCGGCGTGACGGGGAGCGCCAAGACGGGGCTCGGCCGGGTGGAGGTGAGCGGCGAGGGGATGGAGGTCGAATACGACGACCCGCAACAGCCGAAGGCCGCCCGCTTCGCCAGCTTCCGCAGTCTCGGCGCGGCGGAGGAAACCGTGGTGCACCTGCATTGCGCAACCCGCAACGGCCACATCTCCATCCGCCGCTGACCCGGACATCGCGCCCCGACCGGGCATCCGGGCATCCGGCGCATGCGCCGCCGCAAACCGGCCATGCTACACGCGGGCAGCCCGGGCAACCTGGGACGCTCGGGTCAACAGGCAAGGGTCAAGACGCCCTGCTCACAGACGCCCGTGTCAAGACGCCCGGGTCAAAACGCCGGGACATCATGCAAAAGGAGGATGCGGGCCCGTGCGGCAACACCCGTTTTACCTCGCCGCGGCCGTGCTGTTTGCGGCCGGGTTGCAGTACATGCTCAGCCGCCGCCTGCGCGCGGCAGCGCGGGCGACCAGCCGTGCCCACGAGGCACAGTCAAGCGCTGGTCAGCGCCCCGGCCGCGCGCCGGACGACAGGTCGTGAGCCGCTTCCGTCCCGGCCGCCGCGGTCCCCGCCGCAGCGGCCCCCGCCGCTGCCGCTCCGTCATGGCCGTGCAGCGACGCACTGTCCCGGCCGCGCAACGATCCGGCTTCAGCCAGTGCCTGCACCAAGCGGTCGATGTCCGCTTCCTGGTTGTACATGGCGGTCGCCGCGCGCACGGCGTCTGGCAGCACCTCCACCCGGACGTCGCGCGCCGCGCAGGCGGCCGCCACCGCGTCCGGCGCCAGCCGCGCCGTCTGGAACACGACCAACCCGGCCCGGCCTTCGCGCGGCGTCCATACGCGCACCCCGTCCATGCTCAACAATCGATCCAGCAAATAGCCGGACAGGCCGCGGACGCGGGTACGGATGAAATCCCAGCCCGCCTCCGCGCGCAGGAAGCGGAGCGCTTCCGCCCAGCCCGTCCAGGCGGCCAGTCCGGCGTGCGCACAGTCGAACCGCGCCGCATTCGGCGCCAGCCAAAACCCGCCGTACGGCTGGACGGCGCCCGGCGCGGCGAGTGCCGACGGACCGGCGAACGCGGGCTCCAGGACAGACCATGCGTCGCGGCGCACATACAGCGCGCCCACGCCTTCCGGCCCGCACAGCCACGTCCCGCCGTCCACCGCGTAGAAGTCGATGCCTGCGGCCTCCACGTCCACCGCATCCACGCCCGCGCCCTGGCGGCCATCCACCAAGAGAAACGCCTGCTTCGCATGCGCCACCTCGCACAAACGCTCCACCGGCTGCCGCTGCCCGGTCGCCGGCGAGACGTGCGCGGTGACCACCAACCGTGTCCGCGGCCCGGTCATCGCATTCACCGCCGCCACCAGGTCGTCCGGCGCGAGCCGGCCATCGACCACGCGCACCACGATGCCCCGCCGTTGCCGCTGCAGATGAACCGCCAGCCAGACCGCAGCGTCGACGTCGTCGCTGACCACCACCTCGTCGCCAGGCCAAAGCGGCAACCCGTGCAACACCAGCTGGACCGCATGCGCTGCGCCGTCCGTCAGCGCAATCCGGTCGGGACGAGTACATAGCAGCGCAGCCAGGTGTTCCCGCACGCGCGCACGGGCTTGCTGCAACCGCTGCGCGTACTCCGGGTGCCCGCCGCCGAATTCCGCTTCCCACGCCAGCGCCTTCTGCATCGCCTCCAACGCCAGGTCGGGCACCGCACCGCGCACCGAGGTCGCCAAATACGCCGTATGGCGGACCACCGGGAAGTGACGGCGCAGGTTGTCAGCGAGCGTCACGCGCATCCCTCCCCTCGCGGCGGATCCCCAGCACGTCCTCCCCGCCGGTCACTTCAATCACAGTCCCGTTGATGTACGCGCTCTCCTCGCTGCACAAAAACGCGACCACCCGGCCGACATCCTCGCCCACCGGCAGGCGTCTTCCGTCCGGGCCGCGCGGCGCCTCCACAATCCGCTGCATCTTCGCCTCGCCCCGGATGTCGCCCGGGCAGACCATGTTGGCCGTGATGCCGTGCTCCCGCTCTTCGCGCGCGATGGAACGCGTCAGAGACGCCAAGGCGGATTTCGCCGCCGCGTACGGGGCACGCCACGCCCATCCGGCCGCCCGCCCGGCACCGTCGAAGCCCAGGGTCACGAAGCGGCCGAACCGGCGCGCGCGCATGCCCGGGACGGCGTCCCGGTACAACCAAAAGAAATTGGTCAGATTCCCGTCCGCCATCATCCGCCACATATCGTCCGTGTAATCGGCCAAGGCCACCCGCTCGAAGACAAAAGGACCGAAGTTGTGAACGACCGCGTCGACGCGGCCGAACAATGCCTCGCAAGCGTGCAGGGCGGCGCGGACCTGGTGCGGGTTGAACAGGTCCGTCCGGCGGCAGCCCGCGCGCCGCCCGAGGCGTTCCGCTTCCGCAATCAGGTTCGCCGCCTCCTGTTCACTCTTCCCGAATGTGAAGAACACATCCCACCCCGCGGCGAACAACGCCCGCACCGTGGCGTGTCCCAATCCGCGGGCACCGCTCGTCACAAACGCGACGCGTCCCGACATCCGTCCGACCCCTTTTTGCGTCCATCATACCACAACGCGCCGCTCCCCCGCGTCCGCCCGGGGCGGACGGGCACCGGGACGGGCGGCGCGGACCATGAGCATCGGCACATAGACGGTGCGCTCGGCCAGCGGGTAACGGCGACAGACGTCGACCCCGCGGTCGACCAGTTCATGGAGGATGGTGCGACGGTCATCCCACGGCAGTCCCATCAACGCCGTCTGAAAGAACGCAAACCCGCGGATGATGTGTTGGACGACCACGTCCGGTTGGTTGAACACCCAGCGGCTCTCGACGCGCGCCACCTCGATGCAGGTCAGCCCGGCGCCGGCAAACCAGGCGAGAATGTCGGCTTCCGTCGGCGCAATTTGTTGAAACGCCGTCGGGCAGCGGATACCGGCCAGGTCGAACAACGGGGCGAACCACTCGCGAAAGAACGGCCGCAAGAGGTGGGTCTGCAACCCTTGCAACACCGCGATCACGCCGCCCGGGACCGCGGTGCGCGCCATCTCGCGCACCACGGCCTGCCCGTTCCGCTCGTGGAGGAACCCCGCCCCCAGCACGACGTCGAACGAGGCGTCCGCAAACGGCAGATCGTCGTACCTCCCGTGCAGGAACGTCACGGACGCGCCGCCCGGACAAGGTGCCTGCTTCCGCGCTGCGCGTTCCAGGGCGGATGCGGATTCGTCGAGACAGACCAAGCGGCCGTGCGGACCGACGGCCGCGGACAACCCCGCCTCCCACGCCATGGTTGCGGTCCCGCATCCCAGTTCCAGCACACGCGCGCCCGCAGACACGCCGATCCATTCCACAAACCGGGACCGCACCGACACGGCGTCCGGCCAGACCTCCCGGCACATGTCATCCCAATCGATCACGTGATCGAAGTGGTACAGATACGCATACGCCGCCCGCGCCGCCTGATAACCGGAGTTTTCCAACATCCCGGTGAGCCACCGGCAGGCACGCATTCCGGCCTGCGTGACCTGCACCACGCGGCCGCCCCGCCCTGCCGCAGGTTTGAGCCGGATGGCACCGATCGCCAAGGCGATGAGCAACAGCGTCTCCAACTCTTCCGGCGGATACGGGTGATGCCGGATGCCCTGCAGCCACTCCGCCTCCTCCAGCTGCCGGTGGCGGCACAGCGGCTGCATCATGTCGTACCCGGCGACCAACAGGTAGATGAAATAGAGCGGCTCCCCGCCGTATCGGCTTAAAAACGCGGCGACCTTGCCGCAAGCTGTGTGCAACATGGTGCGCAACATGTCGTGGTTGCGGGCGAGGCGGCCCGCCTGTTCACGGGCGAGATGGACCGCGGTGGCGATGAGCGCCGAAAAGACCGCCCGCGGGAACAGCGACGGCGCGAACGGCACCGTCCCCAGCACCGCCGGGGTGCCGTCCGCCGGCGCGTGGCGGGCGGCGAGCAGCGCCGCGTCCTGGCGAGCCGTGTCGCACACGGACGCATCCGACGCCAGGGCGAAGTGGTTTGCCAGCAGCGGATCGCACAAGACGCCGCAGTCCAACATCCCGGTGAGCCATGCCGTCACCTGCGCTTCATCCAAGCCGGCCAACTCCTCCCAGCATGAACATGGGCATGAACGCCTGGCATTCTTGCGCCACAGATTTTATCATAGATATCAGATAAATTGATGGTGTGAGCCTGCAACACGGTGGCCATGCCCCCGGAGGAGGTGGAGGCAGTGCAGTTCTTGCTGGACGAGCGGCTGGGCATCCCGCTGCCCAATCCCGAGCTCGAGTTCGAGCAACTGACGCCTGCCGAGCAGGAAGAGGTCATCGCGCAGTGGGAGCGCATCAAGGCGCGCATCCCCGAACAGATCCTCAAGTTTGAAGCGGTGATTGAAGACAAGCTGCGCCAAGTCCACGAACGGGAGGACTGGGACGAGATTGCCGCGTTGTTCGCCGAAATCTCGGACTATGCGAGCCGCATCAACGAGCTGAACACATGGCGGCGGGTTGATCCCCTCCTCCATCCAGACCCCGTGGCCGATCACGCTTCGGAACACCGGGATCGCGAAAAAGGGTGAAGAGAGCCTTGCGGGCGCGGCCTGCCGTGCCGGATGATGCCCGAACCGGATGCACGGCTTGCCTTTCCGGAAAAATCCGCCTATGATGGGACGTGATCCTGATCATGGAGGTGGCCGCGCGTGCAGTATCGGCGACTGGGAAAAAGCGGTTTGAAGACATCGGAGATTGCCCTCGGCAGCTGGTTGACATACGGCACGGTAACCGAACGGGAGCAAGCCATCGCCTGCGTCAAACAAGCGTACGACCTGGGGATCAACCATTTCGACTGCGCCAACGTCTACGGCGCCCGGCCGCACGCGGCGGAAGAGGTGCTGGCCGAAGCGCTGGCCCCGTATCCGCGGGAGAGCTACATCCTGACGACCAAGGCGTATTGGCCGGTGGGAAGCGGCCCAAACGACCGCGGCCTCAGCCGCAAGCACATCTTCAGCGAGGTCGAGAAGAGCCTCAAGGCGCTCAAGACCGATTACGTCGACATCTTCTACTGTCACCGCTACGACGCGGAGACCGACCTGGAGGAAACGCTGCGCGCCCTCGACGACCTGGTGGCGCAGGGGAAGGTGTTGTACGCCGGCTTGAGCGAGTGGCCGGCCGACAAGATTGCGCTCGGGGTGCGCATCCAGCGTGAGCTCGGGCTGCGCAAGTTCGCCGCCAGCCAACCGGTGTACAACATGTTCAACCGCTACATCGAGCACGCCGTCATCCCCATCTGCGACGAGGCGGGCATCGGCCAGGTTGTGTTCTCGCCGCTGGCGCAGGGTGTGTTGACCGGCAAATACCGCAAGGGCAAGCCGTTGCCGGAAGGCTCGCGCGCCACGACCGAACAGGTCAGCCATTTCATCAAAGGCTACCTGACGGAAGCGAACCTGGAGAAGGTGGAACGGCTCATCCAGGTGGCCGAACGGCTCGAAATCAGCCTGGCCCAGCTCGCGTTGGCATGGGTGTTGCGCCTGCCGAGCGTGAGTTGCGCGCTCATCGGAGCGAGCCGGCCGGAGCAGGTGGTCGAGAACGCCAAGGCTTCCGGCATCCAGCTCGATGAAGAGACGTTGAAGGAGATTGAGGCCATCCTGGCTTGACACTCCGCCGCGGCTTGACCTTGCCGCAACCGTCGCAACCATCCCCGCATCCACACCGCGCGCCCGGATGACGCTGTGCCGGGCGCGCATGCTTCACTGCGTCTGCGCGCGCTTTGCTGCTTCCACCGCCGCCGCAAGGCGTTCCCGAAATTGGAACAGGGCAGTGTCTGGTTGGCGCAACGCCGATTCCGGAAACCGGCCCAACCAAGGGCCGCCGCGAAACGGGGCCACGTGGTGCGGGGCGATGCGCACCTCATACCACGCCTCACCTTCCGGCAGACCGAGCTTTTGCGCCTCCGCCTCCGGCAAACGGCGCACCGCCCGCACCAAGACATTGGCGGTCTTCGCATCGATGGGACCCGACATCAGTTCCACGTCGGCCAACGGAAACCACACGTGCAGCCACGTCCATTCGCCCATGCGGACGACCTCCTCACGCCGAGGCATCCATCCCGAGCACCGCACAGAAGCGCTGCAGAAAGGCGGGCGCGTCGACGTCCACGCACACGTCGACGTTCTTCTCCGCAGCGCTGTCCGCGCGCGCGTCGACCACCGTCATGCCTGCGGTCAGTTCGCCCTGCGTCTCGACGTCGACCGCATAACGGCGGACGGTGCAGAGCGCGGGGTCTTCCGCAACCCCGACGGCGAGCGGATCGTGCAGGGGACAGGACAGCGACGGCACGCGGCCCGCGGCATAGTAGCTGTGCATGTAGAACCGGACGGCCTCCTGGACGAGCGCCCGGTACGGGCGTGCTGCCATCGAGGCGAGTTGTTCGTGGACAAGGAGGGTGCGCATGGTCACATCGAGGCCCACCATGGTGACAGGCGCACCGGATTTAAACACGATGCGGGCAGCCTCCGGGTCTCCCCAGATGTTGGCCTCCGCCACCGGCGTCACATTGCCCGGGCAAAACGCCGCGCCTCCCATCACCACCACGCGCCGGACCAAGCGGGGCAGTTCAGGGTCGAACAGGAATGCTTTGGCGACATTCGTCAGCCGCGCAACCGGCACCAGCACCACCTCGTGCGGATGCTCGCGCACCACCCGGCGGATGAAATGGACCGCGTCTTCCTCAGCCGGACGCCCGCTGGCCGTCACCGGTGCATTGCCGAGCCCATTCTCTCCGTGGATCCACGGCACGGGACCTGACCACGGCCGCAACAGCGGTGCCTCAGAGCCGCGGTACACGGGAACATCCCGCCCGGACAACGCGACGAGCGCGAGGGTGTTGCGCGTGGCGGTATCGACGTCCACGTTGCCGAAGCACGTCGTCAGCCCCAGCACCTCCAGCCGGGGGCTGGCGAGCGCGTACAACACCGCCAGCGCATCGTCGACCCCGGTGTCCACATCGAGGATGATTTTCGTCTTTTCCATGGCCGCGACCTCCTGTTCCACAAGCCGTCGTCCTTTCCAGATTACCATGGCCGCCGGACCCGCCCAAGCGCACCTTATCCGCCGTGACGGACGGTTGCCGGAGCCGCCTGGGAGTTGCGCGGCGCCACGTCCACCGTCCATACGGCCAAACCCACGGTGGCGGCGAGCAAGAGGCCGGTCAACCAGAACACCGCGTGCACCGACCAGACTCCGCCCACCCAGCCGCCAATCATGGGGCCGAGCATGTTGCCAATCTGGTTGGCCGTCTGGTTGAGGCCGAACGCCCGGCCGCGAAAACGCGGTTCCGTGCAGTGGACGATGAGGCCCTGGATGGCGGGAAACACCGCACAGAAGAACGCGCCGTACGCAAAGCGCACGGCGGCGAACGCCACGATGTGGTGGAACGGGATCTGGGCCAGGTTGCCGAGGGCACCGCCGATGAGGCCGACGATGACCACCTTGCGAAAGCCGATGCGGTCGGCGAGCCTCCCCCAGCGCGGTGCAAACACGATGCTCGCGACGCCCGAAAGCGAGAAGACAATCCCGGCGTACAGCGAGGCGTGCCGGGCAGCGCTCTGGCCGCCGAGGCTTGCGATGTAGAGCGGCAGCACCGGCTCGATGGTCATGATGGAAAACGAGGTGCATACGTTGAGCAACAGGACCATGAGCAGGCGGCGGTTTCTGACCGCCTCGCCGACGGTTTGGAAGACCGAAACACGCGCCTTGCCGGGGACGAACCGCTCTTCCTTGACCCAGAAGACGACGAGCCAGGTGGCGCAAAACACCATGAGGCCAGCCGTCGCAAAGGCAATCCGGGAACCGAACAACTGCGACAACACCCCGCCGAACAGCGGGCCCAAGATGCCGCCCGTCGCCGTGGCGGTCGACATCATGGCCAGCGCGTATCCCACGCGGTCCTCCGGCGTGTTGGTCCCCACGAGGGCGATGGCCCCCGGGATGAACCCGGTCAACAATCCCTGCAGGATGCGCAGCACCAACAGCTCGTACGGGTGGTGAACGAACGCCGTGCCGGTGTAAATCAGCGACAACACCAATCCGGCCCGGATGATCATCGGCTTGCGCCCGTACCGGTCAGCGAGCGAACCCCAGTACGGGGATGCGACGGCCCCGGCGAGAAACGATGCGCTGAAGAGCGCCCCGGACCACAATTCCACATGACGGTGGACCCCCATCTGGAGCAAAAACAGGGGCAGAAACGGGATGACCATCGAATAGCTGGCCGACGTGACGAACGCGCCGACCCACAACACCCACAGGTTTCGTTGCCAGACCTGCATCGCGCGCCTCCGGCCTTGGAATTCCCCCTCATTCTACACGCTGTTTCTCAGGCGCTGAACCCCTGATGGCAGGCCAAAACTCAGCATACACGCCCAAAACGCGTCCCGGGCCGCGAGGACAGCGCGTCGTTCCGCGTGGCAAAAGTTTTGCGCCCCCAAACGCCGTCGCGTTTGGGGGAAAGAGGAATCTCGTGTAAGATTGGAGAATGGAAATGGTGAGAAACGCCTGCGAACGGCGCAGAAAGACACGCGTGCGGACAGAGCGCGCGGCTGTGCGCACAGGGGTTGCGGGAACCGGTCAAACGGGGTGATGACGTGAAAGTTCGCAAAGCGGTCATTCCGGCAGCAGGGTTTGGGACCCGCATGTTGCCAGCCACCAAGGCGGTTCCCAAAGAGATGTTGCCAATTCTCAACAAACCTTGTATACAATATATTGTAGAAGAGGCGGTCTACGCGGGCATCGAAGAGGTTCTGCTCATCACCGGGCGGACCAAGAAGGCCATCGAAGACCACTTCGACCGTTCACCAGAGCTTGAGTTTCACCTGGAGCAGAACCACAAATCCTCCATCTTGACCGAAGTGAAGGCCATCTCGGACTTGGTGGACATTCACTACGTGCGGCAGAAGACGCCGCTCGGTCTCGGTCATGCCATCCTCTGTGCGCGTTCGTTTGTTGGGCAAGAACCGTTCGCGGTGTTGCTCGGAGACGACATCATTCAATCGGATGTTCCCGTGACCAAGCAGTTGATGGAACAATACGACCGCCCGGACAGTGTTCTGCTCGGCGTCCAGCATGTGCCGGCGCAGGATGTGTCAAAGTACGGCATCGTCGATCCCGGCGGCGCCGACATCGCCCCAGGCGGTGTGATCCCGGTCCGCAGCGTGATCGAAAAGCCGAGCGTCGCCCAAGCGCCCTCGAATCTGGCCGTGTTGGGCCGGTACATCCTGCCGCCTTCCATCTTCGACGTGTTGGAGCGCACGCCCTTGGGGCACGGCGGAGAATTGCAGCTCACGGACGCCATCCAGCAGTTTGCGCTGCGCGGCCAAGCGTTCGCGTACCAGTTTACCGGGATTCGTCACGACATCGGCCATCTCGAAGGCTGGCTGCGCGCCAACATCTCGTTCGCCATGGCGGATCCCCGCCTGGCGGCATCCGTCGTCGAGCAGGTCAACCAAGGGTTGCAGCAACAACCCGGATTGCGGTTGACGGTGAACTCGTTTGGCTCCGGCGGACACGCGCGTGCGTAACGTGCGCGGTTCGCATGGGGCACGGGGATTGCGTGCAAGACTATGGAAGAAAGCGAGATGATGAACGCATGAATGCCGCTGCTGTCATTCTTGCGGGAGGTTCCGGAGAACGGCTGTTTCCATATTCGAGCGCTCAATACCCGAAGCAGTTCCTGCCTCTGCTCGGCAATCGATCCATGCTGCAGGAAACGTACGCCCGCCTGCGCAAACACTTCCCGGCGGACGACATCTACATCATCACGCAACGGGCGTTTCGGGACACGGTCCTCCATCAACTGCCGACGGTGACCGGCGAACAGATCATCGAAGAACCGGCCCGCCGCGACACAGCGGGCGCCATCGCGCTGGCCATCGCGAAGCTGAAGCGGCGGCGCGACGTGCTGTTGTTCTGTCCGGCGGACCATCACATCGAGGACGGGGATGAATGGGACACGGCCCTCAAGACCGCGCTCGCAGCGGCGTGGCGGCAAAACCGCATCACGCTGCTCGGGATTGTGCCCAACTACCCGGAGACCGGATACGGATACGTCGAGTATGAACGGGTCGACGGCCCGGTCTGCCCGGTCGTCCGCTTTCATGAGAAGCCGGACCGCGAAGCGGCGTTGCAGATGGTCCGCTCCGGCCGGTACCTGTGGAACTGCGGCATCTTCGCCATCCCGGTGCAGGCCGCCCTCGCGGGGTTTGCGAAACACCTGCCGGACCACCACCGCCTCATCGAGGAAGAGGACAAGGCGCGCCAGCGCAACTTGTTCCTGGCCTTGCCGAAGGTGTCCATCGACTACGGCCTCATGGAGAAGATGGACAGCCTGCTCGTCGTCCCGGCGTTCTTCGCCTGGAACGACCTGGGGTCTTGGTCGGCGTTGGAGCGCGTCCTCAGCCGTGACCAAAACGGCAACTGCACCCTGGGCGCCGTCAAGTCGCTGCAGGCACACGACTCCATTGTCTTTGCACCGAATCATGAGGTCTATCTGTACGACGTGTCCAACCTGCTCGTCGTCTGCCACGAAAACCAGGTGTTGGTGGCGAACAAGGACGCGTCGGGCGACATGAAGCAATGGCTCCCGAAGTTGATGAGCCAACCGTGATCCGATAAGCGGATGCACCGATAGGACCACGCGAGCCAAGACCATGCGTGCGAACCAGGACCACACGAGCCAGGCCCGTGTGAGCTAGGACCATGGTGCGACGCGGATGCCCGCCTCTTCCAACCGCGCGCGCAGCTTGCGCGCAAACGCCGCCGCCTGCGGATGGTCGCCGTGGACGCACACCGTCTCTGCACGCCACGGCGCGGGTGTAGCGGCGGCAGCGGCGGACGCGGCATCCCATCCCGGCGGCCGGCCGCTCCGGATCATCTCTGCGACCTGCCGGATGGCTGTCTCCTCGTCGGTGAGGACCGCGTCCGGATGGTGCCGCGGCACCAAGGTGCCGTCCGGCCGGTATCTCCGGTCGGCGAAGACCTCGCTCATCGTCCGCAACCCCAGCTTTTCTCCTTCGGAAATCAGATGGCTGCCGGCGAGCCCGACCAGCACCAAGTCCGGATCGGTATCCCGCACCGCCTCCGCGATGGCTCTCGCCAACTCCGCATGCGCCGCAGCCATGTTGTACAGCGCCCCGTGCGGTTTCACATGGTGCAGCCGCGCGCCTTCGGCGCGGCAAAAGGCGCACAGCGCGCCAATCTGGTAGACCACGAGCGCGTACACCTCGCGCGGCGTGACGCGCATCTCCCGCCGCCCGAATCCCACAAGATCCGGCAGCCCGGGATGAGCGCCGATGCGGGTACCGTACCGCTTGGCGAGCCGCACGGTGGCGAGCATCGTCTCCGGGTCGCCCGCATGCATGCCACAGGCGATGTTCACCGACGTGACCCAAGGGATGAGCGCCGCGTCGTCGCCCACCCGGTAGCGTCCAAAACCTTCGCCCACGTCGGCATTTAAGTCGATGGTGCGTCGTCCGTTCACGTGTTCACCGTACACCGCGCATCCCTCCGTCTCGCGCATACACCACACCCGCACGGACCATCGCCACCAGGCGCTCCCACGCCGCCATGGCGCAAAGCGCCTCCTGCAGCGACACCCAGCGAAACCGGACATGCTGTCCAGGCCGCCACTGCGCCACCTTGGCCCAGTCGGCCATGACCACTTGGGCGAGACGCGGATACCCGCCGGTCGGTTGGCGATCCGCCGCCAAAACCACCGGCTGTCCGTCGGGCGGAACCTGGACGGTCCCGTGGGTGACCGGACCCGAAACCATCCCGCCGGCCCCCGCGGCGGAAAGCGGCGGCCCTTCCAGGCGGATACCCATGCGGTCCTGGCGGCCGGTGACGGTATAGGTCGCGCTCACCAGGCGCTGCCGGTCGGTCTGCGAAAACCAGCCGCACTCCGGACCGGGCAACAACCGGACCCGTCCGGACAGCAGCCGGCGCCGCCAGACCGCCGAGACCGGCCTGCCCGTGCCGCCCGCCTCAGCACCCGGCGACATGCGCGGAGGTCCGACCGGTATCAGGTCTCCCGCGCGCAACGGCCTTCCGCCAAGGCCGCCTATCCCTGCACGCACGTCGGTGCTGCGGCTCCCCAGGACCGGCTGCACGTCCACCCCTCCGTCGACCGCCACATACGCGCGCGCCCCCCAGCGCGCGGAACCCAGTACCAGCCGCTCCCCCGCCCGCACCGTCACCGCACACCAACCGGGCAAAGGGCGCCGGCTGCCGCCCGGACGCATCACCCACGCCTCAAACTCTGCGCCGCACACCGCCACCCGCGCATCGTGCCCGAACTCCAGCACCGGGCCGGACATCGTCACCTCCAAGCACGCGGCGTCGTCCTCATTGCCGACCAAAGCATTGGCGATGCGGAGCGTCCACGGGTCGACCGCTCCGCCGACGGATATCCCGTACTTCTGATACCCCCATCGTCCCAGGTCCTGCACCGTCGTCCACAACCCGGGCTCCAGCACGCGCAACCACCGGCCGCCGGCGGGACAGGAGGCTGCCTGGCCGTGCACGCCTGGTTCCGCTTGGTTGCGCGGGCCTGCCCCATCCGGAGCCAAGCACGCGTGATGTCCCGTCGCATCCGCAATGCGCGCGAATTCCGCGGGTGAGATGGGCACAAACCGCACCTCATCGCCCGGGCGCAGCAGCACGGGCGGGTCTTGCTCAGGACAAAACAGCCGCAGCGGCGTGCGGCCGATGATGTGCCATCCTCCCGGGGTCGCGAGCGGGTAGATGCCCGTTTGCCCGCCCGCCAGCGCGACCGAACCAGCGGGCACGGCCAAGCGGGGTGTATCCCGGCGCGGCAGCGCCAGTTCCGCAGGCAAGCCGCGCAGATACGGAAAGCCCGGCGCAAAACCGAGGAACGCCACCGTGTAGGCCGCACCTGCGTGCCGGCGCACCACCTCCTCTTCGCTCATACCCAGCCGCCGCGCCACCTCCGGCAGGTCCGGACCATACTCGCCTCCATAGCGGACCGGCACCAGGACAGTGCGGCCGCGGGCGGCCGCGGTTTCCGGCAGTACATCCAGGCGGCGCTTGAGTTCCGCGCACACCCAATCCAGTCCGGCCTGGCGAGGATCGAAGTGGACGGCGGCCGAGGTGTACGCAGGGACAATCTCGCGCAGGCCGCGAAACGGGGTCTCCTCCCACGCCGCCGCCCACGCCGCGAGGGCGGCCGGACCCGGGGCATGGGTCTCCGTCCACTGGATGAACACGCAGCCTTCGCTCAATCTTTGGATGTTCGGCATCGGTGCACACCACCTCCGCCCGTGCACGCGTTCATGATATACTTGGGAGAGAACGATTCTGGTGCGGCATGCGGTCGTTACATACAGAGGACGCGATCTCACTGTCTACCGCCTCGCGCCCACCTTTCTGCGGAGATCCCCAGGCCCATGCCACCGTAAATGGGGTGTCACCTTGTCCGACTACTCTGGTCTCAAACCCACCGGCGTGCCCGCCGAGCCATCCGCACGTTCCGTCGGCGGCCGCCGTACCGCGTGGCTGCAGAGCTTGTTCGTCAATTATCTCATCCCTATCGCCATCGGCGTCGCGGCTGCGAAAGGCATCACCACCTGGGGCATCGGCCAGGCGCGCGTGCCGAGCGGATCGATGTATCCCACCATCCCGTATCCGAGCCGCATCCTCGTCGACCATTTGGCGACCGAGTTGGCTGCGCCGTACCGGGGAGAGGTCGTCCTGTTCCACTGGCCGGACGACCCGTCGCAGATCTTTGTGAAACGGATCATCGGCATGCCCGGGGACGTGGTGAGCATCCACGACGGCCATGTGTACATCAACGGCAAGCGCCTGGCTGAGCCGTACCTGCACACCACCACCGACGGCACCTACGGTCCCTATAAGGTGCCGCCCGGCCACTATTTCATGCTGGGCGACAACCGCAACGATTCCCTCGACAGCCGTTTCTGGAAACACCCGTTCGTCGCCCGTTCCGCCATCGTCGGGCGGGCGGACTTGGTCGTGTGGCCACTGCGCGACCTCTCCGTCATCCGCTGACGCGGCGCCCGCGGTGCATCCGCCGCACCCGCGGTACAACCGCAGCCCGCGGTGCATCCGCGGTACAACCGCAGCCCGCGGGTGCATCCGCGGCGGTCCCTTCCTCGCCAGCCCGCTTACGGGCGCACCGACCGGGTGCGGGATACCGCATCCAGCCAGCCGCGGTACAGCCGCTCCCGTTCCGCGCTCGGCATCTGCGGGAGGAACACCCGCTCTGTCCCGCCGAGGCTGGCGATCTCGTCCCGGCTTTGCCAGAACCCGACGGCGAGGCCAGCGAAAAACGCTGCGCCGAGCACCGTCGTCTCCGCATGAACGGGCCGCTCCACCGGCACGCCGAGGATGTCGGCCTGGAACTGCATGAGAAAGTTGTTCGCGGCGGCACCCCCGTCGACGCGCAGCCGCTGCAGCGCGATGCCTGCGTCTTTAACCATCGCTTCCAGCACGTCCCGCGTCTGATACGCCAATGACTCCAACACCGCCCGCACCAGGTGCGCCCTGCTCGTGCCGCGGGTCAGGCCGAAGACGGCGCCGCGGGCGTCCATGTCCCAGTACGGCGCCCCAAGCCCGGCGAACGCCGGGACCACGTACACCCCGCCGGTGGACGCGACGCTCTGCGCCAACGCCTCCGTCTCGGCCGCAGTCGCGATGAGGCCCAGTTCATCCCGCAACCACTGCACCGCAGCCCCCGCGACAAACACGCTGCCTTCCAACGCATACTCGACCGCATCCCCGATGGCCCACGCCACCGTCGTGAGCAGGCCGTGCCGGGACCATACGGGCTGCGCCCCGGTCTGCATGAGCAGGAAGCACCCGGTCCCGTAAGTGTTTTTCGCGGTGCCCGGCGTAAAGCAGTGTTGGCCGAACAGCGCAGCGTGCTGGTCGCCCGCCATGCCGGCCACCGGAATGCGCGCGCCGTCCAGCCAGCGCGGGTCCAGTTCGCCGAAGAAACCGCTCGTGGGACAAACCTTCGGCAGCATGGGCGCCGGGATGGCGAGCAGGCGCAACAGGTCGTCGTCCCACCGCAGGTCGCGGATGTTGTACAGCATCGTCCTGGATGCGTTCGTGACGTCGGTCGCGTGCACGCGCCCGCCGGTGAGGTTCCACAACAACCAGGCGTCGATGGTGCCGAACAGCAATTCACCCGCCTCCGCCCGCGCCTGGGCACCCGGGACGTGATCGAGCAGCCAGCGAATCTTCGTCGCCGAAAAGTACGCGTCGATGACCAGGCCCGTGCGCGCACGGACGAGTTCCGGCACGCCGGGGGTTTGTTGCAGTTTTTGGCAGAGATCAGCCGTCTGCCGGCTCTGCCACACCACCGCCCGGTACAGTGGCCTTCCGGTCGCCCGCTCCCACACCACCGTGGTCTCGCGCTGGTTGGTCAATCCCAGCGCCGCCACCTGCGACGCATCCGTGCCGGTCTGCGCCAAGACCGTCCGCATCACGCGCAGCGTGGACTCCCAAATCTCCACAGGGTCGTGCTCCACCCAACCTGGCTGCGGATAGTACTGCCGCAGCTCTTCCTGCGCCATGCCGCGGATGGTGCCGTGGCGGTCCACCAGCACAGCCCGCGTGCTGGTCGTGCCTTGATCCACGGCCATGACAAACCGTTCCCTCACACGCATTCCTCCTCTGTCCCCGCCGCTTCCGCACGAGCGCTCGCCGCCCGCCAGACGGCGGCGAGATCGACCGCGGGCACCGGGAACGCCGCCCCGGGCCCGACAAAGTACACGAATGCCTCCACACGGGCCGCACCGGTCGCCGCGCGCACCGCCTCCCGGTATGCGGCCACCTGGGCGTGGTATGCTGCGGCGCGCCGCGGCGCCTCCGCCTCCGTCACCTCGTCCGTCTTGTAATCCACCACCAGCCAGCCGTCCGCTTCTTCCGCCAGGCAGTCGATCACGCCCTGGACGATGACGCTGTGCTCCGGCGGCGCGCCAGGCGCGCCGGCGGGCAGCCGGAGGTAGAACGGCTGCTCGCGCCACACCCGCCGCGCCTGGCGCAGGCGTTGTGCGAGCGGATGCCGGAGGAAGCGGCAGATGTCCGCCAGACGGACCTGTTGGCGCGCATCGGCCGCGAGCCGTCCGGATGCGACGAGATCGTCAAGGGCACGCGCCACCGCTTCCTCCGTCGGTTCAATCCGCCAGTCGAGGTGCTGCAGCACCTGGTGGAACGCGGTGCCGCGCGCCAGCGCCGCCGCGGCCGCCGGTTGGCCCGGCGCCACAAAGGCCGGGTCCGCAAGCAGCCGCGCCGCAGCCTGCGCG
>NZ_BMOY01000021.1 GCF_014647315.1 Paenalicyclobacillus cellulosilyticus
CCGGGTGCACCCGCGCCCGCGCCGGTCTGCCCGGCCGCAGCCCCGCCGGCCGCGCCGCCCGCATTGGCCGATCCCGCCGGGTTCCCGGCGAGCAAATCCTGCAGCGCCGCGGACAGGGACGTATCCATGTACACCTGTTGGTTGAAGTCGATGATGACCCGCTGCAGCTGCGGCAAGGAGTTCTGGCGGTTGGCGACCAGGTACACCGGCTCGATGTAGAGCACCGCCCGGCCCACCGGGATGAGGAGCAAATCCCCCCGCACCACCTGCGACCCTTGCTGGTTCCACAGCGTGAGCTGCTGCGAGATGGCCGGGTTGGCGTCAATCTGGTTCTCCGCCTGCATCGGCCCGGTCACCCACTCCGACTGCGGGAACTGGTAGAGCGTCAGGCGGCCGTAAGACCCCGGCTCGTTGTCGGCGATGAACCACCCGTTCAGGTTGTCCTTGTTGGCCGGCGTGAACAATACGCTCACCACGAAGTGCGGCCGCGCCTGGTCCGGCATGCGGATTTCCTGGTACACCGGCGGGCGCTGCGTCACCTGGTTCTGCTGGTAGATCTGGTTGGCGATGGCCCACAGGTCCTCTTGGTTGTAGAACGCCGCCGGATCGGTCATGTGGTAGCGCGTCAATGCCTGCGCCTGCACCTGGAACAAATCGGTCGGATACCGGAAGTGGGCCGCCACGTCGGCCGGCACCTTGGTGGTAAACAGCCCAGGATAGATGCGCATCCATGTCCGGATGAGCGGGTCCGTCGGGTCCACCACGTAGAACGTGGTCTTGCCGGTGTAGGCGTCCACCACCACCTTGACCGAGTTGCGGATGTAGGCCGTGCCCATCTCCGGCTGGGCGTACGGGATGTTGGGCGTCTGGGTGTAAGCGTCGAACATCCACTGGATGTGGCCGCGGCCGTCGATGAACGCGAACGCGTCGTGATCGTAACGGAGGAACGGCGCGATGTCCGCCGCCCGCCGGTAGATGTTGCGGTCAAACAGGTACAGCGACTTGGTCGTCAGTTGATCCGACGTGTAAAAGCGCAAGGTACCCAGTTCCAGCGTGAGCAGCCAGCGGTTGCCGTACACCGGCAGGCCGTACCCGCCCTGGTAGTGGGAGGCGTGATCCTCCGATCCGACCGGGTAGTCGAACTCGGGCTGCTTGGACGGGGCGATGACGTCGTTGTCCATCAGCCCGAAGTAAATCTCCGGGCGGGTGATGCGCGGGATAGGCGGTTGGGTCTCCTGGGGTGTGTTTTTCGCCCACATCACCGGCAGGCCGTCGGCGGTGAACTGATTCACCGGGCTGATGGCTATGCCGTACCCGTGGGTGTACACCAGCGTCCGGTTGACCCACGTCTGCACCGGCACCTGGTCCACGTTCATCTCCCGCACTGAGCTGTAGACGGTGGCTTGGCCGTAGCGGTCCACCTGCGCGGGCGTGAACTGGAAGTAGCTCTTGAAGCTCTGCAACTGGTTGAAGATGGCTGTCGTCTGCCCCTGGTCGTTGACGCGGACGTTGTCCAGCGCATTCTTCTCCCGCGCCACGTCCGCCGCGGTGAGCCGGTCCGAGGGCACGAACGGCTTCGCCGTGACGTGATCGATCCCGACCGCCCAGCGGGTGGCGTCGATGGTGTACCCGATGTACGGCAGCTCGACGATGTTCTGGTTCGGGTGCACGTACAGCCCGTTGACAAGGCCGTTGACCAGCGCGCGGACGACCACCAATCCGACGTACGCGGCGAACGCCCCGATGGGCAACTTCCAGCCGCGGGCGCGCAGGCGGACAAAGCCGTCCCGCAGTGCCAGGACCCGGTACGGCTGCGCGGCGAGCACCGCGAACGCCGCCGCCACCACGAGGAGCGCCAGCACTTCAAGCCGCGAGAACACCGGCAGCGTCAGGCGGGCGGTGACGAAGTCCGGCCCGAACAAGAACGTGCCGTTGCCGGACGTCAGCAACAATTCATAGCGGGCCAGCCAAGCGAGCGCCGCCAGGCAGAGGAAGATGAACGCGCCGATGCCCATCAGCACCCGGACCTGGGCGGCAATCCGCTGTCCCAAAGGCGGCCCGGCGGTGATGAACGCCTGGCGCGCGAAGAGGGCGAGCAAAGCGACGACGCGCGGGACGGCAAAGAGCACGGCCGTCCCCAGCAGCCGGCCGACGATGCCGGTCAAGACCGGCAGGTCGTACACGTAGAACGCATCGTCAAGGTGCAGGAGCGGATCGCGCCGGTGAAACGGCACGTGCTGGAAGAACGCGTACCAGGTGCTCGCGTCGATGGTCCACATGCCGTAGCCGATGCCCCAGCCTGCCACCGCAGCGGCATAGACCAGGCCACGGTACAAAAAGCGCGGCAACACCCCGGAGAGCGGCCGCACGGCCACCCAGCCGAGCCAGGCGTAGACGATGGCCCCGCCATAACGAAACGCAAGCTCCAGCCACAGGTTCTTCAAATAGACGAAGCCGTAGCCGAGCGCGGCGTGTTCGCGATAGAGGAACAAAAGGTGCAAGAAGGTCTGGATGAACGAGATAAGGACAATGAGGAGGAACACCAACAGGGCGAAACGGCTCACCCGCCGCTGCCACCGCTGGAACGGTTGCGCGAAGCTTTCGGGAAACACGACCATGCCGACGACCCCGTCTCCACTCCGACTTCACAGGCAGTGCGCACGGACGCGCGGATCCGGTGTCCACGCCCCGCGCCGCGTACCATGGAAATCCGTGTCAACCTGCGCCAAAACGAAACCTTGGCAAAAATTGCTCAGCGCAATTTGATTGTACTTCAGCCGCGCAACAGCCGCAAGGTGAGCACATATTGGAACAGAAACTCGAACGCCTCCAGGTAGCGTTTGGCTGCGGCAGGTGTATCACCCCAGGCGTAGATGCCGTGGTTGCGGACAAGCACCCCTGGCACGCCGGGCCGGACGGCGGCCAACACCGCGTCGGCCAAGGCGGGGATGTCGTGCAAGTTCTCGACGATGGGCACCTGGATGCAGGCGTCTGGCTCCCAGTGATCGAGCGCTTTGAGCAGCTCATGGCCCGCGATGGACACCGCGCCCTCCGCGAAATACACCTCGCTTGCCAGATTGTTGTACACCGTATGCACGTGGAGGATGCAGCCGCAGCTGAGCGCCTGGTAGAGCTTCGTGTGCACGATGGTCTCCGCGGACGGCCTGTGAGACGGATCCACCGCATCCAGCACGCGCAGCTCGCTGTCCACGTAGATGACGTCCGGCGGCGTCAGGTGTTGCTTGTCGGCACCGCTGCGCGTGATGGCCAGCGCCAGCGGGTGTTGGCGCACGCACACGGACAGATTGCCGCTCGTGGCCGGCAACCAGCCTTTCGCCGCCAGCTCGTCCGCCAGCGCGCACAACACCTGCGGCGCATCGCGCCACGGGGTCAAGGTTTCCGCCAAAAGTCGTCCCCTCCCCGCGCGAGTTCGGTCAACCCGCGCACAATGTCGTGAAAGTCGTCAAACGCAGCGTGCGGCAATCCCTCTTCCGCACAGGCGCGCAAGAGTCCCGCCCGGGCGAAGACAAAGTCGGCCATGCGCGCCGCCTTGAGGTCGGTCACCCCGTCGCCGATCACGATCCGCCGCGCGGCGCCTTGGCCGTACCGCCGGAGAACCGACGGTTTGCACAGCCCGCAGCCGCCGTCGCACAGCTCGTCGCACGGCTCGGACCAGACGACGCGCAGGCGCTCACCGCTTGTGTCGATGTGGTTGCGAAAGACGCGCAGCTTGTCCCGGTACGGAGCGAGCGCCGGATCGACGAAGAAATCGAAGCCCCCGCTGACCACGGAGAGCGGCCAGCCGCGCGCGGCGCAGAACGCCACGAACTCGGCGAAACCGGCGCGGATGCGCACCGTCTCGCGGGCAAAGCGGGCCACCTCGGGGAAGCGGACGCTCGGGATGAGCGCGAACATGCGCCCCACGCCTTCCGCCACGCTCATCCGCCGCTCGGTGACCGCCTGGATGAGCGGCTCGGCCTCCGCGGGGACGAAGCGGCGCATGATCTGGACAATCATGTCGTTCTCCGAGATGGTGCCGTCGAAGTCGCAGAAGATGGCGACGGAGGGGCTGGCGGCGCCTGGCCTCCCGGCCGCGTCCGTCGCCGCGGCGGGTTCGGGCGCGCGGACCGCAGCCAGTCCCGGCGGGTGCCCTTTCCCGCGCGGCGCCCCGCTCATTCCGCCACCCCCCAGCGGGCGATGGCTTGCGCCAACGGCTCGCTCGCCTGCGCCGCCTCGCGCAGCGGCCGGCCGGAGATGGCCGCTTGGACGGCCGCGACGAACGCCTGGCCCCCTGCCGTCGCCCCGCCGGGGTGGCCGTGGATGGCGCCGCCCGCGTTGACAATGAAATCGGTGCCGAAGTCGCGGAGCAGAACCGGCACCATGCCGGGGTGGATACCGGCCGACGGCGCGGGCAGACAAGGTTTGTGCGGCGACGGGCCGCGCAGGGCGCCAAGGACCGCTGCACCCTCTTCCTTGGCGAGCGTGACGGAGCCGTACGGTGACGGGTAGATGACGATGTCCGCCCCCGCCAGCCGCAGCAGTTGCCCGAGCACGATGCTGGCGGCGATGCCGTGGCGGGGTGCGGCGTACAGAGCGCCCGCGACGGCCGGGTGAGCCATGATGGGTACCTGGATGGCGGGGTCGGCCGCGAGTTCCTGCAGGATGTCCAAGCCGTAAGCGAACACGTTGAACAACAATGCGCCGGCGCCAAGGTCCGCCAGGCGGCGGGCGCGATCGCGCAGCTCATACGTGGGCCCGGTCAGGTTGACGGCGTACGCCACCTTGCGCCCGGTGGTCCCGGCCACGCGCTCTGCCGCGCGGACGTACGCCGCGACGCGCGCCTCCGGGGTCGCCAGCTGCTCGCTGAAGAAAATTTCGTCGTCCTTGATGAGGTCGACGCCGCCCAAGGCCTGCTCGGTAAAGTGCTCGACGAGGGCATCGAGCGGCATGCCGATGCACGACTTGAAGATGCTCATGATGAGCGGCCGCCCCTCGACGCCAAGGCGCTGGCGGACGCCGGCGACGCCGAACTTGGGCCCCGGAAACTGGCGGACGAACGCCTCGGGGAGGCGCAGGCCGACCAGCTTGATGTCGCCGTCCATCGACAGCTTGCCGAAGACTGTGGTCAACAGCGCCGGGATGCGCGGCGTGAGGTTGCGCACCGGATACCCGACTTCAATTTCGGCCAGGATGGAGCCGTCTTGGTGTTCCGCGAGAATGCGCGTCTCGCCCACCGTCCCGCAGTAGGGTTTCAGCTGTGCTTGGCGGGCTGCCGGGAGATCGGTCCATGACCCGACCGTCAACCCGACGGCGATAGACTCGGCGCGCTTGCGCAAGTCCTTGTCCCGGGTTACCAGCCGGTATGTCGCAACGATGTAGTCCGGTCCGATGGATGGCGAGTTCGTGCCGGACAGATGTGTCATGGTGTCGGTCACCTTCCTTTGTGCAAAGAAGCGCGGCCTATGGAAGCAGCGCGGACAAGCCCGATGGGAGCGCCGCCCAGGGCGCGATCCCAGGCGACGGCGACCGCATGCCGGCTGACGCGCCCCCGGACGGGCGCTATCGACACCGGCACAATGGCGTGCGGTGCCTCCAAGGTCCGGTGCGGCCAACACCGGCGCGCCGGACGATGCAAACAAAAACGGCCTCTTTCTCACGCTGAAAGAGGCGATGCCTTCAATGTAGCATGGCCGAATAGGGGTGTCAATGCAACAGCCTCTGAATCTCTTCCAACTTGGTTGGCGGCAATCCGGTGATGTCGGCCACTTCGTCGACCGAAGCACCCCGTGCAAACAGTTTTTTCGCAACCTGGATTGCCATTTCCTCCCGTCCTTCTTCACGCCCTTCTTGAAACAGTTCCTCCACGAGCTTCGACACGCGCCTCAACTCCCTTCGCAACCGTAATCGTTGCGTTTCGTCCAGTGCCTGATCCGCGAATGTCAGCATCGCACTGACTACGAGATCACGCTCGATGTCATCAGACACCATCGCTGCGAGTGCCAACACACGGTCAAACGCTTGGTGATGGTCGCGCACCTGCATATTCATGGCCAGAGCCAAGCGCAGTCTGTCTTCAGGTTCCCAAATGCCCGTGAGCAGATGCTTCTCCACCGCATTCAATGCTTCATCTCCATTTAACCGCGACAGAAATACGTTTTCCACCCTGTACACGGCAACGCCGATGTCGAGCTGCGAGGGCGCGGCCATCACATTCGCATGGTACAACACTACGGTACGGATTCGTGCCTGGTACAGATGCGCCAGCCGCGCATCGTATTCGAGAAACCGGTGCAGCGTCGGTTCGCGCTTGCTTTGAAACTCCAGGTGAAAGAGTTGTCCGTCCTGCATTCGCCACACCTTGTCCATACGCAATGTACTCGCGGGCAACTCGGTGGGAACCGGTTCTGTCAATTCAACACCCTGGATCCCGAACGCAGACAATGCATCCTTGGACAAGGAGCGAGTGAGAGCTTTCATCAGCGTATCTTGCCCAACCATTCACCCACCTCTTTCATGGCTTGAAGTATACGCGGGAGAGTCGCACTGGGTCCATGATGCCGGGCAAGCGTACATATCGCTTTGAAAACTGTTCCACGTCGGATGACGCCTGTGGCAACCAACGGGGTTTCGGGTTATGATGGGCAGCGAAGCGCCTGCTGGGCGCAGACCGATTTGAGTAGCCTAAATAGGAGGAACCACCCTTGGCCATTCTCGTCACAGGCGGAACGGGATACATCGGCAGCCATACGTGCGTGGCGTTGCTGGATGCAGGATATGACGTGGTCGTGCTTGATAACCTCGTGAACAGCAAGCGCACCGTGATGGAACGCATCGAGGAAATCACCGGCAAGAAGGTGCCGTTTGCCGCTGCGGACCTCCTCCATCGCGATGCGGTGAGGCGCGTGTTCGCGGAGTATCCGATTGACGGAGTCATTCACTTCGCGGGCCTCAAGGCGGTGGGTGAATCGGTGCGCCAGCCGCTGCGCTACTATCACAACAACGTCACCGGTACTCTCGTTTTGTGCGACGTGATGCAGGAGTTCGGGGTACGGCGCCTGGTGTTCAGCTCGTCCGCCACCGTGTACGGAGCGCAGGACAAGGTGCCGTTTGTGGAGGACATGCCCAAGCAGCCGGTCAACCCGTACGGGCGGACGAAAGCCATGATTGAAGACATTCTGACCGACCTGGCCCGTGCCGACGATCGATGGAGCATCGCCCTGTTACGCTACTTCAACCCGGTGGGGGCTCATCCGTCCGGCCGGATGGGTGAAGACCCTAACGGCATCCCGAACAACCTGATGCCGTACATCACTCAGGTGGCCATTGGCAAGCTGAAGGAGCTGTCCGTCTTCGGCGGCGATTATCCTACCAAGGACGGTACCGGCGTGCGCGACTACATCCATGTCATGGACTTAGCCGCCGGGCACGTGAAGGCGCTGGAGTGGACGGCCCAACATCAGGGAGCCGACGCGTTCAACCTGGGAACGGGCGTCGGGTACAGCGTGCTCGAGGTGATCCAGGCGTTCGAAAAGGCGTCCGGGGTCAAGATCCCGTACCGAATCACGGAGCGGCGTCCGGGCGACGTGGCGGTCAGTTACGCCGATCCGACGAAGGCCGCACGGGTCCTTGGCTGGCGCGCGACGCGCGGGCTCGAAGAAATGTGCGCGGACGCCTGGCGATGGCAGGTCCAGAACCCCCGCGGGTATGAGGAATAAGCAGCGGCACGAAAAAAGGTTCACGGTGGCCAGGCGCCGACCTCGCCGCCCTGGCCGCCGTGGAACACGATGATTCTATTCACTCGATGGTGATTTGGTGTTCACTCGACTAAGAGCCCGCGCATGCGGGGACGTCTTCAAAATACAGTTCCAGGGCTTCACGCAGGTTGTCGAGCGCTTGCTCCACTGTCTCGCCCTGACTTGCCACCTCCACCTCCAAACACCGAGCGACGTACCATTTACCGTCCTTCGTCACGGCCGCTGTCAGCCGTAACGGTCTGGTTTCGTTCATCCTGACCATCCTCCGTGTTGCGAGAGAAACACGACCTGTTTCCTGAGTTTCGGATACATCATACCATGCATAACACACGCAATCAGGAGGGTGATCCGTTCCTGACTCCTGGTCCCCTAAAAATGCAATGTCGGATACGCGGACAGACGGCAGCCCAAACGGCAATAACTCACCCGCCGACCTCGCCGCCCTGGCCGCCGTGGAACACGCGCAGGATGAATGCGCGCGCCGGCACCTGTTGCTCGTGGTACGAGCGCAGGAACGCCCGGTTGTCATACGGAACCTCGCGGCACTCGACCTCCATCCCTTGCCCGGTGAT
Source organism: Paenalicyclobacillus cellulosilyticus (assembly GCF_014647315.1). Lineage (GTDB taxonomy): Bacteria > Bacillota > Bacilli > Alicyclobacillales > Alicyclobacillaceae > Alicyclobacillus_J > Alicyclobacillus_J cellulosilyticus. Next base: position 8,327 of record NZ_BMOY01000021.1, read on the forward strand.
ATGCACCAGTCCGTACCGGGCGACAGGCCTGTCGCAACACCCCAGCGCACCGGGGTTGAAATACAAGCGACGCTCGGTCCGAAACAGGTGCACGGGATGGTGGTGACCGAACGCCACCAGTTCCGCCGGATGGTCCTGGTACAGCTCATCCAGCTTTTCGCCCGACGGCGCCCAGTCCACCGGCAAGAATTGTTGGCCCGCGTCCAAATGATAATGGACAAAATGGCACACGCGGCCGTGGAACGACAAGGTCATGCTGCGCGGCAGCCGCGCGAGCAGAGGCACAAACCGCTTATCCATCCTGTCCGCAATCCACTGGTGATGCTCCAATTCCTCCCCGTGGCTCTGCGGCGGCCGGCCCAGGCACAAGGCCAGCACCGCATCTTCATGGTTGCCCGACACCATGGATACGTCGTCCCGCGAAAAGAGAGCCTCCAACACCTCGTTTGTGTCGGGCCCAATCGCAATCATGTCTCCCAAGCACACGATGCGTTCGACCATGCCCAGACCATCGATCTCGTCCAAGACCGCGCGCAAGGCAGGATAGTTCCCGTGCACATCGGTGAGCACGGCGAGGACCGTCTCCACGCCATCCATCCCCCTTGGCTGTGCGCATTCAGGCCGCATCCACGCCCTCCCTGCGGGTGCCGTTCAATCCGCCCGCAGCGCTTCCACAGGGTGCAGGCGCGCCGCGCGCGAAGCTGGCGCCCAACCGGCGACAAGCGAGGCCGCGACGCCAAACCCTATCCCCAAAACCGCCAGCCACACGGGCATCACGAACAAAGCTTGCGTGGCATGAGCGAACTGGCGGGTCATGGCGTTGGCAAGCCACCCCGCGCCGCCGCCCACGGCCACCCCCGCGACACCTCCCGCGGCGCCGATGACCGCCGCTTCCACCAGAAACAGCCGCGCGATGTCCCGCCGCCGCGCGCCCACGGCGCGCAGAATGCCAATTTCCCGCCGCCGCTCCAGCACAGACATGCTGAGCACAACCCCAATCATCAACCCGGCGACGACCAGCGCAATCCCGCCGATGACCCCGAGCCCAGCCTGGATGACGGCAAACGCCTTGGTGATGGATTTCAGGATGTCCTGCACTGTGGTCGTGCCGTAGCCGAGCTTGCCAATCCGCTCTGCGAGCGGCGATACGTCGTCGATGGAACGGGCGATCACGACCGCCCCCGGATACGCCACCGGTCGACCCGCGCCCGCCTGGCCCGGCGGCAGACCCCCGTGATTTCCTCCAGCTGGCCCGGCGCTACCACCCCCACCGCCGCCGATGGTTTCCATCCAGCGCAGCGCCTGCGGATAAGACACATACGAAAACGCCGTTCCCTGCACAATTCCGATCACGCGCAGCTGCACCGGCACCATGCTGGCCGCTGGCGTGAACGCACCGCCGCCGAGCACGTTCCCCGTCATGCCCTGGACCTCGACATCCACCGCCTTCCCGATGAGCGACTGCGGCGACGCCTGCTTCCCGCCACCCGCGCCGGTTGTGGCACCGCCCGCGCCGCCCGTACCACTGCCACCGGCCGTACCGCCGCTCAACAGCGCCTTGGCGGTGCTCTCCGCCAACACCAGTCCGCCGGCCGCCGGCCAACGTCCGGCTGCGAGCGTGGGCAGCAAACCCTCCGTGTGCCAGAGCGATGCGGGCGGCAGGTTCACCACGTCCGCTTCCACTTGCGTGCCGCTCCGCGTCAAGCGTGCGACGAACGTCGCCGTCGCATAAGCCGCCTTCGCACCCGGAAGCGCCGCCAGGCGCCGCAATGCGTCCGGCGTGATGGGCGTCTGCGGGCCGCTTGCCGCAAGCCCGCCAAACCCGCTCCCGCCCGTCTGCCGGTACGGCGACACGGTGATGGATGTCAGCGGCCCGAGCGTCGCCAAGCCCCGCACCACGCCCGACTTCAGTCCCGCCCCGATGCCGATGAGCAGGACCATCGCGGCCACGCCGATGGCAATGCCGCTGCCGGTCAGCACCGCCCGGCCCAACCGCCGCCGTACCGCCGACGCAGCAAGGCGCAGGATGGCCTGAAAGCCCACCGCGGACCGGCCGGCCGCCGCCTCGGGTGCCCCGCGGCCCACCGCGGCAGGTGCAGCCGGACCTGCCTCTGCCGACGTATCTGTCATCTGTACACCTGGACTCCGGGTAGCCGCCGCAGCCGCAGCCGCCTGCGGCGGGCGCCGCCATTCATCCGACTGAATGCGCCCGTCGCGGATGCGGACGACCCGATCCGCATAGGCCACAAACTCCTCGTTGTGCGTGACGACGACAACCGTCCGCCCGTCCTCGTGCGCCACTTGAGCCAACAGGGCCATGATCTCATGGCCGCTCTGGCTGTCGAGGTTGCCCGTCGGTTCGTCGGCGAGCAAAAGCGGCGGGTTCAGCGCCAGCGCCCGCGCCACCGCCACCCGCTGCGCCTGCCCGCCCGACAGCTCGCCCGGTCGGTGCAAGGCGCGATCGCCAAGGCCAAAGCGGTTGAGCAGCGCCTCCGCGCGTTGGCGGCGCAGCGGTGCCGGCACCCCCGCGAGCAACATCGGCAACTCCACGTTTTCGCGCGCGGTCAGCGTCGGCAAGAGGTGAAACGACTGAAACACAAACCCGACCGCCGTGCGCCGGTACGCGGCCAACTCATCCGCCTTCATGCGGGTGATGTCGCGCCCCAGCGCCAGAATCTGGCCCCCGGACACCCGGTCCATGCCGCCCATCAGGTGCAACAACGTGGACTTGCCCCCGCCCGAAGGGCCGAGGATGCAGGTCAAGGTCCCCGGATACAGCTCAAGAGACACGTCGGCCGCGGCCACAATGTCCTCGCTGCCGCGGCGGTAATGTTTCCTCACCCCGCGCAAGATGAGCACAGGCTCGACCCCTGCCGCACCAGCGCCGTCCCCGCCGCTCACGCCGACGTCTGCCGGCAAAGGGTCTGCGTCATGGCCGCTGTTGCCGTGACGTGTTTCAGACATCGTTCGCGTCCCCTTCCCGGCGCGTCATCGCACCCCCGATGAGCCCCGCGATGAGGCCGAGCACGCCCATCTCGAGTACAGCGGCCACCACCGCCAAGACGTGCGCCCACGTCGAATTGGAGATTTCCACCGCGCGCGCCACTTGGTCGGGCGGCAGATTCGTCCCTTTGAACACCGAGGCGTCGATGTGGATGAAAAAGCCGGCGAGCGCCTCGACAAACCCGTAGACGGCACCGGTCAGCGCCCCTGTCCACATCGGCTTGCCACCCTGCCGCTTCGCCGCCCGGCCGGCCAAGAACGCCCATACCAAGAAGACCGCGTCGAGCACCAAACCCACGATGGTATGCACCTGCGACGGGTGCCCGCCAAAGGCGATGGACACGATACAGGCAATCAGGCCAAGCACCACAGCCCCCACGACGTATGTACGGATTGCATTCACATCCGCTCTTCCTTTCCATGATATGATGATGGTGATGTTGCCACTCATTGTACACCAGGGGACGGATTTTCACAGCCTGTTTGCACGCTTGCACCGCCTGGACAGGCGCAGACAGGTGTCATACAATGCAGATAATCCATATTGGATATCTTGTAATTCGGAGGAGGATGGCGCGTGGCGAAGATCACCATCCGCAAGACCGGTCAGGTCATCGCAGGCGAGGACGCGGTGCGCGCGTTTTTGAACGGTCAAGGCGTCTACTACGACCATTGGGATCTGCAACCCATCCCTGCACACCTGCGCGACAAGTTCGTGCTGTCCCAGGAGGAGCAAGCGGAGATCCTGAAAGCCCTCGAACCGCAGATCCAGGCGCTCGCGCAGGCCCGCGGCTACGTGAAATGGGACATGGTCGCCCTCTCCGAAGCGACGCCCAACCTGGAGGAGCTGCTCAAGAAGTTCGAGCAGGTGCACACCCACAGCGAGGACGAGGTGCGGGCCATCACCGCGGGCAGCGGCATCTTCATCATTAAAGGCAAGCCAGACGTCGGCTACTTCAACGTGGAGCTCGTGCCGGGCGACGTCATCTCCGTACCGGAGAACACGCCGCACTTCTTCACCTTGACAAGCGAGCGCAAGGTGGTTGCCGTGCGCCTGTTCATCGATCCGTCCGGCTGGGTCGCTCACCCGTATGAAGACCCTGAGTTCGCGACAGCCTGAGTGAAAGCAGCGGAGGCGGCCTGGCGCCGCCCCGCTTGTCTTCCCGCGGGCCACGGGCCTCGCGGCCGTATTCAGAAAGGCAGGTCCGACATGTCGAACCCTTCTGTTTCTGCGCGCATCGTCCTCCAACGCCAACGCCGCCGGCGCTTGGAAGCCGGCCACCCTTGGGTGTACCAGACCGAAGTCGAGCGCATCGAGGGAGATCCGACCCCGGGCGATCTCGTCGACATCGTCAACCACCAGGGGGTGTTCCTCGCGCGCGGTTACATCAATCCGCGGTCACAGATCGTCGCCCGCGTCCTCACCTACGACGCCGGCGAGGTCATCGACCGCGCGTTCTTTACGCGCCGCATTGCCGCCGCCTGGGCGCACCGCGGCCGCTTCCTTCCCGCCACCGGCGCCTGCCGCGCCGTATACGGCGAAGCGGACTTCCTCCCCGGCCTCATCGTCGACAAGTACGGCGACGTGCTCGTCGTGCAGATCCTGGCCCTCGGCATGGAGGTCCGCAAGGACGATATCCTCGCCGCACTGATGGAAGTCTTTCGCCCGCGCGGCATCCTCTTGCGCAACGACGTGCCGGTGCGCAGCCTCGAAGGTCTGCCGCTCGAGACCACCGTGTGGGCCGGCGAGGTGCCGCCGGAGGTCGTGATTGAAGAAAACGGCCTCCAATTCATCGTCGATGTGCAAGCCGGCCACAAGACAGGCTACTTTTTCGACCAGCGCGACAACCGCGCCGCCATCCGGCCGCTCATGACCGGTTGGGGAGCAGAGCACGGACGCACCCCCCAAGATGGCGATCCGTTTTGGGACGGCGCCGAGGTGCTCGACGCGTTCTGCCACACCGGCGCGTTCGCCGTGCACGCCCTCGCCTACGGGGCGCGGCGCGTGATCGCCGTGGACATCTCGGAGCCCGCCCTTGCCGTCGGGCGGCGCAACGCGGAGCTCAACGGCGTGGCGGACCGGGTGCAGTGGGTGGCCGCCAACGCCTTCGACTACCTGCGCGAGCTGGAGCGGGCGGGCCGGCGCTTTGACGTGGTCATCCTCGATCCGCCCGCGTTCGCCAAATCGCGTCATGCCCTGGAAGGGGCCATCCGCGGATACAAGGAGATCAACCTGCGCGGGATGAAGCTCACCCGCGACGGCGGGTACCTGGTCACCAGCAGCTGTTCCTTCCACATGCGGCCGGATTTGTTCCGCGAGACCATCCTCGACGCCGCGGTGGACGCGCACAAGGTCCTGCGCCTGGTGCACTGGTCGGGCGCCGGCAAGGACCACCCGGAGATTGAAGGCGTGCCGGAAGGCCACTACCTCAAGTTTGCCATCTACGAGGTGCGCAGCCGGCGGTGAAGAGGTGACGCCGGTCCCCTCGTTTCGCGCATCTTCCCGCGCACCCGTCTTTGGCAGCCGTCCCTGCCGCATCCTCACAGCAGATGCTGTTCGCGCAACTTCGCCCGCACCGCCCGGAGTTCGGCGGCGAGCTTGCGCTCCTTCAAAATGAGCGGGTGCACGCGAACGCGCTTGGTCCGTTTGGTGCGCCGCTTCGGCTTGCGCCAGCCGCGCGGTCCGAACACGCGGACGAGGCCAAAGAACACCAGCCCGGCGAGAACCATGCCGAGCAGGGTGCTGTCCGTCATGGTCTGCCCCTCCCTCCCGTTTCGTTGCCGCAGCAAGTCTAGCATCTAGCTTTCCCAACTTGCGGCTCTAGCAAACCTGCGGCCGCACCCGCACTTGCTCCGCCGCCATCCGGTTGGTATCATGGAGCAAAGTTCCTGGAATCTTACAAATCTATGGCGCGGTGAAGAAAAGCGGTGAAGAGAACGTGATCCACGAAGCAGTGCGGGTGATCCATCAGGTCAAGGCGTCCATCGCCCAATCGCTCATCGGCATGGAACGTGCGGTGGAAGAGCTGTTGATGGCGGTGATGGCAGGCGGCCACATCCTGCTTGAGGACGTGCCGGGCGTCGGCAAGACCGCGTTGGCGAAAGCGTTTGCTCGCGAGTTGGGGTTATCGTTCCGGCGCATCCAGTGCACGCCGGACCTGCTGCCTTCCGACATCTTGGGCGGGCTGGTCTACCACCCGCGCACCGGCGAATTCACGCTGCGCAAAGGCCCCATCTTCGCCCACGTGCTGCTCGTCGACGAGATCAACCGCGCCTTGCCGCGCACACAATCGGCCTTGCTCGAAGCGATGGCCGAGGGCCAGGTCACCATCGACGGCGAGACGCACGTGCTGCCACAGCCGTTCTTCGTGATGGCGACACAAAACCCTGTGGAATCGCAGGGCGTGTTTCCGCTGCCGGAAGCGCAGTTGGATCGGTTTTTGTTCAAGACGTCCCTTGGCTACCCGCCCGCGGAGGCCGAGGTGGCCCTGTTGCGGCTGCACCTGGCGGACGGACCGGCGGCGGCGGCTGAGCTCTCCGCCGAGGTCACTCGCCCGAACGGGATAAACAGCGCGACCACGCCCACGCGCGCGGAGAGCGGACCGGTCCCAGACCAAACGGCGGCCGCCGCGGCGGACGTCCCGCCGCGCTGGGCGGTTCTGTGGGCTGCCGTGCGCCAGGTCCGCACCAGCGACGACGTGCTTCGCTACATGGCCGACGTGGTCCGCGCCACGCGCGAACACCCCGATGTGCAGATCGGCGCCAGTCCGCGCGCGCTGATCATGCTGGCCCACGCCGCCCGCGCGGCCGCCGTCATCGCCGGGAGAAGCTTCGTCACCCCAGACGACGTGCAGCGGGTGGCACCGCTTGTCCTCTTCCACCGTTTGGTCTTCCACGGCGCGCCCGATCAACACCCCCACGCGGCTTGGCAGTGGACGCGCGAGCTGCTTGCGACCGTTCCGGTGCCGGTCGACGATGCCGCGGCAGGATGGACCCCATGAGCCTGCTCGTCCTCCTCGGGGTCATCCTCCTGCTCCGCGTGTGGCGGGCGCTGTGGAGCGAACGCGTGTTGCCGAAGCTGCGTGCACAGGTCGAGGTGTCGCGCCATTCGCTGCCGTTTGGCACCGCTTGCACCGTGACCATCACCATCGAAAACGCAAGCCGCCTGCCGGCGCCGCTCGTGGTCTGCGAACTCCCTCTGCCGCCAGGTCTCGGCCTGCATCCACCGCATGTGCCGGCCCACACTGCCGGCGGCGGGACACCGGGCAGCCGTCCGGCCTCCGCGGAAGGCCCCTTTGCGCGGAGCTACCCCGAGCGGCTGTCATTGGCCACCAGCCTGCGCGGGCGAGAGCTGGTGGCCGCCCGTTTCACGGTATACGGGGTGCAACGCGGCGTCCAGCAGCTCGGCGAGCTGACACTCCGCCTCGCCGACGGCCTGACACCACAGCGGGCACACCGTCAGATCCCGGTGCACCGTTTTCTCACCGTGCACCCGCGGCACATCCCGGCTGCCGCCGCCGACGCGGCGATGCAGCGGATAGGCCCGGCCCTCACCCGCCGGAAGTTGTTCGCGACCGCGCAGGACTGGATCGACCTGCGCCCTTACCAACCTGGCGATCCGCTGCGCGACGTCCACTTTGTGTTGAGCGCCCGCCGCGGCGAACTCATGGTGTTGGAGCGGCCGTTGTCCATCGCGGACGAATGGGTGTTGGTGGTCAACGTGGAGCCAAGCCGCGGCGCGATGGGGGGATCGGTGCGCTTGGCCGACGCGGCCATCGAATGTGCTTACGCCATCGCGCTGCGCCTGCTGCGGCGAGAGGCGGACGTGACGGTGTACAGCAACGCCCTTTGGGCGGGGCGCGGGCAGCATCGCGTCCTCAACGCCCGCGGACCGCTGACGTCCGCCGTGTCCCACCGCATCGGCCACGTCCTCGGCCAACTGCCGCACATCCCGCACGTCACGTTCGATCGCCTGCTCGACGAGCTGATCGCGGCCTTGCCGCAGCCGGTGCAGGTGGTGGTCATCACCCCATACCAGGATGAGGGAACCGCCGGGCGGCTGGCCGCCCTGCGCCGGCGTGGCCATGAGGTGGCGGTGGTGCCCGTGGCGGCGACCGCTCCCGGGCCCGGCCAGGATGCGGACGCTCGCAGCAAGCGCGAGGAAGAGGAAGCCCGGCCAGGAAATGCACAGGACACCACGCGACCGATTCGGCAGGAGGTGTCGATCCGGTGAACCATCCCGGCGATGTCCGTACACAGGCTCAACCTGCTTCCACGGACGCGGCTGCGGCCACCACGGCAACGGCTGGCGCGGAGAAGGCCATTCTAGCATCATCGGCCCCGGCGCGGAACCTGCCCGGCTTATGGGCCGATGCATGCCTCGCCGCGGCCACCGCGCTGATTTTCGCCGCCCTCACCTCCCCGCGCTTCCCGTTCGATGCCCCCGCGGAGGTCCTCGCCGCGGCAGGCATCGTCACGTTGACCGCACGCCTTGACCTGCCAAGCCGGCCGGGTCAGGCACGCGGGTCCCGCAAAACGCGGGCTGGCGTCGTCGCGATGACGCTTGCCCTCGCCGCCGCATGGACAGCGACCCGCGGCGGGTTTGCAGCGTTTTGTTGCCTGCTTGCCTGGTCCGTGTTTGCGATCCGCCGCCTCACCGACGCCCGCGATACCATCGACAGCGAGGTGCAGTTTCGGCGGCTGTTCCTCGACGGTGGCGTGATGCTGGCAGGACTGCTGCTTGCCTGGAGTTTCCTGGACAGCGGGAACAGTGGTGCAGGCACGGGGGTTTCAGGCGGGACCATCCCGGCAGGCGGTGCAGGCAGCGCCGCGATGGCCGCAAGCGGCGTTGCCCGCTGGCTGTACCTCGGTGCCGTGGCGTTGCGAGTCGCGGCGCTGCGCCGCGCCCAGATTGAGCTGGCGCGGGAAGCGGGTGCGCAAGACTTCCCCGGGATGGCGCGCGTGCTGGCACCGGCCGGGATGGCGCTCGCCGCAGCAGTGGGGGTGATCCTCAGCCCTGCCTTGCGCCCTTGGTTCATCCTCACGGGCCTGATTGGGATCTTTGTCTGGTGGCTCCTCCGCGAGCGACGTTTGGACGCCTCTTGGCTGGTGCCGTTTTTGCTCTTGTTCCTCATCCCGTTGCTCCAACACATGCGGTGGCGTGCCCTGCCGTGGCTTCCCCAACCGCTCGCCGGCCTCCCGCACCTGAAACAGGCTGCAACGGCGTATCCGCATCCACCTGGTCCGAACCTGAGCGCCCTGTGGACCGGATTGGGATGGTTGCTGCTGCTGGCACTGGTCGCGTACCTCGCATGGAAGTGGCGGCAAGCCGGGCCGCCTGCGGCGGTGAGCGATGATCCGCCGCCGGTCATCGAACGTCGCCGCCTTCCCCGGCGTCCGCCGCACGAACCGGCCGTACCGCCGACGCCAGTCCGGCGGCTCCTGCAGGCATGGTTCGCCGCCGAAGCGGCACGCGGCCGCGTGCGCCGACCCGGCGAGACAGCCGCGCAGTTCGCCGCCCGCTGGCGGGAAGAACAACAGCGGGACACCGCTTCGATTTGGTTGGCAAAGCTCGTCCCGCTGTATGAAGCGGATCGTTACGGAGAGGTGCCTGCGCCGGAAGACGAGGTGGCGCGCATCGCCGAGGCGATGCGTCAAGACGGCGTGCTGCCCCCCGACAGACGCGGCCGGACACCGTGACGCCCTGTCCGCTGCACGAGGCGAGGCCACAACAGGCAGCCGGTTCGTGACAAGCCTGTCCGGCACCACCGCGCCGCTCAGCGGTGAATCCGTACCACCACCGTGCCGGGCTCCTCTTCCAGTACGTCGTACTGGTATCCCCGCTCTTCCAGTTCCGGCAACAGGAACGCGGGTACCCGTTCATTCCAAATCTCCAGTCCCCGCTCTCCGGCCGCGAACGCCGGGTCCTGGTCAAGCAACGTCAAGGTGCGGATCATCGGCTGCGGCGGTTCGAGGCCGCGGTTGTCGATCCGCCAGTACGGCAGCGGGGTCTGTTCCCGCGAAAATTGGACGATGAAATGGTCGTCCGCTTCTTGTCGCACCACGTGCTGAAAGCCCTGCTTGCCGAGAACACGCTCCAGCGGCACCGGGTCGAACGTGGCGTGGAGCTGAAACACGTCGCGTTCACCCACCGTCTGCACCGTCTCCATGATGACCTGGAACGGCTCCCCTTTGGCCAGGAGAATCGGTCGTACGTCAAGGTCCACGATGCGCCGGGCCATGGCCATTTCCCCCTCTGCGTTCAGATTGGGGCCAAGCTGCTGCGACATGCGACCGCCGCCAGCCGACCGTCGGCCGCCGAACGCATCTTCATGCCAGCGGCAGCGAGCGGGCTTACGGCTGCGCGAGCGCCGCGCACACCGCGAGCGCGGTGTACACCACGGGCAGATACACCAGCGACCCGACAAACGTTCGCCGTGCCCACGTGGTCTCATCTGTCTTCGCGCGCAGCAAGCGGAAATTGCCCCACCAGAACCAAACACCCGCCAGCGCGGCCACCACCGCGTACGCCGCCGGCACGGCGCCCGCCACCCATGGCACGAGTGACACAGGCAACAGCACGGTCGCGTACGCGAGCATCGCCCGTCGCGTCGCTTCCCGCCCGCGCACCACCGGCAACATCGGCACGCCGGCCGCCGCGTAGTCGTCTTCCTTATAGAGGGCCAGGCTCCAGAAGTGGGACGGAGTCCAGAAAAACGTGATGGCGAACAGCGCCCACGCCGTCACGCCGAGGTGGCCGGTCACCGCCGCCCAGCCGACGAGCGGCGGGAACGCACCCGCTCCGCCGCCAATCACAATGTTCTGCGGTGTCCGGCGCTTGAGCCACATCGTATACACCACGGCGTAATACAGGTATCCGGCGAGCGACAGCCAAGCCGCGAGCGGGTTCGCCCATCGCCAAAGCAATATGAACCCGGCCGCGCCGAGCGCCAAGCCCATGCAGAGCGCCAGGCCCGGCGCGACAAGGCCCGCGGGGAGCGGGCGATGGCGCGTGCGCGACATCACCGCATCGATGTCGCGATCGAACCACATATTGACGGCCGCTGCGCCGCCTGCGGAGAACGCAAGACCGGTCACGGTTGCCGCGATGAGCCGCCAGCCCGGCAAACCATGGGCCGCCGCCACCATCGCACAGTAGGCGGTGAACACAAGCAACGCCACGATGCGCGGCTTGGTCAGTTCCACATACGCGGCGATGCCCCCGGCCAGGCGCAGCAACCAGGCGGCCGTCCTTGGTGCGGCACCCGTGGCCGCACGAGACAAGGTCACGGGTCATCCCTCCCCTCCGCAGCGGATACACCGCGATGCACTGAGTAGAGAAAACGCGACCCGGGGATTGCCCATCCCGACTCACCGTTACTGTACCTGAGGCCGGCGGAGGCCGCTGTGCGTTCCATCACAGAAGACCAGCCCGGGTTGCCCGCAAACGGGCATCGCGAAAGCCGACGAAGCAGCGGTTTTCCTCGTCCCACAACCGATGGCGCAGGCAGCGCAGGCTTTCGCGCAGGCTCATGCCCGGCACCGCCGCCAAGGCGGGCGTGTTCACCCAAGCACGTTCCAAGTAGTAATTGGGAATGCGCGAGCTCAGGTGATGCACGTGGTGATACCCGATGTTCGCCGTGAACCACTGCAACACCCGGGGCAGGCGGTAGAAGGAGCTGCCTTCGAGGGCGGCGCGGACATGATCCCACTCTGTTTCGGACGCGAAATAGGAAGGATCAAACTGGTGCTGGACGTAGAACAGCCAGATGCCGGCCATGCCGGCAAGGTAGAGGATGGTGCCTTCGATGAGGAGGAAATGCTGCCAGCCGCAGAGCCAGCACAGCGCGGCGCTGATGACCGCAAGCGCCGCATTGGTGGCGTACGTGTTCCACCGCTCCGAGGCACGGGCACCTTTTTGATTCCACCGGTACTGAATGACCACCACCAACACGGGTCCAAGGCCAAACATCACCAGCGGATGCCGGTACAGACGGTACAGCAAGCGCCGCCACCGAGAAGCCGCACAGTACTCCCTGACCGTGAGCGTCCAGATGTCGCCGGTGCCGCGGCGGGACAGGTTGCCGTTGCTCGCGTGGTGTATGGCGTGTTCCCGCCGCCACTGGGCGTATGGAAACCAGGTCAGAATACCCGTGACGACGCCGACAACCTGGTTCCATCTCCGCTGCCGCCAGAAGGAGCCGTGGCAGCAATCGTGAAAGATGACGAAGATGCGCACGAGAAAGCCTGCCGCGATGACGAGAACAGGCAGAGTGAGCCAAAACGACACAGACAGGAGGACATGGGCTGACCACCACAGAACGAGAAACGGGATGATGGTGCTGGTGAGCTGCCAGAGGCTGCGCCCCGCATGCGGGGTTTCAAACGGCCGTACTGCCAGCTTTAAGCTGGTTGGTTCGTGCATCTCGCGTTTCCACATCTCCATTCACCACCGCATGCTTGCGGCTTGCCGCCATCATACGCCGTTTGCGGGGAGAAAACCAGAGCGATTTTGTACAATTTCATCACCAGGAGGAAAAACAGAGAGGAGACATTGGCCGCGCGGGGCACCGGGCTCGTGCGCCACGAACGGTCTTTCGCCCCGCAGGCGAGGAGGTGTGCCATGGAAAAGGTCCGCGGCCGCTTTGCCCCTACACCCTCGGGTTGGCTGCATTTGGGCAACGCCTGGACCGCGCTGTGGGCCTGGTTGCATGCCCGGCAGGCAAACGGATCGTTCATACTGCGCATGGAAGACATTGACCTCCCGCGCTGCAAACCGGAATACGCCGCGCAGATCCTCGACGACCTGCGTTGGCTCGGCCTCGACTGGGATGAGGGGCCGGACGTGGGCGGGCCGTTTGCGCCTTATGCCCAACGCGCTCGATCCCGCCTGTACCTGGACGCCCTCGCCCGCCTGCGCCGCGACGGCCGCCTGTATCCGTGTTTCTGCAGCCGGGCGGAGCTGCTGGCCATCGCCCGTGCCCCGCACGGCCTCGGCAGCGAAGGCCCGGCGTATCCCGGCACCTGCCGCCGCCTCACCCCCGCCGAACAAGCGGATCGCGCCAGGCGCAAGCGCCCCGCGTGGCGGTTCGCCATGCCGGATGCGCCCATCTCGTTTGACGATCTCGTCCTCGGCCCGCAGTCCTTCCCGCCCGGCGCAGGCGGCGACTTCATCGTGGAGCGCGCGGACGGCGTGATTGCCTACCAGCTGGCGGTGGTGGTGGACGACGCGGCCATGGCCGTCACCCACGTCGTGCGCGGGGCCGACCTCCTCGACTCGACGCCGCGGCAGATCTGGCTGTACGACGCCCTGGGTCTGCCCGCGCCCCGCTTCGCCCACGTGCCGCTTTTGCTCGGCCCGGACGGCCGCCGGCTGGCGAAGCGCGACGCCACGCTCACCCTGCCCGGCCTGCGCGCGCACGGGGTTGCGCCCGAGCGCGTGGTGGGCCTTTTGGCGCACTGCGCCGGGCTCAGCGAGACGCCCGAACCCCTGCGCCCGGCCGACCTTCTGCCGCACTTTCGCCTCCATCGCCTCCCGCGCGAGCCGGTGCGCCTCCCGGCAGGGTTTGCGGCGTGGTTGGGCGCCGGCGCGACGTAGCCGTCGCAAGCCGACAGGCGAAGGCGCCGCGCCCCCTCGGGGCTGCGCGCACGTTTGCGTTATACTGGTGCCGGAAGGGACTGCGCGGAACGGGAGGATGGCGGCATGGCGAAGCCCAAGCGGGATCGTTCCGAAGCCTATACATACGCCGATTACCTCACCTGGGACGGCCCGGAGCGATGGGAGTTGATCGACGGGATACCCTATATGTTGGCAAGTCCGACACCGGAACATCAACAGGTCGTGTTACAGCTGGGTGCGGAATTCGCCATGTATCTGCGGGGAAAAGATTGCCAAGCGTACATCGCCCCGATGGACTTGTGCTTCGAGGAGAGTTTACAAACCCGGGATGTCGTACAGCCCGATTTGTTTGTGATGTGCGGCAGATACGGACGCGACAAGCGGATTGTCGGCGTGCCGGTTCTGGTCATTGAAGTCCTGTCGCCGTCCACTGCGACCCAGGACCTGATCCGCAAACTGAACCTGTACCAACGCGTGCAAGTTCCAGAATACTGGGTGGTGGACCCGGGAGAGCAGGTCATCCACGTGTACCGGCACGACGGCACCGCGTTGCGCTGGATGGCCGAGTTCAAGCGTGGTGACACATTGTGTCCCGCCCGTTTTCCCGATCTCGCCCTCGACGTGGGGACGATTTTCTAACTTAAAGGGAAAGGCACATCGTATGCGGCCCTTCCCGCCCAAAGGAGGTCTGCCCCATGGCCCATACGCTTGAACTCATCCTCGATGCCCGCGCCACGCTCGGCGAAGGCCCGTCCTGGCACGTCGGTGAAGGCGTGCTCTACTGGGTGGACATCGAAGGCCGTGCCATTCACGTCTACCACCCCGGCACCGGGCGGGATCGTACCATCCCCGTCGGCCAGATGGTCGGCGCGGTGGTCCCGCGCGCGCAAGGCGGTCTGGTGGTCGTCCTGCAGGACGGATTCTACGCGCTCAATCCGGTCACCGGCGCGCTCTCCCTACTCGCAGCGGTGGAGGCGGACGACCCGCGCACCCGCTTCAACGACGGCAAGTGCGATGCCCGCGGCCGCTTCTGGGCGGGAACCATGGCGATAGCCGATAGTCCGGAACCGCTCGGTTCGCTCTACTGCTTGGAGCCGGATCTCTCCGTCCGCAAGGTGCTTTCCGGCATCTTCTGCTCCAACGGCATCGGCTGGAGTCCGGACAACCGGGTGATGTACTACATCGACAGCCCGACCCGCAAGGTCATGGCGTACGACTACCATCTCGACACCGGCACCATCGCCAATCCCCGGGTGGTGGCGGAGATTGACCAGGGCGTGCCGGACGGCATGACCGTGGACGAAGAAGGCATGATCTGGGTGGCACAGTGGGACGGCGGCGTGGTTTCGCGGTGGAACCCGTACACCGGCGAACGCCTGCTCACCGTCGAGGTCCCCGCGCCGCGCACCACCTCGTGCGTCTTCGGCGGGCCCAACCTGGATGAACTGTACATCACCAGCGCCCGCACCGGGCTCGACGCGGCAACCCTCGCCGCCTATACCCACTCGGGAGGCCTGTTCCGGGCGTCCGTGGGCGTGCGCGGCCTCCCGACCTGCGCATTTGCCGGCTGACCCCACGCCACCGCAGGGAAGCGTCCTTGGGAAACGGGTTCGGCCATGTTTCTGCGATCCGCCCCGTCCGTCCGCATGATCCGCCCCGTCGCGCGGCAGACTAAGCGCCGGGATGAAGATCCCGCCAAACATGACGCGCATTTCCTCTCTGCGCGCGACGGGAGCGAATCCAGATGCGTTGGTTTTCTTTCCGGTCCCGCCGGAACCGGCGGACCGCGAGCTTCGACGCCGTGTGGAGCGGTCTGCGCAACCTGCACCAGGCCCGCTATCGCACCGCCCGCGCCGGCACAGCGCCCGCGCAGGCAGAAGCCTGGCAAGAAGCGCCCCTGCCCCGGCGCAGCCGTGCGTTTCATCAAGCGCTGAGCGAACTCTGGCAACCCAGCCACGACTTGCGGTTGCGCACCCTGCACATCGGCGGCCGCGACATCGTCGTGGCGTGGCTGAACGGCCTGACGGACAATGAACGCCTGCAGGCCGGCGTGTTCGATCCGCTTACGCACGCGGACGCGTACGCCTCGTCACCGGAAGCGCTGGCACAACGCCTCACGGCCACCTCCATCACCTACGCGCGGACGATGGGAGAATGCTCCACCGCGCTCGTCGGCGGGCGGGCGGTGGTGTACGTGGACCGGTCGGGCATGGCGCTGTGCCTCGACGTCAACCGGCCGCCGGGCCGCTCCGTCGACCGGGCGGAAAACGAGCCGACGGTGCAAGGTCCGCAGGAGGCGATGGTGGAAAGCCTCGACCTCAACGTCGCCCTGTTGCGCAAGCGGCTGCGCACGCCGCGTTTGAAGGTGGAGACGCACGAACTCGGCACGTACTCCCGCACCCAGGTCGCCATCCTCTACATCGAGGGTGTGGCCAAACCCGCCCTGGTGGAGGAGGTGCGCCAGCGCCTCCAGCGCATCCGCACCGACATCATCACCGACATCAACCATGTGCGGGAACACATCACCGACGCGCCGTTCACCCTCTTTCCCACCACCGAGGAGACCGAGCGGCCGGAGCGCGTGGCCGGCAACCTCATGCAAGGGCGGGTCGCCGTCATCGCCGACGGATCGCCCACGGCGCTCTTGGTGCCGGTGACATTCTTCAACTTCCTGCTCTCGCCCGAGGACTACTACACCCAGTTCACGCTCGCTCTCCCCCTGCGCCTCATCCGGCACACCATGTTCTGGGCGGCCATCCTCCTGCCGGCGTTGTACGTGGCGGTGCTGTCGTACAACCAGGACCTCATCCCGACGCCGCTGCTCATCAGCGTTGCCGCCCAGCATGCAGGGATCCCGTTCCCCACCGTGGCCGAGGCGCTGATCATGATGTTCTCCTTCGAGGCGTTGCGCGAGGCGGGCACGCGCCTCCCGCGCGCCGTCGGCCAATCGGTGAGCATCGTCGGCACGCTCATCATCGGCGATGCGGCCGTGCGCGCCGGACTCGTCTCGCCGGGGATGATCATCGTCATCGCCGCCACGGGCGTCGCCTCGTTCACCCTGCCCGGCCTGGGCCTGGTCCAGACCACGCGGCTGTTGCAATTTACGTTCGTGCTGTTAGCCGGCTTCCTCGGACTTTACGGCATCATCCTCGGCCTCATGTTCCTGCTCGGCCACCTGGTGTCCATCCGCTCGTTCGGCGTGCCGTACACCTCGCCCATCGCGCCGTTCATCTGGCAGGATATGAAAGATGTCATCATCCGGGCGCCGTGGTGGGTGATGCGCGAGCGGCCGCGCCAATACGAGACGCTCGATCCGGTGCGCAGCCCGTCCCCGCCGCCGGCGAAGACCAAGGAACCCCGGTGAGGGACGCAGGATGAGGCCGCGCTGGCGATGGGGTCTGCTGGGTCTTATGCTGATGCTCGCCGGGTGCGCCGACTACACCGAGGTGAACGACCTGAACATCGTCATTGGCCTGGGGGTGGATGAGACGGCGCAGGGGCAGGTGCACGTCACGGCGGAAATCGTCAACCCGACGTCATCCCCCTCAGCGGGCGGCGCGGCAGGCGGTAACTCTGGCGGTAACCAGAGCGGAGGCAGCCAGGCGTTCCTCTTGCGTCAAACGACGGCCCCCACCTTGGAGGACGCCATCGCTGCCTTCGATCAAAACCTCCCGCACCGCCTCTACTTGTCGCACAACACGCTGGTGGTCTTCAACCACCGGTGCGCGGAAAGCGGCATTGATCGCGCGTTTGATTATCTGGAGCGTTACCGCGCCTTCCGCCGCAATCAAATGATGGTGATCACGCAGGGGTCTTCGGCGCGCCTGCTCCAGAGCCGGACGGACCCGGAGCCGCTCAACGCGTTCGGCATCCGCGAGCTCGTCGAACAGGCAGCGCAAAAGTCCGCCGTGTTCCGGACGGAACAGTTGTATGTCGTGAAGCAACACCTCAGCCCCGCACGCACCCCGCTGCTGGCATGGATGGAGGTCGACGCGGAAAACCGGCCGGTGTTGCGCGGGCTCGCCGCCCTGCCGCCCGGGCGCCCGCCGTTGTACCTGCCCATGGCGACGGTGCGCGGCCTGATGTGGTTGAGCGGACCGACGTACAACACCCTGTTGACCATGCCGACGCCCGTCGGAAAGGACAAGGCCAAGAACAACGCGGCCCGCGCACAAGCTGAAACCATCACCGCGTTGCGCCTGCTGTCGACCCAGACCGACATCCGCGCCGAGGTCTTGCGCGACGGGCGCCTGCGCTTCACCATCTCCCTCCACGGCACGGCGGAAGTGGAGCGCCTCGGTGACAGCCAGCCGCTCGACGCCAAGATGTACGTGACCTTGAGCCAAGCGGGCGCCCGCCAAATCGAACGGGAGATGCGTCAGACCATGGCGCTGCTGCAAGCCCGCCATACCGACGCAGCACAACTGGCGACCGCGTTCTACCGGCAACATCCTGCGGTTTGGCGCCGTTGGCAAGCAGCGTGGCCCGAGGTCTTCGCCCGTGCCCAGGTGATCATCCATGCGGATCTGGCGGTGGTGCGCAGCGGCTTGACCATCCATACCGAAGAACTCTGGCAAAAGGAAGGCCAAAAACCGCCGCGGGCCGCGCGCGGCACGGCGGCGCCCCCGCCAGGATTGTTCTGAGCCGCCGCGGTTTCCATGCAACCCGGAAAGGAGCAAAGGACCCGTGTTTTGGTGGACCCTGGTATTGGCAACCTTGCTCACCGCAGCCCAATGGCGTGAACTGAAAGACACCCCCTGGCGCGGCAAAGCGGCCTTTGCGGTCATGTGCCTCGGTGCCGTCCTGATGGCATGGGCGCACCGCTGGACGTTGTACATGCCGGACTTCCGGCCGTTGCGTTGGCTCGAGTGGATCTTCTATCCGCCCACACAATGGCTGTACAAGGTCTTGTGACGGGACGGCCTTGGTCAAGCGGCGACCTTGAATGGCATGCGCCGGACAGCAAGGAGGGATACTTCTGCACCCGATGCACGGCCGCACCCAGATCTCCCGGCTGCAATTGACCACCATCCTTCTATGGACCGCCCTCGGCACCGGGATTGTCACCATCCCGGCGCTCGTCGCCCAATTCACCGTTGCGGACGGTTGGATGGCAGGCTTGTCCATCGGGATGGGCGGCGGTTTCGCTGCCCTGATGGCGCACGTGTTTGCCCGTCGCTTCCCCGGCCGGTCCTTGATGGAGACCATCCTGGACGTATGCGGACCGTGGTGCGGCCGGTGGCTCGGCCTCTGGCACTTGAGCAGCTACGTGATTGTCATCGCGGCCATCACCCGCGAAATCGACGTGTTCGTCAGCGCGACCGCGCTGCCGTCGACGCCGGAATGGCTCATCAGCCTTTTGTTTCTCATGACGGTGGCGTATATCGCATACCTGGGCATCGAGGTGATTGCCCGCGTCGCCGAAACCATCACGCCGTTTGCGCTCTTCGTCGGTCCGTTGCTGCTGCTGCTCGCCTTGAAAAACTTCGACCTCCATGAATTGACCCCGGTGCTGGGCGACGGTTGGCGTCCGGTGTTGCGCGCTTCCCTGGTTCCGGCACTCGCCTACGGGACAGAGCTGTTCATCGTGTTGCAACTGCTGCCCGCATTGCGCAGTCCGGCGACCGTGGGCCGCGACGTGTTGACCGCCACCGCCATCATCATGGTCTTGCTCAGCGCCGCCATCGCGGTCTCCTTTGGCGTGTCCGGCGCTGCGGTCAGCCATTTTCAATACCCCATCCTCGAAGCGGTCCGCAGCGTCCGTTTCAGTTGGTTTCTCGAGCGGATCGACACCCTGTATGTGATGGCGGTCCTCATCACGCTCATCATCAAGCTGGCGGTGTTCCTGTTCGCTTTGTGTGATGCAACGGGCACCTTCCTTCAACTGCCTTCGCCGCGGATGCTGACGGGTGTGGTGGCTCTGCTGATGTGGAGCGCGCATCCGTACATGTTTCGGACCGTGGCCGATCTCGCCTTCGACATTCTGGAAGTCGGCCCGCTGTTCGTCTTCTCTTCCTTCGCCGGGGTGCCGCTCTTGGTCTTGGCCGTGCACTGGGTTCGCCAACGGTGGCCGTCCGTCCGCGACGGCACGCACGCCGTATGAAGCATGCCGGAGAAAGGGGGATGGGAGATGTCCGTGCAGATCTCACGCGTGCAACTGGTCTCGATGCTGATCTGGACGGTGACCGCCACCGGCATCATCACCCTGCCCGCCAGCGTGGCCCAATTCACCGTCCACGACGGGTGGATGGCGGGCGTATCCTGTTTGCTGGCCGGTGCCATCACGGCGCCGCTCGCCTCGTGGTTCGTGCGTGTCTTCCCGGGTGAAACCTTGTCCGGCGCGTTGCTGCTCACATTCGGTCCTTGGTTGGGCCGAGGCCTCGCCGTCTGGCAAAGCATTCTGCTCTGGATCTCCGTCAGCACCATCTTGCGCGAGGCGAGCGCGTTCCTCGGCGCCGCCGTGTTGCCGCACACCGCGGAACCCATCCTCACCGGACTGTGCATGTTCATCGTGGCGTTCTACGTTGCCCATGGACTTGAGGTGATGGCCCGGGTGACGGAAGCCACCACCCCGTTCGCGCTCGTCATCGGACCGTTGCTGTTCGTGCTCGCATTGCGGCATTTTGACGGGCAGGAATTCCTCCCCATCCTCGGCGATGGGTGGTCTCCCGTCCTGCGCGCCTGTGTCGTCCCGGTCTTGGTGTACGGTTTGGAGACCCTGCTGGTGCTGCATATGGCACCCTACTTGCGCAAACCGGAGACCATCGGCCGGGATTTGCTGATTGCGTCGGTCATCGTCGCCGCCCTGATGACCCTCGGCATCACGCTTTCCATCGCCATCTCCGGACCGGCCGCCTCGCACCTGCAATACCCGATGCTGGAGGTGGTGCGCACCATCCGGCTCGGCAAATATTTGGAACGCCTCGACACGTTGTACGTGATGGGGGTCATGGCCACGCTCATCTTGAAACTGTCCGTGTTTCACTTCAGCTTGTGCGAAGTCTGGCGGCACGTGTTCGCCCTGCCGTCCCGGCGGATCGTGGTGTACGCCGCCGCGCTCTCCGCCTGGGTGGGAAGCGACTTTCTGTTCCGCAACGTCCACGATCTCGGCATCTTCATCATCGACACAGCCCCCGCATACTTTGCCGCATCGTTCCTCGGCCTGCCCCTCCTGGCCATCGCCGCCGCATACGTGCGCCGGCGTGTCTCCGGGACGTTGCCCGCTCGGTTACAATAATTGATGAATCTCTCCTCGCGTTTCGCCGCGCACTTTGTCCCGCGTGCCATGCCGTCACGCGCCGCTTGGCGCCACGCATGGCTTCGCACACGTTCAACCACGCAGAGAGGTGCTGATCCGACATGTTCCCTTGGCCGACGAGACGAACGGGACGGATGGCGATGCGTGTTGCCGCTTGGTCATTCCTGTTGTCCCTGGCCGCGCACGCCGCCACCCCGGGGCCCGCCGCTGCGGCCGCGTTGCTGCACACGGCCTCTCCAGTCTTTGCGGCGGCCAAGGCACCGGCTGCGGCCAAAGCGCCAGCGGCCAACGCTGCCTCCGCCAGCACCCGCGTTCCCGCGGTGGTCGTGCGGGACGTGGATGGCGACACCATCGTGGTCCGCCTGCAGAACGGGCGCATCGAAACGGTGCGCTTGCTCCTCATCGACACGCCGGAAACGGTCGACCCCGGCAAACCGGTGGAGCCGTTCGGCCCGGAAGCGAGTGCCTTTGCGAAAAAGGAGATGCCGCCCGGGAAGCGCGTTTGGCTTGAGGAAGGCAAACCTGGCCACCAGCGCGACAAATACGGCCGCTTGTTGGCGTTTGTGTACCTGGCGCCCAACGACATGTACAACGAAGACGTGGTCCGGCGCGGCCTGGCGCGCGTCGCCTACGTTTATGCACCCAACACCCAGCACCTGGCGCAGTTGCGGCAAGACGAGGCGTTTGCCCGCAGCCACCACCTGGGCATCTGGCAGATCCCAGGCTATGTCACGCCGGATGGTTTCAATCTCGCCGCCTACCGGCAATGGGCAGCGGCCCGCAACGGCAGCTCAACCGCCCAAGCCGGGCTGACGCTGGTGACCGCGAACCTGTCCGTCTCCCCGGGCGATCACGCTTCGGTCACCGTGCGGACGCGCCCGGGTACGGTAGGCCACATCGAGGTGTTGTACAAGACCGGGCCCAGCCACGCCCGCGGGCTCGCCGACCAACAAGCGGACAGCCATGGCCTCATCACCTGGACCTGGATGGTGGGAACAAACACCACGCCCGGCGACTGGCCGGTCATCATCACCGCCGGCGGCAAGACGCTGCAACTGACCCTGCACGTAGCGCGGTAACCCGCCGCGGGCACCCGGCACAGTGTCCGTTCGCCCCGCGGCGGTGCAGCATGCCCGGCGGCGCGGCACGTGCCTACGCGCCGGCCCGTGTCTGCAACCGCGTCAGCCATGTGCGCATCAGCGCAGCGTGATCCGGCAGGCGGCGGTACAACTCCCCCGCCAACGCCTCATCGTATGTATGGCTGGTGAGGTTGCGGTCATCCGCCATGGCCAGCGCCTGTTCCGTCTCTGGCGCGGTAAGCAAGCCAACCTGCAGGCATGCCCGGATGACACCCTTGGGCGAGGCCACGTCGATACCCTCGGCTTGACGCAATACATGGCGTGCCGCCTTCCACACCGCTTCAAACGTGAATTCGAACCGTTGAATGGATGCGTCGCGCTGGATTTCATCCTCACGGTCTGCAGCCAATACCTCCTCCAAACGCGCCAGCGCCCGCTCTGCCCGCATCAAGGCTTCCCTGACTCGGTCCACAACACCGCCTCCTGGCGAATGCGATTGGCGAACGAACCATCCACAGCCCGCAGATCCACCACGTCGAACACATACGGAATGTGCGATTCCTCCAACCGCTCCCGAATCTCGGCCAATACCCGCCTCGGCAACGGTCCGTCTGCCTCGAGGGCGAGATCGATATCCGACGCAGGCCCCGCTTCCCCGCGGGCGAGGGAGCCGAACACGTAACAGCGCACGCCCGCGCCGGCGACGTCACGCACCAAGCGCACCGCCTCGCGCACCGCCCGCCAGCGCGCATCGTCCCGGTTGACCGCACCACGTGGTTGATTTTCCGCCCCGTCTTGTCCCGTTTGGCTTCGCTGGTTCACGACACGACCCTTCCTCGTGTCATCTCGCGCCTGATGACACCAAGCCCTTGACCGCCAACACCTCGCGCGCGGCGGAACGGTCGCCCGTGCAGCTGATCATGCGCGGGCCTTGCAAAAAATAGACGGTGAACCCGAGCGACCGGTACAACTCGACGATGCGATCCGTCGCCTGGTTCGACACCGCCACCGGCACATCGAGCGACGCCAGCCACCGGGCCAACCGCTCCTGGTCCTGCCAGGAGAAGCCCTCCGCCGCGTACTGGCGGAAGACCACGTCGTAGGGCGGATCGGCGTAGACAAAATCCCCCGGCCGGACCTTCACCGTCTCAAAGTCGCCGCAGCGAAACTCCCACGCCGCGAACACCTCGCGATAAGCGTGAAAGTCCCGCTGGTAGGTGATCCGCTTGTACTTGCCGAACGGCACGTTGAACAGGCCCTGCTTGTTAAACCGGCACAGGCCGTTGTACCCGGTCTTGTTGAGGTAATAAAAAAGCGCCGCCGCTTCGTCCGAGTCCGCTTGACCCTGGCGGATCAACGCGTTGAACCGGTCCCGGTGTTGGTAGTACAGCCCGGCATCGTTCTCCATGGGCATGTCGATGGTCAGCCCGCGCTGCACCGCCCGATAGAAATGGATCAGATGCGGGTTGACGTCGTTGAGCAACGCCCGCCTCGGCAGCAAACCCAGGGTCACCGCCAAACCGCCGCAGAACGGCTCCACCAAGCGCCCGTTTGGGCACGACGCGACAAACCGCTGCCAAAGCGGGCGCAGGGTCGGCACCAGCCAGCGCTTGCCACCCGCCCACTTGAGCAGCGGTTTGTACAAAGATACAGACGCTGCGATGTCCATCACGCTGCCGTCCTCCTCCACCACGAGCGCTATCCCCTTCGGCAGGCTTATCACCTCCCACTCTACAACAGATCGTGGCACTGCGTCAGCACCGGCACGTACCGTCATGGTGTCACCCGGAACATCCCCATGGCTCCTTGGGTCATATCGGCCATGTCGTGCGTGACGAACGGATACATGCCCGGGGCGTCGAACACCAACCGGATGAGCGCGCCGTCACCCGGTGCCACGGTATACGTCTGCAGGTCGTACAGGTGCGTCCGGGGGCTGCCGCTCGGCATCACGTCGCGCAGCACGGTGCCGACGACGTGGAATGCGGCGAACTCGTTCGGTCCGGCGTTGACGAATGCGATGTACACCGGTTTTCCCACCTTGGCGGGCAGCGGATGCTGCACATACTGGAATGCCCGCCCGTTGAAGACCACGTACTGCGGACGCCCACGTGCCATCTGGGTAAAATCGCCGTTCCGGTAGAACTCGCTCTGCACCAAGGTGTACGCCGGCACCGGCCCGCCCGGCGGCACGACCACCACCGCGCCGTACATGCCGTTGCCGATGTGCTGCAGCATAGGCTGGCTCGCACAATGGTACATGAACACCCCCGGCAGCTTGGCGGTAAAGTGCAGCGTCCGCGTCTGGCCCGGCGGTACATCGACAAACGCTTGATTCGGCGCCACCAGCGCCGCATGCAGGTCGATGGCGTGCGCCATGTGCGGATCGGCGTTGTGCAGGCGCAGCGTTACCTCGTCCCCCTGGCGCAGCCAAATGACCGGCCCGGGCACCGTGCCGTCGAACGTCCAGGCGTGGTACCACACCCCGTCGGCAATCTGAATGGAAGTCTCCTCCGCCGTCATCTCCAACTCGACGTGGTTGCCGTGCCGGATGACCCGCATCGGCACCGGCCGCTGGTTGAGCGGCTTGGCCGTCTCCGCCGCGTTCTTCCCAGGGTGGACCGCGCGTGACTGCCAGCCGCACCCCGCTGTCCACGCCAGCGTGGCCGCGACCGCGCATCCGAGCCGCACCCAACGCCACCACGTATGCACGGATTTCCCGCGTGCTGCCGCCATGCCGGACACCCCCTCACCATCCGAGCTGCGCACGCGCCGCCTCCGACATCATCGCGGGAGACCACGGCGGGTCCCAGACCACCTCCACGCGCACGTCGGCGACGCCGAACACCTGGGCCGCCGCCCACTCGACAGCCTCCGCCAGCGTGTCGTGTGCCGGACAGCCCGGTGTCGTCATCGTCATGCGGATGTGGAGCAAGCCTTCCTCCGGCTCCGCGATGTCGTAGATCAACCCGAGGTCCACCACATTGATGCCTATCTCCGGGTCGTACACCTCTTGCCGCAGCTTTTCGCGCACTTCATCCAGGTCAATCACGCGCCATCCACTCCTTCGCCGTCGTGCGGATGTCAAGAACGCCGAGCAGCTGCCATGCGAACCCGATGACCGCAGCCGCGACGGCGAGCGCCCCCACCGCCACACCCGGCGGCCACGCACAGAGGCTGGACGCGGTCAGCATCACCACACCCGCCGCGAATCCCCACAAGGCCGGGCGCGATCGCGCCGGGGGCAACAGGTCGGCGATGAGCACGGGCCGGCCGCTGCCGGTGCGCTTGCTGTGCCGGTGTGTCCACACCAGAAACGGTACAATCTTGTAGGCGTAGCTCATGAGGGTCCACGCCACCCAGCCAAGCAGGTAAAAGCCCGTCACGCTCTGCCAAACGGCGCTTCCGCCGCGTGCCGCCACCTGGCCGAGCAACCACAACGCCCCGGCGCCGCCCGCACACGCGGCCGCGACGGCGGACTGGACCGGCGGCTCGATCCGTTTGCGCATGCGGTGGCGCAGCATCGACCACACGCTGAGGCCAAACCACAGAAACACCACCAGTGCGGCCGCGCCGCCCAACCACCACAGGACGCGCCACGAGGTCCAAGCAGCCGTGATGAGCGTCCAGAGCGCCGTCTCCGCGAGCCAAAACAGCCACCGTGGACGGTATTGCGGGTAGCCGTGCGCCAAGGTGAACATCGGCAGCAGCTTGCCGGTGAATCCCATGACCAAAAAGGTGAAGAACCCGCCGGCCGCAAGGAGGATGTGGGTGGCGAGCAGCGGCAGGTACCACCTGGCCAAGGCGCCGGTCCCGGCCGCCGCCAGGATGATGAGCCACGCGGCCACCACGGCGAGCACCAGATGCACATGCGCGGCCAGGACGAACAGCCGCATCGGGCCGCCCACCCGGGTCCGCCGCAACGTCACCCCGACGATGGCGGCGTAGACGATGACGGCCACGGAGGCCAAGGTACCAAAGACCATCAAACCGGGCAGCCACCAGGCGGCCATCGCCGGGATAAGCCCGGCGATGCTCACGGCGTACAGCCAAAAGTTGATGCACGCCGCCCGCTCGGAGGCGAGCCGGATCAAAAACGCGACCGTCGTGAGCTGGTACACCGCCCCCATCACGAACGACAACAGCGACGCCAAGGTGAGCAGGTGGGTGAGGGCCACCACGCCGGGTACCGTCGCATCGTCCCGGCCGAGACGGAAAGCCTCCGCCGCCAAGACGACACCAAAGACCACGAATCCCGCCAAGCCGAGCATCATGTAGCGAACCGGCAGATGAAGCGGCGGCGATGAGCTTGTCGCCACCATGCCCGGCCCGGCCGCCTGGCCTGCCGGGAGACCGGCACCCCGGTCCGCGCGGCCGGAATCCGCCTCTGCAGGCCTCCGGCCGCCGCCCACCTGTTGGCCCGCGTCCTGCCCCTTCCAGCGCACATCCACACACCTCACCCCCTGCCGGCGCCGTTCAGCCGCGTTTCGCGATGGCCACCTGCCAGCGCTCCGGGCCTTCTTCCAGGTAGGTCCAGTCGAATTGCCCCGGAAATTCCGCCGCAAACTGGTAATAGAGCGGCTTCGGGTCGTGATCGTTCACAATCAACATTTGTTTGCCGGCCGCCAGGGCATCCCAGACGGCCAGGATGGCTTTGTGCTTTGCGGGCGGCGGAAACTGCCGCACGTCCAAGGTCGCCGCGTAGGACTCCATGCCTTCTCCCGCCTCCTCTGCGCAAAAGGTGTCCGCAGGTCCAATTATCCTGGCCCCCGCACCCGCGCGTTGTGAGGCTGCTCACAACCAATCGAAGAGGAACATCGCAGCGCCCAGCCACGCGAGCGTACCGCCCGCAGCCACAGGCACCATCCAGAAGGCAGCGGCCTCCCCATGCACCCAGGGCGCGATGAGAAAGCCGGCCGATAAAAGCGCCGCGCCCGCACAGGCGCAGATGACCTGAGCGCGCACGAAAGCCGCTCCCTTCACCCCCCTGCCCAACAAAGCAGGAAACAAGGTATAGCCGACGCTGTAGACGAGCGAGCTCGTCCAACCGAGAAAAAGCAGGTGGCGTGCGGCGAGGGCATCCGCCTTCATCCCGGCCAAAAACACGATGCCGAGGGCGAGCGCCATTGCCCACCCGAATCGCCACAGCCAGCGCGCGTGCGCCGGCACACGTCCCGCCCGGACGTCACCGCCGCGGTGCCTGTTGCGCCCGCTGTCACATTCGGCCGCGTTCCCCGTCCCGGTCCCGTTGCCGGTGTTGCCCTCGGCGCGGCTCTGCCGGCTGACCCCGGGGCTTACCGCCGCAAGATGCATCACCGCCCAACCGGCCAGCGCCAGCCCAATGGCGCGCACGCCTGCACCGGCCCATCCATCCGGCCCCCAAGCCGCCGCCGTCACGCCAATCAGCCATACCGCCTGCAGCGCGTGCAACCATGGCCGCGGCCAGCGTGCCCAAGGCCAAAACCTCGGCGCCAGGTGGAGCGCCACCGCCAACACCGTGCCGGCAATCCAACCCTCCTCCACCAACGTCGTGGCTCCGGGTACGGGGACCGGCCGGCCCGCCGCAAGCGATGCCACAGCCTGCCACCACACGCCAGCCAACAGGAGCAGCAACGCCACATCCGTACCGCGCTGAGCAATCCGATCCGTCGCCCGATACGCCGGGCTTCGTGCCAACCACACGATGGCCGGATGGGTAGACGGCGCCGCCTCTTCCTCGCGATGGCGTGCCCGGCGGGTGTACACCACCGCCGTGAGAATGTTGAACATAAACAACGTCGGTGCCAACGCCTGCAGGACCAACCCTGACAACGTCCAGCCCGATGACCCGGTCGTCCCGCCGAAGCCCACGGCCACCACCCCCGCCTCCGCCACAACCAGGTGCACGAAGCCCAACCATGGCCACGGCAAACGCAATCCGGCGGAGATGGAGAGCACCGCGTACGTCATGCCGTAGATCATCATCGTCAACCAACCAAACCGGTTGAGCTCGCCGTGCCAGCCGCCGAGCGCTGCCCACCACGCCGGCCGGTTCGCCATCAAGCCGCCGAGCGTCGCCCCGGCGGCGAAGTTCACCATCGCGATGAGAATGAACGCAGCCGGCAGCCGGGCTGATGAACCTCGCGCCGGTCCCGCGGCCTTAAATCGCCCGCTTCCTGTTCCCCTGCGGTTCATGCTCCTTCTCCCCGCTTGCCCAGCAACGCCCGGTGCACCACCCATTCGTCCCGCTCGCCGCGCAACAACCCTTCGCGGCGCAACTGGTTCCACACCCGGTTGACCGATTCGCGCGTCATGCCCATCATCCGCGCCATCTCCCCGTGTGTCACCGGCAGTTTGATGTGGATGCCGTCCGGCCGCGCCTCTCCGTGCTCTTCCGCAAAATGGCGCAGCAGCGCGATGACGCGTTCCCTGGCATCAAACAGCGCCAACTCCTGCAGCTTCGCCTGGAGCTGGAGGATCTTTTGCCCCATGACCCGCATCAGCTTGCGCATCATATCCGGGTGCGCCAAGAGCAGCGCGTCGAACTTGGCGGTGGGAATCGCAAGCAGGGTGCTGCGCTCCATGGCCTGTGCGGTGCCTGGGTACGGCCCGTCTTGGAAGAACCCGACGTGCGGAAACATCTGCCCCCGCCCCAGGATGCTGACGATGTGCTCGCGTCCCTCTTCATCAACCTTGAACACTTTGACGAGGCCGCGGCGGATGAAGTAGACCGCTTCCCGGTGCTCGCCTTCAAAAAAGATGTAGTCCCCTTTGCCGTATTGCCGCTCCAACGCAAGTGCGTACACCTGCCGGAGTTCTTCCTCCGTCAGGTCGCGAAACAGCTCAAGCTCGCGCAGTGCAGCGGGGCCGTCCATAACTCTCTCCCCTTCGGGACACGCACGCGCCGGCGAGGTTCGTGCATGTCCATGACCGTGCGTGGATGTCCAATGCGTGGATGTCCAAGTTCATGATAACGCGGACAGACTTAGCACCCCAGTGGTTCGGCCCGGCCGCGTTCGTCGTCTCCATACCTCTTTCCGTCCATACGGTTCGGACGTCAGACCTCCTTTTGTAAAGCGGCGGTCCCGTACCGCGCCGCGACGGCGATGGTGCACACGATGGCAAACAAGAACGACACCACCGTCACATGCAAAAGAAACGCCCAGGGTGCGAGCCGAGCCGCAATCAGCACGGCACCCGAAAGGGCTTGCACGATGACGAGTGCCACGAACCACCGGCTTGCGGTGAGCAAATCCAGGCGAATGGCGCGCAGGCGCCGGATAAGCGCGTGCAAGTACCAGGACAGAGCCAACAGCCCCAGCGCAGCGGCCCGGTGCGACACATCGAGCCAAAACGCGCCTTGGGCCGCCTGCGGGGGCTCAGCCGGCAACGGCCATCCTGTGAACATGGAACCGGATCCTGTGCTGGCGATGTACGCGCCCAAGTACATGGCGGCGTACACGTAGACCACCGCCAACATGGACCAACGCCGCACCTTTTGCTCCATCGCGGCGAACGGCTCCCCGACCGACGAAGGTGGTGCCGATTCCGGCGCAGACCGCCCCGGCCGCAGAAACACCACAAGCAAAAATGTGCCGACGAACGACAGGATGGCCACACCGAGATGAGCCGCCATCACCGCCGGGGGATTCACGAACAACACCGCAAGCGCCCCAAGCACCGCTTCGAGGATAATCCCGGTCGTGGTGAGTCCGAGGCAGAAGCGCACCAACCGCCGCCGTTGGTGGCGGCGCAGCGAGATCGCGAGCAGGAGAAACAGGACCATGTCGATGAGGACCGAAACACGGTGCGCGTACTCGATGAAGACCGCCTGGTTCCAGTGGCTCGGCACAATCTGGCCATTGCACAATGGCCAATTCCGCCCGCATCCCATGGCTGAACCTGTGATGGTATCTGTGAAACCGAGGGTATTGACCACGAAGACGCTGATGAACGTGGCGAGACTGAGCCGCCACACGCGCACATCCCGCCGCGCCTTCGCCGCATCACCTATCGCATCCTGGGTCACTCGCACCATACGCTGCTTCCTCCCGCCATCCGTCCGGTTGGTAGCGGGAAGGCCAGCCGTGCGAACGACGGCTGGCCTCCTCCGCAAACCCTGTGTCCGGAAAATCCCGCAACTTTTTGGTCAGGCCACCATGTAATGAAACGACATCGCCCACAACGATCCCGCCACAAACACGAATGTGAACAAGAAGGCGAGGGCGATGGCGAGCGAATGGACCGGCGGGCCGTCGCCTTCCGTGATGTGCATGAACAAAAAGAGCTGTACGCCAATCTGCAGTACGGCCAGCAGCAGCAACACCAACAGCAGCGGACCCGCGGGCAACCCGTGGGCGAACCCCACCCAGAGCGCCGCGAGGGTCAGGACGATGGACGCCAAGAACCCGATGACATACTGGCGAAGAGCATGCCGGTGCTTGTCACGCCCGGCCAGGGTGCGCACGTTGTGTGCCTGCATGTCACATCACCACCCCGGTCAAATAGACGACGGTGAAAATGAACACCCAAACCACGTCGAGGAAGTGCCAGTAGATGCTGACATTGAACACCTTGCGCGCCGTCTGCGGGTGGATGCCCTGACGCAACACCTGGATGAGGACGGCGGCCATCCAACAAATGCCGAGCGACACGTGGCTCCCGTGCGTGCCGACCAAGGTGAAGAACGCCGACAAGAACGCACTGCGCGACATGGTCGCGCCCATCTGCACGTAATCCACGAACTCTTTGGCTTCAAGCCCCACGAACGCCATGCCGAGCAGCATGGTGATGACCAACCACAAGGCGACGGAACCAGCCCGCTGCCGCCTCATCTCATATGTCGCGATCCCGCTTGTGAAACTGCTGGTGAGCAAGATGAACGTTTCCGCGACGAATCCAGGTACGTCGAACAGGGTCCGTGCCGTCGGCCCGCCTGCCGTGTGCGTGTGCAACAACACGTACGTGGCGAACAGGCACGCGAACAACAACATATCGGTGGCGAGAAACAGCCAGAAACCAAAAATCTTCAATGACTCGCTGGGTTGGCTGTATTCGATGGACACCTCGCCGCTCGTCTCGCCCGGGGCCGCGTGGACCCCGGGCCACTCCCACGTCAACGTGGACATGGCTCACAACCTCCCCAGTTGCGCTTCATATCGCCGAATCTCTTCAGCCGGCACGTCGTGTTCGTCATGCGTCTCAAACGACCTGGCCAGCAGGCAAGCGCCGACGCCGAGAAGCCCGAGCACTGCTAGCAGCCACCACGCGAACACGAAACCCAGGCCTGCGACGAAGAAGCAGACGCCGAGCAAAAACGGCCGGCCGCTGTTGTTCGGCATGTGAATGGGCCGGATGTCCTCCGGACGCGGACGCAGCTCCTGCGTGCGCCCTTGTTCCTTGAGCTCCCACCACATGTCGCGGTGCGTCACGTACGGGATCACGGCGAAGTTGTAATGCGGCACCGGCGACGGCAGCGACCACTCGAGCGTGCGGCCGTCCCAGATGTCGCCCGTCACGTCGCGCTCACCGTACTTGATGCTGTAGAGTACCTGCGCGACGATGAACAGGAAGCCCAGCCCCATGATGTAGGCGCCGACGGTCGAGATGAAGTTGAGCGGGCCCCACCCGAACACCGCCGGGTACGTGTACATGCGGCGCTGCATACCCATGAACCCAAGCGCATACTGCGGGACAAAACAGACGTAAAAGCCGAGGTTGAACAGCCAGAACGCCCAGCGCCCAAGCCGCTCATCCAACTTGAAGCCGAACATTTTCGGCCACCAGTAGTACATGCCGGCGAGCATGCCGAACACGACGCCGCCGATGAGCGCCTGATGGAAGTGCGCCACCAAGAAGTAGCTGTTGTGGTACTGGTAGTCGGCGGGCGCCGCGGCGAGCATGACGCCCGTCGCGCCTGCGAACGCGAAGCAGACGATGAACGCGAGCGTCCACAGCATCGGCAGCGTCAGACGGATGCGGCCGCGGTACATGGTGAACAGCCAGTTGAACATTTTCACACCCGTCGGGATACCGACCGCCATCGTCGAGACCGCAAAAAAGCTGTTGACGTCCGGCCCGGCGCCCATGGTGAAGAAGTGGTGCACCCAGGTCAGGTCGCCGACAATCGTGATCGCCATCAACGAAGCGACCATCGACTTGTAACCGAAGATCTCCTTGCGTGAGAACGTGGCCACAACCTCTGAGTACACACCAAACGCCACCAGGACGACGATGTACACCTCCGGGTGACCCCACACCCAGAACAGGTTGATGAACATCATCGGGTTGCCGCCGGCCTGGATGGTGAAAAAGTGTGCTCCGAACAGGCGGTCGATGAGCAACAGCGCTAATGCCACGTTCAGTGCCGGAAAGACCGTAAGGATGACGATGCTCGACGCCAAGACCGCCCAGGAGAACAGCGGCATTTTCATCATCGTCATGCCTGGCGCGCGCATCTTGAGGATGGTGGCGATGAAGTTGATGCCGGTGCCAATCGTACCGATGCCGGAGATGAGCAGCGACACCAGGTAGTAGTTCTCGCCCGGGCCTTTGTCGAACCCAAGCTCCGTCAACGGTGGGTAACTGGTCCACCCCGCGTCCGGCGACCCGCCGAACACGAAGGAGATGTTGAACAACAATGCCCCGAAGAAGAACAGCCAGAAGCTGATGGCGTTCAAGTAGGGGAACGCCACGTCACGGGCACCTATCTGCAGCGGCACCGCGATGTTGAACAAGGCGAAGATGAACGGCATCGCCATGAACAAGATCATGATGGTGCCGTGCGTGGTGAAGATCTGGTCGTAGTGCTCCGCGTCGAGAAAGTGGTTGTTCGGCAGCGCCAGCTGCGTCCGCATGAGGAGCGCATCCACACCGCCGCGGAAAAACATCAGCAGTGCACAGATCAGGTACATGATGCCGATCTTCTTGTGGTCGACGGTGGTCAACCACTCGTCCCACAGCCACTTCCACTTCTTGAAATAGGTCAACACCGCCACGATGCCGGCGATGGTCAACAGAATCAACACATCCGAAGCCCAAATCAGCGGCCCTTCCTTCCACATCAGGTACGTGTCGCCGAACTGGCGGATCGCTTCCCACATCCGTTTCACGCTCCTTTGCCCTCTGTGTCCGCGCCATCATCACGCCATCATCACGACGACATGTGCGCTTCCTGCGCCATGCGCGAAGACATGCTGGATGTGTCCTGCATCCCGTGCTTCGGCGCGCCCCCTGGCACGTCGTTCAGCATCCCCGGCATATACTGTCCGCCGTCCGCCCACACGGTGTCGTTGAACAACCCGGGCGGGAATGACTTGTACGATGCCGTGCCCATGATGCTCGGGCGTTTGAGCTGCGCGTAGCCCGCCTTGGTCAACGCCGGGGCGGTCTGCTTCACATGCGTCACCCAGTCGTTGAACTTGGTTTCATCCACCGCAACGACCCGGAACTCGTCATGCGCAAACCCTTCGCCCGTGAAGTTCGCCCCATGTCCGTAATACGTGCCCGGTTTGTCCGCCTGCAGCCACAGCCGCATCGCCATGCCGGGCATGGTGTACTCCTGGCCGCCGAGTTGCGGCACCCAGAATGAGTTCATCGGTGCGTCGGATGTCAGTTCGAATTGAACCGGCACGCCGGTGGGGATCTCGCAGTAGTTGACGGTCGCCACGCCCTGATCGGGATACAAGAACAACCACTTCCAGTCGAGCGAGACGACCTCCACCGTCAACGGCTTGACGTTCGTCTCCGGCGGCTTCACCAGTGCGTACGTCGTCTTTACCGTGGCCGTGCCCAAGATGGCGACGACGACGATGGGAATTCCCCACCAGATGACCTCAAGGACCTTGTTTTCCGACCAACGCGGTTGATATGGCGCCTTGTTCCCTGGTTTGTCGCGGTAGCGCCAGACGATGTAAAACAAGAGTGCGAGCACAGGCAGGATGACCATCATGATGAGGACCGTCGACAGCAAAATGAGGTCCAATTCCTTTTTTCCCACCGGCCCGACCGGATTCAGCACCATGTACTGCGGGCTGCAACCAGATAACAGCAGGGCTGCTGCCACCGCGATCACGCCGACACGAGTCACCCGGCGGCGCATCTCCCGCTGACCCATCCTCTCCTCCCCCTTCCAAAGAAATGTGGACTCGATTTTGGACTTGACCTCGCGATGCACACCGCGCAACGCGATCGTAAAACGGGGTGCGCGATCCTCGAAATGGAGGAAAGGAGCATTTTCGACTCACATAGAGGAACTAGGCGGAACGGATGATGGGGAGTCAGAAGGGACTAGTCGGTGTCGCAATGAGCCTGGATGGCCCGCGCAAGGCCATCATAAAAAAAGGAGGTCGCGACGCCTGGGGCGTTCGGACCTCCGTCTTTTGGTTTTTCTTCGCGTTTATGCTTCAGTTTTCAAGGCTGGTGCACCCGGCAGGACTCGAACCTGCGCTGACAAGGTTTAGGAAACCTTCGCTCTATCCGCCTGAGCTACGGGTGCATACGTTATCCTCTTGCCCGATTCGCCGTCCACCTGCGCATCCGTCGGCACGCTGATTTCAGGATATCACATCCTTTGGCTTTGCGGCAATGGAACCCATCCCCGCTCCGCCATACACCGTCCGACGCTTCACTCGCGCAGATACGGCGCGGTCCGTTCTAAAACCGTCTTGAGGAGTTGTGCCTCCTGTTCGTACATCCGCTTCACATCGGGATCGCGCGTTTCCAGCGCAAACGTTTCAAAGTCCGCCTGCAGTTTCTTCAACGTGGCCTCCAGCAGGGGCCTTGCCTTCACTTGCGGCGGTTTCACCGTATCATTGTACAAATCCACGTACACGTTGCCCTTGGCGTCCACCTGCGCCAAAAAAACATCCGCGAAGTCGCTCGCCCCCTGCTTGCGCAACTCACCCAACAACCACCCTGGGGAGTACCCTAATTCCTCGAGGTTTTGATCGATCACGTGGCCGTCGATGATCACGACGCGCGGATCGTGCTCTTCTTCTACCTGCAACCCGGTCAGCGCGGGCGTCAACGGCTGCTGGGATGTTTTCTTCATGACGCTGAGTTGTCCATCCGGTTCAAGGACGGCGAACTCCACATCGCTCAGCTTAAAAACGCCTTTTTCGCGCAGCAGCGACACCAGCTCGTTCGTGGTCAACCGCGCTTTACGCAGGTTTTGTTCAAGCACTTCCCCTTGTTGGATCACGGTGGTGGGCTGGCCAACCACCAGGTTGCGAAACGCCCCGGATTTCAATGCAGCAAACGAGGCGATGGCCGCCAACACGCCCCAGGTCACCAACGCGGCGATCCCGTTCGTCAAGGGCAGGCGGGTATCCATCGCGACCACACCTGCGATGACCACCAACACGCCTGCGGCGAGCACCATGAACTTCTGGCCGATCACACGGCTCGCCAACAGCATCGCAGCAAAGATCAACACACTCCGCAACACCACGTCGATGATATGCACGTACCATTCCCCCGTATGTGTCATTCCAGATGCCGCCGGAAGGCATGGGATTGCCGTCCGGCGGCCGCATGACCACATGGAAGCCACGTCGTCCTCAAAACCCCTTGTACTGCGGTTCCTCTTGTTCCAACTGTTGAACACGCTGTTCAAGCGACTGCACAATGGCCTTGGTCTGGTTCGCGGCATCTGTGAACAACTGCTTCGCCTGCTGGTTTTGCGTCTGCAGCGCGAACTGTTCAAAATTCGCCTGCGCACTCTTCAGACCTGCCAGCGCTTGCTTGACCTGCGAAGCCACCGTCATACATCTTCCCCCTCTTGGCATGATGAAGTGTGCTCCCACCGGAAGGTCCCGGTACGGCGCATGCTCCTCGCGCCGCCGGCACCTCACTAGATGAGGTCTCCATTTGCCCAAGGGGTTATGCTCGATTCCAGATGGTCCCAGGTTCCACGCGCAGGTCTTCCAACACGCAGCACAGCACGTCTTGACGGGTTGACAGTTCACAGACGCGCAGCGAAATCCCGAACGGAGCGCATAGGGAGGGGAGATGAACGCGGAGGGATTGCTGGAACGCCTCAATCCCAGGCGGGCTGTCTTTGACCACCTCGCGGAGTTGCCGTTGCACCCACGCTGCCGGGATAGGCACCAGCTTGTGCGCACGAATGTCGAGGGAAATCACGCCGTCTTGGCATGATGGCACTGCGACGAAGTCGATGTACCAAAACCACAGCTTGAGCTGGCCGTGAACGCCCACTGGCGTGATGGCGTGCACCCGGACAGGGGCATCCGGCGCGAGCGCGGCCAACCACGAATTCAAGTCGTCCGCCGTCACTTCGACGGACATGCGCGACAACCGCACCCCAATTCCTCCTTCTTCATTCGCGCGCCTCTGGATTCCGTTTCCTTTGCTGCAGATGGCGGAGCGACACCCAACCCATGAAGAGCAGGAACCCAAAACCGAGACCAAGCAGTCCCAGCGAGACGACGGTCGCCGGAATGCCCGGCGACATGCCGACCATCAGACCCATCAGCACCGCGGTCGCACTGATGAACATCGACCGGCCGAATGCCACCGGGTGCAGCGCCCGGCGCTGCAGCGCCACACATACCCCCGCGATGATCACAACCGCTGCGAACGCAGCCCAACGTAACAAGTTCGCCACGGTAAGCGTGGGCGCGTGCATCACGCGTCCCTCCGCCGAATGACATCGACGCCCATATACGGGACCAAAGCGTCCGGGATGCGCACCGATCCGTCCTCTTGCTGGTAGTTCTCCAAGATGGCCGCGACGGTACGCCCGATGGCGAGCCCGGAACCGTTGAGCGTGTGCAGGTATTCCGGCTTGGCGCCCTCTTCGCGCCGGAAACGCAGATTGGCCCGCCGCGCCTGAAAATCTTCAAAGTTGGAACAGGAGCTGATCTCCCGGTACGTTTCCTGTGCCGGCAACCATACTTCAAGATCGTATTTCTTGGTCTCCTTAAACCCCAAATCCCCCGTGCAGATCTCCACCACCCGGTAAGGCAAATGCAAGGCTTCCAGGATGGCTGCGCACTCCTCGACCAAGCGTTCCAACGCTTGATAGGATTCCTCGGGCGCCACCAGTTTCACCAACTCCACCTTTTGGAACTGGTGCAGGCGAATGAGTCCTCGCGTATCCTTCCCTGCCGATCCAGCCTCCGACCGGAAGCATGCGCTGTACCCGGCGAGCAACACCGGCAAGTCGGACGCCGCCAGGATCTCGTCCCGGTACAGGTTGGTCAATGGCACCTCGGCCGTCGGAATGAGGTAATAAGGGAGACCTTCGAGTTTGAACATCTCCTCACCGAATTTGGGCAAGTTGCCCGTACCGATGAGGCTCTCTTCATTCGCGATGAAAGCAGGAAACACCTCGGTGTAGCCGTGGCGTTCGATATGAAAGTCGAGCATGAACGACGCCAAGGCCCGTTCCAGTTTGGCGCCCAAACCTTTGTACGCGACGAACCGCGATCCGGTGATCTTCACCGCCCGCTCAAAATCGACGATGTCGAGCATCTGCGCGATCTCCCAGTGCGGACGCGGCGGAAACATGAACGCCGGCCGCTCTCCCCAGTGGCGGACCACGACGTTGTCCGCTTCGCTCTCGCCATCCGGCACGGATTCGTGGGGGATGTTGGGGATGCCGAGCAACAGCTCCTGCACCCGGGCTTCCAGTTGCCGCACTTCATCGTCGAGCACCTTGATCCGCTCCGAAACTTCGCGCATCTCGCGGATGTCATCGCTTGCGTCCAATCCTTGGCGCTTCTTCGTGGCGATGGCCTCCGACGTTTTGTTGCGCCGGCTTTTCAATTGTTCCGACTCTGTGAGCGCTTTGCGCCACGCGGCATCAGCCGCCAGCAGTTCGTCGATGAGTGCCGGGTCCGCATGTTTGCGGCGCAGACCTGTCCGAAATCGGTCTGGATCGTTGCGTATTGCGCGAATGTCAAGCATATCACCACATCCTCCACGTAACCGCGCCTGTTCACATTGGTTCGAGCATACCAAACCGTGGCGCACCCTGACAACAAAAAGGCACCCCAGGTACTCCAGGGTGCCTGCTCTTCGCGGTGCCGGTGCCCGACGCCTTCTTTATCCAACCAAATCGAGGAAATACGCATGGATGCGATCGTCATCCGTCAGCTCGGGGTGGAACGACAGGGCGAGCAGGTGGCCCTCCTGCACCGCCACAATCCGATCCTGGTACGTAGCCAGCACCTC
Source organism: Paenalicyclobacillus cellulosilyticus (assembly GCF_014647315.1). Taxonomy (GTDB): domain Bacteria; phylum Bacillota; class Bacilli; order Alicyclobacillales; family Alicyclobacillaceae; genus Alicyclobacillus_J; species Alicyclobacillus_J cellulosilyticus. The sequence continues at coordinate 46,461 of NZ_BMOY01000021.1, forward strand.
GACGTTCGGCCCGACCGAGACGATGTGCGGTGCACGGATAAACACTGCTGGGAACGGTCGCGATCCCAACACCGGAATATCCAGGTCCGCTTCAAAGCTCTCGCGCTGTCGTCCAAATGAATTGCGCGCCACCTCGACATCCATCACCGCGACATGCGGTTCCTCTCCACCGGAAATCCGCTTGGCGAGGATGATCATCCCCGCGCACGTCCCGAGCATAGGCATCCCATGCTGAGCCAGGTCGCGAATGGGCTCCAACAGGTCATACTCCCGCATCAACCGACCGATGGACGTACTTTCCCCGCCGGGGATGATGAGCCCGTCCAACCCGGCGAGGTGCTGCCGGCGCTTGACCAACACCGAGGACACACCGAGCCGCGCCAACGCCTTTTGGTGTTCCACGAATGCACCCTGCAATGCGATCACGCCGATGTTCATGGACATCGCCTCGGCTTACCAGCCGCGCACCGCCAGGCGCTCTTCCTCGCGCAAGGTGTTGAGGTCGATGCCTTTCATGGGCGTGCCCAGATTTTTCGACAACTCGGCCAGCAGTTCGTAGTCCTGATAGTGCGTTGTGGCCTGTACAATCGCCCGGGCGTATTTTTCCGGGTTCTCCGACTTGAAGATACCCGAGCCGACGAACACGCCATCGGCACCCAAGAGCATCATGAGGGCCGCATCGGCCGGCGTCGCGATGCCGCCCGCCGCAAAGTTCACGACCGGCAACCGCCCCGTTCGATGCACCTCGAGCAACAGTTCATACGGCGCACCCAGGTTTTTCGCCTCGGTCATCAGCTCGTCTTCCGACATGTTCTGCACCTTGCGGATCTGAGCCTGCATGGTGCGCATGTGGCGCACCGCTTCGATGATATTGCCGGTGCCCGCCTCTCCTTTTGTTCGGATCATCGCCGCACCCTCGCCGATTCGGCGCAGGGCTTCACCGAGATCGCGCGCGCCGCAGACAAACGGCACCGTGAACTCCTTCTTGTTGATGTGGAACTTGTCGTCAGCCGGCGTCAACACTTCGCTTTCATCGATATAGTCGACGCCAATGGCTTCCAGAATACGCGCTTCGACGATATGACCAATCCGGCACTTCGCCATGACCGGGATGGATACGGCTTTCATGATCTCCTCGATGAGGCTGGGATCCGCCATCCGAGCCACGCCGCCCGCAGCGCGGATATCGGACGGAACGCGCTCCAGCGCCATGACTGCGCATGCACCCGCTGCCTCTGCAATCTTTGCCTGTTCCGGTGTGACGACGTCCATGATGACGCCGCCCTTCTGCATCTGCGCCATTCCGCGCTTGACCATCTCCGTACCTGTCTTTGCCATACGACACCCGCCTCCCGCAGATATTGCCGACATGCCGACGACCCCCGGGTGGCACCGGGGGCGTGCGCAACATCCCATGCATGCTGCTCTAATCCTGACGGTTCCTCCACTGCCGCAGAAATGCCCGCATCATGAAGAAACCGCCGGTGAGAAACAGGATGACCAAGATGCTGTTCAGAATGATGGACCCAATCAACCACCACGGGAGGGTCATGTCATCACCCTGCGCTCCAGTATATCATATCCTCTCGGCGGCCGAATTTCTCTACACACTGTAGTTTGGTGCTTCTTTCGTGATTTGGACATCGTGCGGGTGGCTCTCCCGCAAGCCGGCTGCCGTGATCCGCATGAACCGGCCGTTTTCCTGCAGGTCGCGGATGGTCGGGGTACCGCAATAACCCATGCCCGCGCGCAGACCTCCCACCAGCTGATACAGGATGTCGCTGACCGGCCCGCGGTACGCCACCCGTCCCTCAATCCCTTCGGGGACGAGCTTTTTCGCATCCTCCTGGAAGTACCGCTCGCCTCCCCCTTCGCGCATTGCGCCGAGCGAACCCATGCCACGATACACCTTGAAGCGCCGGCCTTGATAAAGCTCTGTCTCACCCGGGCTCTCCTCCGTGCCCGCCAAAAGGCCGCCGAGCATCACCGTGTCCGCACCAGCCGCGATGGCCTTGGTGATGTCACCCGAATACTTGATCCCACCGTCTGCGATGATGGGAATGCCGTACTCCCGCGCCGCGGTGGCACAGTCGTAGATAGCCGTGATCTGCGGTACCCCGATGCCCGCGACCACCCGCGTCGTACAGATGGATCCGGGGCCGATACCCACCTTTACGGCGTTCACACCTGCTTCAATCAGGTCGCGCGTCGCTTCGGCGGTCGCCACGTTGCCGCCGATGATCTGCAGGTCGGGATATTTGCGCCGCAAATCCGCCACTGCGCGCAATACGCCCACCGAGTGGCCGTGCGCCGTATCGACGACGATGACGTCCACACCCGCAGCCACCATGGCTTCCACGCGATCGAACATGTCTTTGGCGACGGATACCGCGCCTCCGACCAAGAGTCGTCCCTGGGCATCTTTCGCCGCATTCGGGAACTGGCGGGCTTTTTCGATGTCCTTGATGGTGATGAGACCCTTGAGAACCCCGTGTTCATCGACGAGGGGCAGTTTTTCGATTTTATGGCGCATGAGAATCTCTTTGGCATCTTGCAACGTGGTGCCGACGGGCGCCGTGACCAAGTTATCCTTGGTCATCACCTCGGCAATCGGACGGTCGAAGTTCTGCTCAAACCGTAGATCTCGGTTGGTGATGATGCCCACCAAACGGCGCGATCCCGGCTCGACAATGGGGACGCCGGAGATGCGGTACTTCGCCATCATCGCCTCCGCGTCGCGAATGGGGTGTTCTGGTGTGAGGTAGATGGGATCCGTGATGACACCGCTCTCCGACCGTTTGACCTTGTCGATTTCCTCCGCCTGCCGCTCAATCGGCATGTTTTTATGCACAATCCCGATGCCGCCCTCGCGAGCCATGGCGATGGCCATCGCCGATTCGGTGACCGTGTCCATCGCCGCGCTCACAATCGGGATGTTGAGCCGGATGTCCGTCGTCAAACGCGTCGTCACATCCACATCGCGCGGCAGGACCTCAGACTTGGCGGGGATCAGCAAGACGTCGTCAAACGTGAGTCCTTCGCCTGCAAACTTCTCAGCCCATCGCTGGCTCAACGATGCTCCCTCCCATACCATGCCATGTTGTGCCTTCCGGGCTGTAAGACTGAGGCAATTTCCATGGAGAAACACGTTTTGGAAATGGAAATAAAGAAAAGTGAACAGCAGAGGTTCACTTTCGCGACATCCAAAAGAATCACATGGGATGGCCACAAATCCGCCGTGGATATTGGGCATAGTATAGCAGCGCTGTCCGCATACTGTCAACTGCTGTCGGATTGTCGTGCATATGCGAAAAGCAGGGAGGAACCTCATGACAGCTTGGTCGATGGAGTCGCTGCAAAGCGAGGCCGTTGCCTTACAGGTTGTTCGGGCTTGGCACCCCGATGCGCCGTCTGGATTGCAATACCACGCGTCCACCCATCTTGCGGCCACCGTGCGGCTGGCGATGGCGTTTGAACGCGAAGGAAAAGCGGTCGCCTTGGAATTGAAGCCCCTTGCCATGTACTATGCATTGCTCAACTGGTTAAAAGCCGCGATTCACCTTCAAGAGGTCAGTTATCCTCGTTCCGCGCATGTCATGCAACATGGTGTTTCCGTCCGCCGCACAAAACGAGCCAACTATCGTTGGCCATATGATGTGCTGTGGCTGCATCGCGAAGGAGTGCTCCAAAGCTTCCGGGACGCCTTCTGCCCAGGTCTTGAGCTTCCTCTGCGTTGCCGCGTCGGCGAACTGTTGGCGAGCTTACCCAACCTGGCTGTCCTTCTCCCGCCATGGTACACAAGCTTTCAAGCACTACCTTGGCGAAGCCGGCTTGCAAGCCGGCTTGCTGAAAACAACCATCCGCAAGACGATACAAGTATCCCGGGAACACAGCCTGCCAACCGCATCTCTGCTCACCGCATCTCTCCGGAGGAGGCGAACAACACGCAGGATGTGGCGCTCACCTTGATTCACTTCGGATTGTTATACAGCCTGTCCGCCCTTGCTCGGTATCATCCTGTGGAATGGTCTGACATTGTCCACTGGAACAACGACATTGACGCTGCCTTGGTACGTCAATATGTTTCTTATGTGGCAGAGTGGCGCCCGCCGGTGCTCCATCGCTTGCTTCAATTTTGAAATATGTCCCGTATCCCCGGCCTCACTCCAACCGCGCCTTGCGGCGCGAGTCGTTCGGCCGGGGATACGGGACATTTTGTATGTGTAGGTGTGTAGGTGCGCAGGTGAGCTGCCACCCGGTTCGTGAGCGTCAAATAGCGCACACCTGGCGTCAGTCCGTCTTCTGCGAGATGATCCCCTCCAGAATCCAGTC